>NZ_JBBOPN010000004.1:0-11653 GCF_038003645.1 Bacillus sp. FSL E2-0195 | reverse complement strand
CGAACTGTTTAAGAATTATACTTCCGTGTCCGTCCTTATATTATGAGTTATTAAACTCGGAAGGAGCGTGGGACGCATGAAGATAAAATTCAATATTTATAAGTTGAAAGTGGATTTCGAAATCAACAAAGATACATTAAAAGTAATCGGCGAGTTAATAATTAAAATGTTTTTTTGATGGACAAGAGGGTGCTGGTGTACTCTCTTTTTTTTATTTTATGAATGATCTCAACTTTGAGGACGTTGACTAGTAAAATTTCACCACTCAGTTTTTAAAAGAGCAACGATTTTCCGTTTATCCAAAAGATTACTACTGTAAGGGTTTTGTTTTATTATTATTCCTTACAGCCTATTAAAGTACATTGTTTAATGCGATTACATGCAATCTCCGTATTATCGTTATATAAGGAAAATAAAGGCATTGTAAAGGATTCCTTATGATCCAATAACAAAAACCATGTATATAAAGTAAGGAGTGAATATGAAACCAAAAGGTGTTATATTATTGCCGTAATAAGTTGTTAGACAATTTAATACAACAATTAATGAAAGAAGGTTATACATATGACACTTATTGATCAAATGAAAAAAGAGATTGCAGAGTTAAAAGGTAGCATTCAGCGAGATAAATTGCAGGATATTAATGACAAGATCGCAAAGCAGGAAGCAAAAGAGAAGGACAATGACCTGACTAAACATGAACGAGAAGAAAAGGCCCAGGCTGAAGCAATGGCCCGCGCATTTGACGGCGGTTTAAACTATGAAGACGTAGCGACAGGGAACATTAATACAAAGGTAACAGAAACAGTAAGCCCAGAGTTAGCAAGCCTATACAAAGAGCGTGACGAGTTAACAGCGCTATTAAATGAATCGACAGCTGATGTACTAGGCAATCTAAACGAACACGAACAGGCAACACATGATATTGCTAACAAACAAGTGGAGCGCACAACGGTTGCAAATGGATCACGTACAGTAGACCTTACACCAGTACAGGCGCCACCAGTTGATTATACGGCCCTATCAATGGATATGGCGATTATCCCAGGAGCAAACCCGCGAAACTTATTTGAAAAACAAGCGGGCATGTCATTTGAACGATACACACAAATTGCATCACCAGAAGAAGTACAGAAAGCAAATGCATTTGTAAGACCAAACGCAACTAAACAGGCCCAGTATGAACAGAATTTACAGTCTGGTGCATATAACACTGGCCGTATCGAATTTTAAGAGTCGTTACGATAAGGGTAGGGATTTCACTCTTACCCTTTTATTAATAAAAAGGAGGAATCCTTGTGACATATAAGATCCAAACAGATAACGGGTATATACAATTACAGGTTACTGGAGAGTTAACAGGAGAGGCATACAAGCCCTTTTTTGATACAATGGCCGATAACATAGAAGATGCATGTAAGAGGCGTATACAGGAGGGCGAACACGTTTCTATTCGATCATACAAGATGAAAAAGAGAGTAAGTGCAAAGGGAACGAATGCAGGTAATAACCGTAAAGCGTGGATGAAAGAGAAATTAAAAGGAGAGTGAAGGGAACGTGTCAAAGGCTAAACGATTATTAAGAGAAGTAAGAAGAATGAAAGCCAGCATGGTTCCTAACACAGCAGTATTTATAGTAAGTGATAGTGAACAGATTAAAGATATCGATCCTAATAAAAGAGCAAAAGAGAATATCTTTATTGTTAGTAACGTACCTCAGGAGTGTATTAATTGTACTAAACACTTTAGTGAGTGCAAATGTGACGACTCAAGCTATAGACCACCAACAGAGAACGAATACGCATATTGGAAAGAGAAAAGCCCGCGCCATTATGAAAGGCTTATGAGGTTACGAGATCAAGACGAGCAACACGAAAAAACATATGGTTTAGATAAATGGATTGAAGATAACGTTTTATATGTAAGGAAAAAGAAAGTAAACGGGGCTACAGATAAGATTGACCAGATACCTTTAAGCCAAATGAGTGATGAAATGAGAGAGGTGTTATGTAAAGATGTCAAACGCATTTAAACCAACATATATGACAAGTAATGATTATGTACGATCAAAGGAAGATATAACGGCCCTGGAGCGCGAACTAGGAATGACGCCAGGGCAACTATATAAAACTAGGTGGACGGATATAAAGGCGTTATACATGGCTGGTAAGCTACATGAAAATGATATGAATGTGCTGTTTACTAGAAAGAAGGTTTATGATCCCTCGTTGTATGATTGCGTATTAAACAGTGAATGCCAGATCGTGCATAAAAGTGAGTTGTACGACAATCAAATGAGAGAAAGAGCACGACGAATAAGAAACTTATTATAGAGAGGATAGATGGAACATGGCAACAGCAAAGAAAAAAGAAACAACAAAAGAACCGATCAATATTTATATTAAAATCGCTACACCAAAACAAGCTCTAGCAACACGAAAATTAATAATGGATATGATATGTAGAAGAGAGATAGAACAGAGTGACTCTAGACAGTTAATATATGCTCTACAAGGTGCATCAGTGGAGCATAGAAGCATGCAAGAGGGTGAAAAACTGAAGATTGAACGTGAAAAGGTAGCGATCCAGGAAAGGGCCGTTAAAGTATCAGAAGAGATGAAGCTAAAACTAGAAAAAGATAATGAGCAATTAGAAGAAGAAGTATCCGAGTTAAGAGAGATTCTAAAAGAACGAGATGAAAGAGGGCAAAGGTACTAAGTTTTATCGGGTGTTTATCCAGGGTTTTTAATTCTGAACGCGAGAAGATTCGCGCACACATGACACGCAACCCCCCCTACCCTATATAAGTATATAAAATATGTTATAACAGATCACGGACCAGGTGATATAATACTTATATTGAACACCCTAACCGTAAGTATATTAGCAACTTACTAAAAGTTAGGATTATAATAAGTATTATGTAAACTGAATTGGTAACAAGAATGCTGTTATATCAAGGTTTATGTCTATTTGAGAAAACACGAACGTTTTTACAGTCATTTTTAGATGGTCATTGTATGACGATACAGTGATTATTGTAAGATAATTGGAAAAGGTGATCGTTATTTCCGAACATTGTAAACTTTATATCGTCGCATTGTTCGTTGTCACGAATGGTGCATTTTATAGCGTTTTCTACAAAGTCAGTTAAAAGGGTTTATCTTAATTGGGTATGTCTTTTCTTTTTTGTATTAAAAGATAATCTGATAGCTTATTCTAATCAACAGACTTATTGTTTATTAATTCCTTTCAGCTGAAACGTTTTAATAATATATAAACGGTAAAACTATTAAATACAAAAAAAGTTTCGAAACCACCTTTACAGAGTTTCGAAACCGTTATATACTTCTCAGTGTAAAGGAGAGATGAACAAGTGTCTGAAAAGAAAAGTAAGTTTGAGACATTCTATACAAATAAGATGGATTATTACGGTGTAGACAACATTAAAGATGCTGAAAAAGCATATAAGATGGAGCGTATGATTGCGAAAAACATTGTAGAGTTTGGAACTGATAAAGTAGAAGAATGGATCGAACTATCCAAAATCACTGGAGTTAAAGATCGGATTAAAGAAAAACTAAAAAAAGAGAAGTAAACTAAAGGGCAATGGCCCATCTCTTTTTTATTAAAATGGTTTCGAAACCGAAATAGGAGGTATTCAAGATGAATAATGACAAAAAACAATTACTAGAGAGCAAGTTTTTTTGGTTGGTAAACGGATTGAATGAAATGTTGGAAGAAGCTAATCCAAATGAAGGTGAAAACGCGACGTTGGATAACGTGAACATCGATCACCTTTTAGAGTGTGTTCAATTGATACACGTTGTAACAAATCAATTACAAAATAGATAAAGCCCACTACTGGCATAGTGAGCTAGAAAGGACAGATAACCTATGAAGATTATCTTATATTCTATAGCAACTTTAACATTTTTTTCTGGCCTAGCGCAAGAGAACGTAATAGCGAATGTTGTATTCAGTTTGCTAGCAATGGCTCTTGCAGCCGTAACGGATCATATAGTCAAAATGGAAGAATAAAGATAACGATACGAAGTAATGAGTAAATCAAAAATAATGCGTTAAAATATAAAAAATATCAGATGAAAGAGGTAATTAATATGAAAAACACTATGCACAAGGAACTTAAAACAATCGAGAAGAAGGCAACTAAAACAGTTGGGGTAATCCAGGCTTTTCATCAAGAACTAGGAGAAAATCTTGTCAGAGCGTACGAAGACAAAGTAGAATTCATGCCGATACATCTTTACCATAAACGTGATCCAGAGCGTATTGACACTCTAAAAATGCTATTAGAGGACTTATATGAACTTGTGAATGGATTGGATAAACGAGGGTTACCGGAACTAGCCGTGCGACGTTTAAACGATGTGACGAACGAAATAAATATGTTAGATAGGGAATTACAAGTGTTAGAGGAAAAATGTTGAAGAGATCTAGTAGAGAGATTGTAAAAAGAACACATGGAAATATACCACAAAAGGGTTCTCAGAGGAACCCTTTTTGTCCAGTCGTAGTACTTAAATGACAACAATCGGAGGTTTTTTATGTTAAATATCGAGAAGTCAGTACACTACTATAACTACGCTCAGCAGTATCTCATGATGCCAAAGGCAGTCGAGGAATATCTTACTGTTCATGATGTTAGTTTAGGGGCTTGTAAGTTGTATATGTACCTTAGAGACCGTTACAGATTGTCATTAAAAAGTGTTAGTGAAGGCAACGATAAATATGAGGACGAGTTAGGTGTATTCTGTATTTATCCTATAGAAGATTTAGTTGAGATCATGGATAAGAACGAGAAAACTGTTAGACGATGGTATAACGAGCTAAAAAAATGCGATATTATTTATTATAGACAAGTCAAAAAGGAAAGCGGACAAGCTAATCGTTTCTATATCAAAGAAGAACAATTAGTGGATTCTAAGTTGATCGCATTATATACAAGTGAAGAATATAAACCAGTCGTACATTATCCTCAAATAGGAATGGACAAAAATGTCCAGTCTATGAGTGGTCAAAAATGTCCATCTAATAATAATAATTATTTAATTAATAACAAAATATATTCTGAGTTTCTTTCAAACTCATATGATTTTTTGACATTAGAAGAAACGAAAAAGATAGTCAGAAAATTTAAAGGTAATCTTGATCAAAAACCTGGAGACAATAAACATTTCTTAAAATTTGCTAATGCATGTTATGAAAGATTATATGATCATGATGCACATGAAACCTGGAAAGAGCATAATGAAAAACATCGGTAGTTAGGAAAGAGTTGGGTAAGGTGGCCAGAAAGGATAATAGTAAGAAACCTATTCAAAAGAGTCTACAGTAGATTGGTTAGTTGAAGAAGAACGACCAGCAACAGAATACGAAAAGTAACTAGTGGAAAACAAGAAGATCCTGTAGCGTGGAACAAATGTGGATCAAATGATGTGTAAAGTTTTGTAGAGTGTAAAAGTGACCGTTTTAAGATTAAGAGTGCTGTTATTATGGCTATGTAACTATTAAACTAATACAAATACATTAGAATGATATAAAACGCGTTAGAAATGAAAATGAGAGGTTTAATATGGTGTTCTTAATTTAAGCATACTCTCTATTATAGGGTATGAAAAATTTTACATACCTTGTCATCCTCCAATGTTGGAGAGTGAGTTTTATGTCGCAAATATTAATGTTTCTGGTGAACCTTATCAAATTTTCGTTGATTTAATAGAAACATAGCGGTAAAATTAGCAGTAACTTAATATGAACGTGAACAAATAAAAAAGCCATTCCATATGTTAGTGTTTCTCAGGCACTAAAGGAATGACTTAATCCTGTACTCTCAATACAGGACTTCGACTTATAAGACGCTACCAACGTCAGATAAGTTATTTTCCTTGTTTTCGCGAACAAGGATTATTAGATACACCTATTGTACCGTTACTCTCCGAGTATTGCAACTAGTAATTAGTAGCAATGTTATATACATAATAAAACGGATATAAAAGGGCGTTTTCTATAGCTGAAGTCTTGTAAATGTACAGGGCGTTTAGATATAGAGAACGCCCTTTTTGTGTTGTTCCGTTCCAGTGGAAGCTACCACTTTAAAAAGAAGGTCTAGTGTAGCCGATGCGAAAAAATACACTCGGATATCAGTTGTCGTTGCATTCAACTGTCTGACGTAAGCGAAGTAAAGGACACAAGCTTCGCATAAAAAAAGCCTACGGGATGTAAATCCTAATAACGATGATAACCAAGACGTTAGCGGCCAAAAGTGTTGGGGGTTCAAAATAAGACATGATTGTGCGACTGGAGTTAACCAGTTACTCGTAAGCGGCGATCATGACACTGATTCACGGCTATTCTTGTACAAGCTTTATTACAAGGATATGCGGGTTATATAGCGAATCATCCGAAAGGGAACGGTGTTGGGCGTGAGAAACGCACCGTACGGCGAAATACGAAGCCGATAAGCTATATACGGACGGTATAGTAGTTTTATGAGCTATAACCGTTTGTCGTCAATGCAACCAATCTCAATTCGAGACCTCGGCATCTAAGCCAGTACGAATGAGTGGGCGTTTTAACCTCGTAAACTTTTAACAGGGGTTACTATGCCCAAAACTACATTCAGATTTCCTAACAAACTCGCCAGTATGAAAATCGTAAGATCTTAAAGTCAAGTGATTTAAAGGATTTTAACTCTGATTGACTAAAAAATAGAGTATCGAAGCAACTACCATTAACTAAGATGGAGTGGGGATTGAGGATGAAGATGATACTTAGAGGGGAACATGCTCGGAAGTTTTGTGAACCATTGATTGAGTTTATGAGGAAGAATCTGGAGCCGTTTAAGTCAGATGAAAAAAGAAGAAAAGAACGAGGTAGTAATAGAAGAAGGGTTTATAATGATGTTTTACAAAAGGATTGAAGATATGAAAGCGAAAGCGAGGTAAAGAATTTTATGCAATCGTCCATAGATGTATTAAGTAAGAGTATACAGTTTGGAGAAAGCTTTTTTAGAGATTTAGAGAACAGAACTGATTTAGGATTGGAACATAAAGTGGTTGCTTCTCTTTTTAGAAAATTAATTGAACAAGCTGATGCTGGTTATGTGTTAGCAAAACATGATTTAGAAGGTCCTTTAACTGTAATGAAGAGATCCATTTTAGAAACATATTTAGCAGTAAGATATATTTTAGAGAAAGAATCATTAGTAAAAGATAGAGCGTATAGTTATTATGTAGGGTTTTTAATGGATTCAAACAATGACATGAGAACTTGGTACAAACAACAAAAAGTAGATGTAGCTGATCTAGACTTAGAAAGATTGATTGATATTAATTCAGAATTATTAAATGACCCTAAATTAAAATACATTCTACAGGAATGGAAACATACAAAAAGGAAATTAAAGAAGTCATATAATCCTAATTGGTATTCTTTATTTAATGGACCAAAATCATTAAAACAATTAGCTACTACTTTAATGGAAAATGAGTCCCTTGTTTACACGTTTTATGGATCACTCTCTCAAGAAGCTCATAGTTACAAAGCATTAGATGCAACAAATTACACAGAGCTTATGGATAAGCCATTGGAACTTAAACCAATCAGATGTGGGGTAGATCCTAGTGATGTAAGTAATATAAAATCTTTTTTTACAGGAGCTATGTTTGAGGTAATAAATTATTTATTTCCAGATCGTCTTCATGAGTGCTTGGAGTTTGCTATAGACATTGGGATGCTAACAGGACAGGAAAATTCTTTAAATAGGTAATATAAATGTTTTTTATCTACATTTCTTTGTAAAATCACACTTACTAAAAGTAAAATTATCCATGAGTGGATGTTATAACATTAGGATTGTTGTTATGTAGAAAGTACATAGTAATTTGGGTTATGTTCGATGTTGTTTTAAGCGTATACAGGTCAATATTAATAAGGGTATGGTTTATTAGTGGCGACTCTGTTTTTATTTGGTAAAAGTGAAAAAACTATACCAGTTTATTATAAATCGGTCAATTATTGTTGACAGAATTCGAGTAGAATACTAAGATTAAAGTGTGAAGTTAAACACGCGATACCAGTATATGCCGTATTTGAATCGCGTGTAGTTAGAGAAGTGATCAGTTGAAAAAATCCTGAGAAGGGTTTTTTAGAAACATATCGTTTAAAAAGAACCCTGCCGACCAAATAAGGGTTCTTTTTTGTTTATAATTATGTATTTTAGTAAAAAATAATAAAAAAAGAACGAACTAAGTTCATTCCCTGTTACTCATCAAAGACGTAGTTTATTTTTTTTCGTTGGACGCCGACCAAAGCACCAACGGTGGTAGCTGGGAACTTTAACTTGATTCGTTCTTTTTTACTTACCTACTTACCCAAGAAGTAAAAGTACCGCTCGGATGGTGTAGTATACTACTTTTGCTATATTTGCACATAGCTCCACTCCCTTGCGTACTTTTTTGAATTTTTTAGAATTCATATCGTTATGTCGTCAAGATAATATAACCTACCATTTGTTTAATTGTACTGTAGTTTTTGAATATTGACTACCCCAATTAGGTTCGATCCCTCACAAAGACAAACGAAATTATTAATCTTTTTTCTCATATCCTTTTACATTGTCATTTTTTCTCTTATTTTCATCGGTTTCTCCAAATAAATGCGGATTTTTTCTGATGAATTTAATGATTGGTGCTAAGAATTGTTGCTCTTGTTCTTTCGTCATACCTAGCTTATTTACCATTGGATAACATCCTCCTTTGAGTATAAAAGTGTTAAACCGCTTAGAATTTAATCTAGAGCGGTTTTGATCGTTTTGGAGTGTGTTTCCACCATTCATCCTTTACTACTGTTACTGTCAGACAATCTTGATTGGTGCAGCGGACTTCGAATTGTATGGAAGATAGTTGTTTTACGTTCGCTAGATCCCCACATTCATCGCAACGTGTATATTTTGTGTTTTTTAACATATTAATCATCGCCTTTCGGTTTCATTTGATAGAAAAGTAACCATTAGCGACGAAAAAGTCAATATAAAAAAGCCATCCGTTAAAAAACGAATGGCTTACCGTACATAGGATCGATGGCAGGGCGGCGTATCCTACATCTCTGGTAACTTACCTAACCAATCAAATGCTTGCTCAAGAACGGCGGCTAGATAAGCGCGTGGGGAACCTTTCCCACCTCAAAGATCCTATATCATTATTATGTTACTTTCTACAGGTAGTATACCACGTTCTTATATTTTAGTAAACTCTCCGTTAGCTTAACAGGTCTTTGTAAGCAACTAAACGTCCACTATTCAATCGTCTTTGAATTTTCGCAGGACCATTTTTTAGATCAAACATAGTTGATAAGAACAAATAACCGCTTGGGTCCAATTTTATAGCAATTAGTATATGGTCATTTAAAATCTTTACCAATTCAACGCTATTAGGTTCTTTAGGATTTTGTCCGACATAGTCCGGTTGTTCAACGATATCTTTTATGTACGATGAATATGTTTCATAAATACCAGGGTGCTGTTTCTTTACGTGCTTTATAAAGCCGGGAAACATTTTTACATCGCTAGAAGTGCAAGTCAAGTTATATGTATCTATAATGATTTGTGGAAGTTGTGCCACAACAGTTGGTTTGTTTACAATCTTTTTTTTATTAGCTGTCAAATTTCTCCCTCATCTCGTCTCTTTATATCTCTATTTTATCATAAAGGAGCATTTGAACTGTCGCGCGGGACAGTTTTATGAGAGGGATATTTTATTGAATAATAGATGGTATAAGGAGTTTTCATGCTTGGAAGGTGGGGATTATGAATTATATGCTTGTCCACAATAGGTTTCAATGTAATTAAATGCTATGTACCCACCTTGACCAAACATCACTTCCAGAATTTAAACCGTTTTTTATCCTTACTTGCACCTCGTAAGAAACAACTTTGCGAAAGAAAATTAATACTGTGTTCATTTTCTTTTTCTTTAACTTGGCTATATCTATAATGTGCAATTCCATACTTACATCTTCTCTCCTTTAATAGGTAAAATATTGATTTACCTTAATAAAAAAATAATGGATAATAGTATTCGTCTGAATTTATATAATTAGGGGGAACTATTAATGCTGGAGATGTTATTTACAGCAGCACCATCTACTGATGTGGTAAAAGATTTGCAAGACAAGGTTATATCATTGCAGGATCATGAAGTAGCGTTTTTAAACACGACAATTTCTAATATGTTAACGGCAGTAGGTATTGGAGTTGCTATTATAATAGCAATTGCCGGTGGTGCGTTCGCTTATGTTTCATATTCTAATAATCGTGCTCAAAAGAAAATGATTGAGGCTGAGGTGAAAATGGTTGAGGCTAGTGAAAAATTAGAAGAGGCAAAAAGTGAAATTTCTGATTTAGAAGAGAGAAACACTCGTTTGGAGAAGAAAATTTCAGAAGCTAATGATATTTTAATTAATGCTAGATCGATAGCTACTGTAGCCCAAGATAAATTGACAGAGCTAGAAAAAGAACAAAAAGAAATTTTAATAACTACACTTCGTTTAGAAGCAAATGCGATGTATAGTTTCGCTCTGGGACATCAACAAGGAGAAATCGATAGGGCAATTAAGAATATTAATGATTTGACCATATCTGGATATCCATTTTTTACTGATCGTAGATTAACTTTGAATACGGAGCTTTATGATTTAGATATGCGTCTTCGATCTCTAAAAAAGGTATTTGCTATGTCAATGGTGGATGAAAGTTCGATATCTAATCGAGTTGATCAATTGGAAGGGTTTAATAATGATTTTAATAGAGTAATGTCTGACTTTAGGTCTTTAGAAGAGGATATTTCTAAAGGGGATCCCCTTGATAGTGAACAATAAAAAAGAGGTAACTCGATGTTACCTCTTTTTTATTTCCAAAACTCATACCATTTCCGCGCATTACTTGCAGCCAACATCTTTTTAACCTCTTGCACCTCACGGATCGTTTGCATGAGCATTTCATCGCGGCCCTGGTTCTTCGCTATGTCTTCGCTATTATTCATCGCTATAAGCTTCTGGGAATACTGTATCGATTGTATAGCGTTCAATAACTCTGATTCTCTTTGCGTAAATCGCTGGTCTTGCTCGGCTAAACGTTTGTTTAATTCCTGTAGCAAGTAATTTTGTTTTTCAATGACTTCTTTTTGATCTTGAATCATCATCTGTAGCGTTGTAGCGTTGAAATCAGGTTCTTCATAGCGCTCAACTTCATGGCGCTCTAATGGCAATACTTCAACGCCTTGATGCCATGATACTATTTGCTTTGTGGCATTTTCTAGTGTCATATCTGTGTCGTTCTTTAGGTTTATGACCTTACGGAATACTAACACGTCAACTTCTCTGTACTTCCTATGTCCACGTTCATTCTTTATGAAGCTATATCCCTCTTTTTCTAGCACGTCAGCATACTTGCGCAGTGTACTAGATTGGATCCCTAATTGTTCAGCCACGTCGCTAGGACTGTAAAACGTCTTCATAGCGTTCACCTCGATAAAAATATTCGCTATAGCAATGATATACCCTTTTTCGGGTTGAAGACTAGTGGGAATTTATGAGTCTTATTAGATCAGCGCATATTTCACCTAGAAAACGAT
>NZ_JBBOPN010000003.1:0-13209 GCF_038003645.1 Bacillus sp. FSL E2-0195 | reverse complement strand
AAAAAAAAAAAACTGGGGGTAATAAATATGTTAGAAAAAGTAAATAAATGGGCTGGCACATTAAATGGTGTAGTGATTTTAGGAATGTTAATTAATTGGTCTAGTGAACCTTTATTTACAAGAGTAAAAATAATAGGAATCTGGTTATGGATTCATCCAACAATTATGGTAATCACAGCATTAACTGCTTTAAATATTGGATTCGCAATGAAAATAATGAGGTTACAAAGAATAATTAACAGAGGATAAAGGAACTGGGCTTTTATTAGCCCAGTTCCTTTTCTTTAATATAAAAAAAAAACAAAAAAACATACGAGTTTTTTCAATGCCAAAAAACGTTCGATTAAACAAAGACTTATTAAAAATATAATATTCCAATAACCTTTTCGTTTTTTGCCCTTTTCTGAAGCGTCCCGTCCTACACTTTTTATTCCACGATTTACTTGACCACGAGCCTCTACACCCTCAAACTCCCAAAGATAACCCCAGCGGGCAAAAACCGCCCTTCTGGGGCCACCTCTGGTGAGTTTGCATGAGGGTGCCCCTCATGGTCAAGTAACTTTCGCGGCATAAACGTTACGGACTCAGTGATCAACCCTAGCTATTCCCTCATATATTCCTATTACAAAATCTCTCATATCTAAATTAATATATTGTATAATATAGTTAAATCAAATTCTATGTGGTATCACATAGAATCAAGTACATATTCTCCCCTTCGGGGAGCCCGGTTTATCGCCTTAACGGCTTTAAACCGGGAAGATCAAAACCTATCCACTGATCGTCCCGCCGTCCTTCGTCCTGTAAAACTCAAGCAGGGCAAAATGCTCCTGCCTTAGCATGATAAAAGCTGACGCTTTTACATGCCTGCGGTCAGACGCATTCATTTTTGGTTCTCGCTACGCTTAAACCAAAAACAAGCTCGGCAAGCCGAGTGAATGGTCTTCAGGAGCATTTTGCCCTGCGGGATTTTCTTGTCTGAAAGCTACGCATCAGACAAGAGTCTTTTTCTAAATCAGCTAGCGCTTCTTAGAAAAAGACAAATAAAAATTGCCTTCAGCAAGTTTTATTTGTTTAAACAAAATGCCATGCTTCGCATCACATTTTGCATTCTCCAATCTATAGCTTTCGCTATTAGATTGGTTCATTCAAAACCAGCTTACGCTTTTTTGAATGAAATGAAATAAACATTTTTAAACAAATGTTTATTTAATAAAAAACGAACCATGTGAACATGTGTACATTTACACATGTTCACATAGCGAAGACACACAGCTTCGCTATGTCCTCCCAAATAATTAAATGCACAAATATAGCAAAGACAGGAGGCATCCCTATGGCCGCGCCACGAAAACATATAAGGATTCTAAAAACAAAAGAAATTGAAGGCATGGATATGCTTTGGAAAACTGGAACAGCTACCAGAGATCAAATGGAAAGAGAATATAACATCAAAGGAGATCGCCTAAAAAAACTTTGTCATAGCGGATATTTAGAAGAACGTACAGGAAAAATTGTTTTAGGAGAAAAAGGGATAGAAAAGTTTAAGAAAGAGGGAATAGAGTATCAATATAAAACCGGTATAAATAACGCCAAACATGATATTCGTCTCTCTGAAAAATACATCTCTCTATCAAAAGAAACGAGAGAAACATGGAAAACAGAAAAACAATTGCATTCAGAAGCCCAGAAAGACCCCAGATACGACGATTTTAAAAAAAGAATAGTAGAGTCCCATCCGCAAGGAAAATTCCAACCAACGCCCGATGGGGCCATCTATAGTGAAGCGCATGGCGGTTACATTGCCATAGAAGTGACAACACGTAACTATAAAGAAATTGATATCCAACAAAAACAAGAATTTGCAAAAACATTTTTATTCGGATATGAACAACTATAGGAGGAAAGAACATGGCAATACAACCAACATTTATCGTTCCACATACTTTTTATACAGTACATGAAATTATGAATAATACGAATTCACCCTATATCTTAAACTTACATGAAATTCAGGAAGGTCCACATAAGAGAAAATTAAGTGATGAATTACATTTATTCATCATGAAGCATTATCATAATCTATTTACATTTATGCTCCATCATCAACCTTACATATTAAAGTCACAGTTCCTAGATTTATTCGGCTACCAAAAAGGGAAAAAGAATAAATCTAGAACACTTGGTTATGCAAAATTAAAGGAGTTAGAAGATAAACTGTTAATTGGTTCTAAATCCTTTTATGGTGCGGAATATATTTATTTATCTTATCGTGCTTATTATTATTTTGGCCAAGAAAAAAAGGTACTACCAATTGCACCTGGAGAAAATGTACTCTTCCGCCATTTTACCCGCATGGAAGACTATCTAGAATTAAGTAAACAATATACAGATCCAATATTATTAACCGCATTACTTTGCTCTCACGAGCATTATTATCTATTATATACAGAACCCTTTTTCCCAATTAACCCAATACAAGAAAAAGATACACGTTACTTTGGAGAATACTTTCCAAACAATAAAATACCTAAAAATCTTGATATAGAATTTGTAACAGACTTTCTGATAAAGACAAAACAAGAAAATAGAGGATTATGGTTAATCAATGAAGAGACACCTGAAACTCAACTTCATGTACTCATTACATTTATCGATGAACTCTTTAAAATCCTTACTACACGTTGTTCTCTTAAATTACTTATTAATGATCAAAAAGAATCTTTACGAATCGTAGCAAATATTATTCCGATACCAGGAACATCTTATATCACAATTAATAACCTAATCTCTGATATCTATCATATTGAATTTTTATTAAAGATTTGTTTCCCAACAGTGATAACAAGCTTTACTTTTATTGTGATGAACGAGGATCATGAACGTGAATTAAACAATGTTATAAGTAGAATTACTAAACTTAGAGAAAATAAAAAGAACTTAAAGTCTTGGCAATATATGATTGATCCAAAAAATATTAAAATCCGAAATACAAATCTATTTAGACGTTTAAATTTCAATGATTCTTACGAATCCCAAAGAGATAAACCACTCTTAAACTAAATCCTTGTGAAAAAACAAGGATTTTTCTATCTAAAATGGTTTTAAAAAAGCTTAGATTGGTTAACCAATCTAAGCTTTTTTAATTTCTAATATTTTTTATTCAGGAACGCCCCTGTAGTTCCCAAAGCGTTGCGGTAAGAGCTGGCGCACTGGCAATGAAATCATGGGGTGGAGGCTCGTTGTAAAGGGCGTGTAGCAAAGCGGAACGGGCAAAGCCGAACCCTTTACAATGAGAATCCCCATGATAGCCTGATCTGGCTAGCCAGTACGATAGCAACGCAAGGGAACTACGAAAGGGGCAATTCTTCGAATTTTAACTACAAAACATGTGAACATTGATAGCGTGTAAGCACCTTTTAATTTCATAATAAACTAAGAGAACGGAAGGCTAATATAAAGAGTGAGATAGAGAAAATATAAAAAGTCAGTAATATCAAGGGTTTAAGAGACATAGGGTGTACCCAAAAAGGAACACCTGTGTACCCAAAAAGGAACACCTAAAAAATGGTAAAACACAAAAAAAAAAAGAAAGCAATAAAAAAATTACTCTCTTTTTAAAAATATTTTATTTAAAATAAATAAATCGGTAATTTATGTTTTTTACCATCTTCAGTTACAAAATTTCTAAGTGCTTTTTTAAAGATTCTTTGAGTTGCTTTATCCACTCCATCTTTTGGAGAACAACACATAATATTAGGATTAACAAACCAAGTACGGCTTGTACAAATTCGTCCATCTTCTGTTGTTGTACCAGTTTCCGCAACAGCTAATAATCCCTTTTTCATTAAACCATTCATTAATTGAGAAACCTTTCCTCTAGTTCTATTCAATTTCTTAGCTAAATAAGTAGGCGTCGCACTATCAGAATCAAATTCATTCTCTTTGCTAGCCCTTTCAACTAAAATATTTGTTTTGAACTCTACATAAGGAATAAGATCCATTAAAAAAGCTTTTTCAGCTGTAGTTAAGTATTCAATTTCACTTAGATAATTATAATTATCCATAATAATCTGCACAAACTTCACCCTATCAGTAGGTTTCTTTTTCTTTCCGATAAAGTAATTATCTCCAGTTGTACTATGTAAAATTTTTAATAACATTTGCTGTTGATCAACTGATAATCCAATATTAGCCTGTTCTAAAAAGCTCTCAATCTGATTTTCTCTAGATTTTGCTTTCTTTTCAGCTTCTTCAAAACTAACAATTTTACTCATGTTCTCCCCCTACTCCCAAGAACAGGAAAAGCAAATACATTTAATTCACATTCACAAATGTAATAAATAATGATAAAATGTATATAGACAATATATTTCCTGACCAGGAACTTTTAACTAGAGAGACCTTGTTGGCGCAAGGTTTCTCTTTTTTATTTTAACACATTTTCGACAATAGATTTTAAAACTTATTCAACAAGTAAAAAGACAGCAATAAATCAGCTGTCTTTTCTTTTTTGATCTATAGACATTCTATTTTTTAGGCATCCATGTATGTCCGCAATTCATACAACCATTGACAATATTCTTTCTACCAATAAATCCACTGAATAAAGTTATCGGTGCCCCTAGGAGCATCATTAAAAAAACAACAAATGCAGCCATATCCTGAAGTGGAGAATGTCGAGGAACTATTCCAATAGCTATAAGTGTAGCTAACATAAGAAACAGAATTAAAAACATCCTTTTAAAATTATACCCACGTTTATTACCAACTATTTGATCGGATTTACATTTCCTACAAACAACCCGCCTGGTTACCTTTTCTTTTTGTACTGTCATGTCCAATCATCCTTTTTAACTATAAAATTTCAATAAACTAATTATAGAATATATAAACTACAATAAGATACAAATATTATCAAAATAAGAAATAGAACCCTAAAAACCAGTTTCTTTTTCTTATTTTCCAATGTAAACTTTTAAATATTAGTTTACATTGATTTCCCCCAAATCATTGACTTCTCACCAATTACCCTGATATCCTCATTTTACACAACAAAAGTATACATTCAAAACACTATAAATAAAGAGGTCAAAAATCCATGAACAAAAAACCACATCTTATTGATGTCCAACCTATTCGTAGCAAAGAACAAATCGAAGATATGAAGTGGGCCCTCAAACGTCATTGTTCCGAACGAGACTATATTCTCTTTCTAGTTGGCATTCATACCGGACTACGCGTAAGTGATCTACTCCAACTCGAAACACAAACCATACTAAAGTTAAAACGAAAGAAAAGAAAAGAATTCAAAATTAAAGAAGGAAAAACGAAGAAAGAACGCATGATTAACCTTACTTCTATTTTTGATGAAGTCTATTCGTATGCCCAAACACTAGAAAGTACTTGGTTATTCCCTTCAAGAAAAGGAGAGCAATCCATTAGTAAGATTCAGGCTTATCGACAATTACAAAAAGCCGGAGATTTTGCTGGTATAGAATCTATCGGAACTCATACTATGCGCAAAACCTTCGGTTATTGGTTTTATAAGCAAACAAAAGATGTCGCTATGTTGCAAGAAATACTTAATCACAGTACACCGCAAATCACATTAAAATATATCGGAATAAATAAAGAAGAAAAAGACAATGTTCTCGATACATTCTACTTATAACAATTCTAGCAATCATAAAAAGACCCTATAATCTCCCAAATAACTTCACCACTACAAAATTCAAGAAAAATTTTTCTATAATATAAATAAAAAAGAGCCTAAATCCAGGCTCTTTTTTATATGATTACCATTATAAAGCTACTTTGATTTCATTAAACAATCATTACTAATTTAATCGACATAATATAAATCATATTTATTTTTTTATATTTTTTAAATAAGAATGATCGTTAAATTTATCAATAATTATTTTCGATTTACCATTATTATACAAATAATTCAAATAATATTCTTCTTTTTCTTCTAATATTTCTTTTAAAGTATTTAATATATCTTTTTGAAACCCTTTTGCATTTGTAATTTCTCTATAAAGATTATTCACACTATCTATATCTGGCGTTTTTAATCTTTTGATATTCATTTTAATTATCTCCAATGAATAACAATAAGATTGAATTGCATTAAATACATCTGTATCAACTTTTGAAGCTTTAAAAAATAAAGATTCTTTATCAGAATTAAAAACATCAATATCTCTAAAAAGCATATCAACTTTTTCCTCAACATCTTCAACTACTTGTTCAAACTCTCTTTGTGAACCTAAAGATTGTAAAGAGATGATTTTAAATTTATGTTTCAAAACAATTTCTTTAATTGCTTGTATATTAACTATTTTATCTGGTAATTGTTCGATATAACTTTTCTCTTTTTCAAGAGTAAATGCAAAAATAACACCTATTAATGTGAAACATCCTCCTAAAACTCCTCCTATTATACTTCCCCAATAACCAATCCAAGCACTTGTATTTTCAACAAATTTAAATGAGGATAATGTTACTAAAACTGGTATAATTAACGAAACGGCTAATAATAATACTACTTTTCTCAAAAATTTTCCCTTAATAAAAACAGATTTCAAAATCTTCACACCCTAATCATTAATAAATAGTTGGATATTATTTAATTTGTATTAATTAATACTAATAAGGAGAGAACAAAATGACAGAAGCAACTCAAGAAATTATTATCCCTAACATATCACCAACAAGAAACTACTGGCTAGTAAGAACAGAATCCGGATTATACTATAGTAGCTTTGATGTTAATAATTACATCTCAATAGGCTGGAATGAAATTGATCAAAATATAGTAAATAAAAAAAATGAAATTTCAAAAGAAGATATACTTACATTGTGTCCCCAATCAAAAGATAAAACTCCAAGTCAACAATCTAGACAAGCTACCTTAATTGCAAACAATATAAATAAATTTATAAATGAAATAAAAGAAGGTGACATAGTTATGATACCATCTGTGGATTCAGAATATGTTACTTTTGGGGAAGTTTCAGAAAGCAAATTATATTTTGAAAAAGATTTCCCTACAATTACTCCAACAGAGCCTAGTGATTCAAAATTTTGTCCTTATATAAAAAGAAAAAAGGTAAAATGGCTAAAAACAATTAAAAGACAAAAATTAGATCCAGAATTATACAAAGTATTTCACTCTCATCACACGATAAATGATGCTAACTCTTATGCACAATTTATTGATAGAGCAATAGATTCTATATTTATTAAAGGTGATACAGCACACTTAACTTTATATGTTGAAAAAAAAGGAAATATAAATGCATTAATGTTTTCTGATTTAATTAGAGATACTTTAACTCCAATAGATAAATTCAAAGAAATAACTAATAAAGAAATAACAAATATTAAAGAAACAACCCTAAATAAAAATAATATAAGTATAAAAACTAATGTACAATCTCCTGGCCCAATCGAACTTATTGGTTCAGTTTCAGAAATAATATTTATAGTAAGTATGATTGTAAGCTTAGATTCTAATAAATATAAATTCAAAATAAAAAATTTATTTAATAAAAAAGAAGATGAAAAAGAAAATGATAATGATAATAAAATTAGAGATATCATAAAAGCTTTTAATGATGAAGATATTCAATCTTATACAAATGAACTAAAAAAAGAAAAAAAAGATATTGAACAACATCTAAAAAACTTAAAAATTAAAAACCCAAAAGATAATATCAACTCTACTAAAGAAAAAGCTAACTAAATATAATAATAATTATAACAAGGGAATGCTTGTATACTAATCTATATTGCATTCCCTTATTATGTATATATGCTATGTTTCTATTTTTCCTTTTCCGACATTATTACTTAATTAAAAATAATAAAAGATTCATTTCTTTTTTTACTTCATACTCATCAATTACTTTAATTACAAGCTTATTAATATCTTCATTCCCAAATTCATCTAAATAATGAGAATTGTTCAAAGAAAACTTAACTCCATTCAACATATCAATAAGATGAATAATTCTTTGCTCCCTTAACTGCAATATATCCCCAATACAATAATGACAAATAAATATCCAGAACAAAAAAACTAAAATCAAAATAATAAATGCTAAACCAAAATAAGCTGTGGCTTGCCCAAACTCAAAATTATTCTTTTGATATATCCAGTTATTAAAAGCCGTCCAAAGAGGTACAAATACAGCTATAAGTATGGCACTATAAGACATTACAATCGTTGAAAATTTTCTTTTGTTCTTTCGTTCAAGATGCTTTTCAAATCTTTCTATACAAAAGTCTAATGCCTCAACATTTTTAGTTTTATACTTATTAGGCTTATTTAAAATCTTTTTATTTATTAAAAACTTCTTTAACAGTAAATATTTAAAGGTATACCATTCTTTACTTCCAAATTTAATTTTATACTCTTTTGAAATATAACTTCGAATGTAATTACGAATAAATAATAAAGAAGTAATGAATAATTCTGTTTCAAACAAAACTATAAACATTCCCATAAAATCTAAATTCTTTTTAAAAAGAATACATATTGTTATAAAAGATACTATTACACACATTTGTATTATAAAAAACCAAATTACTCGTCTTCTCACGGATTTAAACATAAAAAAAATATTCATTCCCCTATTACAAAAATCTAATAATTCTTTTTCAAACACACTAACAACTCCAGTTAATTTTAATATTAAAATTAAATAATTTATAAATCACAAATCATCCTAAACTTTTTATTGCATGATTCCTTTCTATCTCCACTAAAAATTTAATATTCTCCTGTTCTTCTTTAGATAAACTTATTTCTAAGATTATCACATAAAAAAGGTCTGCAACACATCGTTGCATGCCTTTTTTATAACGCTACGATGCGTTTCTTACTATTTAACATTAGAATAATTAAAGTAATTAAAGGAGGTACATATATGGACATTGGAAAAAAAATAAAACATTTAAGATTAATAAATAACATGACACAAGAAGATGTAGCCAGCCAATTATTTATTTCAAGACAAGTTATATCTAAATGGGAACTAGGAAAAAGTCTTCCCGATCTAACCAATTTATTAGCCTTAAGCAATCTATTTAATGTTTCAATTGATTCTTTATTAAAGGAGGATTCAAATTTGCAAAATCAGATAATAAAACAAAGCAATTACAAAAGATATTTATTAATAGCCTCTCTCTACATATATTCTTTAATTGCTATTGTTGTTATATTTTATTGTCTCGTTGCCTTTTTACTTATACCAAAAGACATAAAAACATCAGATCTAAAGGTTATTAATTCCCACTTTTATCAAGAAAGCGATAAAAAAGAAATTTTATATATTTATAGTAAATTAACACCATTCTTCTCCAATTATTCAGGAGATTATAGCATTCAAACAAAAGAACATGAAATAAACATTCATGCCCATCGAAATTCAATTCCTTTTAGAAATAAAGATGTCTTATTTTCAATCGATAAAGATATACCTCACGGGATAGATTGGCAAGAAAAAGATGTTTACATTGTAGACGAAAACAATAACAAAATACTTATATATAACCATAAAAATAAAAAACTATATTATCAAACAAAAAATTAAAGTAGGTGATCAAAATTAGAAACATCTATAAATATATTTTTATACTAACTACACTTATTCTTAATATAATTAGTTCTCTACTCATTATGAATACTCCATTTATACCAGGGAATATGGTATTTGCTATTACATTTTTATTTTTCACCATGCTATTCCAAACAACTACAATGCTATTTATTATATATATGATTAAAAATGAAATATCTAAAAAGATGAAAATAATATTATATATTTTTTTAACACTAGATATATTAATCTTTTTATTCTTAATCAATATGACATATATAGCAGCAACAGCATTAAAATATTATTAACATCTCTATAGCAAGGGAATGCTTGTAGACTGATCTATACTGCATTCCCTTATTGTATGTATGCTATATTTCTATTCTTCTTTTTCCGACATTAGAACCCTACATAAAATACCGGCCAAATTTACTTTTTAAACAAACCGAAAAAACCTTTCCGTTTTTGTTTCTGATTTTGAGCCTGCATATCTCTAATATTTTCAAGCAATAACTGATCTCGCTTCTCTAGCTTCTTCTCTATAAAAACTTCTAATTCACTGTTTTTACCTTCTACTTCAGTTAACTTTTTCTCCGTATTCGCTAAATGCTCTTTTGTCGTAACCAATTCATTCGTAATTTCTTGCAATTTTTGAACGAGTGCTTGATTAAATTGATTTTGTAACTGTTGATTTTCTAATACTTCATTCAATTTCTTTTCTAATTCTGATTTTTCTTCTTTTGAAACAAACGAATCAAGTTCTCCGTTTCGCCATGCCCGAACTTGATCGTAAGACCATTTTTGCACCTGTATTTTTTCTTTTATTGCTTTTAATTCTTCTATATTTTCTTTCGAGTATCTGCGATGCCCTCCCTGACTTCGCTCCGTTTGTATGTTAAATTCGTTTGACCATACCTTTAACAAATCGGGTGTGATCCCTAAAAGAACCGCAACAATTTTCGGTGTATGCATTTCCGATTTTAGTTCCAATTTTCATTCCTCCCCCAAAAACGGAATACGTTTTTTACTTAAAAAACACGATTAAATCAGCATTCTAATCAAAATCGGAATGCACTTGCAACCGATATGAAAACCGATTTTAAAAACGATTTAATTTCGAAATACATTCCGATTTTAACACCGATATGTAGTACTTCTCGATAATAACATCAAAATCTTTTTTATTTATACAAGATTTTATGCAAAAAAAGAATAGTGGGGATCCCTAGAATCCTCGCTATATCACCGATGTATAAAATCCTGTATACCAAATAAACAGACAAAAAAGAAGAATCCCTGTACATATAAGGATTCTATGAAAGTATTTGCTACCGATAATAGGACGTTATGTTAACTATACATGAATACAATATACATTTTTTTCTTATAATATTTCTTCTAAATATTTATCTAAGGTTCCTCTAACCTCTTCCATCTTACGGGTTAAATCTTTAATTTTGGATGTAACATTTTCTGTATCAATAGTTTCTTCTTCAAATGTATCCACATATCTGGGGATAGTAAGTTGATAGTCATTTTTTTTAACTTCTTCTTTCGTTGCTACATAAGCATATTTATCTAAAGTTTCATAATTTCGATAAGTACCAACTATTTTCTCTATATTTTCCGAACTTAATTTATTACTATGTTTATCACTAATGTATTCATCACTTGCATCAATAAATAAAATACTATCTCTGTTTCTATTTTTCTTTAAAATAAGAATTGCTACTGGAATACTCGAGTTATACATCATATTAGGTGGAAGCCCAATAACAGCTTCAATAATGTTATCTTCAACCATAGCTCTTCTAATATCTTTCTCTCTTCCTCCCCTAAATAAGACACCATGTGGAATAATTATAGCAGCTCTTCCATTTTCTTCATTCATTCCAGAAGCAATGTGTGATATAAATGCATAATCTCCTTTTCCTGTTGGTGGAGTGCCCCATTTAAAACGGGAAAGATCCTTAATATCACTTGGATGTCTTTCACTTTTTTCCCACCATGGAAGAAAGGCAACTGTAATATCAAAATTCATTAACTTTTCCTCTTTTAAAAACTTAGGTTCTGTAATTACATCTCCCCATTCTATCCCACCAATATTCTTATTCATACCATTCATAAATGTATTCATTTTACATATTATATAAGCATTTTTATTTTGCTCTTGGGCATATAAAGAGAATTTTTTACTTTCAATCAACTTTGCAGTTTCTATTAATAATCCACCACTTCCAGCAACTGGATCATATATTGTTTCTCCGCTTTGAGGGTCTATTAATTCAGAAACTAATCTACATACTTCCAAAGAAGTATAAAAATCTGCTCCTTTTTTCCCAGAATCAACAGCAAATCGATTAAGAATTTGTCCAAATACTTCTCCCAAAAGATAAGGATTTAAATGTTCAGGACCTAATTCTATATTTTTAAATTCTTCTATAAATTTTTTTAAAATATCATTTTTTTTCGTAGGATCATCAAAAAAAGCATAATCTGCACTGATGAATATTCCATATAATTGGCTGCTATTATGATACTCGATATCTTTCAATGTACTCTTAATAATTTGTCCTATATTTGGACTTTCCCGTTTTTCATAAATAGACTCAAAAGATAAATTTTCTGGTATATATATTTCGTTCTCATTTCCTTCTATAAAAGATCCATAATTAGCATCCAAATTTCGATAGTGTCGAGAATAATCACTAAGATATTTAAAAAATAAAAAATTTAATACATAATTTCTATACTCTACAATATCGATAAAACCACGAAATAAATTTGAAACATTCCATAGTCTTTTTAAAATTTCAGAACTATTATAAACCATAAGTGAATCACTCCTGCCAAACTAGATTTGTTAAAGCATTTTTAATTTGCTGTTCCCTTAAATAAATAAACTCCTCCATTATTTTTCTTTCTTCTAAAGCTAACCTTTGAATTTTTATAAGTTTTCTTTGAACATCTATTGGAGGAATCTTTATTTCTAGTGTCGCTAAATCAGATTTTTTTATAGTTGCTGTAACCATTCCTGCTGCTATTGATTGAAAATATTTCCTTACCACATCTTCCCCTAAATACCAAGCTACATATTCAGGAATTACTATATCCTTTGATTTTTCATTAATACTTAATATAAAAAAGTGAATACTTGGTACTAAATTATCAGGTCCTTCGCTAAAAATCCCAGCAGCATATTGACTACTTTGTGATTTCTTAAATAATATCTCTCCTTTTTTTAAAAGATATTTTCCATCCATTTTTTCAGTAGAAAATGTCTTTATATTATTAAAATCAATTAAACCATTAACATCAAGGTTCGTTAAATTAATAAGTTGATAAGTTTCTCCCGGATCTCTAGTTCCTTGATATCCAGTACGTATATGACATATTTCTGATAAAGTTCGTTTTTCCAAAATTCATCACCATCCCTAAAAAATCATGCTGTACGTTTTCTTGACTCGATTATAAAACATGTGGTAATATTTAGTCAAACATAAATCATGCAGCATGCTTACGTTAGAATTATAACACTACAACTCAGATATAACATACTAAGTATCTAAAAATTTCCACACACACACACAAAAAAAAA
>NZ_JBBOPN010000002.1:0-682665 GCF_038003645.1 Bacillus sp. FSL E2-0195 | reverse complement strand
TAGAAAAAGAAACATATAAAGCAGGAGAGACGGTACAAGTAAGTATAGAGGCGGAAGATGATGTATCAGGTGTTCGTTATGCTTATGTAGCAATAAAAGGAGCTACAGAGGAAGAGAAACAAGTAGAAGCCACTTATAATGAAAAAAGTAAGAAGTGGATTGCTGATATTCCATTAAGTTCATATGCTAATCCTGGGGAATATATGGTGAAAACAGTTATATTATATGACAATGCTAATCATGCTAAAGTATACTGGGGTGGAGAAGATTTTAATATTCACTTTAATGTTGAAAATGATACAGTAGCGGATCAATTGCCCCCTACTCTAAAAAAGATAGAGATAGAAAAAGAAACATATAAAGCAGGAGAGACGGTACAAGTAAGTATAGAGGCGGAAGATGATGTATCAGGTGTTCGTTATGCTTATGTAGCAATAAAAGGAGCTACAGAGGAAGAGAAACAAGTAGAAGCCACTTATAATGAAAAAAGTAAGAAGTGGATTGCTGATATTCCATTAAGTTCATATGCTAATCCTGGGGAATATATGGTGAAAACAGTTATATTATATGACAATGCTAATCATGCTAAAGTATACTGGGGTGGAGAAGACTTTAATATTCACTTTAATGTTGAAAATGATACAGTAGCGGATCAATTGCCCCCTACTCTAAAAAAGATAGAGATAGAAAAAGAAACATATAAAGCAGGAGAGACGGTACAAGTAAGTATAGAGGCGGAAGATGATGTATCAGGTGTTCGTTATGCTTATGTAGCAATAAAAGGAGCTACAGAGGAAGAGAAACAAGTAGAAGCCACTTATAATGAAAAAAGTAAGAAGTGGATTGCTGATATTCCATTAAGTTCATATGCTAATCCTGGGGAATATATGGTGAAAACAGTTATATTATATGACAATGCTAATCATGCTAAAGTATACTGGGGTGGACAAGACTTTAACGTTTTCTTCAATGTTATAAAAAGTTAATAAGCCTTAATAATTTTAATAATATGTTATAGAATTTTTCTTTGATATAAGTATAAGTAACCTATCAGGTAGAAGGTCATTCATTATTTAATGAGGAGTTTTAATCTGATAGGTTACTTTTTTCTATTTCTGAAAAATTAGAGGTAAGTAGGTAAGAGAATAAAAAGAGAGGAAGTTGTTTCATTAGACTCATTGTTTTAGGGGAATCAATAATTTCTATGTTCATTAAGTAGAAATTTTCCGAAAAACAGTTAGTAATTATGTAATTTTTATGTAGTTATTTAGTGGATTATTTTATCGGTATAAAAAGGTGTTAGAGGTTGTCTTGTTATTATAAAAAAATTATATTATATATATGTTTATAAGCTAAAGGACAAAAGTACGAAATCAATAAAAATAGAGCCATGGCGCTCATTTAAAGAAAAAATGAATGTTTTAGGTCTTAAGGACAGTAATATATTTCAAATACAAATGGTATGGTACGATCCAAGCAATAATAAGAAGAAGCAATAAAAGTAAAATAGAAAAGGAATCGTCTATTTTACTTTTGTTTTTTAGGGGTAAATAAGGACTTGTGTTTTTAAAATCGTATTGCTATAATATAAAAGTAATAAGATTTTACAATAAAATAAAAAATTAATCAGTTCGCATATAAGAGAAGACCTCAATATGCGCCATGTCCTTAGGGGACGTGTGCGCGTATTGGGGTCTTTTTGCGTTTTGCGAGCAAAAACTCCCGGAGGTGCAGGAATTATGTTGAATTGGTTGTCTGCAAAGCTTATGACAACATCGGTAGGAGATTTTCTACTGGCAAAAAGTAGTTTTGAGAAGGGTCTTACTGGGCACACCAGTGGTACGAGTGCTGAAACTGTACAAAAAAGCATGAATACCCTTGTAACAACACTAATTGGTTTTGGTGGTATTTGGGTAGTTGCTTGTGTTGTATTCGCAAGTATTAAACTTTCTGGTGCACAAGGGAAGAACCCTGAAAACCGTACACAAGCCATGGTTGGTTTAGCTTGTGCGGCAATTGGAGGCTTTGTCATGATCAAAGCATACGACATCGCTGCTTGGGTTACAAAAATCTAACATAAGAGTTTGTAAAAGCTCTCCTCTATTTGGGGAGAGCTTCTCTTATACAAGGGAGGAAGCAGAATGAGAAAAGTAACCGTTCCTGTTGATATGACTTCGGAACAAAAAACACTATTAGGTGTGCTGAGCAAACGCCAATTGATTTATCTATTAGGTGGCGGAGCATCCCTTTATTTATATGTACCATTCTTATGGCGGCTATTTGCACCTTTTAATTCGGTAGTAGCATTTTTTATTTGCTTAATTTTAGCAATACCAACGGTAGTAGGTGTAATAGCTTTTGCTTTTATTTATAAAGAGAAACAACACATGTATCTAGATAAGTTTTTCCTTATCAAAATGCGTAGCCGTTCTGAAAAAGGCAAGTGGAGAAAAGGGTACGAGCCAACTACATGGGTAAAGGAGACGTTATAGATGTTAGAAATGATATATTTTGCGGCGATAGCCATTGTAGGATTTTTCTTTTATCGGAAAATGAACGGGAAACCGCTGTTTGGGTCTAAAAAAAAGGGGAAAAACCAGGGTGGGATAGAGAAACACATTGCTGAAAACGGCGGAAAGAAAAATAAAAAGAATATGCCTCCTAAATCAGAAGTTGATGAGGATAATGTTGATTTCTTTAGCGCTTTTGTAGAAGACATTAAGGAAATTGACAATCATATGATTCGATATCATGATGACACGTTTGTCCTAATCGCGGAAGCACATCCAGTAAACTATTACTTACTTTCCAACATGGAACAAGAAGCAATTGATATCAAAATTGAATCATGGTTAACAACATTAGAGTTTAATACAAAAGTATATATACAAAGTAAATTTGTAGATTTAACAGATCCTGTACGAAAAATGACAGAAACGATGAAAGGTGCGAAGGACCTTACACCAGAGACAATACTATATGGTCAAGAAGTTATCGATAACTTAGAGTACTGGCAACGTTCGCAGCCCCGATATGAGCAAAAACGTTATTTAATTTACCCATACAAGGTGGATATTAGTACGATTACAGCTGATACAGAGGAAGAATTGGAAGAAAAGATTGTAGATAAAGCGTTTAACGAATTATATCGTCGTTATAATGCTTCGCGAAATTTATTATCAAAAGCAAAAATTAATGTAGAAATGTTAACGAAAGATAAATTGATAGAACTCTTATACGTAGCGTTTAATCGCCGTAAAGCTGTGAAAGCGCGTTTCCAAGATTTAATTGAAAATGAAAACTTCTCTCTGTATTCAACAGGTGAAACAAATGAGAGAAAACTAGAGTTAATAAAGAAAGTTCTAGCAGAAGAAAAAGCTGAAAAATCAAATAATGGGGTGGCGTAAATATGAAGTTGTTTGGAAAGAAGAAAAAAGAAAAAAAGAAATTAGAAGCAGAAGAGAAGGATGAATTGGAACTAGAGGAGGAAGAGCAGGAGCAAGAAGAGGTACCCACTCAATTAGATAATCAAACAACCGTGTTTGATGTCATTGCCCCAGAAGGCATGAAAATTGATGCAGAAGACTATGGGGTGATTAAGCAGTCTTTAGGAAGTAATACCTTCTTCCGTCCGTTTTATATTCCACGTGATGGATACCCTCGTATGATGCAAACCAATTGGTTGAACATGTTAACTTCAGCTGGGGAAGTCGATGTCATGATTGATATTCATAAAGAGCCAAAAGCGAAAGCGATGCGATCGTTAGATATGCAGCTAACGATGTTACGTTCAAACCTTTCTTTCCAACGCACACGAGGAAACATTGACCAAGAAAAAGACTTAGATGCAAAAATTCAAGATACAAACAATTTAATGGATGAAATTCAATTTAATGAGAATGACTCCTATATGGTGAGTACGATGGCTGTTGCGTATGCAGAATCAAAGAAAGAATTAGACGTTTTATGTGAGTATCTTGAGGATGAAATGCAAGCATCACACTTTAAGATAGCAAGTACTTGGAATCGTGTGAAAAGTGGTTTGAAAGCGGTTATGCCACTAGGTGCACCAAACACTTTGCAAGATACATATCGAAATATCGATAGACGAGCCTTATGTACATTTGCACCGTTTGTGTCAGGTTCCGGAAGATTTAATGGTGGTATACCAATAGGAAAGAACAAAATTACTGGGCAAATAGAATTTTTAAATTCGTTCGGGAATGCAGATTATCGCCCACCAAATTATAACATTGGTGTGACGGGGATCTCAGGTTCCGGGAAAAGTTTACTTTTAAAGATGAAGTTAGCTCGTGAAACGTCACTTGCAGATACACATGCAATGATTATCGATCCAGAGGGAGAATTCGTAAAAATTACAAAACGTCTAGGCGGTATTAACTTAAATATTTCACCAGAAAGTAATATCATTATTAACCCTTGTGCAATCGCGGTAACAGAACTTCAGATTACAGATAAAGATGAAGAACTAGAAGCACTTGAACAATATGATAAGAAAGAACTCATAGAACGTGATGGAGTGAAGTATGTAAGATTCGTACCAATTTTAGAGAAAATTAATGAAATACTAGGATTCTTTGACATTATTATTCGTGGACAAGATTTTGATCAACCAGGATTAAATGTATTCCAACGTACGATGCTGGAAGATGCGATTCGCGAAGTGTTTGATAAACATGGTATTACTTCTCATCCTTCATCTTTATATACAGATGAAGTGAAAAAGGTGGGTGGACAATTAATTCAATCTCAAGTGAGAAAGCCAGAGCCAGAGTTAAAAGAAATCTACGATGTATTAGTAGAACATCATGGAGAAGATGTGAAAGCAGAAGAGTTAATTGCGGCAATTCGTTCATTCCTACGTGATGGTTCAAAACCATTATTTGATGGGCAAAGTCATTTTGGACGTGGTGTGGAAACGCAGTTAAATGAGTCACGTGTTGTTAACTTCAACATTAGTCATTTAGAGGAAGGGTTTTTAAAACCAATCGCCTTCCACGTTATTTTGAACTATATTTGGGAGCATTGGATTAAGAGTCCAGAACACGCTATCAAACGAAAAGTTTTATATGTGGATGAGATGTGGCAGTTTATCGACTATGAACAAACAGTTAACTTCTTAGAAAAAGTAGCACGCCGCTCTCGTAAGAGAAATGCAGGTATGTGCTGGGCAAGTCAGGACTTTGTTCGTATTTTAGAAAATGTAAAAGCGCGCGGTATCTTGCAATCCACTTTCTCTTATTTCTTCTTAGAACAAAATAAGATCGATAAGAAAAAGATTCAAGAGAACTTTAACTTAACTGCTGGGGAGCTTGATATTATTCTCAACAACCCAGGAAAAGGAGAAGGAATCTTCCGTGTAGGAGATAGTTCGGTTTGGATTCAAACAGATCCATCAGACAAAGAAATGATGTTCATTGAATCGAATGAAGCAGTACTACAAGAGCTTTTAAATAATATGAAGCAAGTACAAGGGTACGCAGGGTAATAGCGTACCTTTGAAAAGGAAGGTGAAATTATGCTAGAGAAAATAGTAGAGTGGGTCGGTGGCCTAATTATTGTTTTAGTGAAGGCTTTTCTTGGTCCGGTTTATGCGACTTTGGATACTCTTCCAGTCTTAGTGTTTGGGGGAAATGGGACAGAAGGAAAAGGGACAAATTTAGATTTCTTATTTTCGGGAGATTCTCTAACCAAAGTATTAGACACAGGTATGCCTGTCATGTTTAAGCTTGTTGCTTTTTGTGTCCTCATCAGTGTAGTGATTACGGCAGCAAAATATTCAGCGACAGCTATTAATCCGAATAATCGAACGGCATTAATAGAGTATGCGAAAGATTTAATGATCATCTCGATTTGTCTTTGGCATTTGGATTACTTCTATACTCTTATATTTGATATCAATTCGTGGGTAATAGTAGAGTTCAGAGACGCTCTCAATGGAGTAAGTGGTGGGAATTTTGACCCGGATAAGGGTACTAAATTTCTACAGCCTGGATTTGGTGGGGCTGGACTTACAATTACTGAGCTGAGTCTGAAGGGTCATGAAAATGACTATATGTTTATTATATTTGGTTTGTTTATAGAAGCTGGTCTCATCGTCTGGGCAAATTTTTACTATTTAATGCGTGCGGTGTCACTATATGTCTTAATGTTAATGGGTCCTTTAATGGTAGGTATGTGGCTATTCCCACAAAAGAAACAACAGACATTATATTGGATACGTGAATTTATGGGGGCAGTGTTCATACAAGCGATTCATGCGATTACCTTATGGCTCATTATTTCTTTAATTGGAGCAGCAAATAGTCCGTTACTCAAATTAATGTTACTTGCTATGTTTATCCCAATAGGTGAGATTGTGAAAAGTTTTATTGGTCTTAGCACCAATGCATCAGGTGGTATTCATAAAGCGGGTACGATGATGGGGATGGGTGCCTTAGCGAGTGTAGCTGGGTTGGTAAAAGGAATCCGTGATGACCACCGCAGTACAAAGGATAAGGGGAAAGAAAAGAAAGATGGAGAGCAAGATAAAAAAGAAGATGCTGACAATCCGAAAAATACATTAGGTGCGAATTTAGGAACAGATATAGGTACAACATCTCGTGCAGCTCGTATGTTAAAAGCAGGCCAAATTGGAAGTTCAATTGGTAAAGCGGCAACGGGATTTGCGGGTATGGCCGCAGGAGCTGGGCTTGGACCAGAAGGAATGGTAATAGGGACAATGGTTGGTAGTAAAGCGGGTGGAATTACTGGTGCGGTTGCTGGAAGAACTGCTGGTGCAGTAGGCGAAGGAGCTGTTGCTTTAGGAAAACATATTGGTTCAAGTGTGAAGAAGGGTGCGGACACGTATTCAAACTTAAATGGAGAATCCTACCCAGAACTAACAGATGAAGATATTGCACAGGATTTAGCTACAAAAGATTTTGAATCTTGGAAAGCGGATAATCCAGATTCTGCAGTTACTAGTCGATTAAAACAAGCATTCCCTGGTGCTTCTGATGCAGAGATTGCTAAAAAAGTAGCGAAAACAAATAGCGATCAAATGTCTCATTTCAAAAATCAACGTAAACAAGATTTGCAAAATATGAAGAAAAACGCTACACCATATGGAAATGCTAGAGATTTAGTCAATACTGCGACTAACGCATTCCAAAAGGGATATGAGGCAGATCATAAAGACGCGTTTATGAGTCAACTGCCAGAAAATATGTCGGCGGAAGAAAAAGAGAAAAAATGGAACGGCCATCTTAATTCAAAAGTACAAGGGTTTAGAAATCATGCAGAACAAGCGGCAATAAAAGCGGGGGCTATGCCTGTTGATACATTGGCTTCTCAATTTGCACTTGGAAAAGCAGTTGAAGGGGTAAAGGGAGAAACACTAGAGGGTGGTCATCAAAACATGGGACAAGTAGACTCTCTTGTTGGGGCGTCCACTGCTGCATTTAAAAAGGCGTATGATGCAGATCATAAGGCTGGATTTATGAAGCAATTTTCTGCAGGTGTACCACAACAAGAAAAAGAGGCAGCATGGAACAAGCATTTGAGTCAGGAAGTCCAAGAATTTAAAAATCATGCACAGAAAACTGCAGAACAAGCAGGGATTGTACAACAAAAAGATGGGACTAACTATGCCAATAAGGAAGCTTTTGCTTCTCAGTTATCACAACAATTACAAAGCAATCCAAATAAGCAAGGAAATAACTTGTTTGATAAGTCCTATGTGAATAAAGATGCTTTCGCTTCTCAACTTGCATTAGGAAAAGTCGGAAAAGCAGTTGAGGATGTAAAAGGAGAAACGTTAGAGAGTGGCCATAAAAATATGGGACAGGTTGGTGCTCTTGTAGGAGCTTCAACCGCTGCGTTTAAGAAAGCATATACTGCAGATCATAAGGCTGGATTTATGAAGCAATTGCCTGCGGATTTACCACAACAAGAAAAAGAAGCGGCATGGAACAAGCATGTAGGTCACAAAGTACAAGGGTTCGAAAATCATGCACAAAGAGCTGCAGAGCAAGCAGGTATTGTTCAGCAAAAAGATGGAACAAAATTTGCGAATAAGGAAGCATTCGCTTCTCATTTATCACAGCAGTTACAAAATAATCCAAACTTAAATGCAATGGGTGTATCCAGTACTGCGGGCATTCAAAAGGCAGTCAATGGCGTGAAAACACATGGTTTGACAAGTGGATATGGAAGCCAGAATGCAAAACAAATAAGTAATGTTGGGAACCTGGTACAAGCTTCTACGGAATCCTTTAAACAAGGGTATGCAGGAGAGAACAGGGCAAACTTTATGAAAAACTTGTCTCCAACCATGGCTCAACCGCAAAAAGAGCAGGCTTGGCAGACACATTTAAATCAAAAAGGAAATGAATTTAAAGCAGTAGCCCAGCAAGCAGCAGTACAAACTGGAGCGATGCCAGTGCAAGCAAAAGATACGAGTGGTAAGAGTCTACATGCCCAGTCGTATATCAATAAGGATGCTTTTGCATCGCAATTAACGAAAGGTTTACAGAGTCATGCAACCCTTGGGACAGTGAGCCAACAAGTAAGCTCTGGGATTACAAGTTCTATTCAAGGAGTTAGATCACACGGTGTTGCTGCAGGTGGTGCAATCAATAAAGCTGTGTATGCAGCTACACAAACGCAAGCGAGTATGGCGAGTGCAGGAAATCTTTCCGTTTCTGAAATTCAACGTTCTTATGCAGATGCGTCTGCAGGTGTAGCAAGTATTGCACAAAGTGCTGGCAAAATGTCTATCCCAACTTCAGCTGTGGGACGTATGACACAGCAAAGTACGAAGATTGGCATGAGTGTGATGGAAGGTGTCAAACATTTTATGCCTACAAATGCACTAGAGAATGTTTCAAAAGCATACTTTAATGCGTCAAGTGCTGTTCAGCAGGCAGGAGGGAATGCAGTACAAAAAGCGATAAGTGGAAGTGCAGCCGCTGTTCATACTTCATTAGGAGGTAACGCGGCAGAACGCCATTACAATGTCACAAAAGGATTAAGCTATGCTGCTGGTGTGATTGGTGGCGCAGGTGCTTACCAAGCAGCTGCACGTACGGTAAGTAAATATAACCCGTACAATAAAGCAGTTCAAACTGAAACAAAAGAAATTCAAGAGATTCAGAGAATGGTACCAACAACAACAGACCATACAGGAATGCAATCTGTTGCCAAAGGGGCTGTACGTTTAGTTACGACGAATAACAAGTCATGGATTGAAGCAAAAGATTCCAGTGGGATGACACAAGTTGTATCTCGTTATGGTAGTGGAGATAGTAGCATTCGTTCCGGACAAATGGTATATCAAGATTTAAATATTGCAGACGGGCAGTTGACACAGTACCGAAATGGTATGAAAGCTTCTCCAGCATATATACAAGATTCAAGTGGTGGGAAAATTAGTATAAATCGCTCGATTAATACTAATCCAAATCAATTGGTAGGAAATCAAAATCCAAGACCAATACAACAGAAACCAGTGATAAGTGAACCACCACTTACTGTGAGTCATAAGGTAGACAATGGCCACTTCTATATGTCTGACTTAGATCAAGGTGGATATAAGAATGTACAAATGGTCGTAGAAAGAGACCGTAGTTATATGGTGGCTACCACAACAGAAGGTACAGTTTCACGTATCTCACCATTCGGAAAAGGAGATACACGTTTACAAACAAACCAAAGAATTGAAAGAATCTGTGAAGTAAAAGATAGCAGTATTAAACCAAAAGAAGAAATTTTGGTTACACATACACAGGACGAAGTAGTACGTGCAGAGACACAACTGAATTTATCAGAACATGACCCGCAAAATCTGATTCCATTTGCACCAAACCCGCGTTTAGCACAGCGAAAAAGACGAAATGATGAGCATGGAAAGTATGGTGTGACAAGTCTATGAGTCAGAACCCAAACGATCCAAATGAACAGAAAAAAAGCAATCCCTTAAAAGATGTAGCGTCTCACTTTATCAAGAAAAAAGGGATGCAAGCTCGCGGGAAAATGGCAAAATTGGCAGGAAAAGCAGGAAGGGCGGCAGCGAAAGCTGCTGCCAAACTGTTAAAAAAGGCAACACTTAAAATTGTAGGGTCAATATTAGCCGCGGTTGGATTACCTGCAGCTATCATTATGTCGCTGATTATTGTGGTGTGTGTCATTTTAGCATCATTTGTACCATTTACAAAAGATGAAAGTAAAACAGAAGAACAAGTGAAAAAGTATATGGAAGTAGCGATGGCTTTAAATGTGGATTGGAAAGAGGTTGTCGCTTTTGACATGGCGCGTTATGATAATGACCTCACCGATAAAGATCCACATGATGCGATTTCTTATTTTTTGGATATCCAATATGAAGAATATACGGAAAAAGAGGTATGTGAGGCAGGACCTAACGGTCCTTGTGAAAAAAAGAAAAAGGAGATGCAAAAAACAAAATCTGAGAGTTACTCCGGACCAGATGTAAAAAAGATTTTAGGAGATACAGATTTTAAGAAAAAAATAGATGAGATTAATGCTAGTGGTAGTAAAAAGGTGACAACCTCTTCTCATGGGCTAGAGAAAGCGATGGAACTTGCAAAATTTAGTGAGAGTCAAAAAGATCGTGCGCGTGAGATATTAGCTGCAGGGATGTTAGAGGGAATGTATGGACATCTAGCCCCAACTGGTGGATTTATCGGGGGCATGTGCGTAGGTTCTGTTAGTCCTGGTGGAGAGCCTGTTAATATCAATGAAAAAGTAACAGGTTATCTTCCCAAAATTAAAGAGATGGCAGAAAAACATGGTGTTGCTCAATATGTTGGTATTCTGGCAGCTCAAATGATGCAGGAATCAGCTGGAGCAGGAAATGATCCGATGCAAGCATCAGAGGGACATTATGGAGACTTGAGTCCATCTTGTATAGGTGTAAAAGGAAATGCTCGAATGGGGTGTATTACAGATCCGAATATTTCTATTGAAGCAGGAGTACAGGAATTTAAAGATGTGCTAGGACAAGCGAATGGTGACGTCGCTCTCGCCTTACAGTCATATAATTTTGGGAGTGGTTTTATTAGCTATGCATTAGCAAAAGGTGGTTATTCAGAGGAAACAGCCATTGAATTCTCAAGAAGTAAGGCACATTTAAATCCGGGTGGTTGTTCAGACCCTAATAACTTCCGAACCAAAGTGGGAGCGTGTTATGGGGATTATACGTACGTTACCAAAGTTTTGAAATATTACAAGGATTTAGGTTGTGTAGCGTCTGGAGATGGAGAATGGGTGTCTGATAAAGGTTGGAAATGGCCAACGAAATCAGGGCGTATTACAGATACGTTTGATGCGGTTCGTGGTGGAAAACAACATAACGCTGTAGATATTGGGGCCATGACCGCCGGAAAAGCTGGAGACCCTGTGTGGTCGATGGAAGTTGGTATTGTAACGAACCAAACAGGAAATGTAAATGGTGGTGGTTTAGGTGTTTATGTAGACCATGGAAATGGCATTGTATCTCGCTACTTACACTTGAGTAAAATATCAGTTGCACCAGGAACCATGGTAACAAAAGGACAAATCATTGGGGAGATGGGCGGTTCTAACTATAATAAAGATACTGGTTTACTTAATATGAATGGATACGCTGTCCATTTAGACTTCCAGATTCGTATTAACGACCAACCAACAGATCCAATGAAATTCTTTAAGAAAAATGATGATCCGGGATTATCATCAGGCGGTTCTCCTGTTATGACGAATGACAAAAGACAAAAGGTACTAGCAGAAGCGAAAAAATGGCTTGGGCAAGGAAAAGTTAGATATGTATTAGGGGATCGTAATCCACCAGGTGGCACTTCAGATTGCTCAGGATTTACGCAGTATGTCTTTAGAACAAGTATAGGTGTGCAACTTGGAGAGTGGACAGGTGCTCAAGTTGGACAAGGTAAACAAGTACCAGACATCAATCATGCACAACCAGGAGACCTCATCTTCTATGAAAACCCAGGACACGTTGCAATTTATATGGGGAACCAGAAAATGATTCATATTGGTGATGATAAGGGTGTACAAATTACAGGTCTAAACTATACGGCAAGAGGACAACATATGACTCAAATTCGTAATGTTATAGACTGATAAAGGATGAGAGAAGATGAAGAAAGTAATCAATATTTTGTCCAATATGCCTCGTAAGTACTTGGTGGTATTGGGGGTCATAGTTTTAGTGCTAGGTGTAGCTACCTATAATACCATTCATCGTTACATGATGAAATCACAAGTACAAGAGGAAGAACAAGTAAATCAAGATGAAATAGAGATGCTTGGAGATAAGCCAAAGGGATTTGATACAAAAGAAGAGGAATATATCGCGAAAACAAAAACAGTAGAAGACTTACTACGAAAAATATCTTCCAGTAGTTATGATGTACCATATTTGTTTACAAAGGCTGGATTTGGTATTGAGCCAATGAAAATGACAAGTAATGAGCGCATGCTTGCTACAGAAGCTGTACAACGCTACTTTTTGCATGGAGATAAATTCTATAATGCTCGTATTACAAAAATAGAACGCGGAAAAAAAGTAGATACGTACCACATTGAAGTTCAAATTCAACAAGTGAATTTCCTTGAACCACGTCAATTTAAAGTGCAAGTCAATCAATATGCACAAATTGTAACACCAATTGAACAAATTCCGCACGGGCAAGAAGAAGTACCAGTGGATTAAGTGGAAAATGAGGGTTGTGGAAGAAAAAACACAACCCTTTCTAAAAAATAAAGAGTACCCCAAAAATATTTATTGAATATTCATAATTTTCTGATATAATAAAACCATAGCTAAATGAAATCTATATATATAACTGATTTGAAATAGATATGGAGGAAAGAAAAAATGAGAATGTTATTTGGAACAGCAGCAAACTTTTTTGCGGGATATTCTTCTGGAAGGGGTTTAGGATTTTTAGGGACATTATTCGGATGGGCTTTGTTTTTGGGTGGAGGATATCTATTAGTAGAACATTGGGACAGTATCACGGTTTGGATGCATAGCTTAAATATAGTGCAAGGGTTAGACGGTTATGAAGACATGAGTAATGGGTTCATCTTTGTATGCTTGGTCGTAAGTGCTTTTATTTTTATGCTGTTGTTACCTATTTTCGCAATTGTATTAATAGTAGGTTTAATAATCATGAATATTGTAGTTTGTACGCTTGTATTGTTAACAACACCAAGTACATACACAAAAAAGAAAAATAAGGAGAGTGAGTGGGAATGAATACAATTCTAGTATTAGGTGGATCAAATGGTAGGACGTTAGAAAAACTAGCGAAAAAAAGAGATTGTCAGGTGATTTTTCATGACGGAAAGAATCATGGTGGCGTAAAGAAGACTTTTCGTAGTGTCATTAAAAAATGTGATGTCATTGTAGTGCAGAAAGGTGCATGTGGCCATGTCTCTATTGATGTAGCAAAGGAATACGCAAAGAAGTATGATGTCCCGCTTCTATTTAATCAAGGGTTTGGTGGAACGGGTGCGTTAGAAATAGGTTTAAAACACCTGCAGGCAGCGTGAGATTAGTAGGAAAAGAATATTTCGGTTTATAAATCATAAAATTTTTATATACAGATTATATTTTGGTAGGTTTTAATAATATATAATTTGAATTTCATTCAGGATGGGGATTCAGTATAACAAAAAGTAATGAATAAAAGAGAAAATCCCTGCGGGGACAGGGACTTTTTAGGAGAGATATTGTTGTCGTACAATGTCGAAATTTGGCGGATTCGACGAATTAATATTATCACGAATTTTCAAGTAATTGCGGTGGCTGATGTGTCAAAACTGTGTACGATTTTCATATAAAAGCGTTATTTGGTCGGAAAGGGGGACTATGATGTATCCATTTTATGTAGATGGCGAAAGGGTGTTTTCATTCTCTTACAAGCCAAGTAAAGGTGTTGTTAAAGATGATGATACTGGCAAATGGTACGAAATAACTGAAGTCGAGCAAGGTCGTGGTCGTAAGGTATACGGTAAGGAAACATGCAATTTGGACAGTTGGGATTGGAAACCTTACAAAAATTAATCGAAAAGGGGAATTTATATGTATACAAAAATAGTTAAATACGAAAGAAACGGAATTGGAGCTTGGGATAAAGAGTATAGCAGTATGGAAGTTTTAAAAGAAATGAAACCAACGGAGAACGATTTTTTCGAGAATATCTTAAAAATAGAGGGTAAATTGTACAAGCCTTGCAGCGCGTACGGTGAATATATAGCAGTTGATGAAATTAAAATCAACTACAGTCCTAATGCGGATGTTAGAAATGAAGGTGGTGTTGAATGTCCGTATTGCGGTTTTGTTGATCAAGATACACATGAGTTTTCAAGTAACTCAGGCGAAACGGAATGCACTAATTGTGAATCGGAAATCAAATACGTAATAAACGCCGTTATTAATTCGTTAGGAGAATGTTTAGAAGTTATATGTCATACGGGTCCAGTTAAATTAAATGAACCTATCGAACTTTAACAAAATAGTTATTTGGGAGAAAAAAGTTGGCCAACATTTATTAGATCCAAAACACTGTAATAACAATAAAGGTGGAATGAAGGATGGAAAGTAAAGAGTACAAAAAAGGTTATTTAGAAGGGCAGTTGGATGAAGCGGAAACTGCACATCACAACTTGGCTTCAATCCTTAGTCATATTAATGAAGAACCATCAGATTTTGCTAATGAATATTTGGATGAATTAGCAAAATTTTTAACAAAACATGGTCGTTTGTAATTTATAACAAAATTCTTATTTAACAACAAATAAAAAGAGCGCATTTTTATATGCACTCTTAGTAAGATAGGTGAATGTCTCATGAGATATAAAAAATTCAAGAAATCGTAATCAGATTTTCATGAGTGAATTTTTTATATTGTATTCGTTACTTGGAGTTATTGAGCCTGTCACTATAAAAATAAAGAGCGCTTTTTAAGGCGCTCTATGACCAAGACTCCTATCGAAAAGCTTACCATGATTAATGTATGTATGATTTTAATGTATGTGCAGTTTTTTAATAAAATCCTTATTTGAACGTAAAAAACCCTAGAGGGGACTAGGGTCTTTTACATAATAAATCTTTCTGTTTTTAAAAGGACTTACTGAAGATAACACATGAATGTTTCATAAATGTATCAAAAAATGAACGAAATCTTTATTTCATAACAAGCGAAAAAGAGCACACATATAAGTATGCTCTTCGACAAGAAAGGTAGTTTTCTATGAGTGGAGAGTCTCCATACAATAACATATGCTTGTCCAGTTAAAAGGTGAAAAATTTTTAACAAAATCGTTATTTGAATGAAAAGACAACAAACGGAGGGGGTTGCTGTCTTGATAAAAAGGAATGGCACTAAGTATATATTACAGAGGTAACTGGTTAGTAAAAGTATATGCATTATATATATAAATATCACCAAACAAAGGTGATAATTTTTAAACAAAAACGCTATTTGCGCGACACGTTTCCTTATAAGTGTGCAAACACGAAATAGGAGGGTTATCAATTTGATGACAACAACTGATTGACTGAAAGTAGGAATGAAAGCCGTCAGGTTGAGCTGAAACTACTTATCTGATACTCCTACATGCAAGGCGTGATAGTAGTCACAAATTGTATGAAGCTAGGTGAAGTTGGCTGAACAGAACCTAAGTGAGAAATCATATGGTAATGGATAGGTCGGGATGCTACAAAATATCTATGGTGAGAATGTCCTAACGGACTGGCGAACTTGCGAATGTACGGGTCTAAACGTTTAATACATCAGAAATGTGTATGTCGTCAACGACGGCGTTATCTACCGAGAAGTAAGATTAAATAGTATGAAATTCGGAACATCTAACGATGAGGATGTAAAGATAACAGGCTTAAAGCAAGCACTTAAGGAGATATGTATAGCTAAGTCAATCGGAACGTGGTAAGCAAGAAACTGTCACCAACGTCTACTAGCGGACAGATGCATATAAGGTTCTAACGAACCGAAATTGCTTAATTCTTGTGAAGGTGGGGACACAGTACCTACGAAGCATATAACAAATGTGGAGGGATAGTCCCTAGTCTTGTTCTTTGAAAACTAAATTAACTAGATGTAACTCACAGGATCGAGTAAGATGATGGGACTTTTCGTAAGAAAGGGGATTAATACATCGGTGAGTACAACATTACGACACGCAGAATATTACGACATGCAGAAAGTGTTTGATGATTTATATCAACGTAGCGTAAATAATGCCACTAAAGGTATAAATTTATATACACACATCATATCAAAAGAAAATATTTTACTGGCATATAGAAACATAAAGGCTAACACTGGTTCTAAAACTGAAGGAACAGATGGTATTACAATCGACCACTATAAAATGGAAGATGTAAATTCTTTTGTTGATAACATAAGAAAAGCTCTTGTAAACTACAAACCAAATACGGTACGTAGGGTAGAAATACCTAAACCAAATGGAAAGAAACGTCCATTAGGAATCCCTACAATGAGAGATAGATTGATTCAACAAACGTTCAAACAAGTTCTAGAACCAATATGCGAAGCAAAATTCTACAAGCATTCATATGGATTCAGACCCAACAGGTCAACACATCATGCAATGGCTAGGTGTCAATTCTTGATTAATAGAGGGGGATATAATCACGTAGTAGATATTGATATACAAGGTTTCTTTGATAACGTAAACCATTCCAAATTATTAAAACAACTATACAGCATAGGTATAACTGATAGAAGAGTACTGACAATCATCTCGAAAATGTTAAAAGCACCAATCAAAGGAGTAGGCATTCCTACAAAAGGGACTCCGCAAGGAGGAATCCTAAGTCCATTACTTAGTAATGTTGTATTAAACGATTTGGATTGGTGGATATCTAGTCAGTGGGAAAATATCAAAACAAGAAAACCACATACAGTACAAACTAAAAACTACCGTTTATCAAAAGCAAAACTGAAGAGAATGTATATAGTTAGGTATGCAGATGATTTTAAAATATTTACAAACAATCAAGAATCTGCAACTAAAATATTCCATGCAGTGGAAGGTTATCTCAAAAATCAATTAAACCTTAATATATCTAATGAAAAATCATCTATAACTAACCTGAAAAGAAAATCTTCAGATTTTCTAGGATTCTCTATCAAATCTGTTAAAAAGCGCAAAAGATATGTGGCAAACACACATATAAGTGAGAAAAAGAAAAAGGATATCCTTGAAAAAGCAAAAACAAGGATTAAAGCAATTCAAAAGAGTCCATCAGCAAAAGCAGTACAGGATTATAACTCTTATGTGCTTGGTATTAAAAACTATTACAGAATTGCAACACATGTGAATATAGATTTTGCTGAAATAGCCTTTCGTCTCTCGAAAACCTTATTTAATCGTCTAAAATCAATAGGGAAATATGAAATTCCTATCAACGCTAATACATTATACAAAAGAATTCACAGGAACAATTATAGAACCTTTGAAGTAGCGGGTAATCATGTATATCCACTAGCGGACATACAAACACGATTTCCTCAAAGTTTTAGTCAAGATATATGTAATTACACTAGAAAAGGAAGACAAAAACTCATCAAAAGCTTAAAAGGTAACATTGCCAATGAAATACAAAAAATGTTGCTATCCTCCACCAAAGGGAAAAGCATGGAGTATACAGATAACAGAATGTCGAGATATTCCATGCAAAACGGAATATGTGCTGTAACTAGAATCTTTTTGCTAGCTGATGAAGCACACTGTCATCACAAAGTACCGAAAGGTATGGGAGGAACTGACGAGTTCAATAACCTAATTATTGTACATGAATTTGTTCACAGACTAATTCACGCTACAAATGAAGAGACGATTAGAACGTATATGAGAATACTTCAGTTGAACGATAAACAATTGAAGAAAATAAACAAACTTCGTAAAGCTTGTAATCTAGTTACTTTAGTATAGAAGAATAAGATGGGGCGCTGTATGCGATGAAAGTCGCACGTACAGTGCTAAGCGGGGGAAAAGATGGAGATAACTTCAAAGTCTTACCTATCGCAACTAGAGAAAAAGGTAAAGGATGAATCCAAGAATATGAATAATAGTAATATATACAAATCAGGTTATGTCATTCTTATTTATTTTGTTATGACTCAATTTGTAGGAATTATAGGAGTACAATTACTGGCTAAGACAGGTTGGTATGATATTCAAGGGAATCAGCAACAAGCGATTCAAGAGATCCTTGTACATTGGGAGTTAATAGGGTTTCTGCTTACACTAGGAATCATATTTCTTTTATATAAGAAAGAACGGATTAAAGAACCTAGGCTATCAATCAAATTATCGAAATCCACATGGAGGTGGATTCTTGCTGGAATCGTATTCGTTTTTCTTGCACAGCTGATTGGTAGCTTTTTAGATAAAAGTTTATTCCAGTTATCTACGCAATCAGAAAATACATCTAGCACAGTCGCAGCTGCAGTGATATCACCAATTGCGATTGTATCAATTGTAATTCTTGCCCCGTTAGTAGAGGAACTGGTATTTCGATATGCGACCATGAATATTTTAATGAAGAAGTTTCAAGAAACAGGGAGTATCTTAATCAGTGCATTGTTCTTTGCAATTATGCATTTTGATTTCCCATTTATCTTTGGGTATTTCTGTATTGGGGTTGTATTAGCCTTCGTATATAAACGTTCAAATCAATTATTAGTTTCTTATATTGTTCACGCAGTGATGAACTTCATTGTACTGATGTTGCAAATAATCTAAATAGGAGTAAATAAAAAGACATGCTGGATAAAACAGCACGTCTTTTTATTTAGGGATATCGCTAGCATTTTTGAATAAACTCACGCTAAGCAAAAAATACAATGAGCTGCCCATATAGACAGCTCGTTTACATAATTATCGTTATCGGTATTGCTTAGTCATTTTGCTCCAGATCTTTTTCTTGTTTAATCCTAAGACGGTACACATAAGAAACAGGGATAACTCCACAAACAAATATAATTCCTCCTATCAATAAACCGTTGACCCAGTTGAAGTTTGGGGTAATGGACGTAAGGATGGCAAAAACAAGTGCAATGATTGTGACCACAATGAGACTAATAATTAACGACTTTACTGGATTTTTTAGCTTTCTTTCATGCTCTACACTAACACTCATGTTCAGATAACTGTAGATAATGGAAGTAAGCATGAAAACCATCCATAGTGGGTTCTTTGTCATTCCTTCTATGCCCCCTTTAAAGACTTCATAGCCAAGAATACTGAGAACCCCGATTGTTTGTACTATATAAGCTATTTTTATGTGTTGTAAATTTTGTACTATTAGTCGTTCATCAGTGATTTTTTTCATTCGAATTCCTCCCTATTAATCCAAAAAATCTCATCTAATTTGGCATTCACCGCATAACAAATTTGTAGGCACAATTTTAATGATGGATTATATTTTCCTTTTTCAATTAAACTGATTGTTTGCCGAGTAATACCTACGACATCGGCAAGTTCTTGCTGTGTTAACTCCGCTTTTACACGGGCGAGCTTTACGTTATTTTTCATAGCATATCCTCCAACCTTAATGTAACATATAATTTCCTTAATGTAAATTATATGTTACATTAAGGTTCGCAGATCAGTATTTTTCATTAAACAAAATGGTTTCTTTTTATACAATAATCGGGCCTTTTAGTTGAAGAAGATCCGAAAGGATGGAATGCATACTTTATACACCCTAATTAAAATAACGTCCTATTATCGGTAGCAAAGAAAACGCACAAACCTTTGATACAATTGGGTTTGTGCGTTTTCTTTTTGTATTATTCTATGCATCATTTTATACATTCCTATCCTGGCGTGGGTTTTAGGGTTCTCGTTTGTTATTGGATTAGCCGAAAAACTGTATAAAATCTTGAATGCTCTTAGCATGGTTTTTTTCCGAAATACTGGCGGTACCCCATGCCCATCAAGCTAAGGTTGGGTATTCGATGAACTTCCGTTCTTGTTGCCTACATGCTTGATATTTTGTTTATTTGTTTTTAAAAATACGCATTCCAAATACACCTTGATAAGGTGTATTTTTAAAGATTATGCAGTTTTCTGCTTTAGATTAGATACAGTGTACTGATAAATGACGCCTAAAATATCAAAGACTGTCTTTTTCTCATATCGATGGGATTTCCGTCCGTTTTTCTGTAAGAGGGCAAACAGACGAAGGAAAATTTTTGATACTTCTTGGGTGTCTTTTTGTATAGCTTCATATACTAAGTACAGATGATCTTGAATCATATAAATTGCTTTATATTCACTTAATTCTTTTTGTTTTTTCTGTAGTAACAGCTGTCGCATTTTGAACATAGTGGAAGAACAAAGAAAAATAGCGATTAACTGTCCATAAAGATGACATTCTAGACGCTCTCGCTTAATATTGTGACAATGATTGATACCAAAAAGAGATTTCCATGTTTTAAATACAATCTCTATTTGCCAACGTAGTGAGTAGATATCATGAACCTGTTCCATCGGAACAATTTCCCATGGTATGTTGGTAATATAAACGTTGATTTCTGTTAATCGTTTACTTTTTTCAGAGTATGTAACTCCTTTTTTCTTTTCAACATAGGTTTGCTGTTTCCTACGTTTATGAGTTTGAGTCGATGTCAGTCTGTATATCACAACTCGTGAGGGTAATTTTTGTTGCCCAATATAGGCATTCCGAATTTCATAAGTATCTCCTGGTTTTATCTGATGCATAATATCTTCAAGGTTAAGTAAAACATATAGGGATTGCTTTTTTACTGTCCCATCCCGAAAGAATTCTGGAGAATCATTTTTTACATATACTCTATTATTTAATTTCAACCGTGAAACATAGAATACACCTCGTTGATCCATCTGGTCTAAATCTTTTAGAGAAAAGTATCCTAAATCTCGAATACATAAATCTCCTGGACGTAAGGAATCTAAACAATCTGTACCAAAGGTTTTATCATTATTTTTACCTGGTTCCATTTGAAAATTGAGGAATTTTCCACTATGTAAATCATACTCTAGCTGAATTTTAATACCGGCTGTTTGTGCACATCCTCCTGAACCAGGATAAATAGTAGCCAAATGATTAGGGACTTGAAAAATAGTAGCATCTAAAATACGTATACGTTGAAAATAAGAAGTATATTGGTTTTGGATTTGAGACGAATCGTTTAGTTGGCTTTTGACTAAAAGAGAAAATATACGCTGTAGAAATAAAATAGCGCATCGGTTAAAACGTTGATTAAGTCCTTCTGGACTCATGAGTGTAGCTGTATTTGCATAAAGTTGACTACATAATCGAGTGAGGGAATCACTTGCTACATGTTGACTAATCCAGATACATAAAGCAGCCAAATCTCGTGCGCCATACTTACTTTTACGTTTTACAAAACCTGTCTCTTGTGCAAGTTGTTGAAGAATATGTGGAGATAGATATCGCTGTAGTTCTTCAGCGAACAAATGAAACTCTTCTTGAATCGAAAGACTCATAAAAAACGCCATCCTTTCTATATATTTCTACAAAAAGAATAGCGTATTTTCATTATTTTTTTGGGTAAAATTCTAAAGTTTTATGGAAATGTATTTAAAAAACCAAAATATGGTTGACAATCAAGGATTACATTTGTAATATTTAATTATAGATTACAAATGTAATACAAGGAGTGGAATTTTATACAATGAAAGAATTACCTAAAATATCGGAAGCTGAATTGGAAATCATGAAGGTTCTTTGGTCAAAATTTCCCCAAACAGCGAATGAAGTGATTGAAGCGTTAGAGGCAACAATGGACTGGAAACCGAAAACGATTCGAACGCTTATTAATCGATTAGTCCAAAAAGAAGCTGTTTCTTACCAGCAAGATAAAGGGCGTATGTATGCATATTATCCTTTAGTGTCGCAAGATAGATATCTACAAGTAGAAACAAAATCCCTCCTCAAACGTTTCTATGGTGCGGCATTTAAACCTTTACTTGTGAATTTCTTAAAGGAAGAAAAACTATCTTCAGAAGACATTAACGAACTCAAACGTATTCTGGATGAGAAGTCTGAGGAAAATCAGAGGAAGGATAGATAATGATGATAGATATGTTTGTAAACGTCTATCTACCTCGATTTTTTGATTGGGTGATAGAAACATCCATTATGGCAAGTATATTAGTCGGCTTAATCTTATGTGTCAAAATCTTGCTTAGAAATAAGATAACTCCGCGATGGCAGTACATGTTATGGATGATTTTAATTGTAAGACTTCTATTACCATGGTCACCAGATAGTTCCTACAGTATTTATTCTCTTCTTTCATATAGCTCTGGCGTGTCTGAGATTTTTCAAAAGGATACTACTCCAGCTATACAACAAAAAAGCGTGTTAGAAGATAAAACGAATCATTCAGTAACTACAAAAGGAGATAGTCACAAATCTAACTCCGTAAATGTAATGAAAGAGAGTGACCAAATAGATAGTAATAAAAAGAAAGAAGATACTACACTTTCCGTTTATAAAGTTACGTTATATATTTGGCTTTTTGGAGTTGCTATTCTAGCAACGATAACTTGTATTACGAATAGACGATTATATTCTTACATAAAAAAGCAACCCAATATTACGGATGAAAAAATTGTTGGGATTTTTGAAAACTGTAAACAATCTATGGGAATTAAGAAGCAAATTCCATTACGGTTGGCTGGGAAAATCTCGAGTCCGACTGTTTTTGGGCTTTTTCGCCCGAGAGTATTATTATCAAGCAGACATATGAAAATATTGAATGAGCAACAACTGCAATATATTTTTTACCATGAGCTATCTCATATGAAACGAAGAGATATAGCTGTAAATTGGGTTATGTATAGTTTAATCATTTTAAATTGGTTTAATCCGATTCTTTGGTATGCCTATTCATGTATGCGAGAAGATCAAGAACTTGCATGTGATGCATTTGCGCTCACTTTTATAGAATCAGAGGAACAAATTGCATATGGACATACAATTATTACTCTTTTAGAACAGTATTCAAGTTATTATCAAGCACCGAATCTAGCCAATTTAAGTAGAAATAAACGTATGCTAAAAAGGAGAATTCTTATGATTAAGAAATTCCAGAAAAAATCCTATCGCTGGTCCGCGCTTGGAATTATTGCTATAGTTGCTGTTGCATCTATTTCCTTATTCAATGCACGTGCAGTAGAAGGAGATGAAAGGCAGAAGGGACAAGTGGTAGAAAAAAAGCAGAAATCTAAAGATGCTTTTCAAAATGCTGTAGATATGCTGTTTGGTACAGAAGAAAATGCGAGAAAAGAATATCATTATTCAGCAAGAGTGTATGAACAAAAGACGGATTATTTATATTTAGCTGAAAAGGCTTTAACAAAAGATGAGTTCGAACAGTACATAAAATTATACAAAGAAATTATTAATATACAGAAAAAAGGTGCTCCTAGAGATTCTGACCCCGAGTCAATATTTTTTAGAGGGGAACGTTTAACAAAAGCTGATCTTGAAACATTATATGCACTTTATGATCAGTCAAAACCACTTGATGACAAAGTATTCGAATCTTTAAATTACACGGTAAAGGAAGCGCAGCAACATGTTGATTTTCAAATTAAGAAGCCAACTTATACAATTGAAGGGTACAATCTTAAGGATGAAAAGGTAAATTATTTTATTAAGAGAAGGCCTGAATTAATTATTGAATTAGAATATACGAACGGAAAAGGGAACTATACAACTTATCAATCACAAATATTTGGAGAAAGTAAAGATCCGTTCCATGCTTTGTTTGTTGTAGAAGAAAATATTGAACAGTACGAATTAGAAGGAAATCAAATATTCTACGCTACTCATAACTCGGATAGTAATTTACAAGGTATGAAGATGATTGTTCCTGCAAAAGGAAAGAACAGTGCATATCAGATAGTCATCATAAATCATAGTTTAGACAATCCGGGGGAAGCAGTGTTCGATAGTAATGTGAATAAAGCGGAACTGGAAAAAATAATGCTTTCAATGCTGAAATAATAAAGAAGTGTTTTGAAGATTTATATCCTTAGAACATCTTTTAGTTATATTAAACAAATACAAGGAGAAAAAGATATGAATCCGAATAAATATAACACCCTAGCATTACTTTGTATGATGTTGTAATAGTTTATATGTTAGTAACTGAGTCAATACATTGGAAGTTTTTTTATGTAATTATTAAACAGGAATTGCTGGTGAAAGATAAGTTCATTACTTGCATGTCCATTCTATGATTGTGCATATTTTAATTATTTTATGAAAAACTAATAAAAATTTCCATATAATTGTTATAATATGACTAGATTGATATAAAAGTTTTTTCTATATTATATATTTGAAGGGTCCTCATGCAAAAAGAGCAAATTCTCTACTTGAGAACTTGCTCTTTTTTTTACAGAGAAACATTACTAGAGGGCTCTAAGGGAGTACTTGAATTTCATGAGAGAATTTCTGTATGTATCCATAATAATATGCAGGTATAACAGAATTTTAAAATTTATAAAAAGATTAAGAGGCGATAGAGAATGAAAAGATATATTAGAATAAAAGGAATTGGCACATATCTTCCAAAACGCAAAGTAGATTCTTTTGAAATAGATCGTATGCTAGATGTGCCAGAAGGCTGGACATTAAAAAAAGCTGGGGTAAAAACACGATACTATGTTGATGGTGAAACATCTTCTTATATGGGTGCTGAAGCTGCAAAAAAAGCTGTAGAAGATGCTCAGCTAACGTGGGATGATATCGATTGTATCATCTGCGGAAGTGGAACGATTCAACAGGCAATTCCTTCTACTGCATCACTTATTCAAGAACAGCTTGAACTACAGCACTCTGGTATTCCATGTTTTGATATCAACTCAACATGCCTAAGTTTCATAACAGCATTTGATACAATTTCTTACGCAATTGAATGCGGGAGATACAAAAATGTTGTTATCATTTCTTCTGAAATTTCTTCTGTGGGATTAAATTGGGGACAAAATGAAAGCAGCATTTTATTCGGTGACGGTGCGGCAGCTGTTGTCATAACAAAAGGCGATCATACATCTTCTATTATTGCTTCCCATATGGAAACATATAGCTCTGGTGCACATTTATCAGAAATTCGTGGCGGTGGAACGATGATTCATCCTAGGGAGTATAGCGAAGAACGAAAAGAAGACTTCTTGTTCGATATGAATGGAAGAGCTATTTTTAAACTATCTTCTAAGTATCTGTTGAAGTTTATCGAAAAATTACTTATGGATACTGGTTATTCTCTAGCCGATATTGATTTAATTATTCCTCACCAAGCAAGTGGACCAGCTATGAGACTAATTCGTAAAAAATTAGGGGTTGATGAAGAGCGCTTTATGACCATTTTTGAAGACTACGGTAATATGATTTCCGCATCTATTCCAGTTGCCCTTTTCGAAGCGATTAAGCAAAAGAAAGTGCAACGCGGAAGTAAAATATTATTACTAGGTACTTCTGCGGGACTTTCTATCGGGGGCATCCTTCTTGAATACTAAGAAAACAGTATTAATTACAGGGGCACGTGCACCAGCAACTCTGCATTTATGTAGACTGTTTCATAACGCCGGACATACCGTTATTATTGCAGATAGTATTCCTTATCCATTAAGCAAAGTTTCAATAAGTACGGATTATTTTTATGAAATTCCTTCTCCAAAGTTGAAAACAAATGAAAGTATCCGTGCGCTACTATCAATTATTCAACGTCACAATGTGGATTTGCTTATTCCTACTTGTGAAGAAATATTTTATATATCTAAATATAGAGAAGAGTTAAGCTCATTTTGTCATGTATTAGTAGATGATTTTCAAAAACTTTCATTACTCCATAATAAGTGGGAATTTATTCAGTTAGTAGCGAATTTAAGGTGGCAAGTACCTGCGACATATAGAATAAATAATGAAGAAGCGATAAGGTCAATGATGCACAAAACACCAGCTAATACTCCTTTTGTATTAAAGCCGATTTTCTCCCGTTTTTCTGATAAAGTGGAATTTATTACTAAAGAGGCTACTATAAAAGAAGTCCTGGTAGATAAGTCGAATTATATTATGCAAGAGTTTATACAAGGAACGCAGCATTGTTCCTACAGTATCGCACAATCTGGGGAAGTGTTAGCTCACTCTACTTATAAAACGGAATTCACGGCAGGCTTAGGCGCTACCATTGCGTTTAAACATATTAATCATCCTAAAATTGACCAGTTTGTTAGACATATTGTAAAAGAGCTAGATTTCTCAGGACAAATTGCCTTTGATTTTATTGTTACAGAGAATGGAGATGCTATTCCAATTGAATGTAATCCACGTACTACAAGTGGATTACATTTATTTGATGAGGAAATATTGCCCGCTTTTTTTAATGAAAAAGTAAACAATACACGAATTCCAAAACTAAATTCTGAGTGTGCAATTCGGTTAGCAATGCTTTTATATGGGTTTCCTTACTTAAAAAGTAAACAAAAATGTAAGCGATGGTTAAAAGTTTTATGCTCCTATCCAGATATCATTTATCGTCACAATGATAGGAAACCATTTTTTTATCAGTTTTTTAGCATGTATAAATTATGGCGTGAAAGTTATAAACATGAACGGACTATTTTAGAGCAAACAACATATGACATATCGTGGGATGGTGAAGATTTATGAAAATGCTAGTAACTGGTGGAACGGGTTTTCTAGGACAAAAACTCGCCTTTCGATTGAAGAATATGGGCTATGAAGTAACGGCAACGGGGAGAAATAAAACAATCGGTAAGTTATTAGAACAAAATGGAATCGAGTTTGTCCATTGTCCTCTTGAAGACAGGGATCGTGCGCTACAAGTTTGTAAAGATAAAGATTATATCTTTCATAGCGGCGCACTTTCTTCTCCTTGGGGCAAATATGAAGATTTTTATAATGCGAATGTGTTAGGAACGAAACATATTATCGAGGGAAGTCAAAAGTACGGTATAAAACGCCTTATCCACGTATCAACACCAAGTATTTATTTCTATTATGATGAGCGACAAAATGTAGTAGAAAACGCGAAACTTCCTGGTACATTTGTAAATCATTATGCGACAACGAAGTACATGGCTGAACAAGCTATTGATCAAGCTTTCACGAATGGTTTACCTGTTATCACAATACGCCCGCGCGCTTTATTCGGACCAGGAGATAACGCTATTCTTCCGCGTCTTATTAAAGTATGTGAAAAAGGTGCCTTACCGAGAATTGGTACAGAAAATGTTCTTGTTGATATTACATATGTTGAGAATGTTGTAGATGCTTTACTTCTTTGTATGCATTCCCCAAAACATACATTAGGACAAAAGTACAATATAACAAATGACGAACGTGTAAATTTATATGAGGTCATAGAAAATGTAATGAAGCGTCTTGATAAGGAAGTAAAATATAAAAAAATTCCCTACAAAACTGCTTTTACACTAGCTGCTATACTAGAAGGAATCTCAAAAACTATTTTATTCGGAAAAGAACCTATTCTCACAAAATATACTGTTAGTGTCCTTTCAAAAAGCCAGACATTAAATATTGATAAAGCTAAAGAAGAACTAGGATATGCTCCAAAAATCAGTATAGAAGAAGGAATTACAAAATTTGTAGACTGGTGGAAAATACAATGAAAATCAAATCTTTAAAGCTATATGATACAGGATATTGCACACATCCAGAAAAAATTGCATACTCCAAGGGCAGTTGGAAACAAATATGTTTTCCTGCTACAGTAGGGTTACTCCAGCATCCAGTATTAGGATATATTTTATTTGATACTGGATATGCGGGACATTTTAAGGAGGCGACAAAAAAATTCCCTTACTCTGTATATGCAAAACTTACGCCTGTTCATTTCACGGAAGAGCAATCTATTAAACAGCAACTTCTTCTTGATGGTATTCAGCCAGAAGAAATTAAATATATTATTCTTTCTCATTTTCATGGCGATCATACAGCTGGTTTACCTGACTTTCCAAAAGCGAAAATACTAACCTTCGCAAAAGCTTATGAGGATATTAAAAAGAGAAGTAAATTTGGTGCTCTATTAAAAGGGTGTCTAAAAGATACACTGCCGATGGATTTAGAAAAAAGGATGTCATTCATTGATCAAACTCCATCCCTTAACTTACCTTCTACATATGGAAAGTTTGAAGAGGGGTATGATGTATTTGATGATGGCTCATTATTTGCTGTTGACTTAACAGGACATGCAACGGGACAATTCGGTTTATTCGTCCATTTACAGAGTGAAAAAATTGTCTTTCTTTGTGCAGACGCAGTGTGGCTAAGTAAAACTTATCAAAACCTTGTATTTCCTAGTAAGATTGCCAACCTTTTAACTAGCGATCCAAAGTCTTACCGAAAGAATATTGAGAAGTTACACCATTTATCACAAACATCACCTGAGATTGAAATTGTACCAACTCATTGTGAACATACATGGGATAAAATTAAAGCAGGGGTGTACTATGAATAAACTACGGATTCTCAAGCGATACTTGAAAACAAAATATGGCTTGAGATTTTCAAATCGCAAACAGTTGGAACAGTTTCATAAACAACAAATAGAAAAACAACTTTTGTTCACGATAGAGGCGTCTCCTTTTTATCGCCAGTTATATACGCCGTTTTTAAATGAAATTCAAAAGGGGAATTTGTCTGCACTCCCCATTATTGATAAAGAAGTAATGATGGAACATTTTGATACATTAAATACAGTCCATATTTCAAAGGAAGAAGCGTTTCATGTAGCATTTGAAGCAGAAAAGACCCGGAATTTCTCGCCAACCATTCGTAATATAACTATCGGTTTATCCTCAGGAACTAGTGGGAATCGTGGAGTTTTTCTCGTTTCCGAGGAAGAACAAACGTTGTGGGCTGGCTCGATTATTGGAAAGGTGCTTCCTTCTAGCATTCTACATAAACACACGATTGCTTTTTTCTTACGTGCAAATAGCAATTTATACGAAGCGACAAAAAATAAGCGAATCTCATTTCATTTTTTTGATTTACTAGACTCGTTTCAGCAGCATATCACGCGATTAAATGAAATACAGCCATCTATTTTAATTGCACCTCCGTCTATGTTACGGAAAATCGCTTACTGGCAGCAAGAAGGACTGATTACGATTTGTCCCCAAAAAATTATCTCTGTAGCAGAAGTGCTTGAAGATATTGATAGAGACTTTATTCGTGCAACTTTTAAGCAAACAGTACACCAAGTTTACCAATGTACAGAAGGTTTTCTTGCTACCACCTGCAAGCAGGAGACAATACACATTAATGAAGATCTCATTCATATTGAAAAAGAATACTTAGATCAAGAGAAAGGGATATTCGTTCCCATTATTACTGATTTCATGAGGAAAACACAGCCTATTATACGCTATCGTCTCAATGACATATTAATTGAGAAAAAAACGCCGTGCAGCTGTGGTTCACCTTTCTTAGCATTAGAACGAATTGATGGTCGATGTGACGATATATTTATTGGAATAAGTGAATTGGATAATAAAGAAATATCTATTTTTCCAGATTTCATTAGAAGAGCAATTTTGTTTGCATCTAGTGACATTCTAGAATTTAAAGTAATACAGCATAGCGTAGACAAAATTGAAATTAAACTTAAAGCACTACCTGAAAATCTCGAATTATGTCAATCAAAGGTAATGCAAGAATTACATACACTGTGGGCTACTAAAAAGTGTGCGATACCACAGTTCTTCTTTTCACATTACGATATTCAAGTATATGATAAAAAATTAAAAAGAATAGAAAGTCTTGTAAGGCGTGGTGAACATAAATGATTCAGTTACATGATGTTCATTCCTTGCATAGTATTGATTGGGAATCAAAAAAAGATGGGGCATATGTGCGAGATAGTTTCCTGCCTCTTTTTCAAAAGGGCGTTACAGCATTTATTGAAAATGTTAACACGGAGCTCTTTCTATTAGAAATCGATGATCTCATCTTGCCAGTTACTCTTAATAATGCAGAGTTCGAAAATTCATATGTATGTTCTCCTTATACACATTACATATCTTATGCATTAGAAGAGCTATGGGAGTTGAAAAAACCATGGCTAGAGAAGCTATTAACCTATCCGATTCATCTTATGGGAAGTTGGCTACGACGAACGAATATTAATAAAGTAATTGTCGTAAATAATTGGATGCTTTCAACAAATCTTTATCACTCTATCAACGAACAACAAATCGAACAAATTACGAATTTATTTGTTGAGAAATTTCCAGAGCATACAATTCTATTTCGCTCTTTAAATACCCAATTATATCCCGTAACGACAGAAGCACTATCTACGCTAGGTTACAATAAAATCATGTCTCGTTCTATATACTTATTTGATCCGAAACAATATAAAAAAATGAATCGAAAAAAACGAAAAGACTTATTAAATGATAAAAGTTTATTAGAGAAAAGCAATTATGAAATCATTACGAATGAAGAATTAACAAAAGATGATATTTTACAAATTTCCCAGTTATACAATCAACTATATATCGAAAAATATTCCGTCCATAACCCAATGTTTACACCCGCTTATTTATGGAATGCTCTTCAGCATCGTTTATTTGAGATAAAGGTCATAAAAAAAGGGGATACAATTGATGGTGTCATTGCTTATTTTATTAGGGATGGAGTTATGACAACTCCAATCCTTGGCTATAATACAAACTCTGACCAGCAACAAGGCTTATACCGTATACTTTCTCTCCTTATTACAATGGATTCTATCGAAAAGGATTTAATTTGTCATTGTAGTGCTGGTGCTGGAGAGTTCAAACGAAATCGTGGTGCAACACAGCAGATTGAATACAGTTATGTGTATAACGCTCATTTACCACCTAGCCAACAAAAGGTATGGAAAGTATTAACGTGGATATTAAATACATATATAGAACCGATGGCAAAAAAACATCAATTTTAAATAAAAAAGAGATAAGACTTGTAATGTGTAGGAGCTATAAGTAGTAAGTATATTATTAAATTTTACATATGAAAAAGTTTTTTCGGGCTAGAGGATACACTTGATTCGATTGGAAATGATTATTCCCGCAAAAGGAAAGAATAGTGCATATCAAATAGTCATTATCAATCGCGGCTTAGACTATCGAGCAGAAACAGTGCTTGATAGGAATGTAAACAAAGCAGAAATGGAAAAAATAATGCTATTAATGTTGAAATAATAAAAAGGTGTTTTGAAGAAGTATATCTTTAGAACACCTTTTATGGTTCTGATGCAAAGATCATTTGATAGCTTTTCTATTTGAATGGATTTTCCTTTTTCACTCCATTCATACACTCTTTTTAGAGTAATAGTATCGGTATGTTCAAGATTTATAGATTCATTGCAATTATCTTGAAGGTTTTGCACCAAAATCATTTGCTTAGTGATGATGAATAATATATAAAGGAGCTCAACTCCCAATGGCAAGAAAATTATTAACACAGAGGTTTCCCTTTTTAATTCCTATTAGAATTGGACAACGTAGGCTATTTAAAAAAATAAGTGACCGTCTTAAAGGCTATAAATTTTCAAAAACATTTGAACGAAATCCATTACCTTACAGGATTTACAAACATAAATCTTTACTTATCAGAAAATTAGGTGATACAGATATACAGCTACAATATAACAAAATCATTAATCTAAAGCTAGCTATCTGCAAAATGAACCAGATTGTAATTAAACCGGGAGAAACATTTTCATTTTGGTATCTTGTTGGTAATTCCAGTGAAAAGGCTGGATATAAAGAAGGAATTATTCTAATGAATGGGGAAGCGATTAAGGGAATAGGTGGTGGTCTCTGTCAGTTAGGGAATCTTCTTTACTGGATGTTTCTGCATACAGAATTAGAAACAGTGGAAAGATATCGTCATAGTTTCGATCCATTCCCTGACTATGGACGTGTGATTCCATTTGGAACAGGTGCCACCTTGATGAATGGTATTATTGATCTCAAATTCATAAATAATTCCAATATTACTTATCAAGTCAATCTGAATATTGATGAAGAATACATATACGGAGAAATTAGAGCATCCCAGTACCCCCCATATACGTATTCTATCGTGGAAGAAGAAAATAGTCTTTAATCATATATATGGCTTTATACTCACTAAGCTCTCGTTTTTTCTTCATGAGGAGCAATTGGCGCATTTGAAACATGATAGAAGAACAGAGTAGAATGGCAATCAATTGACCATATAAATGACACTCCAATCGTTCTGGTTTTATCTTTTTACAATGATGAATTTGAAAGAATGACTTCCACGTTTTAAATAAAATTTCGATTTGCCAACGCAAAGAATACCAGTCATGTACCTGTCCCATCGGGACAATATCTGTAGGGGTGTTTGTCATATATACATTGATACCACTGAGTCGTTTACTACGAGGAGAATACTTAATTCCTTTCTTTTTTTCTCTTACAGCTTGATCTTGTAATCGTTTTTGTTGCTGTTGTTTTGTTAATCGATGAAAAATTACACGAGCTGGCACTTTATCAATCATACCTACATAAGCATCAGCTATTTCACATGTTTGTCCTGGTTGAAGAGAGTTCATTAACGTCTCCATATCTATCTGTATATACTCTGTACCTTTCTTAATTCTTCCATCTTGAAAATAATCAGGGTTAGGATTTTTTTGATACATACGTGTATTCGACTTGATACGAGAGATATAGTAGGCCTCTTTATCTTGTATATATTGAAGGTCTTTTAAATGAAAATAACCTAAATCTCGGATACATAAATCATTCGCCGTAACAGTTGGGGCACACAGAGAGCCGTAAGTACGATCATGTTGTTTACCTGGACCTGTATGAATATGTAGGAACTGTCCACTTAACAAATCATACTCAAGTTGAATTTTTATCCCAGCTGTATGGCTACATCCTCCTGCACCTGGATAAACCGATGAAAATACATCTGGGAGTTGAAATGCAGTTGAATCTAAAATACGAATACGCTTGAAAACAGAAGTGTATGGAGAAGAAATCGGCATAGATGCGGCAAATTTTTTGCTTAGTAGTTCGGCTAGTAGGTGTTGTAAAAGTTGGACGGCCGCCTTATTAAACCGCTGATTCAGTCCCTCAGGACTGATGAGTACTTCTGTTGATGCTTCTAAACAACTAGATAACTGAGTTAAAGAAGTCATAGCTACATTTTGGCTCGTCCATACACATAAAGCTACTAAATCTTTTGCTTGGTACTTACTGGTTCGTTGTACAAAACCAACATCTCTAGCAAGATCCCGTAAGGTATTTGGAGATAAAAAACTTTGAATCTCTTGAGCAAATAGTTGTAATTCGTCAGACACAGAAACAGACATAAAAAACGCCATCCTTTCCTATGATTCTACAGAAAGAATAGCGTATTTTTTCTTTTTATGGATACATTTTTTTAGCTCGATGGCGATGTGGTGTTACCTCAAATATAATTATTTTATTTGAAGGTCTCTTTTAAATTTTTTTCAAATCTTTTCATAGGCTGATATACAAGGACGTGTAGTGATAAACCTATCACTGCAGTAATGTTTAAAATAATACTTATAATCATTAAAGACCATTCTATAACTGGAGAAAAGTATCCGTTCGTACTTAATGTAGAAGAACTTACACCTAGTATTAAAATCACTATTAGTAAAGGTAAGTTTTTAACCAATTTGAATCCCCCCTTTAAACATAATATCTTTATATTATTATATCACACACTAGGTTATGTAATTAATATAAGATAGTTATCTATGGGCATTTAACATATTTTTTCGTTTTGGGGGTGACCTATTTTTTTAGCTTGATAGCAATGTGGCGGTACCCCATTTATAAATCCATTTTCTCCATAGCCATTCGATAGGTCCATATCGGAAATACTTACTCCATAGTGTACTGAATATACATTGTACGATACAAATAAGAAGTCCAAAGATACATAGCTGCCAGTAAAATAAGTGTGAGATATCCTGAAAACATCCTGAAAGAATGATAAGTGTTAGTATGCTTTGGGCTATGTAATTTGTTAAAGCATATTTACCTACGTTCATAAGGGGGGATAGCCACTTTATATATCTTTTTTTCTCACAAATTAAAAGTAGAGAACAAATATAGAATATAGCTAGCGTTTTTCCTCCAAAAAGAATCCATAGCTGGATATGGCTAGAGTAATAGACATCTGTTTCTATAAAATAATAGATGATAGGGAGGGAGAGCAGACATGATAGGAATAGCGAACTCCACTGTAAAATTTGAATTTTCCCTCTGAGTTCCGATACGCGTCTAAAAATATTCTTTTTTCCAGCCCATAAACCTATTAAAAATAACCCAATATATTCCGGGATCCCTATTAGAAGTTGCTGAAATTCCTGTGTCATAAGAAAGAACAAACGAGCTTTTATTTGATGTAAATAATTTAAAAATAGATTCACTGTGTGATTAGTAGTGTTGCCTGTAAACATATATTGATAGTATTTTGGTATCTCTTCAGGAATAGAAGGGCTTGCATGTAAAAATAAAATAACATGTAGAGTATAACTAGCTAGTAAAAAACTAAAACCTGTTATAAAAATAAGCTTAGTAGACCGCTTATAAAAGAACAATAGAACAAAACCTGCTATAGCATATGCATGTAAAATATCTCCATACCACAGAAAGATAAAGTGAATTACACCAAATAGTAATAGAATACATAACCTACGACTAAATAGTATATATATGGGATACCCCTTTTTTTCTGTATTTCTCATAAAGATATAAAATCCCACGCCGAATAAGAATGCAAAAATGGTATAAAACTTTGATGATATCAGTAAATCTACTAGAAAACGAACTACTTTATCTATACCGGAGTAACCTGCTTGATTAAAGGAATCTAGTCCTGTCATAGTAGGTAGATTAGCAAATAGGATACATAGTATGGCCATACCCCTTATTATGTCTAAAGAATAAATACGGGCGTTTTGTTGCATGTAAATTCTCCTTTCTTACAAAGAAAAACGAGCACTATATTAACTAGCGCTCGAATTACGTCTCGCAAAGAATCCATCATATGTCGCAGCTGACACTGCTCCTTCAAGGCGTTCAGCCTCTTGTCCTTTGTTATAAGCCACAACTACAGGAGTACCAGGAATATTAAAATCTTGGAATGCACTTTGATTTTCTGGTGTAGAGATATCAATACGGTAAATGGTTCTATCATGTTTCTGCGACATGCTATTGATATCTGGGGCAGCTTTTTTACAATATTGACACGCTGGTTGATAGTAATAGGCAATGAACTCGTCTTGAGACTCTATTTTTTGCTTTAATTCTTCTTTTGAAATATCTTTTATATTTTTTGGTGCTCTTTCTGCATCTACAGCAGATACAATTGCTTTTTCTGGTGTTACAGTTTCTGTTTTGACGGATTCATTTTTTGTTAAAGTGAAGATCGTGATACAAACAACGAATAGGGTGGTTACAACTGCTCCGATTTTATACATTTTTTTCATAGTAAATTCCTCCTTAAAATAAAAAAAAGGACAAACCTCGCCCGAGTTAACTGGGCGTAAGGTTTGTCCTTCACGCTACGTACAATAGAGTATAAACAATGGTAACAAATTTTCTACTTATATATTACCATATAATCTATATAGAATGCTATATTAATTTTTAAAAGTGACAAAAAAACAAACAAAATCATTATAATTTCACGTACCAGAATAATAATAAAAAAAGCAAACAACATACAATAGGGGATTCTATACAGTTTATAACTATGTGTTAGTTCTACCCTAGTATTAGGGGCCAAAACGTATAAAAAGACACTACTTAAAGTGTCTTTTTATACGTTGACATGCTATTTAAGAAAATGTAGTGATTAATCATAATTAATTAGATGCTTCTCGATTAATCTTAGTATAACATCAATATAGAAGATTTTAAATACAATTTTGCATATATAGATTCTTATATATATAATTCTACCTTAAATCTCAATTACCAAAATTACCAGTTCCCTTATTTTTATATTTATACTATAATTTAACTGCTAAATAGTATTAAAGGAGTTTTTAAAGAGATGGAGATGAGAGATTTACAAAAACTAATTGAATCAAAGAAACAAGAACTAATTAAACTTGTAGAGAAGTATGGGTTTACCCATAAGCAAGTTTTGTATTTAAGTCAAGACATCGATATATTAATTAATGAATGTATATATAATAATATTAATAAAGGTGAATGAAGTTACAGTTTACATAGGGAAAGCACCACATCGCTTAAAGCTAATAAAAAGAAATGCCCCCTAAAATAAAAAATACGCTATTCTTTCTGTAGAATCATAGGAAAGGATGGCATTTTTTACTCTTGAGGGTAGTTAATATTTTTAAGTTGATGGGCATGTGACGCTACCCCACATACTCCTAATGTTACCTACACTTTATTCGAAAATCATCTAACGCTTTTAAGTCTTGTTCCAGCTCCTCAATTTGTGGAGGGATAGTATTCGGGGTAGCACCACATGCCCATCAAGCTAAGATTATATAAGTTTATTCTCACGTGAGATTATTTCTTTTTTCTAAAGGTCCAGTGTAAGTTCTTTAAATATTTGCATACTAAATAAACCCTATCGGGTTATAATTTTTTTAGATTACGCTACTTGATTGTGGGACATAGAAAAGTTGTATACGACGCCTAAGATATCAAAGACTGTTTTCTTCTCATACCTATGGGATTTTCGCCCATTTTTCTGTAGAAGATTGAATAAACGAAGTAATATCTTTGATATCTCTTGAGTGTCTTTTTGTAAAGCTTGATAAAGAAGTGGAAAATAATCTTTGATGATATAAATCGCTTTATATTCACTCAACTCTCGTTTCTTCTTGGTGAGGAGTAATTGGGGTACGGAAACGATTCTGGGTATGAGGGGCCACTCTGGGATTTAATTACAAATTAAAAAAGAACTTTATTCAAGTTCTTTTAATCTACGATACAGGGCGGCCTGACTCACACCTGTAATTTGGCATATTTCTTTCACTGTTTTAGTGGTGTGCTCCCGTAATTCAATCGCATGATTCATACCTGGGTGTTTATCCGTGTATTTCTTCAATCTTCCTCTATATACTCCTTTTTGTTTCGCTAGCTTTATTCCCGCACGTTGCTTTTCTTTAATCATTTCTCGATCAAGTTCACTAAAGGCAGCCATGACAGTTAAAAAGAATTTTCCTGTTGGCGTTCTCGTATCTATTCCTAAATTTAAAATCGCGAAGTGAACATCCTTTTCTTGAAGTTGTTCTACTAACTGTAATAGCTGAATGGTATTTCGACCTAAACGATCCATTCTAGTTACGACCAAAGTATCCCCAGTAATTAGTTTTGACAGTATAGTGTCTAACTCTGGCTTTTGTTTTGTTACTCCACTTATTTTCTCTTTAATAATTTCATCTACTCCATATTTCATGAGCTGTTCAATCTGTGTATCTAGATTTTGATCTTGTGCACTTACACGAGCGTATCCATAGACCATGTTTCTCCTCATTTCAAACGTATTTTTGATAAGTGTTATTGAGAGTCTCTGAGACTAATAATATCAAGGAAAGGATTTCTTCTCAATAGGGTACGCTCTATTGAGAAGATGGATATGCAATTATGCATATCCATCTTCATTATATTTATAGTAATGAAATCTAATATATAATTAAAAGGTTTTTAAACGAATGGATAAGGAGATGCGAGCATGAAGAAAGCTATAGGACTTATAGTATCATTATTTTTATTATTTTCTACGTATGCACCAACATTTACAGAAGCAGCTGAAGTTTTAAATAAGGTAGGTTGGGTTAAAGAAAATGAGAAGTGGTACTATTACGAAAAAGATGGCAGTAAACGAACAAAAAATATTACCTTAGATGGGGTAGAATATGAATTTCGAGGGGATGGTAGTTTTCTAAGTGGGACAAAGAAAGGGGATAATCCATATGGTTGGATTGAATGGATTCATTATGATGCTCCTGGAAAATTACAAAATGGCTGGAGTTTTTCTGCCACAGCATGGAGTTATATAAAAGATGGAAAATATGTAACAGGTCCGTTTACTTATCAAGGTAAGCAATTTGAAATCAATAAATATGGAGAAATGGAGAAAGGCTGGGTTACTTTACGCTCTAAGATTAAGAGAGTATATCCAAAACCGGAAACAAAATTTTTACTTGAATCAAAGCCAGTAAAAGATGGGGATATTCTTGAAGTAATTGGAAAACAAGGCCCTTGGTATCAAGTCAATTATCAAGGAGAAATTGGATACGTTCGGATTTTTGAATCAGTCGTGATAGGAGAATCACCTGTTCGTTCTTGGGATGTGGTAAAAGAAGCAGCAAACCTTTCCCATTTTACGATGACTGAGTATCATAAAGATCCAGAAAAATATTTCCCTCCTAATATTATTAAGAAATTTGAAAAACAATTAGATAGTGATGTCAATGCATTAGCGAATGGATATGATTTTATTGATAAAATTAAAGCGGATATTTTATTAGATCATAAACAAGGTTGGATACAAGAAGATGGAAAATGGACCTATTATCGAAAGGATGGCCAACGTGTAACAGATTTTCAAACAATTGATGGCAAAAAATATTATTTTGGGACAGATGGATTTATAAAAACGGGATGGTCTCAACAAGGAACCAAAACTTTTTATTTTAGTCCATCAGGTGTGATGGAAACAGGTGTACAATATATTGATGGCAAAATGTATTATTTTAATGAATTTGGTTGGTTAACAAGTGGATTACATACTTTTGAGGGAAAACCCTATTATTTTGATGACACGCATGAAGCAAAAAGCGGATGGATGAAATTAGAATACGATTGGTATTTACTGCATCCAAATGGTGCGTTACAAACAGGTGACTTTACGTATAAAGATAAGAAATTCTCCTTTAATCAAGACGGGGAAATGGTTAAAGGCTGGATTACATTAGAATCCCTTGTTAAAAAAGTATATCCTGAGCCAGATTTAGGGAAAGTATTGCGTGCAAAACGTGTGAATAATGGTGAAGTGATAGAAGTAACGGGAAAAGTCGGTTCATGGTATGAGGTCAATTATCAAGGAGTAAAAGGATATGTACGTATCCATGATGCTATTATTTTTGATCAGGAAGCAAAAAATCCTTTGACATTACTAGATGGAAAATTAAAAATATTTCAAGGTGTATTTGATTATTTGAAAAATGATCAAACATTAATGAATGATGCATTCAAAGCGATGGAAAAGGCAGAGCAAAGTGCATTGGATGATGTTGAACTCTGGGGAAAAATTTCTAACGATTTAGATGCTGAGAAAAAAGATGTGCAGCATAAAATGCAAGTAATAAAGGAAGCACATGATAAGTTGCAAGAATTAGTGAATGCAATGAAAGGTGACATTAAAAATTTAACAGTCACTCAAAGAAAAGAGCTATTTAAACTGCTTGGAAATACGAGAGAAGATGCTTTAGCGTACGGAAAAGAGTGGATGGGATTTAGTGCTGATGTATATGTATCTATCTTGCAATACTATACATCCCTTTATCAAACCTATGTTGGATATTATCAAGCATTAGATGTGGTTGCTGGGAAAACTGCAGACTTTTTAGATGTTCTTGCTAAAGCAACAGTTGAAATCGAAGAGAATCATCGTAAGCTAGCTGAAGGACTTTCTGGTGCAATTAAGGATTTAGGGCCAGTCGTAAATAGTTCGATTCGCCTAAAGCATTCTATAGATGAAGCGAAACCTGGGATGGAGGAACTTGTACAAGTAACAAGAAAAAACGCTCCAATCATTGCGAAAGATTTACAAGCATTGGATGCGAAAGTTCCAGGATTTTTCACAGATTTCAACATGGGATTAGATCTTGCAAATACATTTATGGACTCCGCTAATAGAATAGCAAGTCATAAGATTGATATACCTGCAGCAGCTAGAAATATTGGGAATATTGATTTAAGTAACGCTTTATATGACCTTGGTGTTCCACCGGAAAAATACGATGAGTTTATAGCTGGTCAAAATGCTGCTAATCAATTCATGACAACATCCTTAGACTTTGTCCCTATACTTAACGTACCAAAAGAAGTTATTCAAATGTGGCAAGGAAAAGAGCTAGGTACAGATCGTCCATATGAATCATCCGATTATGTCATGGGTATCGTAACTCTTGCTACAGGTGGAACCGTAAAGACCATTGGTAAGGTAGTAGGAACAGTAGCTGATATTGAAAATAAAGCTAAAAATCTTGAAAAAGCCTCTAAAAATTATAGAAAAACATTTTTTGATCAATATCCAGAACTAAAAGGTAATGTGGTTGTACATCATGCAGTTGAACAACAAGTACTAAAGAAATATCCAAATCTATTTACTGAAGCAGAAATTCATGATATCCAAAACTTAAGGGGTATACCAAAAGAAATAAATAATGAAATACATTTATCAAGCATAAGAAAAGATTGGAATGAATTTTACAAATCACATCCTAATCCAGCAAAAAAAGAAGTGATTGATTATATGATAGAATTAGATAAAAGATATGGAGATAAATTTACACCTCCAGTAAATAAATAATATAAAAGGAAGATTAAAACTATGAATTTATATCTATTATCACCTGAAGTAGCTGGTGGACATGGGGAACACACGGTTTATGGTAATGAAAAGAGCATTGGTGCAGAAGGAATTTCAGGAAAAGTTCAATTTTTACATTATGAATTCTATGGATGGCTTGGCGATGATTTGTTAGAATCTACACCTTGTTTTATTGTTTCCGAGAAATTGAAAAACGCATTATTATCTAGCGAATTGAAAGACTTTAGATTGGAAGAATGCTTAATTAGTCTTTCTGAGGAATTCCAGGAATTATATCCCAATAAAGAATTACCGGATTTTTGGAGGCTCATTCCTTTAGGTACAGTAAATTATGAAAATGGAAATTATAGCGAGTGGTCAGGGCATCAATTTTGTTTAACACCTAGAGGAGATCTTATTTTAACGGAAGAAGTACTTTCTTTTCTAAAGTCATTTACTCTAAAATATTGTGATATTTCGGCACTAGAAAATATTAATTAATACTAGATGGGGTTGTTGAGGATATTCTCTTTCTAGAAGGTGCATCTTTATTTGGTGCTCAAGTTAATGTACATACTCTAGTCCAGGTTTAACTTGATATCTGTCCCAATTAAGAAAATTTAATAATTTTTAATATTGAAACCGTAGCAATAATTGATTCCTACGGTTTTTAGTATACAATTTTTAAGTAAATACCATATCTTTTGAAAACAGCGAAAGATCGGATGGTAGTTTTCCAGGTTCGCGATTTGAATCAATATGATATTTTCCAAATCGATTTACATGTGCTGTCATGTAGGGGCTTAAATAACAAATCAACTCTTTATTAAATCCTTCTTTTTGTTTCTCGTACCCGTGAAGTAATTTAGACATGGAAAATACGTTATAAAAAATAAGACAGTTAGCAACTAGGTGATTATACTTAATAATTTTCTTCTGTTTCTCACGATCATTCTCAGAAATAATGCCTTCCCCACCAAAAAAGAGCCACTTTGTAAATCCATTAAATGCTTCTGATTTGTTTGTAGCAGATTGAATAGTACGTCGTAATTCTTCATTAGACATGAATTGTAACAAAAACATCGTTCTAATAGCTCTGCCTAATTCACAAAATGCCTGGTATAATTTATTTTTCTTACTGTATGTGCCTAGTGTATTCAATATAGTAGATGGAGTAATTTTACCAGCTTTGATTGACATCGCGATTCTAAGCATATCTGGGTAGTGATTTTCAATTATACTCCAATTGATTTCTCCTGAAAATAGTTCATCAATATGTTCATAATTGTCTTGTGTATTGGGGCGAAATAACTTTAAGTGTTTCCAATTGCGAATGCGAGGCATTAACTGAATACCTAATAAAGTAGCTAAACCAAAGACTGTGGTGCTTTGTCCTTGCGTATCCGAGTGCAGAATTTCCGGTTGAATATCTACCTTTTCATTCATCAAAATATCTAATATATGTATTCCTTCCCAAACGCCACAAGGAATAAAATTACTAAATAAAGCAATATATGTGTCGGAAACATGATAATATCCAATGCCTCCATAACCTCCATATCGTTCCATCTGCAGATGCACTTTTTCCATCTCCCCAATATTTTGGAAGTTCAAAACGATTATAAGCATTAATAATATATCGAATTGCTTTGTCTAAATCTTCAACTGTTACATGTCTTTGATTAATCCAAGCAATTTGTTTTCGATCTATTTCTTGTATTGAACGAGCTGTTTGAGTAGGACCTAAGTTACATCCGTAACAGAATGTATTCGTTACATAACGTTCGACATGATTTTCTAATTTGCCCTCATACCCGGAAATAGGTCCAAAGAAACGTGACCAATTGAGCCAATACTCTGTGTCTGCTAACATATCTAGAACGTTAATCGGTTCTAAATTATACATAATATAATTTTCAAGCTCTTTTAATTCAGGAGGAACCTTCTTCTTTTTTAGTTTTCCAATTACTACTTCCCCTTTTTCAATTCGAATTTGTTGATTATGCGGGAAAGATTTGTTGGTATTATGGCAAACTTGTTGAAGGTCATCATGTATCTTTTTTGTGAAATCTGAACCTAAACTAGGTAAGTTTAATTGATTACAAAATTCTTCAAGGTTCTCTTCATATTCTTCCCATGACATCAGTTGTTTTCGATAATCTGCATATTTTTCACTTCCTTCAATATATAAGTCTCCAGATTTCAAACCCCACATAATTTGTGAAAATACACATACTTCAAAATGCCGACGATTCAGTTCCTCCGGAACAACTTCTCTTTTCTTTTTAGGGCTTAACCATCTCCACCAACCATCAGGTATCCAAGACAAGTTCAGAAGAGGTGTCACTTCTCTTTTCCACAGTCCAATCTTTTTTATATGAGCAACCGATATCCATTCTTTTCTAGTATGTTGATGAGATAATAGAAACTGAATGGCTTCTACTATAGATGAATCCTGATTTGTTGATCGTAAAGGAAATACCTCTAAAATTTTAAATAGTGTAGAGCGATGACTTTTAAAGAATTTTTGTAAAAATAAATAGTAATTATCCCCACTAAGTGCTAGATGATCTTCGCAATCCTGTAATACTTGATCTTCTGTATCTCCAAGTACTTGTTGGATAGCTTGTAAACGTTCTTCAGGTATTCCTTCCGTTTGATAGGCCATAAGTACATGCTGTAAAGTGGCTACTAAAGAATCCGTTCGTTTTTGTGTCTGTTTTTTATAATCCTGTAAAAATTCACGTCCTTTTTTATGGATACTCATCATACGTTTTATTAGCATTTCACCAATATTATCTAGTATTCTTGATGTTTGTACAGAAACCAATGAGATGGCTAACGTATATCTTTTCTTCTTTTCTATTTCTGACATACGATAAGAATCTAGGGTTTTAGCTTCAGCAGCCATTTGTTTTATTTTGGTTGAAGAAAAGCTTTCAAGAAGGTAAACAGGTATTTTTTGATGTATTAACCAATCGTAATGCAGAATTAACTCTTTTAAATGAAATAAAGAGGCACGTTTGGCGTCTTCTTTGAGACGATTCCACGGGCTATAAAAAGTGTCAGGTCCTGTTTCAAATAAACAGTCTATTTGTTGTAAGTGTTGCTCTTGTAAGGATTCATATACTTGCTCGTAAATGAAACGATAAGACTTGTGTCTTATTTCGTTAGCCGCTTCTTTAAAAGTGTTATAGACGGGTAATTCATATCTTTGATGTATTAACTCTTCAATAGCTGCATTAATTAAATCAGCTGGATCATCTTTGCTTCCAGCTATATGTTTCATTGTATCAAGCATGATTTGACGAGCATTATGATCAAATTGTTGAATTTTTAGATACCGTCTTACAAAGTGATAATGTCTTTTTATAGTACGTGTTTTACTGTATGCTTCCCATTCAGTTTCAATAGGGATAGGTAATTGAGCGGACTGTGCAATGTGTTTAATTATGATTGGAGGTATATCTGAAATACGTGTAAAAAAGCCAAGATTTTGTACAGTTTTTAGCAAAATTAGTAACGCTAGTTGCTGTAATGTTCCTTTTGTTTTCAAACTTGTCCATTCTATTTCGCTTCTGGTTGGCGTGTATACACTCCTTAAATCTTCCGTACTTAGATTATGTTTGATTCTTGGATATATCGTATCTTGAATACTAGGCATAACTAATCCCCCTAGAATCTATATATGTTTCAATATTCAACCATCTTCATTGTAAAATAAAAACCTATCCGCAGATAGGTTTCTTGTTTAAATTTATCTTATTAATTTGAATATTTTCCCAGAGTGGCCCCTCATACCTTGAATCGTTTCCGTACCCCATGTACACATACAGAACCAATCAATACATGAGCTGTGATGAAAATCCAGCTCTTTTTCTTTTTATTTAGGCGCTGTTAAAAATACTGCAAATGAATAATCCTCTATTATTTACGCAATCTAATCCATATTATGCAGTAAGTTTGGAGTTAATTATATGTTTAAATGGAAACTGTTAATGACATTTTGCGGAGTTATAATGATGGTTTTATTTACATCTCCAATAGAAGGAAAGGCAGAAAATATATCTAATAAAGATTTTTATGATTCTTATAATACTTTATTAGCTCCTTACGCAAGTGAGATTATCCGAAGTAAACTTGGACCAGAACACCAGTATAGTTTAACGGATACAAAGATTATAAAAATTGAGCGTTCTCAAAAATATACCTTCACCTTTATTGTAGTAGCTAAATATAGAACGTATACTAACGCTCACAATCCACCTAATCATGTTGTAACAATAACTTATAATGTTAGTCCAAGTGGGGTAAAAGTTATCGATTTCAAACAAAAAAAGAAAGAAAGTGAGTTTACAACTCATTTTCTTTATCAATAGGCAGAGTAGCAGACTTTTGGAATTCAAATAAAACAGGAAATAAGTTTCTTGGTTGTTCTTACTATCCAACATGTACACATACAGAACCAATTCATACATGAGCTGTGATGAAAATCCGGCTCTTTTTTCATTTGTTTAAAGAATGCATGAAAAAAATCAGTTTAACTAAAAAATGAACCTTCAGATTTAGTTGTATGAGATTTTGATATGATTATCAATACAATAAGTCATATTTGTTATAAAAACGCATGTAAAGGGAGAGAGAGGATTTAAATGCGTTTTTAGGTTTTTCAAGAAAAATAAAAAGGGTAGCCATTATTTACGACTTAACCTTTTGTCTACGACCTGACGAATTGCTTCATTTCGATTCTTCAGCTTATTTTCATGCCAGTAATTTTCTATTTGTTCTACTTGTTCTTTTGTAAAAGTAACTAAAATTTGAGTGTACTTGTCTTTATTAACAGCCATATAGCAACCTCCTCTATAAAAAATATTATAAGTTATATAACTTTATTGAGGAGGTTATTACATGGAACGGAAAGTTAAAAAGATGATGGCTGATCTTCAATTTATTATGAATCATGGTCAAATCAGTGTAGATTTTATAGATCAAGGATATAAAAGAATGCTTTTTAGTGCATTAGAAGCTACCGGAAAAGTTTTAATGTGCATACCAATGAACATAATGAAACAACCTTGTTCTTAGAGTTAGTTTAGTAAATTTACGCAATGAGGGGCTGTTAATAATGGAGCAGTTAACGATTTTTGACGTAATGGATGAAACTAAAAATAAGCTTTATGAGGTATTAGAGAAAAATGGATTCGATTATAAGATTCATAAGTACTATTTATATTCAGATTATCAGGGAGCTGTTCAATATTACTATATAAGTACAACTGATAATACAATTAGGGTGTTTTTGCCCATCCCCCGAAAAAGGAGAATAAGACAAAATATACCAATTAAACACTGAATAGATTGGGATTCAGCCGAGATACGTGTAAAAACGGATTATAGTTTCATCAGTAGTTTTTCAAGTAAAAATGCTTACATCACGATAAACAAAAAGCCAATTTCCTGCATGTGAGGGAAATTGGCTTTTTGCTCATAATTTACGAATAGGACTAGTAAGAGAGATAATAACTTCAATGACCTTTGTAGTTGATGCCAAAATAAATATTGCAACCGGATTAAAATCGGAAATTAATCCACCTACTAGTGCTCCTAATGGCATAGCCAAACGAGTAAGCACACGTGAAAATCCTAAAACTCTTCCCTGCATATCGGTGGGGACTGTTTCCTGTCGGACGGATGCTACAATAGTATTCCAGGCTATATTACAAATCATAGCAAGACCAAATGAAATGCCCGGCGCAAGCCAATATTCACTCCATATTGCATAGGTCAATCCAATTGCTCCCACAGCAAGAAGGGTTGGAATAAGGATTCCCCTTCGAAAGCGTTGTTCTAGTGGAATAACAATGATACTTCCTAAAAGACCACCTACCCCAATTAAAGTATAATTAATCCCACTTTCTTCAGCAGATAGATTTAATGTAGAAAGTAAATAATACATAAGCCCACCTAATACAGCGCTAGCGCCAAAGTTTCCCACCATTGCTTGAAGAGATAAAGCAAGGTTAAGGCGATCATTCATTAACCATTTTAGCCCTTCTCTCATATCATTCCTTATAGTTTGCAATGGCGTTTTTGCTCTATCTGTAGGTTTCTTCTTTTCTAATTTTGGCAATAGTAATACAGCAACTAGAGTAGCCATAAAAGAGATAGCATTTATCCAGAGGGCATTAATCCCACCCATTAAAGCAATTATAATACCGGCTAATGTGGGCCCTGCTAAACTAGCAATTTGATTAACCATTTGGTATGCGGAATTGGCTCGTGTTAACGATGGACCTGCAATTTGTGGAATTACTGTAATAGTCGCTACGTCAAATAACATCGATAGTACGGCTAAAATAAAAGAAATAGCATATAGATGCCATAGTTGAAGTACGCTCAAGTTATACAGGAGAGGAATTAAGGATACTAAAATAATACATCCTGCATCAGCAACCCACATTAATTTCCGCCGATCAAAACGATCCACTACTACTCCTACGATTGGACCAAATAAAACAATAGGTAACACACCGATAGCAAAAAGTGAACTCATAATTATTGCTGATCCAGTTAACTTATAGGCAATCCAAGGAAGAGCAAACGTATAAAGGGAATCACCTATCCTGGAAATCAGTAAACCAAAAATAAAAATCACGTAGGTACTAGGAAAATGTGTAGTTTTTGAAACTAGATTTCTGCTTTGTGCATTCGGTTTCAACGATGAGTTAAAGTTTGTTTCTTTCTTCATTATCGACTCTAATTTACTTCCTTTTTTAGTAGCAAAACTTATATTAACTGGCAGTAAGCCCCTTACTTATCAAATATTTAATAAAGTATAAAATTCTTTAAAATACAAAGGTATCCCTTCTTTTAATCAATTATTCATTTTGCTGTAAGTGCCTATTTATGCTAAGTTAACGTTTGTCACAATATAAAACTTCTACCTTTTTGTTACGTTGATTGTTTATAAATTGGTATTTTATGTATTATACCTTCTTTTCGGGGGATGGGAAAAAATAACCAATTATTGATTTGTGTCTCTCGGATTTTCCAGAAATTTTCGCTATCCATAAAGGGTTTAGTGATAAAGAAATTAAAAAATTTACAAATGGAACTTATAAGTCTAAATAAATAACAAAGTAATGGAGGAATGAAGAATGAAGATTGCTGTATCTGAGTGGAAAGCGTTGAAAAAAGGGACAAAGTTAAAGCTATTGCGTTATGCGATGTTAGAAAGCAAGTATAAGTATGCAAAATAAAAGCTCTTCATTTGCAAAAAGCAAACAAAGAGCAAAGTCATGAGTGACCGTCGAGGAAAGAAATTGGCAGATTTCTTTCCTCTATATTTTAACATATTAAAAGTTGTAGAGAAAAGGGGGATGTAGAATGGAAGAAGGGCGTATTTCCTTTCAGCAAAGGGTTAAAGAAGTACTTGTTATGATCGTTGGCTTTTAGATTTTTATGTTACTCATGTATGGCGAAATCCTGTTACAATAGTCAAGAATAACTTGGGTACAAATTAATAATGAAATGGGGAAAGATAATAGATGAAAGCAACCGGAATGACTAGAAAAGTAGATGAATTAGGACGTGTAGTACTTCCAAAGGAACTTAGAAATACACTTGGTATTAAAGAAAAATCACCATTAGAGATTTTTGTAGAAGGGGAAGACATCATTTTACAGAAGTATCAGCCTGGTCATGTTTGTGCATTAACAGGAGAAGTGTCAAATCGTAACATGGCATTAGCAAATGGTAAGATCACATTAAGCCCAGAAGGTGCAGAACTATTAATAAAAGAAATAGAACAGTATCTTGTAAAATAAGTGCTCCTTTCAAGGGGCTTTTTTAGTAAAGATATTTAAAATTTCACGTACCGTAATATTTAATAAAAAACAAGATACATAATCAATAGTCTACATTGAATCTTATGTTGAACTCATCTGCTAAATGGAGTCCCTTCTCTTTTGTCCAGAATCCTGTAGGCGTTTTTTTTTAATTCCCACTCTTTAAAACGATTTTGATATAATTCATTCAACATATGATAAGGACGACTACCCCAAAATTATAGCGCATTTAACATAGCAAATGGACTTGATTTCCAAAACTTTATACAAGGAGTTTGGAGTCGATGTTTTAACAACCATTTTTGTGAATATACATCTATTAACTCTTCACGAGACAAGTAAACGGACCTTTATTTAATACTTAAATTATCATTCCGATTTTTACCACAAATTCTTTTTAATTGTATAGCAGGTGAGAATTTTCTGTACTTATTTCGTTTTAGCTTCCATACTTTATGTATGTAGTGCATTCTTATCAATTTTCCCCATTACTTTAACTCGTAGGGGCATTAACTTTAGAACTCTTCTAATGGATAAGCAAGTTAATAATTATACTTGAAAATGGAGTGATACGATGAATAAGACGTATGATGTCATCATTACCGGTGCTAGATGTGCCGGCTCTACCCTGGCAATTTATCTTGCTAAGGCAGGTTTCCATGTGTTGTTAGTGGACCGAGCGAATTTTCCAAGGGACACATTATCAACCCATACCTTTTTCAATAATACTGTCGCTCTTCTTCGAGAAACCGGTGTCCTGGACAAGTTATTGGAAACAAAAGTACCGCCGGTACGGGATATTAAATTTCAATTTGAGGATACCGTGATAGAAGGTCTCATCCCTGAGGTTTACGGAGAGGAAAGTTGTTATTGTATTAGAAGAACTTATCTCGATCATATTCTACTTGAACAAGCCAAATCCCAAATGAATGTAACTGTTTTAGAAGGATTTCGTGTGACGGATGTCATCCGTGATGACGAAACAGTGATAGGCGTGAAAGGTTTAGACGGCGACAACGAGAAACAAGAATTTTTAGCTCGCCTGGTAGTCGGGGCAGACGGCCGATCCTCTATTATTCGCAAGCTGGTAAAAAGTGAACTCAAAATAAGTATTCCGGCAACAGTCGGCATCTATTTCGGGTATTTCTCTGGATTTCGCCACGATAATGTCCCTAAATTTGAAGTATACAAGATAAAAGATAACACAGCCATTCTCTTTCCAACGAATGATGATTTATATGTAATTGTCGGCATTTTCCCATTAGAAAATAAGGAATTGATAGAACGGTTGAAATTAAATCCGGAAAGCTGTCTACGCAATTTCTTTACAGATAACTTTCCGAATACAACAATTGGGGCGCGCTTGAAAAATGCAGAACTAGTAGAACCGGTCAAAGGCATTCTCGGATATGATAATTACTGGTATAAAGGAATGGGAAAAGGATGGGCGTTGGTTGGAGATGCAGTTTGTTTTAAAGATCCTGGCATGGCGCAGGGTATCCATGATGCTATATGTGGAGCACGTATATTATCCAATATTCTATCAAAATATAAGGGACAATCCGATCAATCAAATCAAATGTCTGAAGAATATCAAAAGGCAATAGAAGATGAGTTTATGGTTCGGTTTCACATGGGATGCCAAATTTCGAAGAATGAACGCATATCTGAACAACAGGATGCTGTCAACAAGCTAATCAGTTCCCATCCAGAGGCTATAGAGAAGTTTTTAGGGATTTACAATTATGCAAACGAGCCCGCTGCTTTAGAAAAAGAACTCGCACGAATTATGCAATCGATCTAGCAATAATTTTAGAGATTAAGTGATTTAAGGGGTAGCACGCCATGCCCATCAAGCTAACTAAATAAATTACTAGGTACGAATTGATCCTTGTTTCAAAACTAGCAAGTGATAAAAAAATAGGCATGCTAAAGAAGCCTATTAAAACGCGATTTTTTCGCTAGGCAGCTTGTCTATGCTTCACTGTCGTTTTATACACAATCCCTAGAATATCAAAGACGGTCATCTTCTTATACCGATGGCATTTACGACCGTTCTTTTTGAGCAGTTGATAAAGGCAATGCAGAATTTTTAAAAGTTCTTCTGTGCCAACGGCTATCGCTTGAAACAGTAATGGAAAGTAATCTTTAATCATATAAATTGCTTTATATTCACTCAGCTCCTGCTTTTTCTTTTCAAACAGAAACTGACGCATTTGAAACATCGTAGAAGAACAGAGGAGAATGCCGATGAGTTGTCCATATAAATGGCACTCTAGGCGTTCTCTTTTTATATTTTGACATTCATCAATTTCAAAGAATGATTTCCACGTTTTAAACAAAATTTCAATCTGCCAACGAAGTGAATATAATGAATGCACGTAGTTCGTTGGTACTTCTTCTAGCGACGTATTCGTGATATATACATTCATGCCCATTAAACGTTTACTTTTATCCTTCATGACAATGCCTTTCTTTTTTTCACGTATCGCTTGGTTTTTCAGACGTGTTTGTGTTTGATTATCGGTTAAACGATGAATAATGACACGTGCTGGAAGTTTCTGATTTTGGCCAATGTATGCCTCGGGGATTTCCATCGTTTCACCAGGGATTAGACCAGACAGCATTTGTGTCATATCAAGCTGGATGTATTCTGTTTGCTTTTTTAACGTACCATTTTTGAAGTATTCTGGTTCAGGGTTCTTGATATAAATGCGTGTATTCAACTTCAACCGCGAGATATAGTAAGCCTCTTTATCATTAATGGCTTGTAAGTCTCCTAAATCGAAGTAACCAAGATCACGTAAACACAAATCGCCTGCTTCTACGGTTTTAAGACAGATGGTACCATATGTTTTATCATTATTTTTTCCTGGTCCAAGCTGCACGTTAAGGAATTGACCGTTAAGTAAATCATATTCCAATTGGATTTTCACGCCTGCCGTATTACTACTCCCACCTGAACCTTGATAGTCAGTGGCGAATTGATCAGGCAGTTGAAACACTGTTGCATCTAGAATACGGATACGATTGAAAGTAGAGATTATATGTGCAGAAAGTGAGTGATTTGAACAGAGTTTTTGTGTGAGAAGAGAAGTAAAAACTTCTCGAAGAAATGCGACAGCTGCTGGATTAAAGCGTTGATTCAGTCCTTCTGGACTTATGAGTGTAGCTGTATTGGCATAAAGCTGACTACATAATTGAGTGAGAGAATCACTTGCTACATGGGGTCACCATATCAAAAAAAGAAAATTGTACGTTTAGACACAAATTGGACACAAATCGACCGGTTCCCTGTACGTTAAGGAACCGGCTACTTAGTTTGCTATTTTTTGATATAATTTTTTTCGCGTAATGGTCTTAGATTATTAAAATTTGTTTTTTCATTCAAGTTCCAAACATAATCACCTGTCAACGTAATATGTTCCCATCCAAGTGGAGATATATGTTTTAAATATTCTTCTGGAATGTCCACGCCTTTTGCACGTAAAGCATCTACTGCACGTGATATATATACCGTATTCCATAATACAATCGCTGAAATAAGCAGTTGCAATCCGCTTGCTCTATGTAATTGGTCCTCATAAGAACGATCACGAATTTCTCCTAATCGATTGAAAAATACAGCTCGAGCAAGTGCGTGTTTTGCTTCGCCTTTATTTAAACCAACCTGAACACGTCTTCTAAGCTCCGGACTCTGCAACCATTCTAATGTATATAAAGTTCTTTCAATTCTTCCTATCTCACGCAAAGTTACAGACAAGCTATTCTGCCTAGGATAGGCCGCAAGCTTTTTGAGAATCAGAGAAGCTGTGACTGTTCCATTACGAACAGAGCTAGTTAATCGTAATAAGTCATCCCAATTTTCTCTTATTTTCTTTGTATGAATTGTTCCACCAATCATAAATTCTAGGTGCGGTTGATTTAAGGGCTTTTCAAAAGTATAAATTTTATTTTTACTAAACGTTTTAATTCTAGGAGCAAATCGAAATCCTAACATATGACACATGGCAAAAACATGATCTACAAAGCCTGCCGCATCCGTATAATGTTCTTCAATTTCTAAATCTGTTTCATGGTATAGTAATCCATCAATAATATGTGGCGCTTCTTCTGAAGAACTAATAACTTGTACATAAAATGGGGCGTATTGATCTGAGATATGTGTATAAAAACTTAACCCTGGATCCCTACCATGCTTTGCGTTTACTTGTGCCAAAGGGCTAGACTGACCACCTGCTCTAAAGAATTGTCCATCAGAGGATGAAGTTGAACCATCTCCCCAGTGAGAAGAGAATGGGTATTTATGCTGAAAATCAGTGATTGCTCCAAGAGCTTTGGAGTAATTTTCATCCCTTATATACCAATCTGATATCCAAGCTAATTGTGTATAAGATATATTTGGACATGCATCTGCCATTTTTGAAAGGCCTAGATTAATTCCATCAGCCAAAATAGCTGCGAATAATACGGATTTATCCTTTGGCTCAGTTTGGGTATGAAGATGAACAAAATGTTTGCTAAAATGGGTCCAGCTATCTACTTCTACCAATAGATCTGTTAATTTAATACGGGGTAATACACTATAAATAAGTCTAGTTAGATCTTCGACCTCATCCGGAATCATTTTCTTTAAAGATGCAATTTGTATTTTATCTGCATAGATTTCAACATCTGGCAATAATTGATTTTGAATTAAATAATTTACCTTAGTGAGTTGCTCTTCCATTAACTCAAATCGTTCCTGCAAATACTGATCTATATTGGTTGGAATTGTTAGTGGAACGTGGTTTTTCTCCTTTAATTCTTTCCATTTTTCTTGAGGTAAAAGATATTCTTCAAAATCCTTATATTGTCTACTTCCTACGACCCACATGTCCCCAGAACGAAGGTGATTACATAATTCTGAAAAGATACCGAACTCATAGTAATGACGATCAATACCATTTTCTTTCATCACATGCTTGAACCATTTCGATTTGAGAAAATTCATCGGAGCTGTTTCAGGGATTTTTCTTTTTCCTGTTTGGTTTATTTCTTTCAACATCTCTAGGGCTTGAAATAAAGTATGGCTTGCTTTAGAGGCTTTAAATACATACGTTCTTAATAATCTAGGTGCAAACTTTCGAAAGTGTCCATAGTGATTATCCAGCAGTTCTAAATAATCAAACTCTGCTGGTCTAGCTAATTCTTCTGCCTGTTCCACTGATTGTACAAATTGTTCCCATGAAATGATGGATTGTAAAGATTCAAATGGGTCTTGTTCTAATTCTTTTGCTTCAATTAAAGCCTTTCCAACTTTCGCGTATAAACGAACCTTTTCATTTATCGCTTTTCCGTCCTTTTGAAAATGTTCCTTATGTTTCTTTTCTCCACGATTAAACATTCTACCCATTAGTTTCTCAAGCATTTCTATTCCTTGATCTGTTAAAAAAGCATATATATGAATGAGAAAGGCCATAAGAGTTGCATGTCGTTTGAGCTCATGAAACCTGGATAAATGCTGATTGGAATAACGTGATCCTTCACGTGCCATCTGTAGCAATCGATTCTGATGCACTTCTCTGCCGTTATCTAAAGGTAAATTTAATTGTTGGATAAACTCTATTCGATCCATAATCTTGTGAAAATTTTTAACGGAAACAACACCTGAAGGTTGTCGAAGCCATGATAAATACGAAGACTTGTATCCTTTTCCTACACTTAATAACTTGTCTAGTTGCTTACATTGAGAAGAAGTAAGATTTCTTGTTAATTGTTTGAAAATCTTTCTATGTGCTCGTTCACGTACAGCCCATGCTACATGTTCAACTGCATATATGGCTGGTAGAATAATTTTTCTTTTCCTCATTTCTGATTTTACTCAAATGTTCTCGTCGAGTTGCATCACGCCCACGTGCATAGTTCTGTATAGCTGAAGGCAAAATTTTTAATTGTTTAGCAATCGTATGTACAATAAAATCTGAAACTTTTTCATTTGCAGATAATGGTCTCCCAGGAAAGCGTAAGTAAGCGATTTGTATGGCAAAACCTAATCGATTGGCAGCACCGCGTTGCTTATTTATAATTTGCAATTCTTCATCAGATATTGTGTAATATCGCAGGATTTCTCTCTCGTCCATATGCTCAGGAATTTCATAAAAGTATTCTCTTTGTTCTGTAGTAAGAAGCTCCCTCGTTTTCAACGTCCCATTTCCCTTCGTATAGTTATAGTATTTATTATAGAAGTGATTTAAATATTTTTAAAATTAAAATTACTACTATAATAATAATCAAATTTAGCAATTACTACAAAAATACAAAACCGTTTAAAAAGGTATACCTTTAAGGACACAACCTTAAACCTTATAAAATCAAGGTTTGTAACGTGAATAAACATGTTTATTAAGTCTCTATGACCCTTATAAACTCCTTAGCGTACAATTTTCTTAAAATGATATGGTGACCTCAAATAGTTGTAATTCATTGGATACAGAAATAGACATAAAAAACGCCATCCTTTCCTATGATTCTACAGAAAGAATAACGTCATTTTCATTTTAGGGGGTATTTTGTCTTGTTAGCTTAATAGCGATGTGGCGATACCCCTCCTACACAAGCAAAGGGGATATTAAAATTGTGGTACCCTAGGCCTAGATATAACATGTTTAACAAATAGTTTAGAATGCATGCGATATGAACGTAAAAATTTTGCATTGTTATATTAAATTTAAGTATTGCTTGCTTTTTTTTATTTTTACACATAACATTTAAGTAAATGCTTAAATGTTATTGAAAGGAGGATATTCATTGAATGATCTTTTTAAGGCTTTGGCAGATCCAACAAGAAGAAAGATATTAGATTTGTTAAAGGAGAGAGATCTTACTGCAGGAGAAATTGCTTCACATTTCAATATGTCAAAGCCAAGTATTTCTCAACATCTAAATATTTTGAAGCAATCAAGTGTAGTTAAAAATCGAAAAGAAGGGAAGTATATTTTTTATTCATTAAATACAACAGTCGTCCAAGATATTTTGAATTGGCTTATAAACATTAAAAGCGGGGAGGAAAATAGATAATGAGGAAAAAAACATGTTCATATCTTATTATTATGATTAATTTATTGGTAAGTTTCATTTCTTATTTTAAATTAGGGGATGAGAAAATATGGATCCTAAGCATTATGCCCACAATAATGCTTATTTCAAATGTGATATTTAATATATTAGTGAAAAATACATTATTGACTGGGGAAAATCCAGAAAATAAACTTGATTTAAGAATCATTTCTAATGCAATGTTAATGTTGTTATGTATTATTCATTTAGTAATTATAAGTACAGAGTTTGGATATACTGTTACTTTTGAATTAATAGTGGGTATAGCAACTGGTATATTCATTATGATTTTATCTAACTTTATGCAGCGAGTAGAACAAAATTATATATACGGAATAAGAACACCTTGGACTTTAAAGAATAAGGAAGTATGGAGATTAACTAATCGATTCTCTGCAAAAATCTTTTTTATTACAGGTTTAATAATAATACTATTCTCAATTTTGATCCCAAAATTTGTGATTTTAATTATGATCGGGCTTGTGGCAATTGCTGCTTTAATATCTGTGTTTTCTTCGTATATATATTTTAGGAAAATTGAGAATAAAAATATACAAAGCTGATTGCATATAAAGAACACAAAAGATGATCTATAATAATGGATCATCTTTTTTTATGAAGTGGAAGGAATATTAATTATACGATTGATAGCATAGAAAATTATAATTTAGCCCTCATATCATAATTAATATTAACTTTTGGGAAAAATTTATGAATTTTAACACCTCGTTTCTAAAATTTTTATATTTAATAATATAAAATCTTCATTAATAAGGGTATTTTAGTGCAGAAAAATAAGATTTGGAAATCGAGAATATATTACTTTCTAAAATTAATATTCCATTTATGATAGATTTGTAGAATTTCGTGTCAAAGGGTATCATTCACATGCCCATCAACTTAATATTTTGAAGTATCCCCCAAATGAAAAAATTGCACTTTTAAAGGTAAATATAGAATTAGAATATAGATTATCAAGAAATAATAATTAGTAAAGTAGAAGATTTCAATAAAAATTGGTAAAATAATAACCAAGTATTGAAATTAGAAATAGGACTGTGTTAAAAAAGGAGATTCTATACTATGGAGCAAATTATTTTAAACAATAAGAACGGATCTACAGAGATATATTATAAATTATTCTCTATGTTATCTTTGTTAACTTTTCATAAGATCACATCCATTGAAAAGAAAAAGAAAAGCCTTAAGCTTTCCCTTGAAAACGAATTGAAAAATTTAACGAAAAATAATCCTTATAAATTATAATACGGTTCCCAAAGATTAAACTCTATAAAAGATTTTATTAAACCAATATAATCTCATATTAATTCGACCTTAAAAACGCTATTCTTTTTGTAGAAATATACAGAAAGGGTGGCGTTTTTTTATGAATCTTTCGATTCAAAGTGAACTACAATTATTTGCTGAAGAGTTATATCAACATCTTACTCCCTCATTTTTAGAGAATCTGGCTAAAGAACTAACTTTTGTACAACGAAAGCGTAAATTTTCAGGAAATGATTTAGCTATTATCTGTGTCTGGATTAGTCAACGTGTCGCGAGTGATTCTTTAGTTCGACTGTGTAGTCAACTTCATGCTGTTACAGGAACTCTTATGAGTCCAGAAGGACTCAATAAACGTTTCAATAAGAAGGCGGTTTGCTTTTTAAAACATATTTTCTCTACACTATTAAAAAATAAAATTTGTGAAACATCATTGATTCCAAGCTCTTCAATCACCTATTTTCAACGGATTCGTATTTTAGATGCAACGATTTTTCAAGTACCAAAACATTTAGCTAGTGTGTATCCTGGATCAGGTGGTTGTGCACAAACAGCAGGTATAAAGATTCAACTAGAATATGATTTACATAGCGGACAGTTTTTAAATTTTCAAGTTGAACCAGGAAAAAATAATGATAAGACCTTTGGAACAGAATGTTTAGCGACATTACGACCTGGCGATCTATGTATTCGGGATTTAGGCTATTATTCACTGGAGGATTTAGATCAAATGGACCAACGTGGCGTGTATTATATATCGCGGCTTAAACTAAATAATATGGTGTATATCAAAAATGAGTTTCCTGAATACTTTCGAAATGGAACAGTAAAAAAACAGTCTCAGTATATCACAGTTGATTTAGAACACATTATGAATACTTTAAAACCAGGACAGGTCTATGAAATAACAGATGCTTATATTGGAAAGGATAAAAAACTATTTACACGAGTTATTATATATCGATTAACTGAAAAACAACTTCGAGAACGTAAGAAAAAACAAGTGTATACGGAAAGTAAAAAGGGTATTATGTACTCAGAAAAAAGTAAACGATTAGCTGGCATGAACATTTATGTTACCAATACCCCTTTGGAATGGGTTCCGATGGAACAAATACATGATTTTTATTCCCTCCGCTGGCAGATTGAAATTATCTTTAAAACTTGGAAATCCTTATTTCAAATTCATGAGTGGCACAATATCAAACGAGAGCGATTAGAATGCCACATTTACGGAAAACTCATCACTATTTTTCTATGTTCTTCTACAATGTTTAAGATGCGACAATTAATTTTAAAAAAGAAGAAAAGAGAATTAAGCGAATATAAGGCCATTGGAATGATTCAAGACCATCTATACATTCTTTATCAAGCTATACAGCAAAACACCCGAAGAATAACAAAGATTTTAATTCGCCTGTTCCATCTTCTACAGAAGAATGGACAAAAATCTCACAGATATGAGAAGAAAACTATCTTTGATATTATGGGTGTTGCCTATGAGTATAATGGGTTCTGGTGCAAAAAATCTATAAACCTTGGACATACTGATACTATTACTCTAAAAAGGTGTGTGATTAGTATGGAAAAGAGAAATTTGTTCAAATGGAAGCACTATCAGCCTGATATTATCTTATTAACAGTAAGATGGTACCTACGGTACAATCTCAGTTTTCGTGATTTAGTGGAAATGATGGAGGAACGGAGTTTATCCATTTCTCATACAACGATTATGCGTTGGGTTCATCAGTATGGTCCTGAATTGGATAAACGGATCCGACGTTACCTCAAACAAACAAATGACTCTTGGAGAGTCGATGAAACATATATCAAAGTAAAAGGGCAATGGATGTACCTGTATCGTGCTGTTGATTCGACAGGAAGCACAATCGATTTTTGCCTAAGCAAAACAAGAGATCAGAAGGCTGCAAAGCGCTTTTTCAAGAAAGCTTTGCGGTCTTTTCATGTTTCAAAGCCTCGTGTTATAACAGTCGACAAGAATCCAGCTTATCCTATAGCAATTGAACAGTTGAAAAAAGAAAAAAGCATACCTAACGGTATGCGACTTAGACAACAAAAGTACTTGAATAATATAGTAGAACAAGATCATCGCTTTATCAAGAAACGAATCCGTTCTATGCTAGGGTTTAAATGCTTTGACACAGCTACATCCATTCTTTCTGGAGTAGAAGCTATGCATATGATTAAAAAAGAACAGATTGATTTACGGGACCAGTCTGTCCAAAATCAGAAAGAAATTCATCCATCAATTGTTTGAACTTGTAGTATAAAATACAATTCTGTTAGGAACATATGCATTTTATTGGTTTTCATTTTATCTTTGCACCAAAACCTTTTAAAGAGATGGAGATGAGAGATTTACAAAAACTAATTGAATCAAAGAAACAAGAACTAATTAAACTTGTAGAGAAGTATGGGTTTACCCATAAGCAAGTTTTGTATTTAAGTCAAGACATCGATATATTAATTAATGAATTTATATATAATAATATTAATAAAGGTGGATGAAGTTACAGTTTACATACATAGGGAAAGCACCACATCGCTTAAAGCTAATAAAAAGAAATGCCCCCTAAAATAAAAAAATACGCTATTCTTTCTGTAGAATCATAGGAAAGGATGGCATTTTTTACTCTTGAGGGTAGTTAATATTTTTAAGTTGATGGGCATGTGACGCTACCCCACATACTCCTATTGTTACCTAAACTTTATTCGAAAATCATCTAACGCTTTTGTTTGATCAATGTCAATTTTCTCGTTTGGGGGTATTTGCTTTTCTTAGCTTGATGGGTATGTGGTAGAACCCCATCGCTATCAAGTTTAAATTTTATAATGCCCCCAAAACGAAAAATTTGTGTCATTTATAGAAAGAAGTTCATTCTTATCGTTTTGGGGATACTTCAAAATATTAAGTTACTGGTGGTACTAGCCCTAAATAAATCCTAGATACTAGTACTAATTAGTCTGTTTATTTTGCTTAACCAATACAGAGAATCATATTAACTCAAGCCCTCTATACTTCTCAACAAAATATATAATATCCTCCACGAGCCATTCGTACATCTGCACTATACAATGTATCTTCTAAATAAAAAGTAATCGGTTTTGTTTTACTTTCAAAACTTAATTTCTCCTTAGACTGTATAGCATAGGTTTCAACAGCTGAACAAATTGTTTTAGAAGATGGATAATGAAGAGAATCATCTAGTTCAATATAAAAGGTTTTTCTTAATAGTTTTTTTAAAAATCTTTGCTTTTTCATCCTAATCTACTCCCCCTTCACCCTTAATATAAATCAATATTCTGAATCATCCATATTATACCATAAAATACCCCCTGTTTTTGAGTATAAGTACTGGCAGGGGATTTGGTTAGCCTCCAGGAACTTAAAGTAATTAAATCTAGAAAAGTGGATTACTTGGATTGATAGAAATGGGTTCCCGCACATCGCTATTAAGCTAAAAAACAAAATACCCCATAAAATGAAAAAATACGCTATCCTTTCTATAGAATCATAGGAAAGGATGGCGTTTTTTATGTCTGTTTCTGTGTCTGACGAATTAAAACTATTTGCTCAAGAGATTCAAAGTTTTTTATCTCCAAATACCTTACGGGATCTTGCTAGAGATGTTGGTTTTGTACAACGAACTAGTAAATACCAAGCAAAAGATTTAGTCGCTTTATGTATATGGATGAGTCAAAATATCGCTACAACCTCTTTAGCTCAGTTATCTAGCTGTTTAGAAGCATCCACAGAAGTACTCATCAGTCCGGAAGGACTGAATCAACGGTTTAATACATCAGCCGTTCAGTTTTTACAACATATATTGACTAACCTTCTAAATAAAAAATTAACTTCATCTATGCCACTTTCTTCTCCATACACCTCTGTTTTCAAGCGTATTCGCATTTTAGATTCCACTGCATTTCAGCTTCCAGATATATTTTCAACCATTTATCCTGGGGCTGGAGGATGTAGCCATACTGCTGGGATGAAAATTCAACTTGAATATGACCTATTAAGCGGACAATTCCTACATATCCATACAGGTCCAGGGAAACAACATGATCGAACCTATGGTTCTCTGTGTGTTCCAACTGTGGCACCAAATGATTTATGTATCCGTGATTTAGGGTATTTTCATTTAAAAGATCTTCAACATATACAAGATAAAAAGGCTTACTATATCTCTCGTATTAAATCCAATACACGTATTTATCAAAAAAATCTCACACCTGATTATTTTCAGGATGGAAGAATAAAGAAAGGTACAGAGTATATACAGATAGATATGGAGGTATTAATGAACTCTCTCCAACCAGGACAAACCTATGAAATATCCGATGCTTATGTAGGAATGACTGATAAAGTACCAACTCGTGTGATTGTTCATCGACTTACAGATGAACAACAACAAAAACGATTGCAAGATCAAGCTGTAAGAGAGAAAAAGAAAGGAATGAAGTATTCCCCTCGTAGTAAACGTCTCAGTGGTATCAATGTATATATGACAAACACCTCTACAGATACTGTCCCGATGGGACAAGTACATGATTGGTACTCTTTACGTTGGCAAATCGAGATTTTATTTAAAACATGGAAATCATTCTTTCATATTCACCATTGTAAAAAGATAAAACGAGAAAGATTAGAATGCCATTTGTATGGGCAACTGATCGCCATTCTCCTCTGTTCTTCTACTATGTTTCAAATGCGTCAATTACTTCTTATGAAAAAGAAACGAGAGCTGAGTGAATATAAGGCCATATATATGATTAGAGATTATTTTTTCTTATTTATCAAGCCATACAGAAAGACACCCAAGAATTATCAAAGATTCTCATTCGCCTGTTCAATCTCCTACAGCAAAACGGGCGAAAATCCCATAGGTATGAGAAGAAAACAGTCTTTGATATATTAGGTGTTATTTATAATTGTACCATGTCTGATAACCAAGCAGCTTAATTCAAAAAAGGAAAACCGTTAGGGTTTATTTCGTATGCAAATCTTTAAAGCATCTACTTATAGACTTTCGAAAAAAAGAAACAATCTTGCTTATCATTGACGTTACACGGGCTTAGCTTGATAGCGATGTGGTAGAACCCCTAATATATAAAAAATAAGTCCTAACAATAATGTAATATTTCAACTTAAATTTCTACATTTTTTTACAAAATCACACAAAATATGGTCATCAGATGAAATCTGAGAGTGTCTTTTCATGAGAAATAATAAGATAATATTCGGATAGGAGTCCAATACATATTATTAAAATTCAGATGGTTCAAGTCGGAGGAAGGCACCTTAGGGTGTCTTTTTTATGTTTATGGTTTTTTTAGAAAATATTTGAAATATAATACAATAAATTATATTATTATGTGTGTATGACTTCTGATTTTTAATATTTCTGAAAATTAATAGGGGGAAACAATAATGAAATTAGGAAAATTAGTATTAATTGGGGCGTTAACATTTAGCGGGTTTACTGCAATAGAAATGATTAAGCCTACCTCACAAGTTACTGCAGCTTACTCAGATCCATTTAATGATGATTGGGGATTTAAAACCATTGTGGATCTGGAAAGTTCCGTGGAAAGTACATATCAACCTGATTGGAAAATTGGGGATTTAATAACTGGTGATACATTTTACTTAACACAGCACTTTGGTAGAGAACATTTTGGTGCGCAAATGAAAATTTTTAAAGTCCACACAAATGGTACCCTAGAACGATTCCAAACAATAGAACCAGAATTTCTTCCTGGAACAGAAATTTGGCAAACTCCTATCACAGATAGCTATACAAGTGGTACTTATGTAGCTGCAATTAAATATCGTGGTGAATTCACGTATTCAAATCAATTTACAATCAATTAAGGATGTAATAAATTAGAAACAGGCACTCAAAAGAGGGCTTTTATTATTTCTCAATAACCGAAATTATTTAACGTGGTAAAATAATAATTGGATTGGCATCCGATACCATATTACAATACGATGGTTCAAGTCGCAGGAAGGCACCTTAGGGTGTCTTTTTTATTTGTTATTGTTTCAATTATAAAGTGCTTAAATTCAAAAAAAGACATCAAATAAAACTTAATATAATAATCCTAATAAATCGATAATATCAATAATTTTCTTATCTTCTATTCTACAATAAAGCCTTGTACCCTTGCGCTCGCTAATTACAATATTACCTATAGTTAGTTTGCGTAAGTGTTGTAAAATCATAGGTTCCGAAATATGCGTCGCAGCACTCAACTGAGAAACTGTTAAAGTCCCACTTACAACCAATTCACGTACAATTAATAAACGACTTAAACTACCTAATAACTCTAAGATTTCAGCACCACTTACATAATAATTAGAATCCATGTTGAAATCACCAGACATACTATTCATCTCCCTAATATCAATACGAATATTGAATATTTTAACATAAAAATGAAAATTAACCTCCTAATAATTTCTATTGAAATGTAAAAATTTAAAGTTTGGGTGGTTTAAGTGAGAGGAAGGTACCTTAAAGTGTCATTTTTTAGTGGACAAAACAATATAAATTATATTATAAAGATAAAAGGATTAAGAGAAAGATAAGTGGATATCATAATTAATTTTGAACCGTTTAACCCAGCTATAAATGCCATAGCGATCAAACTTGCTATGGTACTGTTTATACCGTTATTCTTAGCATTGGTTGTCAAAGTGATACTTATGAAATTTATGAAAGAATTGATTGCTGGCAGACTAGCATATCTATCTTGTTTATTTTTTATGTACTATGTATTTAAATTTGTTACAGAGTAGAAAGGCACATTAGGGTCTCTTTTCTTTTATGTAATAATGCATAGAATATTAAATTTAATAGATATTATGATATACTCTCAAGGTGTGATACATAATTTCTTTAAATTAGAAAACTAAACCTTATCTACCCAATTGTGGGGGACGCCTTATGGCGTCTTTTTTTTAGGACCTGCTCAATTCAGGCATAAAAACATAAGGTAAAGTGAACCCGTTAAAATACATGGAATGAACCCTAGTCTCACCCTCTTATCTAAAGGAGGAACTATTGTTATGGGCTATGGTGGTAGTTGCGGCGAAGGCTGCGGTTTTGGTGGCGGATTTGCTTTACTCGTTGTACTCTTTATACTATTAATCATTATCGGATGCAGTTGCTTCTGCTAAAAAAATATAGGAAAAGACACTCTTAAAGGAGTGTCTTTTCTATTCTCTTTAAAGAACTTATATTGACCTCATAATTATTCCCATATGGTCTAAGCGATGGAATTTCTTCCTTTGGCCCGTAAAATAATAGTTTCAAATCATCATCTTTGTACTGAACTACGAAGAAATCATCGAATTGGTAGAATGTATTTTGATTGATCGTGATAAAACCTTTTCCTTGGGCAGTTGTTTTAACACTTATTCTTCTCCCATCTTTGATGACATCATATCCATGCTGATTAGTCACTTTGGATAGCTCGTCATTCGTATAAAGAACACAAAAGAATTCACCTAGACGACCTATAAGATGTCTTAATTCGGTTGCTTTCCATCCAAGGACATTTATTTCATATGGTAAAACTTCAAAATATGATTCATATAACTTTTGGATTTGCGAGATTCCTATAGCACTTTTACCATTGTAAGGAATAAGTTATCCATTGACCTTTTACTTTTATATAGGTTTCATCGACTCTCCAAGAGTCATTTGTTTGAGGTGACGACGGATTCGTTTGTCCAATTCAGGACCATACTGATGAACCCAACGCATAATCGTTGTATGAAAAATAAATAAAAGAACCCGTTAGTCATAAACGGATTCTTTCCACAAGATTCACAAGGAATACAAGGTAACTGGTCCAGAGAAACCTATGAAATTCCATGTGATATTACTATATGTAAAGTGGATAAAACGGTTAATGGAAATTAAACAAAATTCTTATTTAACAACAAATAAAAAGAGCACATTTTTATATGCACTCTTAGTAAGATAGATGAATGTCTCATGAGATATAAAAAATTCAAATAATCGTAATCAGATTTTCATGAGTGAATTTTTTATATTGTATTTGTTACTTGGAGTTATTGAGCCTGTTACTATAAAAATAAAGAGCGCTTTTTAAGGCGCCCTATGACCAAGACTCATATCGAAAAGCCTTAATGTATGTGCAGTTTTTTAATAAAATCCTTATTTGAACGTAAAAAGCCCTAGAGGGGACTAGGGTCTTTTACATAATAAATTTTTCTGTTTTTAAAAGGACTTACTGAAGATAACACATGAATGTTTCATAAATGTATCAAAAAAATGAACAAAATCTTTATTTCATAACAAGCGAAAAAGAGCACACATATAAGTATGCTCTTTGACAAGAAAGGTAGATTTCTATGAGTGGAAAGTCTCCATACAATAACATATGCTTGTCCAGTTAAAAGGCGAAAAAAATGAACAAAATCGTTATTTAGTAGCAAATGAAAAGAGCACACTAATAAGTATGCTCCTTGAAAGGTAGATTGCTATGCTTGGAAGGTCTCCATACAATAACATATGCTTGTCTAGTTTAAGTGTGAAAGGCTTTTAACCAAAAAGCTATTTAAATAAAAGAACCCCCGTTTGTCTGCGGGGATTCTAAGGGTAATCGTCAAGTAATGACGTACTCGACTAATTAACCATATCATGAATTTTTTGGTAAAAATAGTGGTAAATGTGTCCAAATGAATGGGGCATTATTTTGAACAAAAACACTATTTGATTTCAAATGAAAAACAGCTAGCAAAAGCTAACTGCTCAGTCTTGAAGGAAGTCTCGATTAGTAAGGTTACACACAAGAGATTTCCGGCTGTTTAACAGCCTATCCGTAGTATTGACGGAATATTAAGTTTTATTCAGGGGAGATTATATTTTACAAATTAGATTATGATAGTCGATATTCTCCATATTGACCAGAAAAGAACCAAAAATTCTATTGAAATTCCAAGTCTTCTTTTCCTAGTTTTTTGAAATTCTTTTATTAAATAGCCAACAGCACTAATTGTTATAAGAATGAAAAGAATAAGTTCTAGTGTAACTGGCATTTGATCTACTCCTAATCTTTTAATTTAATTCAGTATATAACGATTATAAGATGTTTTTGTGGTTAGTGGTGAAAAATTAAACAAAACCATCTCTTTACGAAAAAAGGTCCTGTTGTCTCCAACAGAACCTCTCCTAAAATGGCAAAGAGTAACTCTTACCTTACTCTTTGTTCATATACTACAGGAGTTTTAATGAAAATCCAAGGCTCCTTATATTGAGAAATAAAGAAGAATCATTCTAAAGAATCTTATATTTGTTATAAATATAAGAGCAGTTAGCAAAAACTAACTGCTCATCTCCAAGGGGGAACAAGGAGAAAAATCTAATGTCATCTATATTATTGACGTAATATTTAGTTTTATTCAAGGGGAGAGAAGTAGGATATTAACATGGATATGCGCAAATTCATATCCTGTAAGTAATAAATTAATGACGGGGTAGATTGAGAATGGATGATCCGATTAAGGAGATAGCTAGCGCTTGGTTTGTTGCAGTAGGGACAATTATTGCTGCGATTGGGAGTACACCTTTAAAAAGATTGAACAGCGAATTAAGCAAAGACTTGAACATATGGGGGAATGTATTACAGGCAACGGGGAACGGTCTGGAAGCTGATGGACAAGGAGAAATATCCCTTGAATTGATTGGGAACGAAATCCAATCAATTGGTAATATAACGGTTCTAACAGGACTCATTATAGACTTTGAAGATGAAACACAAAAAAAATTAGTAATTTCAGGGAATTGGATACAAGCATTAGGTGGTGTTACATCAATAGGTGGGATATAGGAATTGAAAGCTAGTCGGGATAAAGTGGAGGAAATTTCGGAAGGTGATGAGGAGGATGGACAACTTATAGTGATTACGGGGAGTTGGGTCCAAGCAGTCGGTTCAGTAGTTTCATTAATTGGTCAAATAAGAGAAGAAAGCCAAGAGATAGAAGAAAATAATTCATAGAGAACTTAATAAAATAATCCTTTTATTAGAAAGTGAGATTAGCAGTTGATTAAAAAGAAAAAGACTAAACCTCTTAAAAATAAACAAAAAGTGAAAGTACAGAAAAAGAGGAAACCGAAGATTAAGAGCAAGCCGATCATGATTGATGGTATATAGTTTGATTCTAAAACTGAGTTGGAGTATTACATGTACGTGAACCACCCGCCACTTAACGTCCTAACGGACTGTTTGAAGTGGGGGCTTCTCGGTTAGTCGTTACTTTTGATAGCTAACGAATTCGTCCTAAGACAGCCGAGCTAACTCCCTTGTTCCAAAGGTTATTTTATTGCTATTTATGCTAACGCTAATAGGTGTATTGCTTCATTTTTGATATTGATAGCTGCGTTATAATCTCTATCGAGATTTACACCGCATATGCAAGAATATACTCGTTCAGACAATGACATATTTTTTACATTTCCACAACTGCTACATGTTTTTGTGGAAGGAAACCATTTGTCTATTTTCATAAATTGTTTTCCTTGTTCGTATAGTTTATAAGCTAAAAAAGAAGTGAACATTCCCCAACTATTGTCAGCGACACTTTGTCCAAAATGAAGTGCTTGCGACATTCCTTTCATGTTTAGGTCTTCAATAGCTACAACATCAAAATGAGTAGCCAACTCTTTAGACTCATGATGAAGGAAATTCTTACGTTGGTTAGCTACCTTCTCATGTAACTTAGCTACACGAATACGTTGTTTATTCCAACGCTCAGAACCTTTATTGCGTCTTGTTAATACTCGTTGTGCCTTTGCTAATCGGTCTAACATTTTACGATAGAACTTAGGATAATTGGCTCTCTCATCCTCAGAACTAACGTATAATCCATCCATCGCAAAGTCTAATCCAACAACTGTTTCTACTTCTTTTTGTACAATCTCTTTTTCGTATTCAGTCAAGATGGACACATAGTATTTACCAGTAGGTGTCATAGAAATCGTACATGACTTGATCATATAATCTTGTGGTATCTCTCTATGCTGTTTGATACGTACCATTTTCAGTTTTGGCAATTTGATATGACCAGTAAGCAACATAATATTTCCGTTTACTACATTCGTTGTATAAGACTTTCTGTCTTTTTTACTTTTGAATGTTGGGAAGTCATTTTGACCACTAAAGAAATTCTTATAGGTAGTTTGCAAGTTTAGTTGAGCATTTGCCAAAGCTAATGAATCAACTTCTTTTAACCACTCAAATTCTGCTTTATATTTCGCCGGAGTTGGAGGCTTTTGTTTCCTTAGTTGTTCCTTATCATCTTTGTATTTTTCGTACGCTTCTTTTCGTTCAGCTAACATTCTATTATACACGAAACGTACACAACCGAAGGTTTTACGCATAAGATATGCTTGTTCTTCTGTTGGATACAAACGGAATTTATATGCTTTATTATGCTTTGTCATATCATTTCACCTCACTTTTCAATATATTTCTTTACTACATCTATTGGAGAACCACCAGTAGTTAGTAAGCAAAAACTTCTTGACCAAAACAACTCTTTCCAAAGTTTCTTTTTCACTTGTGGAAAGTCTCTCTTGATTATTCGAGAACTTGCACTCTTATAAGCATTGATGAATTTTGTCATTTCTGTATTCGGATGTGCCTTGAACAAAATATGAACATGGTCTACATCATGATTCCACTCTACCAGTGTTATGTTGTAATTCTCGGATAACCTGACAAACATGTCTTTTGCATAATCTGACATATCATCATCAAACACATTTCTTCTGTATTTTACGACCAACACAAGATGATAATACAACAAGAACACTGAATGATTATTTCTGTATAATTTCATTGATATACCAACCTTTGTACTTTATAAGACTGATTATATCAGAGGCAAAATAAAAAGCAAAGCCGTTTGGCTACGCCAAACCGAAATTCATCTCCCACCTACCGCTGGGCTACGCCCTTCACGCGCTTGAGGAAGGAGAATTTTTTCAAGGAATTCGTTAAAACTAGATCGGCACCAATTGGATATGATGGTTTGATTGAATGAACTGCATGTCATAAAAGAAGGAAAGTCTAAATTATATTAGTAATTGCTACCGACAATCACCGATATAAGTCAGGCTGTTCTTCTTAAACGATTAACCGAGCAGAGAGCTTCCGCTCTTTGTTTGAGCCAATACAGCTGAACATTCCCTCAGTTTTATGTGTTGGTTCAAACAAGGCGTAGGAAGAAACATATGCGTCTGGATATAAATCTTTTATAATTCGACATTGGCGAAAATGACATTAAGTAGCCGACTCTACGGAGTATAAACGAGAAGACTGAGAGTATCTAGAATAGCAGAGGCTTGAAGAGATACTTATTGCCATTTGTTCTCTCTCTTCCCCTTCAGGAGCTGTCACTTCGGTGATGGCTTTTTGTTTTGTAGGATATTCTTCTTTTCTGTCGAATAGATAGATTGGGAGAGGTGGGGAATAAGTAAATGAAAAAATTTATAATAAGCATAGAAGCAGTCGATGGTAAACAACACGAATTTGAAATTGAGTATAAAAAGACAGTAACAGTTGCTGCTATAGAAAATTCTATACAAGCAAGAGAAGCTAGATTCTTCAGATTTGGAGATCGTATGGTTAATTTGGACAATGTATTCTCTTTAGTGGTAAAAGAGAAGAAGGATTAAATACAAAAAAAGCATCCAAAAAGGGTGCTTTTTTCTTTGTTATATAGAAATTACACATTAACCATCAAGCATATTAGGGAATATCGAGCATAAAATGATAGATTGACACACCACGATATCAAGTTTATTGCTGCGTTTTAGTGTTACCTCTATGTTCACGAAAGGGCACCTGGATAAGGTGCCTTTTTGATGAACTATTTTGATAAAGAAATCATATAGTATAGTGTAGGACAAGTTAACCGCTTATATCCTATTCAATGCTCATCGAGAAGTCCATTCACATATTTTAGCATCTACTGACGTGGGTGCTCTTTTTTATTGAGCAAAATGTACATTTAAATAGAAGGTTAATGGTGGGTGTAACATTAGAGGAATTAGAAAAGTGTTTTAATGAAGCTGTAAATGAAGAAGCAGAGTATGTAGTTGTTCAGATTGAAATGGATGGATTTCCTAGCGAGGAAGTAATTATTAGCGACAAACATAACATTGATTCTAAACTAGCTTATTATAAGAAAACGTACAATGAAGATTTAGAACATAGATACACTCCAGGAATTTGTATTGTAGGTTTTGCGTATGGTTATTAGTTCTCAGGAATCCTACGTGAATTAGGATTGTTGGTGAAGTAGTGATGAAACCAATAGCAATTATCGTAGGCGCTGCCGTCTTGTTTGTTGTTAAGGGGATGATAAGGGGTGAGGCGAATGTGGGGTCCAACAAGTTTTAAGGGTGTTTTAGAGATTATTTGGTACTACAAGTGGGAGTTTTTCAAAGCACTACTTCCTATAGGGATTCCAGTATTTTCACTTGGATTAGGAACGGGTTGGCTGGTTCTGGTGCAAAAAATCTATAAAACTTGGACATACTGATATTACTACTCTAGAAAAGGTGTTTGATCAGTATGAAAAAGGAAAATTTGTTCAAATGGAAGCATTATCAGCCTGATATAATTTTGTTAACGGTAAGATGGTGATGGTACCTACGGTATAACCTCAGTTTTCGTGATTTGGTGGAAATGATGAAGGAACGGGGCTTATCTATTTCTCATACCACGATTATGCGTTGGGTTCATCAGTATGGCCCGGAATTGGACAAACGAATTCGTCGTCACCTTAAGCAAACCAATGACTCTTGGAGAGTTGATGAAACATATATAAAAGTTAAAGGGCAATGGATGTACCTGTACCGTGCTGTTGATTCGAAAGGAAACACAATCGATTTTTGTCTAAGCAAAACAAGAGACCGAAAGGCTGCAAAGCGCTTTTTCAAGAAAGCTTTGCGGTCTTTTCATGTATCAAAGCCACGTGTGATAACAGTCGATAAGAATCCGGCTTATCCAATAGAAATTGAACTGTTGAAAAAAGAAAAAAGCATACCTGATGGTATGCAACTTAGACAACAAAAGTACTTGAATAATATAGTAGAACAAGATCATCGCTTTATAAAGAAGCGTATCCGTTCTATGCTAGGGCTCAAATCTTTTGACACAGCTATATCCATTCTTTCTGGAGTAGAAGCCATGCATATGATTAAAAAAGAACAGATTAATTTACGGAACCAGTCTATACAAAATCAGAAAGAATTCGTCCATCAATTGTTTGGACTTGTAGCATAAGATACGATTCTGTTAGGAATATATATGCTTTATTCTCTTTTACTTTATTTTTGCACCAGAACCTAAAAGAATCAATGGGAAAATCAGAACTATTTGAGAAAGAAAAAATAAAAAAAAGAAGTGACTGTTTTGACAGAATTGAGAGAGTCATAATGGTACATCAAAATTTCATGAAGAGAAGAAGTGCACCTATTATCATATAGAATTTGTTGTGAAAGATGAAAGAAACAAGCATGCATGCAATAATGATGAAGTATGGCATTATCTATATTTCTTATTATTCGATAGGATGATGTTATCTGCATTACTAATATTGATAGATGGTGACCCCTACTAGCAAGCTAAGGTTTTGAAGTACCACCTAAATGAAAACTTTCTTTCTCTACAGGTAGATATTTTGAGAAAACAGCTCATTTTTTTGTTTTGGGGTGCTTACTTTTCTTAAGTTGATGGGCATGGGGATAGTACTTCTTGGCACAATCTCGTTTGTCAGTCTTCTTGGTACTCTTCAGCTAAGTGAGATGGATATGATGAAATAGGAGGACCAATTTTAAAGTAGGATAAGCTAGTTTTTGAAATCGGTATACAGTTCTTTAATAGATACAGTTTTTGTAACATGTCTTTATCTATTGGGTGAAGCATGCGATCTGTCATAATGAAATAATTGTGATGATAGATAAATACTTTCCCTTCAGGTAGAATCGTGTAATTAGATAATTTCGGGTAAATAGGTGGTCCATCTGAAAATTCATCTAAATTACGTTGCGAAACTTTAATAATTTCTTGAGCTGAAAATTTAAACTTGCGAAATGCTGTAGTGTTAATAAATGGACGTTTTTGATTATTTTCTATATAAAATAATTCTCCTTTTTCATTTTTTACAACACGTAAATTTGGAATGGGTTCTGTAAGAGATATAGGTGGTCCTTCTGTGTATTTGTAAATAAATGGTTCAGGTATTGGGACAATTTGATTTTGATTATATTTGAAGTAAGAAAGCATTTCTTTTGATATGGGCCTACGTTTATAATTATCAACTAAAAATACGTCACCTTGTGAATTTCTAAGCAATATACCATTTAAATCTTTAGATGGGAGGTTGGCATATAGATTTTGGAAGGAAAAAGGTGTTTTGAAAGTAATATCGAGCACTTTGTTAATAGGATAGAAAGGTTGGAATGTATTTAGACGTTTCCAAAACATTGCATCTCCGTTAAACCAATATAGAGAATCGGTCTCCCAATAATTACTGTATTTTTGATAAACCTTTAATAAAATTCTTCTTGTATGCATAACTGAACAGTGATCCACAACATTTGCAGCTGTATATAAAATTTCCGAGGCTTTTCTTACATATTCATGAGTAGGTTGTAGATTATAATCAACACATTTTACGTGCTGAGAAGAATACACCACATCTATTTCAGGACTTTTTTGTAAGAAAGATAACATTTCAGCTAATCTATTTGGAACGTACATAGTATCATCGGTTAAATAGCAAATATAATCTCCGCATGTTAATGGAAGCGCCTCATTAATGAGCGTTGCATATCTTGTGGTTTTATATCTTTCATTACCTTGTATAAAACTATTCTTATAATAAATTCGAGGGTCATCTAAATACTTTTTTATGATATTTATAGTATCTGGATAAGAGTTATCATCCATAATAAAAAGTTCCCATTCTTTAAAAGTTTGCATCTGAACACTTTCAATAACTTGATTAATTAAAGAAGGTTTATTATAGCTAGTGAGGATAATTGAAATTAGGGGTTTCAAAGTTGTCACCTCTTGTGAGAATTTTGGATAGCTTAATATTTTCAGGTGAATATTAATTGAATCTTTGGAGTTAGTTGTTTCTAACTATTGATATTTTCTTTTTTGTACTTAAATAGTTTATTACTTGTTCATAGATATGGTATAGACTATAGCGGATTATAAAAAAGATGCATGGGCAAATAAAATAGCTACTTTATCATTTTATTACATATATAAATCTTTTTTAAAATTATCGGAACGGTTCGTCCTTTCTCTTTATATAATAACGTAACTATTTTTTATTTAATGATAAGGAGGAGAGTAATATTTGCCTAAAATTACAGTTATTATGACGAGTTATAATAAGCCCACATTTGTAGAAAAATCGATATTAAGTGTATTAAACCAAACTTTCCAAGATTTTGAACTTTTTATTATGGATGATGATTCTAACGAACTGACTCAGAAAGTGATTCAACCATTCATAAACAAGAAAAATGTACACTTTTATAAAAGTAATGTAGCCCATATTTCTGAACGAACAAAAAAAGTCAGATATGCTGCTTTAATTAACGAGGCACTTAAACATGCAAAAGGGGAGTATATTACTTATATTACAGATGATAATCAATACGAAAAAGAGCGACTTAAAATGATGTCTAGTTATCTTGATGAGAATAAAGATGTTCAAATTGTATATTCTGCATCAAAAACGATCCATCTAGATGAATCAGATTTACCTATCAAAACTGTTGAAAGGCCTGCAAAAAAAGTCACTAATAATGCGCCATGCGCAATTGATCATTGTTCTATAATGCATAGAGCATCTGTTTTGCCGATTCTTGAAAAAAGGTGGAGTACTTACTGGGATGAAGACCCTCAGTTTTATCGTATAGGAGATGCACGCTTTTTTTGGAGATTAAATCATTATTGGGATTTTTATCCTTTAGATGAAATTTTAGATATCAATTATATTACTTCACATTCAATACATGCGCAGTTATTTGCGGAAGAAAAAAATGAATTTGTACAATTATTACCATCACAAAGAACATGTAAAGAATTAAGAGAAGACTTAAGAAAAAAAAGAGGGTGAAATATTGAGTGACATCTATTTGAAAAATTACTGGTTATTAAATCTAGAATATATAAATGTTTTTTCTGAATTAAAGCATTATAATGTTCCTTTACCATTACTGAGTAATTTCTATCAATATTTGGACGAAGATGTAAAAAATAAAATGAAAGAAAAAGATTTTTATAAACAACTGTCAATTGAACCTATAGAGGAAACACAGTTGCAGTTAGAGTTTGAAAAAAGAATGTCTTCATTTCAATCAAAGATAAAAAGAATAAATCAAAATGGAGTGATTCTCCTGAATTCAGATTATCTCCGTTTTTCAGTAAGTAATTTTACTCACTTTAATCCAAATCATACAAAGATATTAACTAGATCAAAAAAGACAGAACTTTATGGTCTTCCTACAATTTGTGCACCAGATTATATAAATAAAGCCCCTAATACTGCACATGTTTTCATCGAAAAGGCTAAAAAAATTTATTCAAAGTTTAATAAACATCCACTATTTTCAAACATGTTTTTTCAAAAAAAATTACTCAGTGACCTCCCTATTATGATTGAGAAACTTAATATGGCATATTTCATATTTAAAGAACAAGTTATTTCTGGTGTGATTGTTGGCACAACGGAGGATATAGCAAGCAGAGCTCTTACTTTTCTATCTAAAAGTGAAGGGATACCGAGTTATTGTCTTCAGCATGGTGCGATAATGGGTGAAGAAGCATACTTTCCAGTTTTCGCTACAAAACAGGTTGTATATGGAAGATATGAACGAGATTGGTACCTTCAAAAAGGGGTCAGTGAATCTCAAATTGAGGTTATAGGGCATCCCAGATATGATGATATCTTCGATAGGGTATATATGGATAAAAAGAATCTTTTTAAACAATTAAAAATAGACCCCTCTACAAAAGTAGTTTTTATTGCAACCCAGCCATTTAAAACTTCATTTTATATCGAATTGACAGAAGAATTAGTTAAAGGCAAAAATATCACAGTTATTATAAAGCCTCATCCTTGGGAAAAAGGGCGTAACCTAGTGGGAGAATATGTTCGGTTAAGTAACGTATATCCTAATGTTAAATATATAACAAATGAAGTGAACATGTATGATGTTATTTTACATGCGAATCTTGTGGTTATTTCTAATTCAACAGTTGGGTTAGAGGCAATGTTATTAGATATACCTGTAGTTGTTTATAAATCGTTATTAGAGGATAGAGATTATAAGTATTATGATAAATTAGATTGGCTTGTAAATCACTCTATTGAAGATATGGTGGGCACGATTGAAAAGGTCCTAAACGATTCTTTGCAGTCAAGTCTAGCAAAAGAATTAAGACAACAATTTATTAGTGAAAATTATCCACAAGAAGTAAGCACCAAAAAGTTGCAAGGCTTAATTCAAAGCGCACAAGGATAAACATTATTTTAAAAAGAGGAGGTATTCATATCTATGTTTTTTAAAAATAAAAACGTTTTAATTATTGGTGGAACAGGAACAATTGGAAAAAGCATTCTTTCTAATGTTTTAGAGGGAAAGCCAAAAGTTATAAGAATTTTTAGTAGAAGTGAATATAATCAATTTTTATTACAAGAAGAGTTTAGGGGTAAAAATCAAAATATTCGCTATTTAATTGGGGATATTCGAAATTATGATCGCCTATATAGCGCAATGGAAAATATTGATTATGTGTTCCATGTTGCGGCGATGAAGCATGTTTCATTTTGTGAATATAATCCGTTTGAAGCGGTATTGACCAACATTTTTGGAACACAAAATGTAATAAAAGCAGCAATTGCCCAGAAAGTAAAAAAGGTGATTTTCACAAGCTCTGATAAAGCAATTTCACCAACAAATAATTATGGTGCAACAAAACTAACAGCTGAAAGATTGATAACATCAGCAGAATATTCAAAAGGATCTAGTGAAACAATATTTGCAAGTGTACGTTTCGGAAATGTTATGGGATCGAGAGGTTCTGTTATTCCCTTATTTGAAAATCAAATTAAAGAAAATCACAAAATAACTGTAACTGATCTTAGTATGAGCAGATTTATGATGACACTGAAACAAGCAACGATGTTAACCATTGAAGCAATGAAAATAGCAAAGGGCGGTGAAACTTTCATATTGAAAATGCCAGTTATTTCATTAAAAGATTTAAGTGAAGTGATGATAGAAGAAGTTACAAAGTTGTATAGTTTGTCCAAGGATAGTATTAAGATTGAAGAAATTGGATTAAAACCTGGTGAAAAAATGTATGAAGAACTTATGACACATGATGAATCTTTACAGGCTTTTGAATTACCGGATATGTTTATCATACCAAGTCCACTAAAAAAGGGTGCTCAATATGAAAATGCCAATAGAGCGAAGCCAGGATTTTATCGCTCAGATCATCAAGATGCGATTTCAAAAGAAGAACTTAGAAATTTGATTATAAACCAGCAACTACTAGCAGGAGGGGAGAAATTATGAAAATATTAGTAACTGGTGGTGCAGGATTTATTGGTAGGTGGGTTGTAAAGCGATTATTGCAAGATAAGCATGAAGTATGGATATTAGACAATTTAGCGAATTCAACTACAGCAAATATTATCGAGTTCGTTTATGATTTAAACTTGAAGCAATGTATACAAGGAGATATTAAAGATAAAAAATTGCTTGACCAATTATTTAAAAATCATTCATTTGACCTTTGTTATCATTTAGCAGCAAGTATTAATGTTCAAGATAGTATAGATGATGCTAGAACGACTTTTGAAAATGATACAATAGGTACTTTTAATTTGTTAGAACAATGTCATAAGCATAATGTCAAAATGGTCTTTATGAGTACTTGTATGGTATATGATAAAGCTACTAATACACAAGGAATATCAGAATTAGACCCCATTAAACCAGCTTCTCCATATGCTGGATCAAAAATAGCTGCTGAAAATATGGTTCTATCTTACTATTATGCTTATAAGCTTCCAGTTGTGGTAATTCGTCCATTTAATACGTACGGACCATTCCAGAAAACTGGAGGTGAAGGTGGGGTTGTTGCCATTTTTATAAATAATAAATTAGATAAAATGCCAGTAAATATTTATGGAGATGGGAAACAAACGAGAGACCTTTTATACGTTGAAGATTGTGCAGATTTCGTTGTGAAAGCAGGCTATTCTTCTAAAGCAAATGGTCATATTATCAACGCAGGAACAGGACAAGATATATCAATTAATAAATTAGCAGAATTGATTTCGGGAAATAAAGTAAGTATTCAACATGTAACTCATATCCATCCACAAAGTGAAATTCAAAAATTATTATGTAACTATGAAAAAGCAAAAATAATATTAAATTGGGAACCGAAAGTTTCTTTAGAAGATGGAGTTATTAAAACAGAAGAGTGGATTAAATCTTTAAAAATTAAGCCTAAGGAGAAAGAATAATGGCCAGGGAAATTCTCGGTATACATGGGGGAAATCCTGTTAGAGGAACATATTTGCCTTATGGTCAACAACAAATTGATGACCATGATATTCAGGCAGTTATAGATATATTAAAAGGAGACTTTTTAACGACAGGACCAACGATTCAACAGTTTGAGGAGGCTATAGCAAAATACGTTGGGGCAAAATACGCTGTTTCTTTTTCAAGTGGTACAGCTGCTTTGCATGCTGCCTGCTATGCAGCTGGAATCACAGAGGGAGACGAAGTAATTACAACCTCAATGACATTTGTAGCAAGTGCAAATTGTATTTTATACCAGGGTGGAAAGCCAGTTTTCGCTGATATAGACTATGAAACATACAATATCAGTACTAAGTCTATAGAGGAAAAGATTACAAACAAAACAAAGGCTATTATTCCCGTACACTTTACTGGGCAGCCTGTAGAATTAGATAAAATAAAAAAAATAGCAAATGAGAATAACTTGATTATCATTGAAGATGCAGCACATGCATTAGGAGCCACTTATAAAAACCAAAAGATTGGTTCAATTGGTGATATGACAATGTTTAGCTTTCATCCTGTGAAACATATTACAACAGGAGAGGGTGGAGTAATTACTACAAATAATACTTTGCTTTATGAAAAGCTTGTTCAATTTCGTACACATGGAATTGAAAGGAATCCTCAAAAACTTCTTGATAATCATGGGCCTTGGTATTATGAAATGCAATTTTTGGGTTACAACTACAGGATGACTGATATACAGGCTGCTCTTGGCTTATCACAGTTAAGTAAATTAGATTCTTTTATTAAGATTAGAAAGAAATATGTAGACATTTATAATAAAGAATTTAATAGTTTACCTGAAATCATCATACCAAAGCAATTGCCCCAAACCCACTCAAGTTGGCACCTTTATATCATTCGGTTAAATACTAAATTATTAAAGGGTAATCGAAAAGAAATTTATGAGGCATTACAAAAAGAAAATATTGGTGTGAATGTGCACTATATACCAGTACATTTACAACCGTTTTATCAAAATTTGGGTTATAGAAAAGGCCTTTGTCCACAAGCCGAAAATTTATATGAGGAAATTATTACACTTCCTCTATTTCCTAAAATGACAAAAGGTGATGTAGGGGATGTAATAAAAGCAGTAAGAAAAGTTCTTTCGTTTTATAGAGTTGCTAAACATTAAATGAAAGGGGTGTTATTAGAATTGCGAAACAAAAAGTTGTTAAGAGCAGTAACAAAAGTTGATATAAAAAAAGGAGAAATCATTACAGTTAATAAAGTTGATATGGAACTAGGTATCGTTGAAAATGCAATGAACCAGCTTCAGTTCGAGGAATTATTACCTCAAGTAGCTTTATATAATTTGCAAGCAGGAACTCCATTAACGAAAGAGGTTATTGAACCTCCTAAAGTAGTAATTATTGTACTTTGTAGATTAAAATCTACTAGGTTGCCTTTAAAAGCAATATTGCCAATACATGGAATCCCTTCTATTGAACGCTGTCTTATAAATGCATTAGCTATTCCTGGGGGACACCAAGTCATACTTGCTACTTCAGATGTAGCACAAGATGATCCTTTAGAAAAATTTGATCTAGGTGGGAAGGTTAAAATTTTCAGAGGTGATCCAGAAAATACCGCAGATCGCATACTCCAAGCTGCAAAACAAGAAAAAGCAAACATTGTTATGCGGATTACAGGAGATTGCCCAGTTGTATCACCAGAAATCAATAATTATTTACTAGAGCAACATTTGAAAAGTGGAGCAGATTATACACAAGCACAGCTAAGTACGTTACCTGTCGGAACAGCAGGCGATATTTTCACATTAGAAGCAATTGAACGTTTGCTACAAACCCCAAAAACTTTAACCTATGCAGAATACCTTCCGTTTTATTTTATTAATAATCCACATTTATTCCGGGTCAATATAGTAAAACTCCCTCCGCCATTTTGTTACCCTACTTGGAGGTTAACATTAGATGAACAACCAGATTTAGATATGTTCAATGAACTTTATAAAAGTCTGAATGTAAAATCTAAACCTTTATTTTTTCATCAAATAAAAGATTATATCCTTCGAAATCCTGAACTTATTCAAATCAATAGTCATGTGAAATTGAAATGGGCAAATCAACAATCATTAGTGGATGAGTTAAATAGAGAAACGAAATTATAAATTAATAAATTGTAGTGCTTTTAGTGAGGAGGGAGTAACTTGCTTGAGAAAAAAATTGCCTTTCGCGCCGACGCATCTATTGAAATAGGTACCGGTCATATTATGCGTTGCTTAACACTGGCCCATGAGTTACGGAATAAAGGTGCTCAAGTTTATTTCATTTGTCGTAAGCTGCAAGGTGATTTGCAGCAATATATTTTAAATAAGGGATTTCATGTATTTTTGTTAGATGCAGATGGTGAAAATACGAATTTCTTAAGTACAGTACACGGGAGTTATTTGGATTGGCTAAAATGTCATTGGTTTGTTGATGCACGACAGACCAATGATATTTTGTCGCAACTTCCCAATTTTGATTGGTTAATTGTTGATCATTATGGATTAGATGAAAAGTGGGAAACTGCTTTAAGAAAAACTGTAAAAAAGATTATGGTAATCGATGATCTTGCAGATCGAGTACATGATTGTGAATTGTTATTAGATCAAAATCTATACGAGAGTCTTAATGAACGCTATAAAGAATTAATACCAGAGCACTCTTTAATAAAATTAGGACCTAAATATGCCATATTACGGCCAGAGTTCCATTCTGCTAAGAAATTTTTACAAAAAAGAACGGGTGCGGTTGAACATATTTTTATATTTTTTGGTGGGCACGATGTAACGAATGAGACATTAAAAACGTTAAGAGCTATACAAAATATTAATAGTGATACTTTAAAAATAGATGTAGTGGTAGGAAGCCAAAATCCTCATAAGAAAGATATTCAAAATTATTGCAAGAGCATTTCAAACGCTTCATTTTATTGTCAAATAGAGAATATTGAAGAGTTTATGATACGAGCGGATTTAGGGATAGGAGCTGGGGGCACAACAACATGGGAGCGCTGTTTTCTTGGATTACCTTCTATAACAATTACAACTGCACAAAATCAAATAGAAGTAACCAAAGCTGTTGCGGAGGCCGGAGCTACATGGAATATCGGTACAGCTGAAAGTGTTTCAGATGAAACCATTACGAAATGTCTAAACAAACTTTTAACAGATTCAGATAAAGTGAGAGAAATGTCTAATAAAGCTCTTGCCATAAAGTGTGCCAGTAATTCGGATGAAATAACAAAAATTATTTTAGGAGGATAGTATGTTAAACATTGAAAAATTCCATTTGAAATGTATAGAAAAGAAAGATTTAAATCTTATTTTAAAGTGGAGGAATACAGAAGAAATTCGTTCTGTTATGTACGAAGATCATAAAATAACAATAGACGAACACTATAAATGGTTTGAAAAACTAAAATATGATGAAACAATGATTGCAAGATTACTAATATATAAAGAAAAGCCAATTGGATTTGTTAATTTTACAAAAATAAATAAAATAGATCGAACTTGTAATTGGGGATTTTATATAGGAGACAAACAGAGTGTAAGGCGTGCTGGAACTGTATTAGGTATAGTAGCATTAGACTATATTTTTGAAACAAATGGCATACAAAAAGTATGTGCAGAAATATTAGAATCAAATCGTATTAGTTTAAACTTTCATCAGAAACTCGGCTTCCAGGAAGATGGAAGATATGTGAACCATATTTTCAGGGATAATGAATTTATCGACGTTATTACAATGACCCTTTTTTATGAACAATGGATGGAAAGGAAAGAAGCTATAAAAAAAGAAATTGAAGGTGAAAAATATGAGTAATTTATATATCGGGGGTAGAGAGATTGGCAATAGCTCGCCACCATTTATTATTGCAGAAATGTCAGGGAATCATAATCAATCATTAGATAGAGCCTTGCAAATTGTAGAGGCAGCAGCAGAGGCTGGAGCACAAGGATTTAAAATTCAAACATATACACCAGATACAATGACTTTAAATATAGAAAATGGTGATTTTTTAATTCAGGATACGAAAAGCTTATGGAAAGGTAAAACACTTTATCATTTATATAAAGAAGCATATACACCATGGGAGTGGCATAAACCCATTTTTGATCGCTGTATAGAATTAGGAATGATACCATTTAGTACTCCATTTGATGAAACTGCTGTAGATTTTCTAGAATCATTGAATGTTTCTTGTTATAAAATCGCATCTTTTGAAAATACTGATATTCCCCTCATACGTAAAGTAGCAACGACAGGAAAACCAATAATCATTTCGACAGGTATGGCTTCTATTGCTGAATTAGATGAAACAGTAAGAGCTGCGAGAGAAGAGGGATGTAAAGAATTAATTCTATTAAAATGTACAAGTACGTATCCTGCATCTCCGAAATCTACAAATATAGCTACGATACCTCATATGAAGGAGCTATTTAAATGTGAAGTAGGTTTGTCTGATCATACACTTGGTGTAGGAGTATCTGTAGCGAGTGTCGCCTTGGGAGCCACAGTAATAGAGAAGCATTTAACGCTTTCGAGATCGGATGGAGGAGTTGACGCTGATTTTTCAATGGAACCTGCTGAATTTAAATTATTAGTAAGCGAAACTGAAAAAGCATGGGAATCTTTGGGGAAAGTATATTATGGCCCTACTGATTTAGAAAAAGATTCTTTAAAATTTAGAAGGTCATTATATGTTGTAGAAAACATAAAAGCGGGAGAGGCTTTCACGATAGAAAATATTAAAGCTATTAGACCAGGTAATGGCTTATTACCAAAACACCTATCCAAAATTATCGGAAAGAAAGCGAATAAGGACATTGAAAAAGGAACGCCTGTTTCGTGGGATCTTATTTGATAGGGTACAATTAGATACTACTAGGAATTCGTTGAATAAATTAAAATGCCTTTTCAATTTAATGAAAAGGCATTTTAATTTATTCAGAATGATTATAGAAAAAAGATATTTTTAATTTAATAACCTAATAAAGTTGTGATTGTAAAATAGTCGTAATAAAATGGATTCTCTCATGAAAAGTATGCTGTGTAATAACTTTTGTATGAATTTTTTCGACCATTAATCTTTTCGAAGTCGTATCATTCAAATGAAAAGATACTTTATTTAAACAGTCCTCAAAGCTATTATAGGATATAATTTCATCTTTATTGAAGAAAGATGAAAGGTCAGATTTTTCTTCAATAATTTGAAAGCCTTGGCAAGCTGCAATATCAAACGTACGATTATTAATGGTATTATTTTTTACTTTATTTTTATTTTTATTCTGTGAAAATAGATGACTACGATGAGGGTTTAATATAAGACTAGCGTTATTATAATAGAGTGCAACTTCTTGAGGTGGAATCCATTCTTCTATAATTTTAATTCTCCGGTGATTTTTCCATTTTTTAATTAACTTATTTCTCCAGTGTTGACCAATAACGGTATAGTGATAAGGGGTTTTTTCCAAAAGAAACTGCATCAATTTTACTCGGGTTGGATAAGGATATCCAATGAACAATATTTCACTTTTATATTTCGAATTTCTTAGACCAGGCTTAAATACATCTATATTAGTTGCTAATGGTAAGTGGTATACATTGGTATATCCTAAACCTGAATAATATTTAAGTGCTTCACTATCAATAGTAAATATAAAATCAAAGTTCTTTAATAGAAGAAGAGAGGTATCTATATAAAATGGGTCCTCTGTTAACCAGACAGCTAATTTAATGTTCCTTTTTTTAAAATATTGAATTGCTTTTTGTGGTAGATGATTACCTAATAAGGTGAAAACAATATCAGGATGAAACGTTGTTGTAATGAAATCCAATTGCTCTATTAATTCACTCGGCTGTACTGCTAACCATTCGAAATTTTGATCGATAAGTGTTCTCTGTATGCTTTGATCTAGATATTGATAGATTTTTGAGTAACCAGAAGTAATGTATAAGAGTTTCATATTTCAATCCCTGCTTTAGGTTTAAAATATATTATGAGATAAATGTAACACTTTCTATTTCTTTACAACTGATCTTAGTAATACTTGTAGTAGGAGGAGTAACTGAATTTTCCTCTTCTAATGTGACGATACAAGTATTAGGGTTAAAATTTGTAAAAATAGCAGGTCCAATAATATTTCCAGATTTACCAGTCACAGTAACGACTTCGCCTGGTTGTAAATTTTTAAAAATACTACATACTCCACCTGAACAACGAAATAAATTACATAAGAACAAATTTATCCCTCCTTTAAACAATATACTATATCATATGAAAGTATGTAGAGGGATGTGTAGACAAGTAACCTTTAGAAGGGAAAAAATTCAGTTTAAAGCAACTTATTGAAATGATAGATACAATGGAATAATACATTTTGGAGCATTTTGATTAGATTATCCATAGTTAAGACATTCATTAGAATGTCTTAACTATGGATTGAACTTTAACCACCTGAAGCATCTTAAGGGGTGGTTAAAGTAACACTTTCTATATCTTCACAACTTATGAATATGGTATTGGTAGAAGAGGGGGTTATCACATCTTCTTCAACTAATACAACCGCACAAATAGTCGGAAAGAACAATGAAAAAGTAGCAGGTCCAATAATTTGTCCTGATTTAGTGGTAATTGTAACAACCGTTCCTGTTGGCCACGAAGAGAATAAAAAACAAGCTAAACCTTTGCATTCTGCCATATTAAGCCCTCCTAACTTTAAGTGTTGATTAATATAATACAATCCAAACATTTTATATTGTATGTGGTAACAATATGAAATGTTTGGACTAATAAAAAAACTAGAATTATATAAAAATGTAAAAGTAGTATATTAACTTACATCTATCTTTTTTAGTTAGCCTGGATGTTATTTGTTTTTAAAAATATAATATTTTAATATAAAAGAAGTTAGTGAGAAATATCCTTGGGTTAAATGGTTTCAAAAAGATGGAAACTGGTATTATCGTGATAAAGAGGGCCCTCTGGTTAAAGGCCTACAATCTATTAATGGATACAAATACTACTTTAATGAAGATGGTGTTATGCAAACAGGCTTACAAACTATTAAGAGACAAGTATATTATTTTAACGAAAATGGTACTATGGTTACAGATTGGAAAGACGTAGATAATAAATGGTATTATTTTAATGAAAATGGCATTAAAGTTCCTAATGTATTTTTAGATGTTCCAGAAAGTCATTGGGGGTATGACCAAATATCATATATGGCAGGAAATAAAATTATAAATGGATATGGGAATGGTTACTTTGGAGCAAATGATAATCTTACACGTGAACAATTAGCAGCTGTCTTATATAAATCTTTATCACTGCCGGATACAAGTGATAATCCTTTTACAGATATAAATGATAGCCCATTTAAAAAAGAAATTTTGTCCTTAACGAAGAGCGGTATTTTTTCAGTAAATGGGGAAAAGACATTTAATCCAAAAAACACTGCGACAAGGGCTGAAATTGCAGTAGTGTTAACAAAAGCATTTAACTTGAAAATCAAAGCTAATTATGAATTCAATGATATGAAAGATCATTGGGTGAATGAATATGTAAAAGCTTTATATAGCAATGGGATTGCAAGTGGTACAGGAAATAAAAATTTTAATTCAGGAGCGAATGTTTCAAGAGCAGAAATGGCTGTATTTTTATATAGAGCAATCAACTTAAATCTAAATTTTGTACCAAAGCCTATTTAATCTTATAATAAGATGGTTTTAATACGAAGCCTATATAGGCTTCGTACCAGTTTGTTTTGAAATTGACTCATCATTTTGAGTGTAAAAAAGTTTATATCAACACAATTCATCTTTTCTCTAATCAAAGTTATAGGTTTTGAAAAAACTAACTAATTTGATCAAAAAATGCACCCTAATTGTTAGTCACATAATTGACAATTAGAGGTGCATTTTTTATAGTCTATTTTTAAAATACAAGCACTAAGACGGTATATAAGGTGTTGAAAATTAAAAAACAATTTCTAAGTGTGGATTTGAAATAAAGTCGTACCGTTTTGAAAAAAGTTTAACCGTTTTAAAGAATACATTTTAAAAGAAATGTTGTTGTAGCAGGATTTATGATGAATTTCAATCAAACTTTTTTATAAAAATTGTGTATTAGTTCACAAGAGTAATTCTATTTTTAATCAATCTTTTTTCAAAGTATGAAGGGTCTCTTTTAATACAAACAACTTATTAATATGTTTTGAATCAAACTTTATCATTTTAGCCAAGAAGACTCCTTCCTCAAGGAACGTGAAGGGCCACAGCCTAGTGAGTAGGTGGGAGATGAATTGGCTTCGGACAAGGGATGGCAAGAGCCCTCTTAATTGTTCGACAGGTAGTAAAGTGTTACTTGACAAATTGTCATGATCATTTTACTATATGTCGAATGTACGTTCGGTGTATAATAGATATATATTGAAATGGAGGTGAAACTTATGATTATCAATAAAGCATATAAATTTCGTATATATCCAAATAAAGCACAAGCAACTCTAATCAATAAAACGATTGGTTGTTCTCGTTTTGTATTCAATCATTTCCTATCTCTATGGGATAATGCATACAAGGAAACAGGAAAAGGTTTGACATATGGTACATGCTCTGCCAAACTCCCTGCCATGAAGAAAGAGTTTGTTTGGCTAAAAGAAGTGGATAGTATTGCGATTCAGTCGTCCGTTCGCAACCTTGCGGATGCTTATACACGCTTTTTCAAAAAACAAAACAGCTCCCCGTGTTTCAAATCTAAGAAGAACAACGTACAATCTTATACCACAAAACAAACAAATGAAAACATTGCCGTTGTAGGCAACAAAATGAAATTGCCAAAACTAGGTCTTGTTCGATTTGCCAAAAGTCGTGAAGTAAAGGGACGTATTTTAAATGCTACGGTTAGAAGGAACCCTTCTGGTAGATACTTTGTGTCATTGTTAGTGGAAACAGAAGTGCAAGAACTCCCGAAAACACTTTCTTACATTGGAATGGATGTAGGGCTAAAAGACTTCGCGATTTTGTCAGATGGAACAACCTATAAAAACCCGAAGTTTTTTCGATCGTTAGAAGAGAAGTTGGCAAAAGTACAGCGTGTTCTTTCTAGAAGAATGAAAGGATCTTCTCGCTGGAATAAACAAAGAATTAAGGTAGCTAGAATTCATGAATATATAATGAATTCTAGAAAAGATTACTTGGACAAAATCTCAACTGAAATCATCAAAAACCACGATGTTATCGGTATAGAAGATTTGCAAGTATCGAATATGTTAAAAAATCATAAGTTAGCAAAAGCAATTAGTGAGGTATCATGGTCACAGTTTCGAACCATGTTGGAATATAAAGCAAAATGGTACGGCAAACAAGTCATTGTCGTATCGAAAACATTTGCTTCAAGCCAATTATGTTCTTGTTGTGGATATCAAAACAAAGACGTTAAAAATCTAAACCTACGTAAATGGGAATGCCCTTCTTGTAGTACACATCATGATAGGGATATTAACGCAAGTATCAATCTAAAGAATGAAGCGATAAGACTTCTAACCGCAAGGACTGCGGAGATAGCCTAATAAATTAGAGTTCGATAGAACTCTTTACTTAGGAATCCCCCACTTTCACTTCTAAACGAAGTGAAAGTGGGGGTAGTTCAATACAAGTAGGGATTTAGCAAACACTCATGTTGGGATTCTAACGTCAAATGGAATATCTAATGTATTATTTGATGATGTCCAAGTTATAGGTGCAAAAAAAAGCTAAACTAATATGGGTTCTGATGTAAAAACTTTGAAACATATAAAAATGGTTTATCAAACTTGGATATACTGATAGGAGCACCATACATGCCTATCAACAATACCCCTAAGTACCAAGAAAACGTTATTCTTTCTAAACTGATATGCTCTCCTTTAGGTAGACAGATAAAAAATAAAAATCTGTTTGCTTGAAGGAGAGTTTTGTTAATGTCTAAAAAAGTTTACTCTGCGGAGGATAAATTTAACATATTGAAAGAATGGGAGGATGGTAATTATTCACTAAATGAACTTGAGTCCGTTTTTAAAGTAAGTCGCATCAATCGAAGCACTCATCAAGTCCTGAGGGACTGAATCAACGGTTTAATAAGGCGGCCGTCCTACTTTTACACCCCCTACTAGCAGAACTACTAAGCAAAAAATTGGCCGCATCTATGCCGATTTCTTCTCCATACACTTCTGTTTTCAAGCAAACTCGTATTTTAGATTCAACTGCATTTCAACTCCCAGATGTATTTTCATCGGTTTATCCAGGTGGACAGTTCCTACATATTCATACAGGTCCAGGTAAACAACATGATCGCACTTACGGCTCTCTGTGTGTCCCAACTGTAACAGCAAATGATTTATGTATCCGAGATTTAGGTTGTTTTCATTTAAAAGACCTTCAATACATACAATATAAAAAGGCAAGCCAGTATGGAAAATAAAATTAACCCAGAATTATTGGAATCATGAAATGAGGCTTTTAAAAGGAATGCTTATTTCTTCAATCACTATCAATTTTGTTTTTGAAATATCCCTATTTAATCAAAGGGTTATTAAAAATCATATAACGGGAGGATTTATATGAAAAAAAATACAATTTTGATATTATTGATATTTATTCTGTCTATTTCCCTTACAAACCATCCCCTTGCAGCCGAAACTTTAAACAACCTTGAGTTTATAAAAGAACAACAGACTAAAAATGAAAGGCTTATTCATATTGATATAAGAGGAAATAATGTGGAAGAATATCAAGAGGCACAACATATGGTTGATAGAATAAAAAAAATAAAAAGCGGCATACTTGATAAATTAGTGGCAGACGGAACATATGTAAAACTTGTTAATTATCCTATCACTGAGTCTGACGAATACAGGGACCTAAAAGGATTAATTCCACGAGGATGGGAAGGGCAAACCAATGCCGAAGGAAAACAATTGACCTGGGATGATGTACCAGGTGTGGGATCTGATATTGGTGGAAAACCTGTAATGGCTAGAATAGGTTTTAGTGAAAGAGGAAAGGGGCATGGTTCCATTAATTTAGAACTTCATGAAATAGCGCATGCAATTGATCGAGTGGTTTTTTTTAATATAAGTCATACTGATTTGTTTGATGTTCCTTTCAGTCAAGAGAGACAGAAAATTTTCCCGGATAAATATTACGAAAATAAGGAAGAATATTTTGCGGAATGTTTTACATATTATTATTTTAGCGAATCATCTAAGCAAGAGCTAAAAGATAAGGCTCCATTGACTTATAGATGCATAGATTTATTAATTAAAACTGTTCAAGGGGATTCCAATTCAACAGAACCTATTAATGAACTATTAGACGGAAATCAATTTGGTTGGTCTTTAAAAGGATATAGTGATCGAGAATTCGCAAAAGTAGATTATAACAAGAAGGCAGAGTTAACTATGGCTTTAAAATAAAGTCGCGATGTTTATAAAAAAGATACGATGCTCTACCCCTTTAGGTGGTTATCTAAAGGGGTATTTTTATACTAAAAAGGAAAAGAACATCTGAATTGAAGGATAGACTAGGGAACTGTTGTGTGGCAATAAGTTATTCCTGTGAACACTCGCCACTTAGCAAGGCTTGAAGTGGGAGTTTCTCAGTTCCACGATGAAAGCAACCTTTCGTCTCCCTGAGCGTTACTTCGGGGTGTTCCATCCCTAGATGTCCAACGCTTGGACGCTCTTTTGGTACGGTTGATATTTTACGCAGGAACCGAATGGCTTGTTTTTCGCACTCTATTTTCTTCCTGCAACCTCATATATCAAGTTATCAAAGAACTTCATATAGCTAGTTTATCAAAAGTTTTTGGCTATGCCAAACCGAAATTCATCTCCCACCTACCGTTGGGCTACGCCCTTCACAAGCTTGAGGAAGGAGAATTCTTTCGGGGAATTCGTTAAAGGATGCTATTATTAGACATTCTCGAAAAAAATGTACAAGAAAAGTATTTCCTATCAGAAGAAAAATTGGACAAAATCGTATTTAAATAATAGGAAATATTAATTCTAGTGGTTGGAGAAGGGGTGGAGAGATGTGTAATCCTATGGGGATATCCCCTACGATTACATGCAAAGATGATCCCAGGGTTTTACTTCCTAATAAAAAGGCAGCTTAATTAGAAATGAATTAAATGGAGAGTGTAAATGATGAAAAGCTATAAAATCCATATTAAAGAAGCTACAAAAAAAGGATATGCAGTAGCTGAAGTGGGGGATAGTGTTAATTATTCTGTTCCAGGGAGTAAAACTAGAAGGGGAAGAGGAGGGAAAGGTGTTGCTCAGACATTAGATACTTCTTGTAATCAGGCTGATTAACAAGGGATCCTACCACACCGCTATCAAGCTAAAAAAAACAAATGCCCATCGACCTAGGATTTCAAAGTAACTCCATAAAGAAAATTTTATGGAGCAATAAATTAATTAACTTGATGGTGATGGGGTCCCGCCATATCGCTATCAAGCTATCAAAACAAAATACCCTCTAAAATGAAAAAGACGTTATTCTTTCTGAGAAATCTTAGGAAAGGATAACGTCTTTATATCAATATGACGGTATCCTATATGAAAAATTAACACCGTCCTAAATGTATATATTGTATATATTGTACACATTGTGTATAATGTGTTCATAAGCATTTAAGACGCAAGGAGTTGAATCATGAGGGTCTTACTATCTAATAAGTCTAAGTCTCCTATTTATCAACAAATCATTGATCAGATTATATTACAAATATCAAATGAAACATTGAAAGTAGATGATTTGTTACCTTCTATGCGTTCATTAGCAAGAGACTTGAAGGTAAGTGTTATTACTTCAAAAAGAGCGTACGAAGAACTTGAAAAGGCGGGTTACATCTACTCTATAGTAGGGAAAGGCTCGTTTGTTGCAAAACAAACAAAGAAACAACGAGCGGATGAACCAAGTGATCCAATACGTGAAAAGTTCAGTACAATCGTTCGAGAGAGTAAGGCTAATCATTTATTAAGGGATGAGTTAATACAAATTATTAATCATATTTATGAGGAGGAATAAAAATGGAGAACATTGTAGAAGTGAAAAATGTTTCAAAAACATATAAGGGATTTTCTTTAAAAAATGCATCGTTCAACATCAAAAAGGGGTTTGTAACGGGATTTATTGGCGCAAATGGTGCTGGGAAAAGTACGACAATTAAACTTATTATGGATCTTATTAGCAAGGATAGCGGAGATATCACAGTTTTCGGTAAAGATCATCAAAAGGACCAAGTTTCTATTAAAGAGCGTATAGGATTCGTATACGATGACAATATCTATTATGAAGATATGACAATTCATCAACTGAAAAAATTCATTGCTCCAGCGTATAAAAAATGGGATGAAAATCAGTTCCAATCCTACTTACAGCGCTTTGAGTTACCGACTAACATAAAAATGAAAGAGATGTCTACAGGGATGAAAATGAAGACTTCCCTAGCGTTTGCACTTTCACACCATGCTGAATTTATACTTATGGATGAACCGACATCTGGACTCGATCCTGTATTTCGAAGAGAACTTTTAGACATCCTTTATGATTTAATGGTCGATCAAGATAAAACAATTTTTTTCTCCACACATATTACCACTGATTTAGATCGTATTGCTGATTATATTGTATTTATTCATAATGGTGAGATTGTGTTTGAAAAAGATATACATAGTATTTCTGAAGAATATGCAACTGTAAAAGGGGATAAATCCTTACTTACGCCTAAAATCAGAGAACAATTAATCGGGATTCGTGAAACAAACATGGGGTTTGAAGCACTCACAAGTAACGCCAGCCGTTCACGTACGCAATTAGGGAATGATGTATTAATTGAAGAAGCAACATTAGAAGATATTATGTACTATACAAAAAAGGGGAATGTTCAATATGTATAATTTAATATTAAAGGATTTTAGATTGCAAAAATTATTGATCTTACTCTATCTACTTGGTATATGCTTTTTTATAGGGACGTTTGGAAGTTTTGGGTTCATAGTCGTTTTGGTGGCTGGTTCTTATATGATAAATCTACATTATTACGACGAAAAGAATAATAGTCACAAATTTATTAATAGCTTGCCTTATAGTAGAAATAAAATTATTATGTCAAAATATATTGGTACAGTGTTGTTTACAATTCTAGTAGTTCTATTCTCATTATTGATACAAGCAGTAATTCAAGTTGCATCCCCGACTTATGGAGTTGAAATTGAAACTCCACAGACAATTGTGGTTAGTGTTCTTACTGTCATGTTGTTTACGTCTATCTACTTACCATTTTTCTATCGCTTCACCAATAAATATTTGATGGCTGCTGTCAGCATTATTTTCCCTGTATGTGTTGTTTTATGGAGACCAATTGAGGAATATGTAAATATTACCGACCTTGTATATAGCGTTACTACACAATTTACTATTAATCAACTAATTACACTTGCTTCAATCGTTACCATGCTTATATTTATCGGTTCTTACTTCTTAACGGTGAGAATTTATAAACGTACTGATTTTTAAAAATTCTTTTTAACTGAAATATAGAATACCTAACAAATAACTGTTGTACAGTTTTATTCTTAAACACTTTGGTGCTACTCAATAGCTATCAAACTAATAAAACAAAGTTCTCCCCTCAAATGAAAAAATGCGCTATTCTTTCTATAGAATCATAGGAAAGGATGGCGTTTTTTATGTCTGTTTCTGTGTCCGACGAATTACAACTATTTGCTCAAGAGATTCAAAGTTTTTTATCTCCAAATTTCTTACGAAATCTTGCTAGAGATGTTGGTTTTGTACAACGAACCAGTAAGTATCAAGCACAAGATTTAGTAGCTTTATGTGTATGGATTAGTCAAAATGTTGCTAAAACCTCTTTAACTCAGTTATGTAGCTGTTTAGAAGCGTCAACAGAAGTGCTCATCAGTCCTGAAGGACTGAATCAACGATTTAATGCCACAGCCGTGCAATTTCTACAACAAGTGTTAGCCGAACTTCTCAACCAAAAGTTATTTTCAACTAAGCTGCCCTTTTCTCCATACACTTCTATGTTCAAGCGTATTCGTATCCTAGATTCAACTGGGTTTCAAATTCCCGATGTATTTTCATCTGTTTATCCGGGTGCAGGAGGATGCAGTCATACGGCTGGGATAAAAATTCAGCTTGAGTATGATTTGTTAAGTGGACAGTTCCTACATATTCATACAGGTCCAGGTAAACAACATGATCGCACTTACGGCTCTCTGTGTGCCCCAACTGTGACAGCGAATGATTTATGTATCCGAGATTTAGGTTATTTTCATTTAAAAGACCTTCAATATATACAAGATAAAGAGGCCTACTATATCTCTCGTATCAAGTCGAATACACGTATTTATCAAAAAAATCCTAACCCTGATTATTTTCAAGACGGAAGAATTAAGAAAGGTACAGAGTATATACAGATAGATATGGAGACGTTAATGAGCTCCCTTCAACCAGGACAAACATGTGAAATAGCTGATGCTTATGTAGGAATGATTGATAAAGTGCCAGCTCGTGTAATTGTTCATCGATTAACAAAACAACAGCAACAAAAACGATTACAAGATCAAGCTGTAAGAGAAAAAAAGAAAGGAATGAAGTATTCTCCTCGTAGTAAACGACTCAGTGGTATCAATGTATATATGACAAACACCCCTACAGATATTGTCCCGATGGGACAGGTACATGACTGGTATTCTTTGCGTTGGCAAATCGAAATTTTATTTAAAACGTGGAAGTCATTCTTTCAAATTCATCATTGTAAAAAGATAAAACCAGAACGATTGGAGTGCCATTTATATGGTCAGTTGATTGCCATTCTACTCTGTTCTTCTATCATGTTTCAAATGCGCCAATTGCTCCTCATGAAGAAAAAACGAGAGCTTAGTGAGTATAAAGCCATATATATGATTAAAGACTATTTTCTTCTTCTATTCCAAACTATACAAAAAAACACCCAAGAGCTATCAAAGGTGTTACTTCGTCTGTTCAATCTCCTACAGCAAAACGGGCGGAAATCTCATCGATATGAGAAAAAAACGGTCTTTGATATATTAGGTGTCGTTTACAATTCCATGTTTGATAATCAAGCCGCTTAATTCAAAAAAGTGAAACCCATTAGGGTTTATTTCGTATGCAAATCTTTCAATCACCTACACTTGCCCCTTAGAAAAAAGAAACAATCTCGCCTAAAATTGACTTTGCATAAGCTTAGCTTGATAGCGATGGGGTCTCGCCACATGCCCATCAAGCTAACCAAGTAACTTACTAGATATGAAGCGATCCTTGGTTTAAGACTAGCAATTGATAGAAAAGTAGGCATACTAAAGAAGCCTATTAAAGCGTGATTTTTTCGCTAGGCAGTTTGTCTATACTTCACCGTCGTTTTATACACAATCCCTAAAATATCAAAGACGGTCATTTTCTTATACCGATGACATTTACGACCGTTCTTTTTGAGCAGTAGATAAAGACGATGCAAAATTTTCAAAAGTTCTTCTGTGCCAATGGCTATCGCTTGAAACAGTAACGGAAAGTAATCTTTAATCATATAAATCGCTTTGTATTCACTCAGCTCCTGCTTTTTCTTTTCAAGCAGAAACTGTCGCATTTGAAACATCGTAGAAGAACAGAGGAGAATGCCGATGAGTTGTCCATATAAATGGCACTCTAGGCGTTCTCTTTTAATATTTTTACATTCATCGATTTCAAAAAATGACTTCCACGTTTTAAACAAAATTTCAATCTGCCAACGAAGTGAATACAGTGAGTGCACGTAGTTCGTTGGTACCCCTTCTAGAGAAGTGTTCGTGATATATACATTCATACCCATTAAACGTTTACTTTTATCCTTCATGACAATGCCTTTTTTCTTTTCACGTATCGCTTGGTTTTTCAGGCGTGTTTGCGTTTGATCATCGGTTAAACGATGGATAATGACACGTGCTGGAAGTTTCTGATTTTGGCCAATGTATACCTCGGGAATTTCTATCGTTTCACCAGGGATTAGACCCAACATCATTTGTGTCATATCAAGCTGGATGTATTCTGTTTGCTTTATTAACGTGCCGTTGTTGAAGTATTCCGGCTCAGGGTTCTTGATATAAATCCTTGTATTCAGCTTCAACCGCGAGATGTAGTAAGCCCCTTTATCATGGATAGTTTGTAAGTCTCCTAAATCGAAGTAACCAAGATCACGTAAACATAAATCGTCCGCCTCTACGGTTTCAAGGCAGATGGTACCGTATGTTTTATCATTATTCTTTCCTGGTCCAAGCTGCACGTTAAGCAATTGACCACTAAGTAAATCATATTCCAATTGGATTTTCACGCCTGCCGTATTACTACTTCCACCTGAACCTTGATAGTCAGTGGCGAAATGATCAGGCAGTTGAAACACTGTTGCATCTAAAATACGGATACGATTGAAAGTAGAGATCACGTGTGCAGAAAGTGAGTGATTTGAACAGAGTTTTTGTTTGAGAAGAGAAGTAAAGACTTCTCGAAGAAATGCGACAGCTGCTGGATTAAAGCGTTGATTCAATCCTTCTGAGCTCATCAATACCCCAGTTGAGGCTTCTAACTGACCGCACAATTGTGTAAGTGATGTGCTAGCGATTTCTTGACTGAGCCATACGCAAAGGGTAATGAGTTCGTTTGCTTGATACTTACTAGATCGCTGTACAAAGCCAACTTGTCTGGCGATATCTTGTAGGACTACTGGAGATAAAAAGTATTGTAGCTCTTGTGCAAAAAGATTCAGTTCATTTGAAATGATAGGGTTCATCAAAAACGCCATCCTTTCTGTATGTTTCTACAAAAAGAATAGCGTATCTTTGCATTTTGAGGAAGTTTAGTTTTGTTAGCTTGATAGCGATAGGGCGGGACCCCTAATATTGATGAAAAAAGACCGAGCAACTTATAATTATTATGGGTGAAACCAAAATAATTATAAATCCAACTATTCTATATTTTGAAAAGAACTGAACAATATACCCTATTAAAAGTAAAAAAATTAATACCCATATTAAATAGTAATCAAAGTTAGCTGGTTGACCAAAGGCTCTTGCACTGAGATTCAATATAGAAAAAATTAATAGAAATACCGGAAATACTATCAGTAAAATACGGTAAAGTACTTTTAATATTTTCAAACTATCCCTCCATACATATACTTAATTTCGAATGGTATATCCCACTATCTATAAATTACCGCCTTTTTTCATATCCTAAGATATATAGGTATATTTTAACATCTTCCAAGTTGAATGATTACTAAAATTAATCGTATATAAAAGTATTTTCATTTAACCATTCTGTGAATTGCAGAACGATCTCTTTTAAACATATTCAGCAACAAGAAATATTAATACGTATATTACAACCCCCTTTATATCATCGTAAATGGAGCGAAAAAGTACTCAGATGAGTACTTTTTGCTAACTTAAATCACCATTTTACTTTTGAGCGGTTGCTCTCATATATTTCGCAAATATATCTACATTAGTTATTAAAAGGGATTTTATTTCAAATGTTATTGGTAGTTCAGTTTCAATCAAGACCCATGTGATTTTATATGTAAAAAAGCCCCTTTTTTATCTAAAGGAGGCTAAGTATTATTCTTATTAAGCTAACACTTTGAGGTATCCCTAAAACAAAAATTTTATATAACTACAACCATTATTTATGAGAATTTAGGTCATTTTTTTCGTTTTGGGGAACAATGAATTTCTTAGCTTGATGGGCATGCGGCAGGACCCCTCTCTGGGGAGGTTTCAAGAGTGCATTTAGTTTGATTATTTGGTTTTGGATCGTTATGTTTTTGCTATTTGGTGAAGCTTGCTACAATAGAATCGAGTCGAAAGTCTAAATACCCTTAGGCAGCTCTCATAGATTTATGGTCTATGGGGGCTTTTAATTAGAACTTTAAATAATTTCACGTACCGTATTTAGAAGTAAAAAAATAAACATCCTTACCAGGTTTTTTTCCATTTTGTGGATTCAATGTGCTACGATAGTTATATATTCGCTTTGACAGTAATAGGGGGCGTGTCTATGAAACATCATATAAAAGTTAATGGACAGATCCGTCAAACAAATAAGAAATGGTCGCATCTCAGACAACAACAAAAAGAACGCATTTCTAATTGGCTTCGTAGGGAATATACAAAATTTGTACAACTGAATCATAGAATGGAGGATAACATTGGGATATGAATTAAAAGAAATCAATCCAACAAAATATATTTTTTCTTATTGTTTAAATTCATATGATTGCTATGAATTAAGATCTGGAAAATGTTCTTTATATCTAAGCGAAAGTGAAGCAGAAAGTATCCACGAACAGGATGGAATAACTGATGAAAGTGATGTACTGTATTGTCGTAATTTAGCTAAGAGGTTATTCCAAATGAATTATTTTGAGAATATAACCTTTCAAAAAGAAGCTTACTCCATTAGAATGCACCAAAGACATTGTGGTCATTATGAATTTACTGATGGTCAACATAGAACCTGTATTGCCAAACATTTAAACCTCCAAACAATATATGCAAAAATTGAGCCTATGCATAGTGAAGATATTTGGGTTTGTTCTGCTTGTAGATGCAAACAAAAGATTCAAATTGAAAATAGTAAGATGAAAAACAAGATATTAAGAATATTAAAGTTAAATCAGAAAACAAAAATACCAAATGATATTCTTGATGAAGAGTATATGAATTTTAAAACAGATATTCATTTAAAAGAACAATATATCAAAGGAAAGACTAGATGCTAAAAAATGTAGTGAATAATAAATTTAAACTAATATTGGGGTTCAGCCGAGATACGTATAAAAATAGATCATAGGCTTACTTTTATTTCCAAAATAAGCCCTATTGAACTTATAACTAAATATCGTTTTGTCTATTAGGGGTTAACCCTAATCACCCATTAGTTATCTACTGAAAATACTTCGTTTCAATTGTGTGATTAGGGTGTATGATATTAGGTTCAAAAATCTTAGAGAAACCCCTCGTTCTGATTGTGTTTGGAAATAAAAGTAAGGCTATGACTCAAAATTACATGTATCTCGGCTGTACCCCTTAAAAACTTGATGGACATGTAGCGAAACCCTTATAAGTTAATTTTTTGCTTATCTTCACTATAAATTTCAATAGTATATGAATCATTTCCAACCCACTTATTTACTTTCTTTGTTTTGAGCAAATCATCAATTTCTTTTTCTACTTTCCTTCCAAATTCTTTGGCTTCTGGATCAGAATTATTTATTTTTGTATGTATAGCTAGAATATAAGGTTGTTTTGCTTCAAAGTTCATTTGCTGGATTCCAAAACTATATTCGTTTTTTATAAACACATCATCGAAAATATAACCGAAAATTTTGTCCCATCTATTTTCTATCTTCACAATATCCATATTTTTTTCAGTTACATTAATTGTATACGGCTGAATACCTTGGTTCTTTAGCTGAGTATTAATTTCCTTTTTTACCTTTTCTGTTTTTTCAGTATCAGCTACTTCTAAATCTAATACTCTTGTTTTTTCTTCACTTATAGAAGTGCTAAGAAAAGATTTTTCATTTACCGTATTCTTAACAGTATCCATGACTTTTGAACCTTCACTTTTTGATTCCTCTATATCACTCTGGCAGGAACACAATAAAACGAGGGAAAATAGAGGTACAAATAATCTTTTTCCTTTTCTCATCGTAATAACCTCCTAAATTATTCTTGTCTTTATATCATTTATTATAATTGTTGTGGTAATCATATTTTGTATATACTACATTCAATTTCTTATAAGTCTGTTATTTCCTGTTGCAGAATCCTTATCACAAGGATTCTATTTTTTTGCATTAAATTTCTACAAACAAAAAAAGATAAGATCGGAGAATACGATCTTATCTTCAGCACAAGGAGTAAACATAAGTGATAACCATCATATTTTTATTATACTTTAATTTTTGTTAATTTTGAATATTAAATCCATAATTCGCAAGTATATCTATATTGAGAAATTTATTACAAAATTAGCTATAAATGATTCAAAATCCGAAAGTAAACTTTTACCCAGTAGTTTACTTTCATACTATTGATTTTTATAAGTGTTTGGTAAAGAAGACACAATGAATTGCAAATAAAAACTATACCGAAATCTAGTTCGGTATAGTAAAGTGCATATAAAAAATCCCTCTTTGTTACCTCCCCAAAAAAGAATCGTTGCCGAGGACCTTATAAACTGTATTTTCAGAAATATGACAAGCATGTAAGTATAATGTAAGACAATTCAATATGAGAAAAACACTCTTACTACTACAATGAATAACAGAAACATTCATGAAATACCTGTGATGCAATATCAAGTTATTTTAGTGCTTAAAACATTCGACCAAGTATTACAGCTTAAATAAGGAAATACGAAACTAGACCAACAATTAATGGTAAATTACTCGTATTTTAAAAAAATAAAAATGTTGGCAGGCATCATCTATCGACGCTCATTCTTAGTGTGTAAATTTGGAGGGAATTTCTCATATGAAAATAGTAAAAGTAAAAGATCTTAGTAAAGAATACACAGGCAAGGTTTCACATACAGCACTTTCAAATATTAATTTAACAATTACAGAAGGAGAATTTGTTGGGATTATGGGTCCTTCTGGTAGTGGGAAAACAACGTTATTGAATATGATTTCTACTATTGACTCGCCAACATCAGGTAGTGTATTCATTAATAGTAAAAATCCTTATCAACTATCACCCAATGATTTGGCCGTATTTCGCAGACAGGAATTAGGATTCGTCTTTCAATCCTTTAACCTGTTGCATACATTAACAGTAAAAGAGAATATGGTTCTTCCGCTCGTATTAGATGGTATGAATGTGAAAATAATAAATAAACGAGTAGAATCTATTTCAAAAAAATTAGGAATCAGTGAAATTTTGAATAAACGAACATATGAAATATCTGGAGGACAAGCACAGCGAACAGCGATTGCCCGTGCACTCATTCATGCTCCTAAATTGGTTCTTGCCGATGAGCCAACAGGAAACTTAGATTCTAAAGCTTCTCAAGATGTAATGGAGATATTAACACAATTAAATAAAGAGGAAAAGGCAACAATGATGTTAGTAACGCACGATCCAGTTGCTGCAAGTTACTGTGACCGCGTTATTTTTATTAAAGATGGAGAGTTATATAATGAAATTTTCTACAATGACAATCGTTCGTTATTTTATCAAAATATTATGGACATTCTTTCTATGTTAGGAGGGAATAAACATGACTTTTCGACAGCTCGCATTCAATAATGTTATACGGAATAAACGAATATATCTTGGACATTTTTTTAGTAGTACATTTGCGGTAATGATTTTCTTTACTTATGGGCTACTTGTCTTTCATCCAAATCTACAAGGCGAACTGACTCATGCAAGTACCATAATGAATACATTTGGGAAAATAGGATTTCAACTATCGTATTACTTAATCTTTGTTTTCTCTTTCTTATTTATTTTCTATTCTGTTAGCGCATTTTTAAAAAATAGAAAAAAAGAGTTTGGATTATTAATGTTACATGGAATGTCTCATCAACAGCTTCATCAATTAATTTTTTTCGAAAACATGTTGATTGGAATCCCTTCTATACTAGCAGGCATTGGACTTGGGATGGTTTTTTCTAAATTATTTTTACTAGTTAGTGGGTCTTTATTAGGAGTAGAGCATACATTATCCTTGTACTTTCCATTAAAGTCTATGGGAGTAACAGCTATTTCCTTTTTTGTTTTATTCCTACTCATTTCATTATTTACATCAAAAATGGTGAAAATGAATGAACTTGTAGAACTCATAAAATCAGAGGAAAAACCAAAACCTGAGCCGAAAGCGTCCGTTTGGATATCCTTGTTGGCAATAATCTTAATTGGAGCAGGTTACTCCGCCGTCCACTACTGTATCGTCGCGGTCGATTTTATGAGTTTAAAACAATTACTTCTACTCGTAGGAGTAGGTGTCTTATTAATTGTATGTGGAACCTATTTTTTCTTTACTCAATTGTGTGTATATGTGATATACACTTTAAAAAATAGAGAAACTACATTCTTTAAAAGAACCAATCTCCTTGTTATTTCAGAATTAGCGTTCCGAATGAAAGATAATGCGAGAACGTTCTTTATCGTTACAATTATATCAGCTGTATCTTTTACAGCAATTGGAGTTTGTACGGCAATCGCAAATCCTGAATTGGCAAAAAGTGCGACGCCATATGCATTTACCTATCGATCGGATAATGGAAATACACAAGAAAAATCCCATATTGAAGAGATAAAGAAACAATTAAAAGAATCTGGATTTTCTTATAAACTTGTAGCAACAAAATTTAAAAGGTCACAAAACGGTCCGGTGTTAATTAATCTTTCTACGTATAATGAATACGCAAAAAAATTAGGGTATGAAATAGAAAAATTAACAAATGAAACTGAAAGTATCGCTATACTACCAAAGAAAAATCCCACAAGTGCAGAGGATCAAAAAACATTGGAATTAAAACATGGCGAACTAGAAGTACCACTTTCTGTTCAAAAAACAATTTATATCCCAGAATTCACCGAGATTGACAACCCTTTTATTGTCTCTGATGCTGTTTACAGTAAAGTTCTAAATGTACAACAAGAAGGCGTACTCCGAGATTACACCATATACGGTTTTATCATAAAAAATTGGCCTGAAACAAGTGCAATTTCTACAAAACTTATGAAGTTCATTGGTACGAGTCAAGATGATTATTATGCCTTTTCATCTTTGTATGTAAAATGGCTTGAACTGAAACAACAAAATGGATTACTTTCTATTTCAAGTGTATTGGTGGGGATTGTATTTTTCGTATTTACACTAAGCTTTCTATATTTCCGTCTATTTACTGATTTAGAACGTGATAAAGAGCAATATCAGATGCTTTCAAAATTAGGTTTAAGACAAAAAGAGTTAAAGCAAATTGTGACAAGACAAATGATGATTCTATTTTTCTTGCCGATTGTAATAGCTATGGTTCACAGCAGTTTTGCATTTATAACTTTTCACCAATTAGGACAAACAGTAAGTAGAGAACTGTCCGTTATTCAAAGCTCAATTGTTGTATTAGTAAGCTTTATTTGTATGCAAATTATTTACTTCCTTATTATTAGAAATCACTATATAAAACGCATATGTACAAAAATATATTCATAAAAAGAGAAACAAATGTATAGTGATAATAAAGTTATTGAATTTTGATTAAAAAAGATAAGAGCCTTACTACATTCTATATGCAGCAAGGCTCTTTAAAGTTGTTTCAAATTATATCCATCTGCTTATGTAATGCTTAAAAAATGAATAATAAAGTTGTTTACTTCTTATTAAACTAACGCCCCCGTTAGTTTAAGTGTAACTCTTCGCAATTATTTGATATTATATAGATAAATAGAAATATAAATCAGAATTTAGTTTATAGTTATAAAAATAAGTTATTTATACCCTTATAATTCTTCAGAAAGGAGAGTGTATGAAAAAGACTATTGTTTTTGTATTAACGATATTTATATTATTCTCAGGATTCGCAACACAAAGTTATGCGTTGTCAGATTCGAAATCTGTGGCAATACAAGCATTGCTAGATGATGCCTGTCGTACGTCAGGTGTGCCTGGAATGTCACTCTCAATACTTGCTGATGGTGAAGTGTTCTACTTTTCTTCTGGGTATGCAGATCTTGAAAAGGGACTGTCTGCAAGTGAAAATACACTCTATGAGTTGGCCTCGGTGAGTAAAGCTTTTACTGGTATGGGGATTTTGCTATTGGAAGAGCAAGGGCTGCTATCAATGACTGACCCTATCCAAAAATATTTACCTTGGTTTACGTTAAAGTATCAAGGTAAACCTGTTGATATGCAAAACCTTATATTAAATAACTTTCTTCACCATACCAGCGGCCTAACAAATATTAGACATCTTCAAAATATTCCACAAGGTAATACGCCTGATATGTTGCAAAAGACTGTGGAAACGCTGGTAGATGCAGAATTGGCGTTCTCTCCTGGTGAACAATATAACTATGGAACCGTTAATTATGACGTATTGGGTTTGGTTATTGAGATTGTATCACGACAAAGCTATGAAGACTTTATGAAGGAGCAGGTATTTCTACCCTTAGGTCTTCACCAGACGTATGTTTATAAAGAAGATGCTCAAGCCACTGGACAGTTAGCACAGGGTTACCGTTCTTCCTTTTTTATAACAACTCCATTTAACGCTCCGGATTATACTGGGAATAAACCTGCCGGCTATATCATTTCTAATACAAAAGATATGGCGCGTTGGATGGGCATACAGATGGGTATCGTGCAGGACATACCCGAAATATTTCACAGGGCCATCGAAAAATCACATAGGGGTGATATGTCTGTTTCGGCTGTCAATGATATGTATTATGCGGCAGGTTGGTCGGTAAACGCCGAACAAACGTTTATAGAACACACTGGGGGTAATCCAAATTTTAGTACCAAAGTAGCCATACTGCCAAATGAAAGAACAGCCATCTGCTTACTGAGCAACGGCGCAAATACCAATATAAACCTGGTACTACAAGTTAAAAATATATTAAACGGCAATCTAACTCAGTCATATGAGATAAGTGGCACACAGCTTTTGGACATCATTTTGTCGTCTACCACAATTATTCTTTGCCTATTAGCCGTTCTGTTATTTTTCTTAGGATTAAGAAAAAGGAAAACGAATGAGCAGCAGCCAATGACAAAAAAGAGAACAATCGTAACAATTATTTTCCTAATCGCTACGATTGCCCAGTGTATAATGTTTTTTGCCTTCGATTGGTCAACGATACTTATTTGGCAAACATATAGTGTTCTTACAGCTTTAATTTCGTCAACATTATTAACAGCAAGCATTACTTGGTTTGTATATACTCACCGATTAGATGCCTCGGTCCGAAAATAAGTACAATGTTAAGTAAATAAATCTTAATTTATCGATATCCTTAATTTAAAAAACAGAAGACACCTCGGTGTCTTCTGTAATGTCATCGACACTTCTCCTAGTTAAACCCACTTGCTATTTCTTCCACTAACCTGCCTCGTTAGTAGAAGAAGGATTTTTAAACTACTATATTATTTTTTAAATGACTTTATTGTAAATTAAACAACTTTATTATCTCTGTACAACAAAAAATTGAAGGTGCAGACTCAATCACTAAATATGATTGAGTCTGCACCTTCAATATGTTAAACAATATACCAAGATTAATCTGTGTTTGTTCCAATTTCTCTTGACACTGTTGACTTAATCATTTGTAAGTGGATCCAAAAAGAAGGAATGGTTGCCGCATTCCTTATATTCAGATTGCAATGTTTATTTTAAGTTTTCAAAATTTTCATTTCCCTATTTTTCACTATTGTATTCGGAATTTCATTCCAGATGTAAAATTCCAATCATAATAATAAGGTGTCTCCAATGTAAACTTTTAGCCAAAAGTTTACATTCATTTTTCCTTAAACATTGACTTTTATCTAATTTCACTGATATAATAAAAATAGACAAAAAAGTATACATTCAAATCATTGAAAATAAAGGGATTGAAAAGCAGATGGATAAAAAGCAACATTTAATTGATGTACAACCAATTCGGAGCATAGAACAGCTTAATGATATGAAATGGTCGCTCAAACGTCATTGTTCAGATCGTGATTATATATTATTTTTAATTGGTATTAATACGGGGTTACGTGTAAGTGATTTACTCAAAATGGAAACGAATGAAATTTTAAAACTGAAGCGAAAAAAACGGAAAGAATTTAAAGTGAAAGAAGGAAAGACAAAAAAGGAGCGTATCATAAATATTACATCCATTTTTGAGGAAGTACTTCCATACGCTGAAGATCTAAAAAGTATCTGGTTATTTCCTTCTCGAAAAGGTGATAAACCCATTAGTAAAATTCAAGCCTATCGACAGTTACAAAAAGCCGGGGATTTTGCCGGAGTCGAATCTTTAGGTACCCATACCATGCGTAAAACATTTGGATATTGGTTTTACAAGCAAACAAAGGATATTGCTATGTTACAAGAAATATTGAATCATAGTACACCACAAATTACACTAAGATACATCGGGATTAATAAGGAAGAAAAAGATAATGTACTTGACACATTCCGCATCTAATTTAAATGAAATGCTTTTTTGTTTTGTTGAAAATATATGAGGTACTATCAACAAACGTTAAAATGTTGATGGTACCTCATATAGGACGGATTAGCATTTTCCATAGTCCCCTTTATAGGGTGATTTTTATAAACTGGACTGTAATTTAAGACTCTATTTCATACCTCTTTCGGACGGGAACACCAATTGACCATTTGTAATCAATAAAAAACGCCATCCTTACCTATGATTCTACAGAAAGAATAGCGTATTTTTTCATTTTAAGAAAGTTTAGTTTTGTTAGCTTAATAGCAATGGGTCTTTACTCCAACAAAGGGATTTATGGAAAATTGTAGAATGTATTAATTTTAAATTCTTATACCCAATTTTTTAGGAGTGACTACAAATGCGAATATACCCTGATTGTCCAATTATTACTAGAACAGTAGAGGTTGGCGGACTTACGAAATCACAGCTTATTCAGAAATTGCAACAATACTCCATTTTGATGAATGAGTATGGAGAAAGACTGCTAGCTGATGATAAATTTACGACTTCTAATACAAAGTACAGCCTGGAGACCGTTGAACTAACCGTTATAGACCTTGGCTTTCCTGATGGAGCTACTACGGCTCAGCTCTTTAAAAGAGCGAGCGAACTTGGTTTGGAATTGTGTCCGCTTGAGCTGGGACCTCAACTAAGATTGGAGTATCTGGAACAGCCTGAAGGTTATTTGGGGAATGCCTCACAACAACATCAAGCTCCATCTGGCTCCATCACAATAGCATCGGAAATATTAACTAAAGACGATGATTTTCCGAAAGGCTTTTATCTTAGACAAATTAATGGCGTGTTTTGGCTACGCGGATACATCGCTGACCATCTGCACGTTTGGAAGCCTGAAGACCACTTTATCTTTGTCAAACAAAAAAATTTTAAGAAGTGAGAAATCATGAGAAACTTACCTGCTTTTGTTCAACTAAAGGGGGGCTTTACTTCATGAGACCGTCGTTAGACGGTCTTTTTTATTGTCCTTGTTTTTAGGGATCACCACATCACCATCAAGCTAAGAAAAGCAAATACCTCAAAACAAAAAAATAAGCTTTTTTGTTACAAGTTAATACAAAATTTCGTTCTGGGGGTACTATAAAATATTAGCTTGATAGCAATGGGGCATTATAAAATTCTTAAGTTGATGGGCATGCGGCTGTACCCCTATATAAATCTAAAAATAAAGAATGACTGTTTTAACAGTCATTCTTTATTTTTAAGATTTAAGTATGAAAAAGTGTTCCTTGTAAAGCTTTTACATAGCGATCAGCAGATCTTTGAACAGCTTCATTTGCATCCTCGATTATTACTCTATGAAATGCATTATACAAACGATTAAAAGGTAAGTCTTTAATCTTATCTACCATTTCTTTTACTTTATTAGCTGGTAACGGAATCAAATTTGGATAACTATACATAAAACTTACCCACTGACGATCTGCAACAACTTGAATGATATCGCCTGTCAGAAGAAGCCCTTTTTTATCACTGCCATCTTTCCAATGTAAAATAGCTCCACCTTTAAAATGCCCTCCCAAACGATAAATTGTAATCTCATCAGTTAATACCAAAGATTCTCCAGACCAGAAAATAATTTGTCTACTTGAACGATTTACCCACTCTTTATCATCTTCATGAATATAAATTGGAACATTAAATGTTTCTGCCCATTCTACTTGTGTAGAATAATAGTGAGGATGGGAAAGTACAATTGCTTGTATACCTCCCAATTTATGTATCTCTTGTATTGTATTTTCATCTAAATAAGTAATACAATCCCACAAAACATTAAAATTTTGACTTTGTATTAAATAAGCTGTCTGCCCAATTGCAAATTCAGGTTTTGTATTAATGCTATATAAACCAGTTTCTTCTTTTAAAATTTCATTTTTATATAATTTACTTTTTTGCATTTTTTCAAGAGTAGTCCATGATTGTCCAGATGGATTAATATACTGCCTTTCTTCATTACAAATTATACAATCAGAAGGAACTTCTTGACTTTTAGAATATTGAACGCCGCATGTAGTGCAGATGTAATTTAACATATGTATGCCCCTTTGTTATAAACTTTTTCACAAATTAATTATAAACTTTAAACTACAATTAATCTATTTGTATATTGAGAATCTTCAAAAACGATTATATATACTTACTTTAATTAACATAACACCCCTTATTGGGTATCATTATAAATGATAGCGGGTATAATTTATACCTATTTTACATTTATTTAATATCGTTTTATCATAATTTATATAATATTGAAAGTGAGTGATGAACATGATTGGAATGCAATATAAGGTCATTTTGCCAAAAGATTATGATATGGGGATTATTCAAAAAAGGGTGCAAGACAATGGACATAAGACGGACAGTTTTCCAGGGCTTAACTTTAAAGCGTATTTAATCACTGAGGCAGAAAAGAATGAAAGTTCATACAATTCCTATGCCCCGTTATATATTTGGGATAACTATCAAGGAATGAACAAATTTATCTTTGATGGTTTTTATGACAATATTTTAGAATCCTTCGGATGGCAACAAATCAATATCGGTGTTCCTTTGTCTATTGACTTAGAAAAAGATTTTATTAAAAGTAAATATGTTGTTGAATATGCAGGGAATATTACCGAAAGCAAATCATTAACCAATACGCCATTTAATACTATTAATCACTATGTGGAAAATGCAGAAATAAGTTTGGGGAATTTATTAGTTTATAATCCAGATAAATGGGGATATAGCCAATTCAGTTTTTATCAAGAAAAACCAAAAGTTAACTCATCAGACCACCTTATAGTATATGAGGTTTTGCATATTTCAAAATAACAATTAATCTCAAAACCACACAACAAGAAAGGGAATGAGAGTATATGCCTTTTGTTAACGTTTATTACCCTGAAGGTCTATCGAATAAAGAAGAATTAAAAAAGGTAAGCACTAGTATTCACCTTTCTTTAATTGAACATTTTGAAGTACCTGAAAATGATTACTTTCAAATGTTTTTTCCCTATCCATCTAACCATTTTTTTTACGATCCGTATTACTTGTTAGAAGGAGAAAAAAAGAGAACAGAAAAAATAATGTACGTATCTATTACATGTGGGCCAGGAAGAACAATAAATCAGAAAAAGAGTTTGTATCAATCCCTATCAAAAGCTATTTCTAATCATTTAAACATCTCTACAGCCGATATTTTTATTACATTAAACGAGACATCTGCTGAAAACTGGTCATTTGGTCAAGGAGTAGCACAAATGGTTAATATGAGGGAGGGAAAAGAATAGTGAATAATCGTATCGAATCCCATATACCAAAGAAAATGAGAGATATGGCTCCCGATTTTGTTGATTATAGTGAAAACATATTATTCGAGAAAATATGGAGAGACCCTACTTTAACATCTAAAGAAAGAAGTTTATGTACACTAGCTGCCCTAATTAGTATCGGCAATACTGAACAACTACCATTTCATCTACAACTAGCTGAAAAGAATGGAATTAACGAAAAGGAAATTATTGCTTTGATAACACATATGGCCTTTTACGTTGGATGGCCTAAAGCTGCCTCTGCATTAAATATAATAATAAATTAAATATGAAGACTTAATTTTCCGCTAACACTGTTTTTCTTTAGAGCATTTTTAAACAAATGATATAAAAATGAGCAAACTTTTATAAAAACTGAACATCTAATCACAAAGAAAAAATCCATTTTGATCAATCTATTTTTCAAAATAGATTTTTTTGTTTATCATAGAATGCGGATTTGTAAGAGATTTATTCCAAAGCTAGGTGTCTTTGTTCCGAAAAAGGGGGAATAAGGGAAAAGTACAATCTATTCTTTAGTAAGCCTTGCAGCAAATCCTTTCCCCTTATCTTTTCTTAGCAATAAAATAGACGTTGCGATAACGGCATCGCTTATGATGAATAAAATACAAGATAATGGCTCTATAGTAAAAAGTTTTTTTCCTCACAAGAACTAAGTCTTTTTTATGATTTCTTGTGAAAAATATACAAATTTACTTCTTCTCAAAATACACTGCCAGAATCACATCACTCTCAATATGTTCACGAATTATATGTATCGATAACATGAACTTCATTTTCTTATAGTTTATTAATCCTGAATCTTAATATATACCTTTCTGTAATAATGATACATTCTTCTCTATTTACCTATATCTACATTTTTTATAATTTATTATGAAATATATATTGATTTAAAATATTTTGTTCAAAATGTTCAATTGGAATTTTTAGGGGCTTAAAACAGTTATTTGTTCTCTTTTTTAAAATTCACATAATTTCCAAATATCTAAAGGGCATATGTTAAGGTTTGTTATATAATGAAATCAAGCCATATGTAAGATGGTTTCCCCGTTACGAGTAATGAGATAGTTTGATTCACCTTTTATACATTATCTGAAAAAGAACTTGTAGGAATCCCTACAAGTTCTTTTTGTTTTTCATTTTAAATAACCTAGAATTGAACTTTAAAAGAAACTAAATATATTAATTGAGGAAATTTGTTATTACACCGTCTTCAACATGTTTTTTGAACTCTTTTTGATTCACCTTATTAGTTTGATAAACTCTCTATACGGGGTTCATCCGAGATATATGTAATTTTGAGTCATAGTTTGTATTTTATCTCCATTATCCGATTATCGTGCAATAAAAAGGGATTGTAGTAATAATGTTGTGGATTATTTTTGATACAGTATTTTGTTACAATAAATTTAACAGTTAGGATATTTCATATTTCCAAATACAAAATGTAACAAAACCTAACAAGAAAATTATATTTTGTTACATTAGGTGACGTGTTATATTGAGTTATCGTTAACTTTAAGAGAATCAAATCTACATATAGGAGGAGTCTAAATGAATTTATCTCAGGAAAAAAACTTAGAACTTATGATGCATATTATTACTTTATTATCTTTCATCATTCTCACTCTTTTTAGCATTACAATTTTTTATATACCCTTAATTTTTTATTTCATATTCAAATCAAAAAAACTTCGTATAATTGCTATTGAAACAGTTGTTTATCAGTTATTCACTTGGATTATTGTATTGATATGGAATACTTTTGTAATGAGGACTTTAATGCTTTCTATGTTCCATTCCGACATGAATGTGAGTGATATGTCCATGATATTGTGGACAGCCCCAATTTATATAATCCTAACTATTTTATTAGGTTTCGGGCCCCTTAAAGGAATTTTATATGTATTACAAGGGAAAGATTTTCATTATCCTATTATCTCGAAATGGATTAGCAAGTAAAATAATAATAAAAAAGAATCCAGCGAATTATGGATTCTTCTTTTTATGGTTATTTGATATTATCAAGGTTTTTAATTCACACTCGTTTTTTCAATCAGTTGAATTTGAAAAATGTCACTGTCATTAATGCCAAGCACCTTCATTTCCTCTTTAAACGAACGCCAGGGTTCCACTTTAATGGATTTTATACTTTTATACCGCAAAGTATATTCTTTTATATAATATGAATTTTTTGTTTTATTTTTCTTCAAATAATCTTCCTCCGTTATTATTAATGGATGTAATCATAATATCTTTTTAACGAAAGCTTAGATTTAAAACCTACTTGTTTTATAATTTCTACCTCTAAGACTTCATTTTCGATTAGCCGTAAGATAAATGTATTCCGTAGATGTTGTGCTGAAATTCCTTTTCTTAAATTCGCTCTTTCAACTTCAAGTCGAATCATTTTTTGAACAGCAATTTCTGTTAAAGCCTTGGGAGCATCGTTGTCATATGACCAATGATAAGTTTTTCGAGTAAAATCGAATGCTACGAATAGTGGATCATTGCTATGATATTTTGGACGAACAGGTTCAGGAATAGTTCTATAATAGTTAAATAATATCTTTTTATCATCTTCAGTTAAAAGAATTACTCTCTCTATACCCACTATTCCTGGTACTGAGATCGTGTTGTTTTCAAAATGGACGTGCTTCATCTGTAAACCTACAAGTTCTTGTAAGGACAATCCATTATTAATGAGTAAATGCACAACAGCAATGTTACGCTCCATAAGTACTGGGCGAACAGATCGTTGTTTTTCTGTTAATCCTTCTAATGAGGTTAAAATGCACTTTAACCTTTTTTCTTCCGCTTTAGAAATAAAGTCTTCATCACGTAACGCACGATTAGGCTGAACTACAAGATTTATATCTTCCATTGGATTGGGTATGTCTAAATATTGATAAAGTCTACTTAAAACAATATAAACACGATGTATCGTTTTATCCGAGTAATTTCGTTGCTTCTTTAAATCATTAAAATACTCTTCATAATCCTCTGTATTAAGTGTCAACCATATATTGTGGAATGGAAGCTTTTTAGATTTTTGCAACCACTGACCAAAATTTTCAATATCATAGGCATAGCGTTTAATTGTAGAAGGTTTTCTTCCTTTATCTAATAAGAAAGAAGAAAAATACTGTACTGTATCTTGGAACTCTTTTGTTGGCATAACCTTATCATCCTAATTTTTTCTTTTAGTATATCAAATTTAAAATAACTTAAAGTATACATGCTCTTCTATAGTCCTTTAAAAATCAAATCCTAAAAAAATACATGATGAATTTAATAAATAGGATAATGATTCAGTTTTTTGAATTTTCACTAGGGAAAAGACAAAAAATGTCTTTTTAAAGCATATAGGTATATCAAATAGCTATAATGTGTAAACAAATTATATGGCATATCCCCCTAGAGAGGAGGTAACACCTTATGGATAATAGCTTAGCAATAAGAAACCCCGAACTAGCTAAACAGTGGCATGAAACTAAAAATGGAAAATTAACTCCTTTTCATGTTACATTTGGTTCCAATAAAAAAGCATGGTGGAAATGTGAGAAAGAACATGAATGGGAAGCGTCTACATGGAATCGTCATAAAGGAAGAGGATGTCCTTATTGTGCAAATAAAAAAGTTTGTATAGATAATTGTCTTGCTACATTGAATCCAGAGATAGCTAGACAATGGCATCCTACTAAAAATGGAACATTGACTCCATACGATGTAGTTGTAGGAAGTTATAAAAAAGTATGGTGGATGTGTGAGGAAGGACACGAATGGGAAACTAAAGTATATCGTCGTGCAAAGCACGGCTCTAGCTGTCTTTATTGTTGTGGACAAAAGACTCTCTTTGAGAAGTCTATTGTAGTTACACATCCTAATTTATTAAAAGAATGGCATCCATTTAAGAATACATCTGTAGATCCTTCAACAATTTCTTTTGGTTCAGATAAGAAAATTTGGTGGATGTGTAAACAAGGACATGAATGGGAAACTAGATTATATGATCGCACAAAAAACGGTTCTGGCTGTCCATACTGTTCAGGACGTAATGCTACTATTGATAACTGTTTAGCTAAAGTATATCCGGAAATATCAAAAGAATGGCATCCAATTAAAAATGGATTGCTTACTCCAAATGATGTTACTCCAAAATCAGGGAGAAGAGTATGGTGGATATGTGAAAAAGGGCATGAATGGCAAACAACAGTTCACCAAAGAGGCTTTGGAACAAATTGCCCTTTTTGCAAACCTAGAACTTCTTTTCCAGAACAAACAATTTTCTATTTCATAAACAACAGATTTAAAAATACATTAAGTCAACACCTTACAGAAGATGGTGTAGAATTTGATATCTTTAATAGTGAGCTATCGTTTGTAATTGAATACGATGGATACTATTGGCATAGGAATCGCTATGAACAAGATGTAAAGAAAAGTGAATATGTTGCTCAAAAAGGGTTTTTGCTAATACGAGTTAGGGAAGAAGGCTTACAAAGAATAAACAATAATTCCACAATAAATATTTCCGTTGGAAATCCTCCAAGTTTTAATGAATTAAACAATATAATTCCTGAAATATTCAAGCTTATTTTTCAACATAATAACCTCTGTTGTGAAAAAGTGAATATTGATACTGAAAATAAAAAATATGAGATCACTAAATTATTTAAGAAAAAAAATATTGAAAACTCTATAGCATTTCATTATCCTCAACTAGTCAAAGAATGGCATCCCATTAAAAACAACGAGTTAAAACCAGAACATTTTAAAAAAGGGGCTCACTTAAAGGTATGGTGGAAATGTGAAAAAGGGCATGAATGGGAAAGTGCTATATATTCCAGAACAACTGGAGTAGGCTGTCCTTATTGTGCTAACAAAAGAGTATGTATAGATAATTGTTTAGCTACATTGAATCCAGAAATAGCTAAACAATGGCACCCTACTAAAAATGGAATATTGACTCCTTATGATGTAGTTGTAGGAAGTTATACAAAAGTATGGTGGATGTGTGAGAAAGGACACGAATGGGAAACTAATGTACATAATCGTACAAAAGGTAGTGGCTGTCCTTATTGTACTAACAGAAAAATATGTATTGATAATTGTCTAGCTACATTAAATTCAGAGCTAGCTAAAGAATGGCATCCCACTAAAAATGGAACATTAACTCCTTATGATGTCACGAGGAGTTCAAGTAAAAGAGTATGGTGGAAATGCAATGAAGGACATGAATGGGAAACTTCAGTTAATAATCGTGCCTATGGTAGTGGCTGTCTTTATTGCTCAAGGAAAAATAAGTTAGGTGTAAAGTGACAAAAAAGTTGTTTAATTTAAAATAAAGTCGCTTTCCCTTACGTAAGGAAAGTGACTTTTTAGATTGATTTCCCCTTTGTTATCAAGCTATTTACTTTAAGTTCCTTTGACTAATTTTGAAAATGTTGTTGACTATTCAGTTGAACTGTATTACGTTATTATTAAGTTGAACTATATAGTCGAACTGAATAAAGGGTGAGGATATGAAACATAAATTATTACCGTTGTCTGAAACCATGCATTATATTTTATTAGCTATGCGTGAGCCACTCCATGGCTATGCCGTAATGCAGAAGATAGAAAAGATAAGTAACGGTACTGTTATTTTAGCAGCTGGTACATTATACGGTGCGATTGAAAACTTGAATAAGCATGGTTGGATTGAACCTGTTGGAGAGTTAGGTCGAAGAAAAGTTTATATGATAACTGCAGAAGGAAGCGCCATTTTGAAAATGGAACAAAACAGGTTATTGCATATTTTATCCCTGTACGAAGGAAGTGAATCCAATGAAGAAATTTAAGATGTTTTTTGATATTGAAAAAGAGGAACAATGGCTGAACGAGCAATTACAAAAAGGCTATCGTTGTACAAATATTAGTGGATTAGGAATATACACTTTCAAAAAAACTGACAAGAGATATGTTATGCGACTTGATTATCAAGATTATTTACCTAAGAAAAAGTTGGTTGAATACAAAGGGATATATAAGGATTTCGGTTGGAACTATATAAAGGGGCCCTGGCTTAGCGGAATACGGTATTGGCAAAAAGAAGATGATGATCAAAATGAAATCTTCTCGGATCGCCAATCAAAGGATAATTATTATAAAAGATTAATGGGTTATTCATTTTGGTTGGGTACGCTGTGTTTAGCTTATTCTTATATATTTTACAAGGATTCGCGATTATATCATGAAGGTCTTTGGAGTATGAAAGATTCATTATTTTGGAAGGCATTTTTATTTGAAACTCCATTTGTCCTTGTGAAGTTGTCTCCCACACTTCTGTTTGTTTTTTTGGGTAGCATTTTCTATAAAGTTTATCAAAAGTATTCAATGTTAAAAGAAAAATAAACGTTTTTGAAATCTTCCAGAATCGGGCGCTATTGTTGAATAAAAATTAGATTTTTAAACGACTTTATTATTATATTTTTTAGTGTAGTGAAATACCTTACTTTAAAAATTAAACAACTATATTTTTAACCCCGTCCTAAATTTAGAACGGGGTTATGCTTGGTTGAGTTTTTAAAATTAAATAACTTTATTATCATTTTACATATTCATGAATCCAAAGTAATTAAAATATGCTTTGGGTTTTGTTTTTCCAAGATAAGGTGTAAATATATCTTTACATTTATGGTGTTTTTATATAATCTATTAGTAAAGATATCTTTACATTGCAGGTGAAACGATGGCTGTAAAAAATAAAATTAAAGAACTACGAGTACAACATGAAATTACACAAATTCAAATGGCGAAGGACTTACAGGTTACAAGACAAACGATTGTAGCCATTGAAAATAATCACTACAATCCAAGTTTAGAATTAGCACTAAAAATAGCTCATTACTTCAATCTAAAAATGGAGGACATTTTTACACTTGAATAATCTTGAAATAAGGAAGCGAGAGAACAATGCAGATACAAAAACAAGACGAAATGGAACAATATCATGTAGCAAAAGCCAGTAGAAATGCGTTCATGGTCTATACTGTTTTATTACTCATTTGGTCGTTATACGACAACTTTAGAAATGGGTATTTAGGAAATGCTTTTTTGATTTTATCAATAGGGAATGCAGTGTATTTTTGGACACTCGTTGTACAAAAAAGAAAAATAGAACGCTTTGAAGAAACAGATGACTCTGATACAACAATAAAATTTGTAAAAAGAAACAAACATTTTATTATATGGGCAGTTATCTTAATTGTTATAACTGTTATTGGATTACTTACAAAGTAAAAGGAAAAAGTAACTTCCGAGAACGATAATTATGTAAATACGCTGTCCATATGGGCAGCGTATTGTATTTTTTGCTTAGCGTGGGGTTTTTCCAAAATGCTGGCGGTACCCCATTGCTATCAAGCTAAAAAAATAGATCACCCCAAAAAGAGAAAACATGTTAAATTCTCATAGAAAACTATCTTATATTAATCCACTTTTCTATATTCAATTATGTTAAGTTTCTGGAGGCTAACCAAATCCCTGCCAGTACTTATACTCAAAAACAAAGGGTTATTTTATGGTATAATATGGATGTTTTAGAATGTTGATTTATATTAAGGTTGAAGGGGGAGTAAATTAGGATGAAAAAGCAAAGATTTTTAAAAAAACTATTAAGAAAAAGCTTTTATATTGAACTAGATGATTCTCTTCATTATCCATCTGTTAAAACAATCTGTTCAGCTGTTGAAACCTATACTATACAGTCTAAGGAGAAATTAAGGTTTGAAAATAAAACAAAACCGATTACATTTTATTTAGAAGATACATTGTATAGTGCAGATGTACGTATGGATCGTGGAGGATATTATATACTTTGTCGAGAAGTATAGAGGGCTTGAGTTAATATGATTATCTGTATTGGTTAAGCAAAATGAACAGACTAATTAGTACTAGTATCTAAGATTTATTTAGGGCTAGCACCACATCGTGATCAAACTAACAAGACAAAATACCCCCAAAAACGAAAAAATAAGTTAAATTCCCATAGATAACTATCTTATAATTAATAATATAATTATTTTATGATATAATAATATAAGGATATCATGTTTAAAGGGGGGATTCAAATTGGTTAAAAACTTACCTTTACTAATAGTTATTTTAATACTTGGTGTAAGTTCTTCTACATTAAGTATGAATGGATACTTTTCTCCAGTTATAGAATGGTCTTTAATGATTATAAGTATTATTTTAAACATTACTGCAGTGATAGGTTTATCACTACACGTTCTTGTATACCAACCTATGAAAAGATTTGAAACAAATTTAAAAGAGACCTTCAAATAAAATAATTATATTTGAGGTAACACCACATCGCTATCGAGCTAAAAAAATGTATCCATAAAAAGAAAAAATACGCTATTCTTTCTGTAGAATCATAGGAAAGGATGGCGTTTTTTATGTCTGTTTCTGTGTCTGATGAATTACAACTATTTGCTCAAGAGATTCAAAGTTTTTTATCTCCAAATACCTTACGGAATCTTGCTAGAGATGTTGGTTTCGTACAACGAACCAGTAAGTACCAAGCAAAAGATTTAATAGCTTTATGTGTATGGGTGAGCCAAAATGTAGCTATGACTTCTTTAACTCAATTATCTAGCTGTTTAGAAGCATCAACAGCAGTACTTATCAGTCCTGAGGGACTGAATCAACGATTTAATAAGGCGGCCGTCCAACTTTTACAACACCTACTAGCCGAACTATTAAGCAAAAAATTGACCTCATATATGCCGATTTCTTCTCCATATACTTCTGTTTTCAAGCGTATTCGTATTTTAGATTCAACTGCATTTCAACTTCCAGATCCTTTTTCATCCGTTTATCCAGGTGCAGGGGGATGCAGCCATACAGCGGGAGTAAAGATTCAGCTTGAGTATGATTTATTAAGTGGACAGTTCCTTCATATTCATACGGGTCCAGGGAAACAACATGATCGAACCTACGGTTCTCTGTGTGTTCCAACTGTGAAAGCGAATGATTTATGTATCCGAGATTTAGGGTATTTTCATTTGAAAGATCTTCAACACATACAAGATAAAGAGGCTTACTATATCTCTCGTATTAAATCAAATACATGTATTTATCAAAAAAATCCCAACCCTGATTATTTTCAAGATGGAAGAATAAAGAAAGGTACAGAGTATATACAGATAGATATGGAGGTTGTAATGAACTCTCTTCAACCAGGACAAACATATGAAATATCTGAAGCTTATGTAGGAATGATTGATAAAGTATCAACTCGTGTGATTGTTCATCGGCTAACAAAAGAACAACAACAAAAACGATTACAAGATCAAGCTGTAAGAGAAAAAAAGAAAGGAATGAAGTATTCTCCTCGTAGTAAACGTCTCAGTGGTATCAATGTATATATGACAAACACCCCTACAGATATTGTCCCGATGGGACAAGTACATGATTGGTACTCTTTACGTTGGCAAATCGAGATTATATTTAAAACATGGAAATCATTCTTTCATATTCATCATTGTAAAAAGATAAAACGAGAAAGATTAGAATGCCATTTGTATGGACAACTGATTGCCATTCTACTCTGTTCTTCTACCATGTTTCAAATGCGGCAATTACTTCTTATAAAAAAGAAACGAGAACTGAGTGAATATAAGGCCGTATATATGATTAAAGATTACTTTCTTCTTCTTTTCCAAGCTATACAGAAAGACACCCAAGAGCTATCAAAGATTCTAATTCGCTTGTTCAACCTCCTACAGCAAAACGGGCGAAAATCTCATAGGTATGAGAAGAAAACAGTCTTTGATATATTAGGTGTCGTTTACAATTGTACCATGTCTAATAATCAAGCGGCTTAAATCAAAAAAATGAAACCCATTAGGGTTTATTTCGTATGCAAATCTTTCAATTCCCTACACCTAGCCTTTATAAAAAGAAACAACCTTTACTATAATTGACGTTGTATGAGCTTAGCTTGATAGCGATGGGGTACCGCCACATATCCATCAACTTAAGAATTTTCTTTACCCCCAAGTGTTAAAAAAACGCCATCCTTTCCTATAAGTCTACAGAAAGAATAGCGTATTTTTTTATTTTAGGGGGTATTTTATTTTGTTAGGTTGATAGTGATGTGGTGCTACCCCTTATATAACTTTTTTTATTTTTTGCGGTGATTGTTTCGTTTGAGTAATGATATTCTCTTTTCGTAATTCTTTAAAGAGCGACGTGACCATAAGAACGACTACAATAGAGAATGGTAAAGCTGCTATGATCGCTGCAATTTGCAGTGCATTTAACCCACCAGCTTGCAAGAGAATGGCTGCAATAGCTGCAATTGTTAATCCCCAAATAAGCTTCAAACTGTTTTTCGGTGATAAGTTACCATTGCTTGTTTGCATAGCAACAACAAATGTTGCGGAGTCAGCAGAGGTAACGAAGAATGTTGCGACTAAAATTAGTCCAATAATGGTCAAAAATGTTGAGAATGGTAAATGCGAAATGACAGCGAATAACCCAATTTCGGTACCATTTTTCGCAATTTCATCAGCAATTCCAAGTGATTGGAACATTTCCATATGAATAGCTGTACCGCCAAAGACAGCGAACCAAAATGTACAAATGAATGTTGGGATTAATACGACGCCGATAATAAATTCACGAATTGTACGTCCGCGAGAAACACGGGCAATGAATGTACCGACGAATGGAGACCAAGAAATCCACCAACCCCAGTAAAAAATAGTCCAATTTTCAATCCAAGAAGAGGATTCTTTGCTAAAAGCACCTAAATTTAATCCCATGCTTGGTAATGCTCCAATATAAGAGCCTAGTGTGGAAGTAAAATACTTCATGATAAAGACAGTTGGCCCTAAAATTAAAAAGGAAACGAGTAATATTCCAGCGAGGGAGAAGTTTAAGTTACTCAAATATTTAATCCCACGATCTAAGCCAGTTTGTGCACTTGTTAAATAGAGTACAGTGAAAATGGCAATAAGTACGAGTTGTGTACCAATTGTATTATTAATAGAAGGGAATAAATAGCTTAATCCTCCAGCGATTTGTTGTGCACCGATTCCTACGGATGGTACGATTCCAAATACAGTTGCTAAAACAGCCAAAATATCTACTGTTTTTCCAATAGGAGAATGTTTCGATCGATTAAATAATGGAGTAACTGTAGCGCCAATTGTACTACCTTTTTGTTTTCGGAATGTAAAATATGCAATTGTTAGAGCGACCATTGCATAAAGTGACCAAGGGAAGAGACCCCAGTGGAAAAATGAATATTGCATAGCAAGTTTAGCGCTTTCCTCAGTTCCAGGTTCACCAGTAAGCGGTGCTCCAAAGTGTGAAATGGGTTCAGTAATTCCATAAAAGAGAAGTCCGATGCCCATTCCTGCTCCAAATAACATGGAAAGCCAAGAGAGGTAACTATATTGCGGTTTTTCATCATCTTTACCAAGACGAATGGAGCCATACTTTGAAAATGCTAAATAACCAGCTAAAACAATCATTGTGGTCATAAGTAGAGAGTAAAACCATCCAAACTTATTGAGAATAAATGCGTTTAAAGAAGAGGTAACACTTTGTAAATCATAGCCTTGTATCCAACTTGCTGGAATTACACCCCATATAATAAATAAGGTTGTAAGCAAGATGGAGATATAGAATACACTGTTTTCTTTTTTTATCATAGAATCCCACCTTTTATTTAATAAAGTTAAAAATTATATTAATAATAACAATGATAGAATTAATTGTCAAAAAATTCGTTTTTCATAGGTGATATTGGGTACAGCCAACGTACTAACATAAAACCCACGTTAAGAATTATTTGCGGTCTTTTCATGTTTCAAAGCCTCGTGTTATCACAGTAAACAAAAACCTAGATTATTCGATAGCAATTGCTGAATTTAAGAAAGAGAAAAAGATGCCCGTAGGTATCCAAACCAGACAGATAAAATATCTGAATATCATTGTGAAATAAGATCCCCGTTTTATTAAAAAGAGAGTTGGCTCGATGTTAGGATTGAAATCTTTTCGTACAATCCAATCTATTCTTTTCGGAATGGAAGCGATGCATATCATTAAAAAGGACAACTTACTTTAGGGGACCGGTCTGTTCAAAATCAAATGAAATTCATTCACCAACTCTTTAGAATAGCAGCATAAGATCAGATTCCATTAGGAATCTATATACCTCTTTCAAATGGATGTAACCTTTGCAGTAGAACCCACAGTGAATGATTTTTGTGAAAATAGATGAATCATACAGGCAAAAGATTCTTAAGGACATACACATATAAGGAATAAAATAGAGAGAGGGGAAAACAATTATGTCTTGTGAATGCTCAGGGACAGCGTTAACTTGTTGTCCAGATAAAAATTATGTTCAAGATAAAGTGTGTAGTCCATGGTCAGGAACTGTAGTTGCTACTGCAATTACGAATGTACTTTATAACAACAATATTAATCAAAATGTAATTGGAACAGGATTTGTTCAATATGATGTAGGACCTGCTGCAATAACGATGACAGTCCTTGATTCTGCAGGAAATACACTTGATACACAAACATTAAATCCAGGAACAAGTATTGCTTTTACGTATCGTCGTTTTGAAACGATTGAAGTGACTTTACCTGCTGCAACAGCTGGAACATATCAAGGGGAATTTTGTATTACAACACGTTATCCAATTTCATAGAAGAATAGGAGAAGATCAAAATGGGAAATTCCAGTTTATCATGTTGTTCCAATAACAAACTTGTTCAAGATCAAGTTTGTATAGATTGGTCCGCAACTGGTGCGGTAACTGAAACGGTATATACGAATAATATTACACAAGATTTGTATGCATCAGGTTATGTAAAATATGATATAGGTGTAAATCCAATTACAGTGAACTTTTTAGTAGGAACAGCAATAGTAAATACAATTACTGTACAACCGCAAAGTAGCGGGTCGTTTACAGTGAGATATTTTACAACAATTCAAATTGTAACAACTGGAACGGGAACGAGCCAAGGACAATTGTGCCTTACAGTACGTTATCCAATTTCATAACAAAATGAAAATTGGCAACAATATTTCCCTTCTATATATGGAGAATGGTTGTTTAAAATATTAATGATCGTAACAGATTGTAATGATTTACCTGTATATGACATCGTATTTCCAGGAAAAACAGTAAAAGTATTTGTAACTTGGCTGACAATTTGAACAGTGATTTCTTCTGTACTACTGGTGCTATTGTATATAGAGATAGTACCTGAGATATTTAACACTCCATCACCTTCCCATATTGGTAATGTTCGAAGATCATTTGTATTTGTTGGGAAGGGGATTTCTTTTGTTATGAAAAAATTACCAGCAAACTCATTTGTTACTAATTCACAGCTTGGTGGAGTGGGCGGAGTGTATGGAGGGCAGATGATAGATAGAGGGGCAAAACAGCCAATATTTTTTTTAGAGGTCATTGCTCATTCCTCCCTGTATAGTCTCTTTTATTACTATTAAATGCTGTAAAACAATTGTTGTGTTAATAATAGACAAAAAATTCAACGAAGGATTGTTTAATAGGCTTGAATCTGATAATAATTTTATTTATATAAAAGAAATTAATTGATGAATTTCTTTGTCGTCACCTAACCAGAGGACAAGAGCTTTTTTAAAAATACAGAGGAGATCATAAAAGCTAACAGTTTTGGAATTATGTTTCGAATGATTTCAATACCTATGGTATCCAAATGATATTGTTTCTTTTCTAAACTTTCTTCTCCTTGTAGCAGGTTCATATCTTGATGAACTTGTTTTCTCGTATTACCCATAAAAGATTCCACTTGTTTTCTTGCTATTGTTGGATTCGTTTTACGAATATATTTAAAGGTCTCTTTCCAGGTAGGTTTCATTATTCCAGGTTTAGGTGGGACACTTGAGAAATCGGTTCTTTGAATAAATTTTCGAATAGTCTTACTAGTTATTTCATCAATATTTCTAATCAGCTTAGAGAAAAGTTTTTTTCCTAAGGTAATTAGAAGTACTTCCGTAGAATCAATATATATTCCTCCTTCTCTTATCACTGTGCCTCCACCTCGAAAAGTGCCCGTAATATAGAAAGACCTGGCTTTATTGTATCTATCATAACTTGCATATGTCCAATAACATTACATGCAATGGTTCTTGTGGTATATCCAGAAAGGGATACAAGGACGTGATTGGCCGACTTTTTATAATGAAAATCCCTCCATTTTCTATACAGAACTCAATATCTTGTGGAAAATTCCCCCTCAATTCCCCCCATTTCGGCTAAAGTAATGATTTGACTATCAGTTAGTACTTGCTTGGTCTCTTGATCAGTAGGTAAAGGTTGTTCTACGTTACCTCCTTCCGGTAACAAAAAAATCCAGTTTCTTCTCCGAGATGTTTTTAGCAATGACATTTCATTTCCTTTCTTTACTTTATATAATTCAACAGAAACTAGTCTAGATACAAGAGCTTTTCCTAATCCGAAACTCGCATTAATAAAAATAACATTACAATTCTCTGTAATAGCGTCAGCAGTAAACATAATACACTTACCTGAGAAAACTAGGATAAACAAATAAATTAAGTACACATTCTGTTAGATATTCTTAGAAAAGACATAAGAGAATAGTAATTTGTTTTTAATAATAATCAGAATTATTAAATTGATTTATATAATATTGTACAAGCAAGGTAATGATTGAGTCATAAATATATAAGAGATGTACTGTGTGATAAATAAAAGGAGAAAAACTATGTCATGTAAGTGTAATGTAAATACATTGAGTTAATGTGTAGATAAAAATTTGTACAAGATAGAGTGTGTAGTTCATAGTGTGATTTGATTGCTACTGGTGTGACAGTTGATATTGAATGCCTTTGCAATTTGTTGATATGGATACATTACTTGATATGAGTTCAACCATACATCCCTCTGCTAGAATGGGATGTATAGTTGGAAATTATGCCTAGAGGAGCAAGCTATCCATTTTTCCTATTCAATAATGTTTTTCTCCTTATAAAACGTGTACGTTCAGACAAAGTTGTCTGGAAATTTATGAACAACTTATACTGTCTCTTAGTGCTATTGGCTTAAAATATGATACAACATCAAAATGAACATCACTATATTATGAATCTAAAAAACGAATTTGGTATGTAGGGAATATAAATTAATTATTTTCAAGGAGACTGTTTTATTTTCGGGCTACTTATATGCAATGTTTTATATTTATAGAATGTAGAGGAGAGAAAATAATAATGTTTCAGTATAATTGTTTTAGTTGCGACGGTAGGAGCAGATTGGGCCCTACCGGGGCAACTGGAGTCACGGGAGCTACCGGACCTACTGGAGCTACCGGAGTTACTGGAGCTACCGGAGTTACTGGAGCTACTGGACCTACGGGAGTTACAGGGCCTACAGGAGTAACCGGACCAACGGGAGTTACAGGACCTACCGGAGTTACAGGACCAACGGGAGTAACCGGAGCTACTGGACCTACCGGAGTTACAGGACCAACGGGAGTAACCGGAGCTACTGGACCTACCGGAGTTACAGGACCAACGGGAGTAACCGGACCAACGGGAGTAACCGGACCAACGGGAGTTACAGGGCCTACTGGAGTTACAGGACCTACTGGAGTTACAGGAACAACGGGAGTTACTGGAGCTACTGGAGCTACTGGACCAACGGGAGTTACAGGGCCTACGGGAGTTACAGGACCTACAGGACCAACGGGAGTTACCGGAGTAACCGGACCAACGGGAGCTACCGGACCTACTGGACCTACTGGAGCTACCGGAGTTACTGGAGCTACCGGAGTTACTGGAGCTACTGGACCAACGGGAGTTACTGGGCCTACAGGAGTAACCGGACCAACGGGAGTTACAGGACCTACCGGAGTTACAGGACCAACGGGAGTAACCGGAGCTACTGGACCAACTGGAACGGATGTAACCACTAACTCAATGTTTGCTGCAAATACAGTTGGAAGTACAATTGTTGTTTTGTTAGGTGGTACTAATATTCCACTTCCTAATGATCAAAGTTTGGATGGCTTTACAGCCAATGGTGCCAATGATACGTTTACAGTTCCAGCGACAGGGCGTTATTACATCACATACCAAATTAATACAACAGTCGCACTATTAATTAGCTCACGACTATTACTAAATGGTGCTACTTCAATTCCTGGTTCTATATTATCTCCTATTGTATCCACTGCAAGTTATAACAATGATGTAATTGTATCTTTAACAGCAGGTAATACAATTACCCTTCAGTTATTTGGTTTAGTAGGAACTGCGGTCTTACTTGGTGGTGGCTCAACAGGAGCTGCTCTAACAATCATTCGTGTAAGTTGAAATGCTGTTTTGAATGCATAATTTTTGAATAATCTTGATGATATCATGGGCAGTTGGCTGAGACCATGATATCATCAAGTTGAGGTAGCACCACATTGCTATCAAGCTAACAAAACAAAATCCCCCTTAAAATGAAAAAATACGCTATTCTTTCTGTAGAATCATAGGAAAGGATGGCGTTTTTTATGTCTGTTTCTGTGTATGACGAATTACAACTATTTGCTCAAGAAATTCAAAACTTCGTACCTCCATTTATAGCTTCTAGAAGATTTACATCCACACTAGGTTCAGGAACAGGGACCGGCGCTACGTTTGCAATTGCTGCTACGGCTTGTTTAAATGATGCTGGTGCAATCACAATTCCAGGAGGAGACACAGTGGATCCAGGAATTCCAATTACTGTTGAATTTATCGTAACTTAATCCACATCTTTTGCTTTTGGACAGATTTCTTTATTAGGAAATCTGTCCTTTTTTTAACTAATAGTAATGAATTGCAGAATAATTGAAGCTCCTTGTACTGGAGCCTCGGGGGCTAACAAAGTTAACTGTCCCGTTACAACCTGGTATGAAGTTAGTGGCTGAAGAATTCCATTTATGAATAAATTAATATAGGAAACATCACTTGGTGACAATATCTGCGTTGTTCCATATTGAGGTAAGCCATCAGCATTTGTATATATGAGTTTTTGTCCATCTGAAAATGTAAAATACAATATATTTGTCGTTTGTATTGCTCCAGTTGGACCCGTTACTCCAGTTGGACCCGTTACTCCAGTTGGACCCGTTACTCCAGTTGGACCCGTTACTCCAGTTGGACCCGTTACTCCAGTTGGACCCGTTACTCCGGTTGGACCCGTTACTCCAGTTGAACCCGTTGCTCCAGTTGAACCCGTTGCACCAGTTGGACCCGTTACTCCAGTTGGACCCGTCACTCCGGTTGGACCCGTTGCTCCAGTTGAACCCGTTGCTCCAGTTGGACCCGTTGGACCCGTTGGACCCGTTGCTCCAGTTGAACCCGTTGCTCCAGTTGGACCCGTTACTCCAGTTGGACCCGTTACTCCGGTTGGACCCGTTACTCCAGTTGGACCCGTTACTCCGGTTGGACCCGTTACTCCGGTTGGACCCGTTACTCCGGTTGGACCCGTTACTCCGGTTGGACCCGTTACTCCAGTTGAACCCGTTGCTCCAGTTGAACCCGTTGCACCAGTTGGACCCGTTACTCCAGTTGGACCCGTTGCTCCAGTTTGGCCTGTGGTTCCAGTTGGGAAAGTAATAGATGGGAGTGGCGGGAGAGTTGGGCCTATAGTTGCGGGATCTATAAAACCTTGAGTTTCAGACAACCTTCTAAATCGATTCATATAAAAAACTCCTTCCTTTCATATTTATTAAATGTAAAATTAAAGGAATTGTTAAACTTGACTTCCTTCCTCGAACTTTATTACTTTTTCTTTTCATAAAATGAAAATTTCAGTAGACAACTTACATTTTTAAAAAATCCGAATATAATACCATACACCTAATCACTTTATAGTTTTGGTCCAAGGAGAACTTTTATACGGTGCTCTTTTGCATTATTCCCTTTACTACTAAAATAAGATTTCTGTTTGGAATCAATATATCTATACATAATGAAATAAAAATAACACTTAAGTACTAGTACTTAAGCCGTTTCTAATATTAAAGAACTTCATAGAATACAATGTAGAACGAATTTTCTAACAAATTAGTTCTAGTAAAAATAAGAAAGGGGTGAATTACAAATGGCAATAATACCACCATTTATAGCCTCCAGAAGATTTATTTCTACAATAGCTGCGGGTACAGGTACAGGTGCTACGTTTGCGATTGTTGCTACAGCTTTCACTAATGATACAGGTGGAACTTCAACATTCCCGAATTCGTTCACATATTATAATCTCTACATCAATGGCATACTTCAAGTAGGCAATACCTCAACTATTACTGTTGGTCCTTCTTCAATTACCATCCCTGGTGGAGATGCACTTGATCCAGCGACTCCAGTTACAGTCGAGTTTATTGTAACTTAATCTATTTTTGGACAGGTTTTCCTAATAAGAAAACCTGTGTTTTTCCACTAAAATGAAGTTTTTATTAGATATTTGCAACTCAATGAATAACTCGCATATATTATCATGTGCGCTACACTCCTCTCTTAGTAAGTTTTGTCTAAATAAATCTCCAATTTCTGTACATACTTTGAATACGCCAATCTATAACAATTGATTTTCCTCCAAAACAGGGCAGTTAGCTTTTGCTGATTGTTCTTTTGTTTGAAATTAAAATAGCATTTTTGTTATAAATTCTTCTTTTTTATTGTTCTATATTTCAAAGTATAAATATAGAACAAACATATTAAAAGAAGGACTCTATATGTCAGATGAAATTTGGTCTTGCCTTGTTATATTAAAAATCCTTATCTCTATTTTTGATAGAAAGCAGAAAAATTAGAAACAATAAACTAAAATTATTGGAACTGGCTGAAACGCTGAGTACATCCACTAAACGCTTCAGCTGTCCGCATTCTATTTAAATAACGATTTTGTTTAAAAACTTCACATATATTAAACACATACATACAATAATCATATTCACCTTTATATATAAATCTTGGTCATAGAGCGCCTTAAAAAACGCTCTTTTTATTTAAATAAGGATTTTGTTAAGACTATTTTTCTCTGTATTTAATCTTCACAAATTCAGCAACTTCAATTTTCTTCTGTACTTCTTCTTTCAGATAGTGGAACACCGCATCTTCTCCACCTTGTTCTCTAACATAATGAACCCAGTTTTTATGCGAATCATCTAATTCAAGTTTTATTGTTGCCGTAACAATCATTGGAACTTCACTCCATTTCTCTCAAATAACTATTTTGTTAATAACTTTTCACGTTTTAACTGGACAAGCATATAGTATTGTATGAAGAAGACTCCACTCATAAATATCAATCTTTCTTTTCCAAGAGCATCATTAACTGCGTGCTCTTAGGTTTGTCATCATGAAAAACATTTATATAAAAGCTTTCACCTTTTGATAAGACAAGCATATATTATTGATATGGAAGCTTTTCACTTATAGGGATCTCCTTACAAAGAGCACTTTGAAAAGGTGCTCTCTTTTCACCCTTCATGAGAAAATACATATATTAATATCGGCTGCACATGTATTCAGCTTACAAATTAGGCCTTGTTAGCTGACACCTTTTAAGGAGCACATTTTAATGTGTGCTCTTTTATTTAATTTTGTTTAAACGATTATGCAAAAGAAACATAAAGTATATGGTAATCCAATACTCATAAAACCTATCTTTCTAAGAGCCTACTCATTTGTACGCTCTTTTTTTGTTTTCAATTAACGCTTTTGTTTAATTTAATACGTGTTATTTTCGATGCATTATTCTATTACAATTAATTTTCATGTTATAATTACTTACAGCACATATTTTTAATAGACACAACAAATCTCATAAATGTAGGAGGACCTTAATGATCCTAACTCAAGAAAAGAACATAAAATTAATTATGCATTTTCTTACATTATTATCTTTTTTTATTCTTATTTTCTTTAGCGTTACAATTTTTTATATACCATTGATTTTTTATTTTATATACAAATCACAAAACATTCGAAAAAATATCCTTGAAGCTGTTTTTTTACCAACTATTCATTTGGATAATTACAATGATTTGGAATCTTTTTATAATAAGAATCTTAATGCTATCTTTGTCTAATTTAGACTTGGCTTCAAATAACACTTGGATTATTTTCGGGGTAGCTCCTTTATATCTAATACTGTTTCTTTTGTTAATTTTCGGACCTATAAAAGGAATTTTATATGTGTTACAAGAAAAAGACTTTCATTATCCTATTATTTCTAAATGGATTAACAAATAAAAATACTTGTAGAAGAATTCAGAGTTTTACTGAATTCTTTTTTTAATGGACCTTTCAAAGTCTTTTTACATATTCCTCCGTTCCTTATTTTCAATAAAATTCAAATTGGATAAATATTTTAATCTAGCACCGCACACCTTAGCAGCACGCGGCAGAAAGTATCTAGCAATGTATAACGCTTCATCTTCATCTTTCGCTTTTATATCTACTGTTAGCTCACCGATCATAGGAGGGATTTCATATGTAACTACAAATTTATGCATCTTAATACCCACTCGCTTGGCGTACAAATTTTTCTTTATTCTTCTCTTTATAAGCACGAACAACATTTTTAAATTTATATCCATATAAATAGCAAAGGCGGAAGAAAATGCCGCATGCTTTATGCAAATGATTTAATGTCACACTTAAATCATTTGCATAAAGCATGCACGTTTAGCTGTTAAAATGTCTTGCATGTAACATTCAAAGAGCCTATATCAAATGTTTGCTGTGTTTTTTCTGCTGTAATTACGTGTAAATTAGAAGTGGGGCTCATAGCGCATATGGGGTAACCCTGATTAGGGAAAAATCTAAGTTTTTATTTACAATTTGTCCAACCTTTAGGAATTTAATTTCATATACTATGAATACATAAATTGGATTTTTTTATTTTTAATATTATTTTAAATTGTGAGGGAGAAAAATGGCAAATTGTACAGGTATAGCTTGTTATTTATTCACTTATTGGCCATTGGGAACTGTGGTTACAATTACAACTAGATCTGGTCAAATTATTGGACCTGCTATATTACAACAATTCATTTCAACACTTTGTATAGTTATATTAGAGGAGGAAGGTATAATAACACCGGCATCTTCTAGTTTTATCTTCATAAGTTGTGAAGATATAGAAAGTGTTACATTAAATACTTAATAATAAAAAAGGTTCACTCCTATATAAAAATAGATAAGGAGTGAGCCTTTTTTTAAATTTATAGATGTTTGTATAGGTTCAAAAGAAATTATTGATTCATTAAATATATTGTATATGTATGTATAAATTTAAAGGACGTGATAAATATGCTAAATTGCAGGAGGGGTTGCCAACCTAACTTTTGTAATTGTCCTCCAATTCAAAGACAGGATATAATTCCATTGACATCAACAGCACTGACTGATTGGACCAATATTCTTAATGGGTTCATTGTATCCATACCAGCAGTACTTACAGCACCTACACATCAAAATATAGGAGGATTAATTTCTATTCTGAGTCGATTATTAGCATTTGCAAGAACTGGATTTTTAAATCAACAACAACAAGCAGATCTTATATCTATTATTAAGAACTTAAATACTATTTTAACTATAATTCCACTTAATTTTATTGTTTTAACGACTGAATTACAAACATTAGTAAATAATTTATTATCCCTTATTAATTTATTTGTTATTGATAACACTACAAGACAGGTGCAAACACAATTAATACAAAATATTGTTTTACCTTTAGCTCAGTTAGGACCAACAGGAGCTACTGGACTACAAGGACCAACAGGGGCTACTGGATTACAAGGACCGACAGGAGCTACTGGGTTACAAGGACCAACAGGAGCTACTGGACTACAAGGACCAACAGGGGCTACTGGATTACAAGGACCGACAGGAGCTACTGGATTACAAGGACTGACAGGAGCTACTGGGTTACAAGGACCAACAGGAGCTACTGGATTACAAGGACCGACAGGAGCTACTGGGTTACAAGGACCGACAGGAGCTACTGGGTTACAAGGACCAACAGGGGCTACTGGATTACAAGGACCGACAGGAGCTACTGGGTTACAAGGACCAACAGGAGCTACTGGATTACAAGGACCGACAGGAGCTACTGGATTACAAGGACCGACAGGAGCTACTGGGTTACAAGGACCAACAGGAGCTACTGGATTACAAGGACCGACAGGAGCTACTGGATTACAAGGACCGACAGGAGCTACTGGGTTACAAGGACCAACAGGAGCTACTGGATTACAAGGACCGACAGGAGCTACTGGGTTACAAGGACCAACAGGCTCGACAGGAGGAGTATTAGATTTTGCGGATTTTTATGCGTTGATGCCCCCTGATAATGCTGCAACAGTTGCAGTCGGTGGAGACGTAGATTTTCCAAGAGACGGACCTTTTAGTGGGGTGGGGATTACACGTACTGGTGCTGATACATTTAATTTGTCTGCAATCGGTAGTTATCAGGTCTTGTTTCAGGTGAGTGTGACCGAAGCGGGTCAACTAGTTTTAACTCTTAATTCCGGAGCAGGAGCTGTTGAATTAGCTTATACGGTAGTTGGTCGAGCAACTGGTACTTCTCAGATAGTAGGAATGGCTCTTGTGCAAACATCAGTCATCAATTCAATACTTACTGTACGTAATCCTGCTAGCGAATCCACAGCACTAACCATTACTCCTCTGGCTGGAGGGACAGAGTCTGTTTCAGCACATCTTGTTATTACGCGACTTAGATAAAAGCGAAAAATAGAATTGCATAGGTTGTAGGCTATAACTATGAAGTTAAGGGAAATGTTATAAAAGTCCCTTTAAATCTTTTGAGGGGATTTTTATAGGTTTTTAGATATAGTGATTTTTTCTAAAGGAAACTATGTAAAAAAAGCTAGCATAGATCTAGTTTTTTTAGATGTTCTAATCTCTTTATTTTTCATATTTTGAATGTAAACTAATGATAAAAAGTTTACATTAGAACTTACAATTGAAATTCAACCTACAATGCTATGAACATTTACAATATAACCTTGGTCGGTTAATAAGAAAAAAAGAACATGTAGAATTTACTACATGTTCTTTTTGAGATAATTAATTTTTAAATATTCCGTATATTATAGACTTTTCTTAGTGTATAGTTGTGTCCTTCTGTTTCTTTTCCCTCTGTAGTTAAATAAAAAAGATTGATCATATAAAACAAAGTTTGATTATTTAAAATAAAGATTGATTAAAAATTCTGTGTTAATATGCAGGATTTCTTCTTGTTTCACAAACGGGCCAGATTGTTGAAGAAAACCCGTTTATGCTATAAACTACATGGAATACTAATCATAAAATACTTTAAAAAGTGGGGATATCAATGGTTGTAAAGAATAAAGAGGATTTTAATGGCTTAAAAGTAATTGGTGAAATCTGTGGGGCGATTCGAGATGAATTAGTCCATAGTACGAAACCTGGAATTACCACAAAAGAACTCGATGAAATTGCGAGAGAGATGTTTGAAAAAGCAGGAGCTCAATCTGCCCCAAAAGGAGAATACAATTTTCCTGGATATACGTGCATTAGCATAAATAAAGAAGTAGCGCACGGGATTCCGAAGAGGACACGGACCATTCAAGAAGGGGACCTAGTAAATATTGATGTTTCAGGTTCAAAAAACGGGTATTTCGCAGATACCGGAATTTCCTTTGTAGTAGGGGAAGGAGAGCCAACTTTACAGAAAATATGTGACGTAGCTAAAGAAGCATTCTATGCTGGACTTAAGAAGGCAAAGCCAGGTTCAAAAAAAAGCGCGCTCGGAAAAGCTGCACACAATGTAGCGAAACAGCATGGCTTAACAGTCATAAAAAATCTTACTGGACACGGTGTTGGGCGTTCGATTCATGAAGAACCAAAACACATTTTCAATTACTTCTCTCACTGTGATGACGAAATTTTAAAGGATGGTATGGTAATTGCCTTTGAGCCTATGATCTCTACATTTGAAGAGGAAGTTTTCCAATCCGAAGATGGATGGACCTGCCTAACCGATGAAAGCTTTGTGGCTCAATACGAACATACGATTATCCTTACCAAGGAAGGACCGATTATTACTACATTGTAAGAGCACTAATACCACAATAGGGCGCTTTAATGGAGCAATGAAAAGCCTAATTTTTCATTTTTATGCTGAGAAATTAGGCTTTTTAATATTGAAATTTCCTTAACGTTGTAAATCCGCATTTTCCTGACGGTACCCCATGCCCATCAAGCTAGTATTTTGAATTACCCCCAAAACGAAAATTTTATCTTTTTACAGTTTTTTATGAGAATTCAGCTCTATTGTCTACTACGATAATGAGGGGTTATGTTAACCTACATCATATATGTAGGTTTTTTAGTTCTGTTAAGAATGTTATTGATTTTCTTCTTAAGCTAAAGGGCAGTAGAGTTTAACAAAATATAACTTTTTTGACGATTTTTTGAAGGGTTTTTGTTTTTAAAGGTACTTCATCTCAGTTAATTGAATAAAAGATTAATAAATAAAATGAATTGGAGAACTTTATGAATAGATGGCGTGAAAATTTAATCAGCACATCTCGTGGAAATTTTGAAGTATTCGTAAAAGGAGAAGGTGAGCCACTTTGTGTGACCCACCACTATTCTGAATTTAATGAAACAGGAGATTACTTTGCAGAAACTTTTACAAAAACTCATAGAGTATATTTAGTGAATTTAAGAGAAACCGGTAATTCAGAAGGAGCTTTAGAGCCTTATCAATTAAGTATGCTGGAAACGATTTTTGATTTGGAAGCTATTCGTGAAGCTTTGGGTTTGAATCAATGGGGGTTTGCAGGTCACTCGACTGGGGGAATGTTAGGGATTATTTATGGAATCTATTTTTCAAGTAGCTTGAGATACAATATAATTGTTGGAGCATCTGCAAGAGAATATTTTACGACTTAACGCTTTCTCTACGAGCTGACGAATTGCTTCATTTCAATTACTTATCTTGTTATCGTGCCAAAAATCCTCTATTTATTTTACTTGTTCTTTTGTAAATGCAAATAAATTTTCATGTATGGGAAAAGCTTGTTACAATAGTAAAGAATAACTTGGGTACAATTGATAATGAAATGGGGAAAGATATTAGATGAAAGCAACCGGAGTAACTAGAAAAATAGATGAATTAGGGCGTGTGGTAATTCCAAAGGAACTTAGAAATACGCTAGGTATGAAAGAAAAATCACCATTAGAGATCTTTGTAGAAGGTGAAGACATTGTTTTACAGAGGTATCAGCCTGGTGGTGTTTGTGCGTTAACAGAAGAAGTGTCAAATCGTAACATATCATTAGCAAATGGTAAGATAGCATTAAGTCCAGAAGGTGCAGAATTATTAATAAAAGAAATAGAACAATACCTTGTAAAATAAGAAGCTCCTTTCAAGGGGCTTTTTTAGGTTTAACATTATAATTTCACGTACCGTAATAATTAATAAAAGATAAAACACCACACAAATAGTCTACATTTACTTTTATGATGAATTAATCCGCTAAATGGATCATGTATTGTTTATTTTGCATAGATTTCTTGCGAAATATGTCCCTAAAGCAGTATTTCAATTTAAATGTGATACGATAGTTATATATTCGTTTTGCTAGTAAAAGGAGATGAGTTTCGATGAAAAACCACAAAAAAGTAAATGGAAAAATCCTTCAAACAAATAAAAAATGGTCACATCTCAAGCGAAAACAAAAAGAACATATTTCTAATTGGTTACGTAGAGAATATACACAGTTTTTAAAAACACATCATAGAAAACCTAGAAAGTATGAACATGATGAGATTCTTCATGAAGTGATGATTCAAATGCAGGAACGTGAAATTTGGATTCTTTATGGTGAAGTAAAAAGATATTATCTAAGCGAAATAGGAAAATGGTTTAGAAAAATAGAAAGTGAATGGGAATCACATATATCCAACAGTGAAAAGCAGCAGGTATGAGAAGAAAAGTAAATACAAACAAACCAGGGGGCGCATTTCATGTTTAATTTACAAGAAGATATGTATGAACAATTGAAAGAGAAAAAAGGGGAAGTTACTGTATTTTTAAAGAATGGCGTTCCAGTACGTGGGCAGATCCTTGCAACAGATAAATTTACTGTCTTAATGATGGTTCATGGTAAACAACAACTGGTATACAAACAAGCCATCTCTACAATCATTAAGTAATACCATAAAGTATTTAGCTCTACCTAGGCAAATTTTACGATCTATGCAATACCAATCTGTTAATATGTACAAATGTAAACAGGATATTAGGGGCACCATATAGTGAAAACGAGTTTTACAAAAGTATGAAAGTAGCAAACTAATATAAACAAGTTGTAATATTGCCATCAACTCAAAAAGAACATGTAGTAATTTCTACATGTTCTTTTTTTAATAAAAATGAAAGTAAACTTTTAACCGTTTAGTTTACTTTCAAATCATTTATTTAATTAGGTTTATCACAACTTATTCATTTCCCTCAAAAATTTTTATAGAAGTATACCTTTAAAGACATTACTTATATAGTCAAGGATTATCATGTTTAAAGATGTGTTATAAAATATTTTTAAACGTTTATTAAACATCTACAACCTTTATAAATTTCTTAGCGTACAAATTTATCGAAATGATATGGTGACCCCAATTAGGATTACGTTCTTGTGAACTCCCCGCCACTTAACGTCCTAACGGACTGTTTGAAGTGGGGGCTTCTCGGTTAGTCGTTACTTTTGATAGCTAACGAATTCGTCTTAAGACAGCCGAGCTAACTCCCTTGTTCCAAAGGTTATTTTATTGCTATTTATGCTAACGCTAATAGGCGTATTGCTTCATTTTTGATATTGATAGCTGCGTTATAATCTCTATCGAGATTTACACCGCATATGCAAGAATATACTCGTTCAGACAATGTCATATTTTTCACATTTCCACAACTACTACATGCTTTTGTGGAAGGAAACCATCTGTCTATTTTCATAAGTTGTTTTCCTTGTTCGTATAGTTTATAAGCTAAAAAAGAAGTGAACATTCCCCAACTATTGTCAGCGACACTTTGTCCAAAATGAAGTGCTTGCGACATTCCTTTCATGTTTAGGTCTTCAATAGCTACAACATCAAAATGAGTAGCCAACTCTTTAGACTCATGATGAAGGAAATTCTTACGTTGGTTAGCTACCTTCTCATGTAACTTAGCTACACGAATACGTTGTTTATTCCAACGCTCAGAACCTTTATTGCGTCTTGCTAATACTCGTTGTGCCTTTGCTAATCGGTCTAACATTTCACGATAGAACTTAGGATAATTGGCTCTCTCATCCTCAGAACTAACGTATAATCCATCCATCGCAAAGTCTAATCCAACAACTGTTTCTACTTCTTTTTGTACAATCTCTTTTTCGTATTCAGTCAAGATGGACACATAGTATTTACCAGTAGGTGTCATAGAAATCGTACATGACTTGATCATATAATCTTGTGGTATCTCTCTATGCTGTTTGATACGTACCATTTTCAGTTTTGGCAATTTGATATGACCATTAAGCAACATAATATTTCCGTTTACTACATTCGTTGTATAAGACTTTCTGTCTTTTTTACTTTTGAATGTTGGGAAGTCATTTTGACCACTAAAGAAATTCTTATAGGTAGTTTGCAAGTTTAGTTGAGCATTTGCCAAAGCTAATGAATCAACTTCTTTTAACCACTCAAATTCTGCTTTATATTTCGCCGGAGTTGGAGGCTTTTGTTTCCTTAGTTGTTCCTTATCATCTTTGTATTTTTCGTACGCTTCTTTTCGTTCAGCTAACATTCTATTATACACGAAACGTACACAACCGAAGGTTTTACGCATAAGATATGCTTGTTCTTCTGTTGGATACAAACGGAATTTATATGCTTTATTATGCTTTGTCATATCATTTCACCTCACTTTTCACCTTGATTTTCAATATATTCCTTTACTACGTCTATTGGCGAACCACCAGTAGTTAGTAAACAAAAACTTCTTGACCAAAACATTTCTTTCCAGAGTTTCTTTTTCACTTGTGGAAAGTCTCTCTTGATTAGTCGAGAACTTGCACTTTTATAAGCATTAATGAATTTTGTCATTTTTGTATTCGGATGTGCCTTGAACAAGATATGTACATGGTCAACATCATAATGCCACTCTACCAGTGTTATGTTGTAATTCTCGGATAACCTGATAAACATGTCTTTTGCATAATCTGACATATCATCATCAAACACATTTCTTCTGTATTTTACGACCAACACCAGATGATAATACAATAAGAACACTGAATGATTATTGCTATCTAATTTCATTGATATACCAATCCTTATACTTTATAAGACTGATTATATCAGAGGCAAAATAAAAAGCAAAGCCTTTTGGCTACGCCAAACCGAAATTCATCACCCACCTACCGCTGGGCTACGCCCTTCACGCGCTTGAGGAAGGAGAATTCTTTCGAGGAATTCGTTAAAAGTACTTGTATATCCGGGTTTAGGTGATTAGTTACAACTGCTTGGAAGTTTTTGTACCAAAACATAATGTATTAATATTTTGACATTTTTAAATATTTTAATACGTTTTTAATAATAAACGTATTAAAATCCTTCTTTTTCTCATACATTCATTTGATTATTCTTCTTATCAAGTGAATTGAAATATGTTCATTATCTTATATAAATGAGTATATTTATGTTAAATTGTGTAAATATGTGTCAATAGATAATATGAATATATAAGTAATATCTATTACTTATATATTCATATTATAAGTATTTGGAAATATAGCGGAGGGATATTATGAAAAGGGGACAGCAACAAAAAACAAAAAATTTAGTGATGATAACTGCCACATTATCTATGTTTGCTACTGGAATAACGCCTTCATTAGAAGTCTTTGCGGAAGAACAAGCACAGCAAAAGAAAGTATCTACAACGTTACAGAATGAAAATTCTGTTAATGTGGAAAATCGAGTATTTGCAGTTCCAGGAAAAGGAGATGTCTCCCAACTTCAAAATATTGAAAGAAGGGAAAGAAATTTTAGTGCATACGAGCCAACAGGGTTATATGCTAAGCCAAATGAACAAATAACAATTCAGGTACAAGGAAATCAAAGTATACAAGCATATATTGGAACTTTCTCGTTCGATGCTTCTTGGAGGGAAGATTCCAAAATTAAATCATTTACTTTAAATCCAGGTACAAACACAATTCAATCTCCAAATGGAGGAATGATTTATTTTTATAATAAACAACAAGGTGGTACCATTCAAACAACAGTAATAACAGGCGGAACGGCTACTCCTCTCTTTGAACTTGGAAAGCATACGAAACAAGATTTAATAAATATGCTCAATCAATATCCAAATGCACATGCGGTGGAATTAAAAGGGGAGCGCGTATTGATTACTGCTAGCCCAGTTCGTGTTAAAAAATATTTGATAGACTCTAACACAGATCCTGTACAACTCTTAAAAAAAATGGATGAGGCTACTAGAATTCAAGATAAAATATCTGGATTATCTGAAGAACAAGTAGATAAACATTATCTGCATTATGTGGAGGATAACCATTCTCTGGATTATTATATGTATGCATATCCTCACAGAACTGCATATGTAGGAGATGCAATCCAACATGTATTAGACATTAATAAATTTACAAATGATGGATGGGGACCTTGGCATGAGGCAGGACATATGAGACAACAAACGCCTTGGAACTTTAAAAATATGACAGAGGTACAAGTCAATCTTTACAGCCTTGCTGTAGAAAAAGCATTTACATCTAATCAACCTTTTAGATTGCAACAAGAGGGCGCTTATACTAAGGCATTTCAATACTTAGAACAACCTAATAAAAATTATGATGACATTAGTGACCTTTTTGTTAAAGTTGTAATGCTTTGGCAATTACAACTAGCGTACGGAGAAGACTTCTATCCTAAGTTGCATCAGCTGTATAGAGACATGCCTTCAAATGAGATTCCACAAACTGATGAAACGAAAAAACAATTATTTATGATTTCAGCATCAAAGGCAGCAAAACAAAATTTAATTCCGTTTTTTGAGAAATGGGGATTACGCCCAAATAATGATACAATCCAAAAAGTAGCGGCACTAGGGTATCCAAATTTAACGGCTGAAATTTGGAAAAGTACAGATTCTAATCCGGTTAAACCGGATACACCGAATTTTTCGAATATTTTAGAAGGAAACCAGTTTGCATGGTCGCTAAAAGGGATTGGAGATTTTGAATTTGTGAAAGTAAATTTAAATAAATCAACAGAAGAAATGCAAATTAATCTAAAAGCAGGTGTACCACATAACTACTTTGATAGTACATATGCAAGTATTAAAGTGCAAAACACATCAGGTAAAGTGGTATATAACAAAGAGATTTATGGAAATAAGCAACAAAATGCTGAGCAAGCAAAAGTTCCGGTAAAAGTAGGCAATTTTATTGAATTCACACATTTAGAAGGTGCGAACAGAGCTACTATTACAAATATGGAAAAAAACATTCAGGAAAGTTTTGGGAATAAAGCGGTCTATGAGATTACAAAAGAGGGATTGAAGAAAGTAGATAACATTGTTAATCCGAAACCAGATACAGAAGCTCCCACACAGCCACAAGGATTATATGCAAGTAACGTTACTTCTAACAGTGTAGAGCTAAAATGGAATTCTTCTACAGATAATGTGGGTGTAAAAGAATATCAGGTATTACGTGATGGACAACTAATTCAAACGGTACAAGGAACGACGTTTACTGATCAAAACTTAACAGCTAACAAGGAATATAAATATGCAGTGAAGGCTGTAGATGCAGCTGGAAATACATCAATTCAAAGTAACATTCTTCCGATAAAAACAAAAGATCAAAATGTATCTTATGAAAAATGGAATCCGAAGAAGGCATATACAAAGGGAGACAAAGTAGAACATCAAGGGAAGGTGTATGAGGCTGTTCAAAATCATCAAGGAAATGGTGACCCGAATTGGATATTTGCGTTATCTTTATGGAAACCACTTACAATCGATTAATATGTAAGAATCAGATGTGAATATAGAACATCATAGATTGGGTCAGTATTTTAAAGAATTACTGGATGTTGCTTGAATTTTGATAGATTTCTCTACTAAGTTATTATTTAAAAATAAAAATTAGAAAAGGAAGTAGATTAGTGATTAGTCAGAAAACGAAAAAAAGATTTAATAAAGTTATTATAATTACCGCAGCATGTAGCATGTTTTCTATGTTTGGAACGTCTATTTCGCACACTAAAGCAGTAACACGTTCAGCTGCTCCTTCAGTTTATGTGAGTCCACAAAATACAGCTTCCTCAGATATTATTAGTATAGACTGGTCACCAGTTCAGACTGCACCTTATACGTATTGGGCTGTACACAACTGGAATGCAGGTGGTGAAGCTGGAGGATATGCTGGTTTTCAACAACAAAGTGGGTTTGATGAAAATGGAAAACGTACTTTACATTTTGCCTTATGGGATCCAATTGCCTCTAAAGAAGCAATAAAGGCCGAATACTTATCTCCGAATTCACAAGCTGGACTCTTTGGAGGAGAAGGAACAGGACTGAAGGTTCAAACAACTTATGGTTGGAAAGACCACAATTGGTACAGAATGACAATGCGTTCATGGCAAGAAAATGGTCATACTAAATTTGGACAATGGATGAAAGATGTAACAAAGAATAAATGGCATCTAATTGCAATTATGGACTTTCCGGTTGCTAATGTTGCATTTAATCATGGATTAGGAATGTTTCAAGAAGACTGGGCTGGTAATGGACAGGATGTTCGAGAAGCACGCCTAAAAAATGGTTATAGTCGAAAGTTATTAGATAAACAATGGAATTCTTGGAATAATCAAAGTATTTCTGGACAGCATGATACTTCTTATCAATATGATGGAGGAGCGACTTCAGAATATGTATGGGTCAAAGCAGGAGGTAATACTCAATCTACCATTGGAACAGGAAAAATATTCACACTAAATCAACCTACTCAACCTGAAATAGGAAAACTAGATTTTGATATACAATCTATATATTATGAAAATGAAAAATTAAATGTATCCTGGAAACTAAAAGAAAATAGCACACCACAATTTAAAGGTAAAATTGAAATTTATAATGATGAAAATATGACAGGACAACCAATCGAGATAATTGATAATATTAAATCTTATCAAAGTGAGATTAGTCAATCTATACTATTATCTACAAATGCTTATGCAAAAATTATATTAACAGATTTATTTGATCAAACTGTTGAGAAAAAGGTACAAATCAAAAATGAATCTCCAAACATTTTAGAAGGTAACGAATTTGCATGGTCGCTAAAAGGGATTGGAGATTTTGAATTTGCGAAAGTAAATTTAAATAAATCAACAGAAGAAATGCAAATTGATTTAAAAGCAGGTGTACCACATAACTACTTTGATAGTACATATGCAAGTATTAAAGTGCAAAACACATCAGGTAAAGTAGTATATAACAAAGAGATTTATGGAAATAAGCAACAAAATGCTGAGCAAGCCAAAGTTCCGGTAAAAGTAGGCGATTTTATCGAATTCACACATTTAGAAGGAGCGAACCGAGCTACTATTACAAATATGGAAAAGAACATTCAGGAAAGTTTTGGGAATAAAGCGGTCTATGAGATTACAAAAGAGGGATTGAAGAAAGTAGATAAAATTGTTAATCCGAAACCAGATACAGAAGCTCCCACACAACCACAAGGATTATATGCAAGTAACGTTACTTCTAACAGTGTAGAGCTAAAATGGAATTCTTCTACAGATAATGTAGGTGTAAAAGAATATCAGGTATTACGTGATGGACAACTAATTCAAACAATACAAGGTACGACGTTTATTGATCAAAATCTAACAGCTAATAAGGAATATAAATACGCAGTAAAGGCTGTAGATGCAGCTGGGAATACATCAAATCAAAGTAACATTCTTCTGATAAAAATAAAAGATCAAAATGTATCTTATGAAAAATGGGATCCGAGGAAGGCATATACAAAGGGCGACAAAGTAGAACATCAAGGGAAAGTGTATGAAGCTGTTCAAAATCATCAAGGAAATGGTGATCCGAATTGGATATTTGCCTTATCGTTATGGAAACCACTTACTTTGAATTTTTAAGTTGATGGGCGTGGGAATACCACGTTATAAAATGAAATTCGATAAAGGTAAAATTAGTGAAAGTTATAGGGACTAAGATGCATTCCACTATGTCAGCCAGTTGCGAAAGGTTAGGAAACTACCAAATTATATTCATGTTGGCTGTTTAATTCCTCATGCCTTTAAGTATGGAAATTATTTTATATAAACGAGAATCATGCAGCAGTCAAAGGTCAAAAACAAAAAAGGGGGAATTATTTTGAAAAGGATTTCATCTTTATTATTAACAATGCCGATTATTTTAGGAAGTATTGCTACGATTCCGCATACAAAGGTTTCAGCTGAAACAATGTCATTCAATCAAGAGACATTCACTTTAGAAACATTGGACCAACAGACGGATCAAGCAATTGCAAATGGTAATTTTGAAGCTCATTTGAATAATCTCACAGCATATCTGAATGGAAATATTGGGGGTATTACTGAAGAGAATTTAAAAAAGAAGCTTGTAGATCCAGTATTTGCAGCAGCTTTGGCTCAGTGGCAATTCATATCACAAACAGGTGCTGCAACAATGGATGCATTTGCTAAAAAAGATGCTGACCATCAAAAATTTCTTAGCTGGGCTATGAAAAATACAGATGTGATGAATACCTATCTTGAAGGTGGTAGTCCAACTGGAAAAAATCCTGTAAATGCACTTGAGATATGGCATACAATTTGGAATGCGGATGCAGATTCTCACAAAGGATTGTATTTAAAATTAGCGATATCCACATCGTTAGCTCATGCTGAACCTATAAAATATTGGACAAACAATAAACCTATTAATCCATTAACAAGGTACCAACATTATAAATCAGCAGATCAAAATAACGAGTTACTTCCTTGCTTTAGAACATATGATGTTTGGCATTTAAGATTAGTAGTGAATACTTGGTCACCAGAAGAAGATTTAACTTGGGCAAGAAATATGATTAATACGGAACATCCAGAACTTAAAAGTCAAGATAAGGTAGGGGAAAGTGCATATTTGATTAAATATACAACCCATAACAAAGATGGAGTTAGCATTCACGCTGGAAATGATGCATTCTACGGTTTAGGTTGGAATCTTTCTTCCATTTACAGATTTGGCGGGGTATGCGGTAATATTTCGAAGTTTGGTACGCAAGTAAGCCAAGCCTTTGGAGTGGCAGCTATGCCTGTTGGACAACCTGGACATTGTGCACTCATATGGAATAACAAACCATCTTCTTGGAATTTAGGAAATGATATATCCGGATGGGGTGAATCGAGCCGTCATGATGCAACTGTTATTCCTTGGTCAGATAATAGCCCGACAAATCAAGTACCGTATATGCTACTATTTGAAAATGCTGAACGTGACCCAGTAAAACTAGATCAATCAGAGCGATTACGCTGGTTAGCGAAAGCGATCACTTCAGCAGATAATAAAATTGCAATTTATAAAATATCCACCAATATTTTACCAATCAATTTTTTAGTATGGAAAGATTACGTTTCTCTTATGTTACAAAATCCAAATGTAACAAATGCTGAGTGGAAAGAATTAAATAACAGTATCATTTCTGTTTTTGCGAATGAACCGCGACCGATGATGGATCTTCTTACTCAAATAAAAAGCCATGTACCAAATACAGATGATATCTTGGAAGGAAAACAGTTTTCATGGTCACTGAAAGGGATTGGAGATTTTGAATTCGCAAAAGTAAATTTAAATAAATCAACAGAAGAAATGCAAATTGACCTAAAAGCAGGTGTACCACACCATTACTTTGATGGCACATATGCAAGTATTAAAGTGCAAAACACATCAGGTAAATTGGTCTATAACAAAGAGGTTTATGGGAATAAACAGCAAAATGCTGAATCAAAAACAGTCCCAGTAAAAGTGGGCGATTTTATTGAACTTACACACCTAGAAGGTGAAGAGAGAGCAACGTTAATAAATTTAGATAATAATAAGCACGAAAGCTTTGATAAAAAGGTAATGTATGAGGTTACAAAGGATGGCTTGAAGAAAGTAAATCAAATTGTTACTCCTAAGCCAGATACAGAGGCTCCAACACAGCCACAAGGATTATATGCAAGCAATGTTACTTCTAACAGTGTAGAGCTAAAATGGAATCCTTCTTCAGATAATGTAAGTGTAAAAGAATATCAGGTATTACGTGATGGACAATTGATTCAAACGGTACAAGGAACGACGTTTACTGATCAAAACCTAAAAGTTAGTAAGGAATATAAATATGCAGTGAAGGCTGTAGATGCAGCTGGAAATACATCAAATCAAAGTAACATTCTTCTGATAAAAACAAAAGATCAAAATGTATCTTATGAAAAATGGGATCCGAGGAAGGCATATACAAAGGGGGACAAAGTAGAGCATCAAGGGAAAGTGTATGAAGCTGTTCAAAATCATCAAGGAAATGGTGACCCAAATTGGATATTCGCTTTGGCATTATGGAAGCCACTAACATAGGGGTCTAATATATATTGAAAATACGCCAAAATGTTGATGGTAATTATGGGGTTTCCCTCATTCCCATTAAGCTAACATTTTGAAGTGCCTACAAAACGGAAATTACAGCCAATAAAATAAAGTGGTTTTCCAATGTTGGGTTCCGTGAATGTTACCTATTGAAAAAATGATTTATAGTAATAACATAGACATTTGACGAAAGGGCAACGAATGCATGGTTGCCCTTATTATTCTAAAAGTTCCTTTATAATTTCTTTTATATGCTTAGTGGGCTTATCAACATGGTTTAAATAATAATTTTCAGTTATGACAAGACCTGGTCCTACTATTGAACGAAGAAAAGGTGATATCTTTCCTGTGTAATTATTAATAGTTATGCATTCAGTATCTTCATTCATTAGAATGTTATATTTACATGTTATTTCTAATACAGGCTTTCCTTCATTATTTATCATTTTTCGAGAACTGATGGATTCAATAAGCGCATTACTTTGTTCGATTTAAAAACTATCAGTATTAGCCAAATCGTAGGAAATAATGAAAGCTATACCTATTGCGTTAATCATAGATTTCCTCCTTTAGTAGTTATGCTTACTAAAATATAATAATATATATTAAAAGTAAACAATATGAGAGCAAGTGATGTATGGTTACTCTTTTTTATACGAAATATGACATACCGTAATGGATTATATAATAGCAATTTCAGACATAAAGATAATTGAGAAGCATACACTTATATAGAACGGTTGCAAATATAATTACCGATATTCTTTGCGAGAGAGCACTTAAGGAGAGTGCTCTTTTTCATTTTCACACTTTAAAAGAGACAAGCATATAGTATAAAACAAGTTATATTTCATCTAATCCCTTTTTTACCAAAGTACTCGTGGAAACGGGTGCTGTTATTATGTCACCTTTTGATAAGGACAAGTATAGGTACAACCCTGCGTTGTTCCTTATTCACTCATATCTAACTCCTTATCGCATTAAGAGCATCCTTGTGTAGGGTGCTTTTTATCATGTAATAAAACCCTTTTTACACCAAAAAAGAAAGGTTTGATACATATGATGGATACAATTAAAGGATTTGTATCGAAGAAAACAGGAAAAATGTTTGGTGCGAAATTAACATATGACTCCGAACAGAAGAGGATTACTTTTGTATATGAGAAAAAGAAATAATATCATAAAATCTTAAATTCTGTATATAAATTAATAAGAAATATGATGTGATGAAAGTAACAAAATACCTCTAAATCTATCTTGCAAAAGGACACACCTACGCATACATATGCCATAGGTGTGTCCTTTTTTCGTTGTCTATAAATTCCTGAAAAAAGAGAGGGGGAAGGTATATTGTGTACGAATGAAATACCAACTACAAATGTATCTTTTGAGAATGTGGAGAGTCAGAAGCGTAATAAGGGGAATGAAATATCAGCATGTCCCAAATGTAAAAAGCAATCATTCAGGGATACGTTTAACGAACATCCAAAGTGGGTTCGATTTTGCTTGTGTTGTGATTATGAAGAAGTGAATCCAGCATATAGTCCATTTTTTTGATTAAGTAGATTGTGGGAATTTAATGGGATAATCATTTTACGAAAAAAAGGCCCTGTTGTCTCCAACATAACCTTTTTTTATTTTAGGAAAAGGAGGGATCAAAATATACATAAAAACTTTCTCAATACACAGATTCTAATTAATTCCAATTATTATATTGTGAAAGTATGATTATCAAATTATACTAAGTCCTGAGAATATCATATTTTCTATATCGATTCAAAAGTAAGGAAGTCCCCTTAACACTTATAAAGCAAGTTCGCTCTGTTTACAGACAAGTAATCTCCAATAAGAAAATATATACTATACCAACTATTTATAGAAATCCCAAAAAGTTTTAATAAAACATTTCGAATCAATTTATGGAGGAATCATAATGTCAAAAGCTTTTAATGAGTTAGATATTCAAAAATTAGATAAATATTCTCATGGTTTTTTACCTAATACTACACCATTACAATTACATCAACTTCCTAATTACTTATCGGAATTTGATATTTTAGCAAATCAATGTATACAGGAATTACATTATCTAGGTGCGCGAAATTTAGTGAAAGAGTTTCTTGCAAAGCATAAGAAACTTTTTGATGTAAATAATGTAAAATCATTAAATAACTATGAACTTAATAATCTAAGTACTCGATTAGCAATTATATTTCATAGTTTCAGATGGGATACTATTCCACCTAAATCCGGCGAATATGCTAGAAAAACACTAGATATTCCGGAATATTGCTTGGAATACTGGCAATATATTAATGAGAAACTTGGAATGCCACCAGTCGGTACTCTTCACAATTTAATGCTCTATAACTGGAAGGTCGATAACATTGGTTCTAATCAAATTTATAATATAGAAAATGTAATTAAAGGTGAAGGGTTACAACCGATATTCTGTTGGGCAACTGAAGAGCACAGAGAACATCATAAAAACTTTTCAATGACCATTGTTCGAATGGAAGCTATCGGTGCATCCATATTTCCAGTAATCAAGAATGTAATTTTAAGTGGACTCACAACAGAATCTATTACTATCCTACTTGATGAACTTCATAAGATAGTAATAAATATAACAAAAATGTTTGCAAGCACTTTGAAAAAGGGAAGTTTTAGCGGAGAAAGTTTTTTATCATCTATTCAACCATTCATGATTTGGGGCCTCGCTTCAAAATCCGGAAAGATACTAACAGGAGCAAGTGGTCCAATGTCCCCAATTGTTCACATTGTTGATGCTATACTACAGATTTCTGGTAAATCTTCTATGAGAATCTTATTACAAGAATCTCGTATGTATATGACATATGAACAAAGAAGCATCATAGAGTTAATCGAAAAACTAGCTAAAGAAATACAACCTATAATAGTTACCAATGAAGAATTAATTAACAAATTTAATGTATGTATAGATACAGTAAAACGTTGGCGAATCATGCATAAATCGAGAGCTGTATTCACTTTATCTGAAAAAAACATTCCACAAAAGGAGTATCTTTCTACAGGAATGACTATAGAAGGAGAAGACCGATTACAGCAACTTCGTATCCAACTTGATGAAATCATAGAAGAGACTTCTACATCGCGCTTGTATCATTTATGATTGATACTATATTCTTATTCTTTTGAACTTGTAATATGTATAACTATCTATAATAAGGAGTGGGAGAAATGAATAGTCAGATTAAAAATAAAATAGAAGATATATCAGCTAATAATTTACTGAATATTGCAACTGGGTTTTGGGCTTCTAAAGCACTTGCATCAGCTGTAGAATTAGAGATTTTTAATATAATGCCCAAACAAGGTATAAATATAAAAGAAGTAACAAAGGAACTAGAAATTCAGATGCGTCCTGCCGAAATGTTATTAACTGCATGTACTGCTTTAGGTTTACTTACAAAGAAAGGAGAATTGTATTATAATTCCCCTTTATCAAATAAATTTTTAGTTAAAGGTGAACCTTATTACTTCGGTGGAGTTATAACTATGTTGGATAAAAGAGAATATATCCCCTGGAGTAAGCTCACAGAAGCTATTAAAACCGATCAGATGCAAGTATTAAAAGATGATTCTCTAGGGATTTTTGAGTCTATTTCTGTTAACCCTGAAGAACAGCGGATTTTTACAGAGGGTATGCATAGCTGGAGTATTCAAACAGGGAAAGAGCTTACTAAGGTTTTTGATTTCTCCCAAAATACGCAACTTCTTGATGTCGGTGGATGTTCTGGGGCATATTGTATAGAAGCAGTACAAAAATACCCTGATTTACATGCAGTAGTTTTCGATTTAGCACCTGCATTAAAAATTGCTAAAGAAAAAATTGAACAGGCAGAATTATCTCATCGAATTAAAACGCATACTGGAGATTTTTTTAAAGAGGAGTTACCTAAAGGATCAGATGTTATTCTTCTTTCAATGCTTCTTCAAAATTGGTCACCTGAGGAAAATCATGAGATTTTACAAAAATGTTATAATGTACTTCCTGAAGGTGGAAGTATTATTATAAGTGAACTAATGATTGATGATGATAAAACTGGACCTATATCCGCGGCTCTCATGTCATTAAATATGCTTATTGAAACAATAAAAGGCCGAAACTACAGTTGGTCAGAATATGAGGGTTGGTTAAAAAATATTGGATTTATAGATATCCAAAGAATTACATTTCATTCCCCAGGGGCTAATGGTATATTAGTCGCTCGAAAGCCCTAAAAACTCTTACTTCGAGATTGTAAAGGGAAAAGCTCAGTGATAAGTAGGAAATGAATTATTCTGCTCAACCTTTCGTAAGAAAGGTTTTTTTGTATACATATCGATTGATGATAACTTACATTTAATAATAATCAATGGATTTGGTATTAATAAGGAAGTTATTTATTTGATTTTTCAGCTAATTTCTTCTAGGTTTTCTGTCACATGCCCGACAGTTTAAGAATTTTCACATCACCCGAGTGTAAAAAACGTTATTTTTTCTAAAAAGCTATATAGAATAAATAACGTTTTTTTATGAATCTTTCGATTCAAGATGAATTACAACTATTTTCTGAAAGTGAAGTAGCTATCCTCTGTATTTGGGTAAGTCAACGTACAGCGAGTGATTATCTCGTTCGATTATGTAGTCAATTGTAAGCAGCTACAATAACTCAGCTATATTAGGACGAATTCGTTAGCTAACAAAAGTAACGACTAACCGAGAAGCACCACTTTAAGAAAGCTCGTAAGAGCCACTAAGTCGGGGGAGTTCACATATCCTATTCCTATCGTCCAAAATACAACTATCAATATTCTGTTAAAACTATAATAACACTTGTTACCAATCACTTGGCTAGATTTATATTTTCTACATAAAGCAGATTATGTTGTTTTTTGTATGTTATTAAAACTAGTTTTTAAGAAGCATATGCTTTAGCAATTGTAAAAATTCTTTATCGCTTTTCTCACTTTTTATATAATCCAGTTCATAGTCAAAAATCATTCGTACTAACATAAAAGCTGTTAGCGGTAACGGTACGTTATGCAAAGCTCCTTGCTGATAACCTTTTTCAAGTAAATCACTTATCATTTTAATTGCCTCTTCTTCAGATTCTTTAAAACAAGCTGTGATTTCAGGTGAATGGTACTCTTTATATTCTTGAAAGAGTGTAGAAACAAAAGGATCTTGATGATATTCTGTACTAATATAATGAAGGACCTTTTGTATTCGAAGTAAAACATCTTTTTCCGCTTTATATAAGTTAAATAATTGTGAGCGTTTAAGCTGAATATAACGCATATAGCAGTCACGCAATGTAAAACCGCTTGATGCAGGCCAATCATCCAAAGTTACGCTGCAAGCAAATGGGTATGCGAAATGGTTTACGATCCCACAAGCGGCAGCGGGGAAAACGATGACCGTGGCTTTGCCATCGAAGAGTTCGTTCGCGGTGTATGATGAGAAGGGAGTATGTGTCAATTTTACCGTTGTGAGCGGCAATAACAAAGTAAAACTGCCGAAGAACGGAACGGTTGTATTTGCTGGCGCGCCGACCTCGGAATTTGCAATCACGTTGAACTAGCTACAATTCTAGATGGACTTCAACAAAACCAGTACGACACAGAAGAGGTGTTTTGCTGGTTTTGTTTGTATTTACGTATGATCTTTACGAAGAGGCTTTCCACGAATAATATCACGCTCAAACTCTGCAAGAATAGCTAGCATACCAGTTCTGGGCAATCAACTTTTGCCCCACTCATCTTCTCGGTGTAAATACGTTCGCAGCCGGCATTATGATGTACAAGCCCTATACGATGCAGGAATTATCCGAGGTGTTTCGGCTACTAAGTTTAACCAACATGGCACACTCACACATCAACAGGCTGCACTTATGTTAGAACGAACACTAGAATATCTAGGTGTAGAAAAAGAGTCAAATACAGGGCCCTACCACATACCCATCAACCTAAGATTTTGAAATAACCCCCAAAACGAAAATTTTATATCCCTACAGTTATTTATGAAAGTTCAATTCATTTTTTCATTTTGGGGAACAACCAACTTCTTAAGTTGATGGGCATGGGGTAGCACCGTACATCCATCAACTTAAGAAGAATAAACGCCACCAAAACAAAAAAAGTCCCAAATTTTTCCTGAAAATAAATTAGGGCTCTTGAACCAGAAAAGTATATTTTTAACTATGAAAACTACGATAAATTTTTCCTTTTTTCCTACTTGCTAAATTCAGCAAGTAAAATATTTTTAAAAGGATTAGGACTGTCAGTTCTACCCAAACTATTCCAATTGACGACCAACGTATGCTTGCCTCCAAGTGTACCTCCAACAAGAGTAGTAAACCCACCTGTGTGTCCCCATATCGAGACACCGCTTGGAAGCTTAGTTTCATAGATTCCAAGACCATATCCATCGATTCCTTCTTTTCCTGTAGGAACTGTAGTAAGCATTTGTTTTAGTTGCTGGTCTTTCATTAATTTGCCACTGAGCAAGTAAGAGAAGAATTTATTTAAGTCGTCAGCAGTAGAAATCATATCTCCAGCTGAGCTAGCTACACTTGGGTTATAATAAGTAACGTCTTTTAGCTCACTTGTTCCGTCTGGTTGGACATATCCACGGGCATGATTGATGCCTGGAATAACGCTTGAATTGCCAGGTAGGAATGTATTCGATAATTCAAGCGGTTCAATAATCCGATTTTCAATCTCTACCGCATAGCTGTTTCCGGTTACTTTTTCAATAAGAATGCCCAGTAATACGTATCCTGTGTTTGAATAAGACCAACCCTTTCCTGGGGCAAAGTCTGGGGGCAGAGAAATCCCCATCTTCACTAACTCTTCAGCCATATACGATTTTTTTGTATCCATAAAATCAGCGTCTTTTGACCTTGAGTATTCAGCGATACCACTTGTATGGTTCAATATCTGCCGGATAGTAATCTGGTTACCATCATATCCGTTTCCTTGAATGACACCAGGCAACCATTTTTCGATGTAGTCGTCTAGATTCAAGCGGTTCTCTCCAGCCAATTGAAGTACAACCGTTGCGGTGAACGTCTTCGTCACGCTGCCAATGCGAAAGCGAAAATCTGTTTTCATTGATTGCTTGGTGCTTAGATTCGCTATCCCAGCGGCATACCCCCACGTTTTTCCACCCTCAGAAGTTTTAGCAAGTATCCCCGGGTATCCAAGTTGCAATGTATCCCGCATTGCTTGCTTGACGGAAGTACGATCTCGTTGAGTATTTGTTTGTAACGAACTAGATACATTCTGAGTGGGCTCTGCTTTTACAATTGAGGTTGGTGTTGTATATAATAGAGAACTTCCAGCTATTAAAAGGGCCAGACTTGCACATGTAATTTGACTACGTGTTTTCATAAGGCATTCCTCTCCTCTCCTCTATTCATATTGTATAGGTGGTTGCTTGCTGTTTCATACTAACCACACAGCTATCATCTTCACCGATTACAAAAGGTCAACATTGAATTTGTAATTATCTTCATAAGTATTATTTTATCAACGCCATTCTGCCCTAACAAACGGTAAATCTCTCTTTTTTCACATGTTTGTAAACCACAGAAATTACTTCTTTTCCTTGAAACACTTTTGTTACTAGTTTGTTTTTCATATATAAGTCATATCTGTTCCGCCTTTCACGCCTCGTAATATTTTTATCCTATACAATGAAACTCTCTTTTTCCTTACCCATTCCTTACAAATTTCTTACGTTTAAAATAGATTCTATTTATTAATATTATTTAAAATCTGCGATACGATTTAATCTTAATTTAGTTGTTTTATAGAAATATTTCTGGTTTTCAGAAAAGAATAATCGGAATATTCATTGTTTTCTATATTATTTTTAGAAAATAATCCCATTAATAGGAGTGTTATGATTTAATTGTTAGTCAATATCTCACTTTTAGAGCGTTAGTGTCTTTGAGAAAGTCAAAGCAAGCTATTGATTTCATTACCATCACAAACGAACTGCAAAAAAAGAATAGGGTTGAAGAGGCGGGAGAAGTCTCTTATTCCACCCAATTAGTTTCTATCGTCCCTATTTAGTAAACTTAAGGAGCTCGTTTTTATGAAAATTACCGAATCAAAAAGTCTATGGGGAAATACAATTTATTTACAAGTTTTCTCTGCGTATTCACTGCTTATGCTCGGAGTATTTATTGACATGTTAGCCATTATGACCATTGTTAGTTTTGAATGGGAAGTAGACCCCACCATGATTGGATTAATTCCTGTTGCGTATGCACTTCCTGGGATTATATTTAGTTCATGGGCAGGCGTGATTGCTGATCGCTTTAGAAAAATTCCAATTATGATGTTTTGTAATCTAATGGTTGGTTTATTAACAATTGTTCTTTTATTTGTCCAAAATATTCATTGGCTTTTGTTAGCATTAATGGTTCGTTCCATTTTCACCGTTTTTTACTATCCTGCACAGCAAACACTAACACGACAGATTGTTTCTCCTGATCTGCTTACCAAAGCAGTAAGTATCAATGGGATAGTTGAGCAAGGAACCAAGATACTGGGCCCACTTATAGGAGGAATGTTGCTGAGCTGGTTTCAGCCAGAGTTTTGTCTGATTATAAGGGCAATATGCTGTTTACTAGCTGCTTTGGTTCTGTTGCCCACAATAAGGTTACAGGAATCTCTGTCAAGAGAACATATAGAAAAGAAAAAGCAAAGTACTTGGACTGCTTGGTTACAAGGCTGGGGTTATGTATTATCCAATCGGATGATATTATCAACCATGATTTTCTTTACAATAGCTATGGCAGTATTACAATTAGTAGACTCACAGTTCCCTACTTTATTTAAGAGCTTGTTCCCAAATGATAAGAGTAAAATGGGATACATCATTTCTATTATTGGTCTTGGGGGAATAATTGGCGCATTCTTAACTCAGAAATTAAAACATTTTCAATATGGTTGGGTAATATGTGGAGGTATTGCTTTAATGGGAATTGGCTTTGGGGGAATAAGTCTGATAACTCTGATAAGTCCTGATGCATCCCTCATTTTTGCCTATCTGATCAGTTTTATAGCTGGTATTGGAAGTGGACTTATGTTTGTATCCAATCAAGTCATTCTACAAATAGAATCTCATCAAGAACAGGTCGGAAGAGTATTTGGGATTCAAAGCAGTTTAGCAAATGCAGCCCTCATTATTTCTCCTGCTATGAGCGGTCCACTGGTTCACTTTTTCGGAGTAATTGAACTCTATTTTTATGTGGGTATTGGGCTCATCATCATTGCAGTAATTGGGGTTGCACTACAGAAATATTTATGGGTTACACATAAACAAGAACCTGTAAGAGTAAATAATTTTTGAAGGGAAGATTTTTTATGGCCAATGAGGAATGTTATCCGTTAAGTCATCCACAGAGGAGAATATGGTATACAGAAGTTATTCATTCGGGTAAAGGGATATGTAATTTAAGGTTTTTGTTTAAACTTCATAGAAAAATGGATTATTCAAAATTAAATCGAGTTGTGAATCGTGTTATTAGTGAAAATGATGGTCTTTGCATCAGATTAAAAGAAAATGGGCATCAGGAACCTGAACAATATTTTATTAAACATGAAGAACAAGAATTTGAGTTTTTCGATTTCAGTTCCGTGGAGGATTCAGATTTGCTTGAGAAATGGATTGAGCAGAAAACAAAAGAAACGTTTACATTATTTAATTCAGATTTATACTATTTCGCTTTAATAAAATTAAACGATAATGAATGTGCAGTCTTTGGGAATGTTCATCATATTATCATGGATGGTTTATCAATCCAAATATTTACCAGTCAGATTGCAAAATATTATTATGAGATGCATAACGAGACTGAGGAAGGCGAAATTAGAAATTCATATGTTCAATTTCTGGCCAATGAACAAACATACTTGAATAGTATTCGCTTTCAAAAAGATCAAAAATTCTGGTTAGAGGAATTTAAAACAATTCCATCTGTGACGGGATTGAAGCCTTATAATACGTACCAAGTTAGTACCAAAGCATCACGTGAAACGTTTATATTATCGGAGCATTTGAAGAAAAAGATAGAGTTATTTTCTGAAGATTATAAATTAAGTGTATATTCTCTTTTTGTTGCTGCGTTTTCGTTGTCGATTTATCGGTGGACCTCGTCGCTTGATATTGCATTAGGAATGGCTTATGGCAATCGTATGACTAAAATGGAGCGGGAATTAATTGGAATGATGGTGAGTACAGTTCCTCTAAGAATGGATATCGCCCCTGAAGAAGAAGTGCTTTCATTTATTGGTCGAGTGTCCAGAAAACAAAGTAAATCATTACGACATCAGAAATTTCCATTTGATTTGTTATTAAAGCAGATTAATAAAGAGAACAACAGCAATGTTAGACTTTTCGGAACTACGATTGATTATAGAGATCGTGATGAAAGTGGTGACTCACTTTGGATTCCAAATGGTGAAGAAATGCAAGATTTTGCAGTACATATTGAGAATTTGACTGATATAGACTCTTTACAAGTACATATTGACTATCGTAAAGAGCTATTTTCTAAAGAAGAGATAAACCGCTTTTTTAAAACCATGTTAGCAATAATAGAAAATACATTTAAAAACCCAAAGCAAAAAGTTTTTGAGATTGAAATTATTTCAGAAGAAGATAAAAGAAAAAGTTTAGTAGAGTTCAATGAACCAAAGCTTGACTTTCCATATCATGCAACCATTCATGAATTGTTTGAACAGCAAGCGATGATTTATCCAAATGCTATTGCAGTTATGTATGAAAAGGAGAGGATTACCTATAGAGAGCTAAATGAACGTGCAAATCAGTTAGCACATTATCTACAGAAAAAAGGAATAGGACCCGATTCTTTGGTGGGCCTTTGTGTTGAACGTTCTCTGGGAATGATTGTAGGCATTTTGGGGATTTTGAAGGCTGGTGGAGCTTATGTTCCACTTGATCCAACATATCCAGAGCAGCGACTTCAGTATATTTTAGAAGATGCTAGCATTCAATTAGTTGTAACGCAAGAAAGTTTAAAAGGATTGAAATGGTTACCAGAAAATATAAAATCGATTTGTCTTGATCGTGATCGAGATGAGATTGAGCAAGAAAGTAAGACTTTACCGATTTCTAATGTAAATCCTCAACACCTAGCTTACGTAATCTATACTTCGGGATCAACAGGGAATCCGAAGGGCGTCATGGTAGAGCATCACAATGTTATTCGTTTATTTAAATCAACGGAATGTTGGTATCAGTTTAATGAAAAAGATACTTGGACGCTTTTTCATTCTTATGCATTTGATTTCTCAGTATGGGAAATTTGGGGAGCATTATTGTATGGTGGAAAACTGGTTGTTGTTCCTTACTGGATTAGTCGATCGCCTAAGGATTTCTATCAACTATTGGTAGAGGAAGAAGTCACGGTTCTAAATCAGACGCCTTCCGCATTTCGACAATTAATACAGGTGTGTGAACAAGAAGATGAGAATAAAAACTTGCAGCTGCGTTATGTGATATTTGGTGGAGAAGCGTTAGAACCTATTAGCTTGTTACCATGGTTTCAAAGATATGGTGAGAAAGAACCGCAGTTAATTAACATGTATGGAATTACAGAAACTACAGTTCATGTTACATATTATCCGATTACTCTAGATGATGTGCAGCATGCTTCAAGAAGTAATATCGGAAAACGAATTCCAGATTTAGAAGTGTATATACTAGACGCCTATCAACAACCTGTTCCTATAGGTGTAGATGGTGAGCTTTATATTGGCGGGGCAGGGCTTGCACGTGGGTATTTAAATAGACCTGAATTAACAGCAGAGCGCTTTATATCTCATCCATTTAGTAGTGATTCGAAAGCAAGATTATACCGGACAGGAGACTTAGCGAGGTATTTGCCGGATGGGAATCTGGATTATCGTGGAAGAATTGATCATCAGGTTAAAATACGTGGTTTCCGAATTGAGATTGGGGAGATTGAGTCTACTTTAAATGCATATGCATCTATAAAAGAGGCAGTTGTAATTGTAAGAGAAGATCAACCGGGTGATAAACGATTAGTAGCATATGTTGTAGGAGATGGAAATGTAGGTGCGTGGAGAGAGTACCTTAAAGCGAAACTACCGAGCTATATGGTCCCTTCGGGATTTGTGACGATGGAAGCTATTCCACTTACAGCTAACGGTAAAGTTGATCGTGAGGCCTTACCTGTGCCGGAGGAAAAGCAGATTAAAAGTGAAGCTGTTGCCCCTCGGAATAGTAACGAACAGATACTGGCTACCATCTGGAAGCATGTGTTAGGTGTTAAAAAGGTGGGAATCTATGATAATTTCTTTGAAATTGGTGGTGACTCGATTCTCAGTATTCAAATCATATCTCAAGCAAGTCAAGTGGGGTTAAAACTTACTCCAAAGCAAATGTTTGAATGCCCAACCATTGCCGAGTTGGCACAAGTGGCTATAGAAACGCAGGGAGTGCAAGCGGAGCAGGGAATTGTGACAGGAGAAGTGCCCCTTACTCCAATTCAGTACTGGTTCTTCGAGCAAGAACATTCACGTCCGGAGCATTGGAATCAATCAATGCTTTTAAGAGTAAAAGAGAGATTGGACGTGAAGTTACTAGAAGGAGCGATCTTAAACTTACTAAAACATCATGATGCTTTACGTTTCCGGTACGAACAGTTACCAAATGGAACGTGGAGGCAGAGAAATGAAAGGACTGATGAGCATTCTGTACTTCATGTGGTAAAACGGAACAAAGCTAATGAACAAGCGTGGAATAAAGTAATACAAGAAGAGATGAACATTACTCAAACTAGTTTCAATTTAGTTACAGGTCCGTTAATGAGAGTAGTTTACTTTGAGGACACCTTGTCTGGAAATGATCGAATATTCTGGGTGATTCATCATTTAGTAGTAGATGGAGTATCGTGGAGAATTCTATTGGAAGATTTACAGGTGGTATATAACCAGATGAAACAAGGTCAAGGAGTTCGCCTACCTGCGAAAAGTACATCTTTTAAAGAGTGGTCGGAACGCCTGCAGGCATACAGTGATTCGGGTGTTTCAAAAGAAGTACAAGATTATTGGAATGAACGGGTAGAAAAAGAAACGATGAAAATTTCAATGGACTATCCAATGCAAGAAACAACAGAAGAATCGATTGATCAAGTGACGAGGACTTTAGGCGTAGAAGAAACACATGCATTGTTACAAGAAGTTCCAGTGACTCATAAGACAAGGATAAATGAGGTACTATTGGCGGCATTAGGACAAGCTATCGTCGATTTTACAAATCAGCAAACGGTTTCTATTCATCTAGAAGGACACGGGAGAGAAGAGATGGTTGAAGGTATTGATCTATCACGGACAGTGGGCTGGTTCACGAGTATTTATCCTGTTCATCTGAATTTTCAAGGAACTAAAACACCTATTGAAGGATTAAAGGCTGTAAAAGATCAATTGCGTCAAATTCCGAATCGCGGAGTTGATTATGGTATTTTACGTTACTTGAAAAAAGAATTACTTCCGTTTTATCAGCAAAAGCCTTCAATAAGCTTTAACTATTTGGGCCAATTTGATCAAGTGTTTTCAAAAGAATCTTTGTTTATGCAAGAGACAGGGTTTACATTTTTAGATCATGCTCCAGATTCCAAGCCATCTCATCTAATTGAGGTTATCGGTATGGTAAAAGATGAGAAGTTACATTTTGTTTGGATATATAGTAGAGAACAGTTTTCTAGATTAAAAATTCAAGCGATAGCAGATGGTATGTTGAGGCATCTTCTTCAACTTATTAATAAACCAACAACAGAGTCAGCTTTTACAGTATCAGATTTTGCTGATGCTGAGGATCTTACGGAAGAAAACTTGAGCAAAGTATTACTTAAATTAACAAAGAAGAGGGTGTAAAGATGGGAGACGTTATAGATATATATGGATTATCACCTTTGCAAAAAGGAATATTGTTTCATACTTTATACGATCAAGATGATGAACATTCTTTTTCCTACATTGTACAAGTAGGCTTCTTGCTCGGGGGGCAATTGGATGTTGCTACTTTTGAAAAGGCTTGGGAATATGTTATTCATCGACATGAAGTTCTACGCTCAGTATTTGTGTGGGAGGAAGTAGAAAAACCTCTGCAAGCAGTTTACCAACGTCTTCCTTTTACTATTCATCAAGAGGATTGGAGTGCCCATTCGCATGAGGAGAGGGAGAAGAAATTACACCAGTTTTTGACTGCAGATCGTAGAAAAGGATTTTTATTGGATGAAGCACCGTTGATGAGAGTCACTGCGATTAAAGAAGCAGAAGAGGAAACGAGAATCATTTGGACACATCATCATATTTTGCTAGATGGGTGGAGTGTGTCATTGGTCTTTAGTGAAGTGATGGAAGTTTATCTCAAGATGATAAAGGGAGAATTGTTGAATCTTCCTAAATCTCTTCCTTATAAAAAATATATCCAGTGGATAAATAAACAAGATCAAAGTCAAGCAGAGGAATTTTGGACAGAAGAATTAAAGGGGTTTTATGCACCTACGCCATTAGCGATGGAAAGAAAGGATCAAGAACAGGAGAAGGGCTATGGAGAGTGTGTTTATCAGATATCTGAGGAACTCACTGAGAATTTACAAGAGTGGGTACGAAATAGTCGATTAACATTGAATACGTTAGTACAAGGCGCATGGGCCTATTTGATGAGTAGGTATAGCGGTGAAAGTGACATCGTATTTGGCATAACTAGCTCTGGACGTCCTACTGATTTGATAGGAGCAGAGAATATGGTAGGTCTATTTATTAACACATTACCTACGAGAATTCAATTAACGGATGATACATCAGTAGTAGATTGGCTTCGTAAAATACAGATGAAAGAAATGGAACGAAGACAATATGAGCATAATTCGTTGGTTGATATTCAAGGGTGGAGTGAGGTTCCGCGGAATAGTTCCTTATTTCATACCTTGTATGTGTTTGAAAATTATCCAATTCAAGGTAAGAGAAATGATGATTTAAGATTACTAGATGTTAAAAGCGCGGAACAAACAAATTATCCTTTAACACTCATTGTAATGCCCGGTAAGAAAATTACTTTAAAGTTGATGTATGATCGAAGCTATTTTAATGAAAAAACAATAAATCGGATTCAGGGTCACTTATTGCAAATATTAATTCAGATGACGAAGAGCTTAGATTCAAAACTCTTTGAAATTACTCATTTAACAGTGGAAGAGCAGACACAGTTACTAGAGGAATGGAATAATATTCAAGTAAAATATTCAGCTGAAGGCATGATTCATACGGTGTTTGAGGAGCAAGTCAAGAAAAATCCAGAAGCAATCGCAGCAATGTACGAAAATGAACAAATTACCTATAGAGAGTTGGATGAGCGTGCGAATCAGCTAGCACATTATTTACAAAAGCGTGGTGTAGGTTCAGAGTCTCTAGTCGGGGTATATATGGAACGTTCATTACAAATGATGATAGCGTTATTAGGTATTCTAAAATCAGGAGGGGCGTATGTTCCACTTGATCCTACTTATCCAGAGAGTCGGCTTCGTTATATATTAGAGGATGCTGGAATCGAAGTACTAGTGACGGAAGAAAATTCAAAAAATTTATATATATCTGAATATGTTGAAACGATTTGTATGAATAAAGATTATACTGCAATTAAAAAAGAAGAATCAATCCCATGTATAAGTGGTGTAACAGGGAGAAGTTTAGCGTATGTTATGTATACTTCAGGATCTACAGGTAATCCAAAGGGAGTGATGATTGAGCATCATTCAGTAATCAATTACCTAGAATGGATGCAACATAAATATCCACTTTCTGAAAAGGATGTGGTCTTGCAGAAAACCCCATTCTCATTTGATGTATCTGTTTGGGAGTTATTTTGGGGTATTCACGTTGGAGCAAGTGTATCTTTCCTACCTCGAGGTGGAGAAAAAGATCCTTCTATTATAGCTGAAGTGATTAAAAAACATCAGGTTACTATAGTTCAATTTGTACCTTCGATGTTATCTGTTTTCTTAGATCACTTCAATCATATTGAATTGAACATGAATTGTTCGTCCGTACGCCATGTATTTTCTGGTGGAGAAGAACTAAGTTCAGGGTTAGTTAGACGATTTCAACAGAAATGGAATTATAGTGGACAAGTGAAATTAACCAACTTTTATGGACCAACTGAAGCCACTATTTATGTAAATGCATTTGATATTCAGCCTAATCAAGAATTTGTTTCTATTGGGCAGCCAATACAGAACACGCAATTATATGTATTAGACCAAAATCAACGCTTGCAATCAATAGGAATTGAGGGTGAGTTATATATTGGTGGTGCTGGTTTAGCACGTGGATACTTAAATCGTCCGAATCTTACTGCTGAAAAATTCGTTTCGCATCCATTTCGATTGGGGGAACGACTATATCGAACAGGAGATTCAGTAAGATATCTAACTGATGGAAATATAGAATTTATAGGTAGAATGGACCATCAAGTAAAAATGCGCGGTTTTAGGATTGAATTAGGAGAAATTGAAGCGACTTTAGAAAAATGTTCGTTTATTAAAGAGGCTGTCGTATTAGTTAGAGAAGACCGTCCAGGTGATCAACGATTGGTTGCATATGTAATAAGCGATGGAAATACCCAAGAGTGGAGAGAGTATTTACAAAACCAATTACCGAATCATATGATTCCAGCTCACTTTGTAGAGTTAGAACACTTCCCGCTTACTCCGAATGGGAAAATTGACCGAAAGGCCTTGCCAGCACCTGATGAGCAAGCTATTGGAGATTTAAATGTTCTACCTCGGACGCCATCGGAAGAGCTTATTGCCTCGGTTTGGGGTCAAGTGTTAGGGACAGAAAATATTGGTATTCAGGATTCCTTCTTTGAAAGTGGTGGGCACTCACTACTTGCTACTCAAATCGTCTCTCGATTGCAAGAATTGTTCCAAATCAAAATCCCATTACGTGAACTTTTCAAGCACGATACAGTGGAAGCATTAGCGAAACGAGTAGATCAGTTGCGCAAAGAAGATAAAAAACGAGAGGTTCCACCCCTTGTACCTATGACACGAGAAGAATCTATTCCACTTTCCTATGCGCAGAAACGTCTATGGTTTATTGAACAATTAATGCCAAATAGTGCGATGTACAATATTCATGCAGCGTGTCGCTTAACAGGTAAATGGTCAATTGAAGCATTGGAATCCGGATGGAATCAGTTGTTTGAGCGTCATGAATCATTACGAACGATAATTCTAAAACAAGAGGGTGAACCTTTTCAACAGGTTCAATCTCATGTATTCAGACATATCTCTCAAACGGATCTAACAGATCTCTCTTTAGAAGATAGGGAAAGAGAAATGAAACGGCTCATTCAAAACGAAGCGGAGGAACCATTTCATTTTGGACAAGGTCCTCTAATTCGAGCACGAATATTGAAAGTGGACAGGGAAGAATGGGTTCTCCTTTGTACGATGCATCATATTATTTCAGATGGATGGTCAATGGGAATCTTACTTGAAGAATGGATGGCTTTTTATGAAGGAGCACTAAGCGGAAAACCGGTCGAATTGAAGGAGTTATCTATCCAATATGCAGACTTTGTCATGTGGCAGAAGGAATGGCAAAAAGAAGAGAATTTGGATCAGCACCTTCAATATTGGAAGGAAGAATTATCTGGGGAGCTACCGGTTTTACAATTACCGATGGATCGTCCTCGACCTGCGGTTCAAACCCACCGTGGTGCAAGTCAGTCCTTAACGGTGGCGAATTCCCTACAGGAAAAGCTCAAAGATTTAAGTCTGCAAGAAGGATGCACTTTATTTATGACATTGATGGCAGCGTATCAAAGCTTCCTTTCTCGTTATACAGGACAAGACGACATCTTGGTTGGAAGCCCAATTGCAAATCGAAATGTTAAAGAGATTGAGGGATTAATAGGTTTCTTTGCAAATACGTTGGTTTATCGAGCAGATTTCAGTGAAAATCCGACGTTCCAAGAACTTTTGTCGCAGGTACGAAAAAAAGCACTAAAAGCCTACGAGTATCAGGACATTCCATTTGAGAAAGTGGTGGAATCTGTAAAACCGGAACGGAATACAAGTCATTCACCTATATTTCAAACCATGTTTACTTTACAGAATACGAAACAAGCGTTTCCTCAGCTATCTGAAAGAAACATGGAACTCATGGAAAGTCATGCTTCTGTTGCGAAATTTGATTTGAGTTTATTTGCTTCTGAGACGGAAGAAGGATTATCGCTAACCTTTGAATACAATACTGATTTGTTTAATGATACAACCATTGAACGCATGGCAAGTCATTTTGAACATTGGTTAAATCAAATTGTCTCTCATCCAAAATATTTATTATCTGAACTGAATATGTTATCGAAAGCAGAATATAAGCAATTACTAGAGGAATGGAATGAATCAGGTGTTGTAGATATACAAGAAAGCACGATTCATACATTGTTTGAAGAACAAGTGAAAAAAACACCAGAAGCAATTGCAGTAGTGTGCGAAGATGAAGAACTAACATATCGAGAGTTGGACGAACGCTCGAATCAGCTGGCACATTATTTACAGAAAAATGGTGTTGCATGCGAATCATTGGTTGGGATTTGCGTTACACGTTCATCCGAGATGATTGTCGGCCTCTTAGGAATTATGAAGGCAGGAGGAGCATATGTCCCAATTGATCCAGCGTATCCGGAAAGTCGACTGCAATACATTTTAGAGGATGCTCAAATAAAGGTACTGGTGACACAGGAAAAGTTACAACAAAAAATGGTTATAACTAAATCCGTTGCCGTGATTTGTATTGATCGTGATCGAGAAGAAATAGAACAAGAAGTAACTACAGTGTGTACCAGTGAAGTGACGGGCGATAATTTAGCCTATATTATCTATACTTCAGGTTCCACTGGAAATCCAAAGGGGGTAATGATTGAGCACAGGAATACAGTAACAATGATTCATTGGGCGCATCACACATATTCCCAAAAGGAATTAGCGGGAGTATTAGCTTCAACTTCGCTATCCTTTGATCTATCCGTTTTTGAAGTGTTTGTTCCCTTAACGATGGGTGGTAAGGTGATTGTCGCTGAAAATGCTCTACATCTAGACAAGTTGTCTACCAAGGGTGTGACTTTGGTCAATACTGTGCCATCGGCAGCGAAGGAACTGGTTCGCTTAAAAACAATTCCTTCTTCGGTAAAGGTGATGAATTTGGCTGGAGAACCATTACCATATTCACTCGTTCAAGATTTATACGAGAGAAGTACGGTTGAGAAGGTGTACAACCTATATGGACCGTCCGAAGATACTACGTATTCCACATATATGGAATTAGAAAAGGGTGTCATGTATAGGGTACCACCAATTGGTAAACCAGTCTTCAATGCAGAAGTATATGTACTGAGTGCTGAACAAAAAATGGTTCCAATTGGTGTAGTTGGTGAGCTTTACATTGGTGGATCAGGATTAGCACGTGGATACTTAAACCGTCCTGACTTAACGCAAGATTGTTTTATACCGCATCCGTTTAAAGAAGGAGAGCGAGTATACCGGACTGGAGACCTAGTAAGGTATCTGCCAGATGGAAATTTGGAGTATCTTGGCCGAATCGATCATCAGGTAAAAATTCGTGGGTTCCGGATTGAACTAGGAGAAATTGAAGCGACATTGCAAAAGCATACATTAGTTAACGAAGTTCTTGTGATGGTGCGGGAAGATTATCTTGGTGATCCACGTTTGATTGCCTATGTTGTGGGAGATGGGGATGCTCATAAGTGGCGTGATTATCTCAAGGACCAGCTACCAAATTACATGATTCCAGCCTATTTTGTCGGATTGAATGCATTTCCACTCACTCCAAATGGAAAGATTGATAGGAAGGCCTTACCAGTACCAGAGAGACAGGAGATAGTGAGGGGGTATATTGCTCCCCGTACACCTACGGAAAAAACAATCGTTTCAATATGGCATCAAGTTTTAGGAGTAGAAAATATTGGAGTGCAGGATTCGTTTTTTGAAATAGGTGGGCATTCATTACTTGCTACACAAGCTGTTTCCAATCTTAAAGAGGCTTTTGGAATCGAGTTACCATTGCATGATCTATTTACGTTTCATACGGTGCAACAATTGGCAAAACAGATTGATCAATTGTTCTATAACAAAAATCAAGAAATACAGAATGATAGTAAGGAGAATGTAAGTCTTCAAGACTATATTCAAAAAGAAGCAGAAGTGAGTAATGATGAAGAATTACTTGAACTACTTAAGCAATTAGAAGAGCTATCAGAGGAAGAAGCACAAGGAATATTCGAGAGTAATTTAGTTGAGGAAGGGGTAAAAAAATGAGAAGTGATTTACATGCAAAGCTGAGTTCACTTTCTCCTGAGAAAAGAGCTTGGCTTCAGAAGAAAATGCAAAAAAAGGAGAATAAAGAAGCACTTCCGTTGTCTTATGCACAACAACGTTTGTGGTTTATGGACAGATTTAACCCAAACAGTTCTTTATATAATATTCCAACTGTATGGCATCTAAAAGGAAATTGGATTCCTGAAGCATTAGAAAAGGGATTCAATCGACTCATTGAACGTCATGAATCATTACGAACCGTTTTTAAAGAAGTAGGAGAACAACCTGTACAACAAATTGTCGAATTCCTTCCTAGAGCATTACCCGTAAGGGATTACTCGCAACTTCCTCTAGAAGTAAAAGAAAAAGAGGTAGATAGTTTAATTGCGAGAGAAGCGCAAGAACCATTTGATTTAATGAATGGCCCTTTAATTCGTAATCAGCTTGTTCAATTAGGAAAGGATGAATGGTTATTACTATGTACGATGCATCATATTATTTCTGATGCTTGGTCCATCGGTATACTCATGAATGAATTACTTACTTTCTATGAAGAAGAAACGGGCGGGAATCCTGCTAAATTAAGTTCACTATCCATTCAATATGCAGACTTTGCGAAGTGGCAAAAGGAGTGGTTGCAAGGTGATGTGTTAAATCGTCAACTCACGTATTGGGAGGAAGAATTGTCTGGGGAGCTTCCTATATTACAACTGCCAGTGGACCGACCTCGACCGGTTACGCAAACTTACTCTGGGGATACGCATCACGTGATTTTTCCTTATAGATTACTCAATCAATTAAAGGATATAAGTCGACAAGAAGGATCTACCTTATTTATGACTTTAATGGCTGCATACCAGAGCTTTCTTGCTCGTTATACGGGGCAAAAAGATATTCTAGTCGGAAGTCCGATTGCAAATCGGAATCATAAGGGAGTAGAAGGATTAATCGGTTTCTTTGTTAATACGTTGGTTTACCGATCAGATTTGAGTGGCACCCCTACTTTTCGGGAGATTTTGAACCAAACAAAGAAAAAGGCGTTAAAAGCTTACGAATATCAAGATATACCATTTGAAAAAGTGGTAGAAGCTGTGCAACCTGAACGAAGTATGAGTCATTCTCCTATCTTTCAGACCATGTTTACACTACAGAATATAAAACAAGAACGACTAGATTTGTCTGGTAGAAGTATCGAAATGGTAGAAAGTAATATGTCTATTGTAAAATTTGATCTGAGTTTAACTGCCTACGAAGTGGAAGAAGGTCTATTTGTCTCATTTGAATACAACACGGATTTATTTGATAGTAGTACCGTTGCACGTATGGCAGGCCATTTTGAGAACTGGTTAAATGAAATCGCGTATCATCCAGATGAATCATATACAAAGCTGTCAATGTTATCGGACACAGAGCAGAAACAACTCCTAGAAGAATGGAATGATACTGACATAGTTTATGGTCATGAGTGTATGATTCATGAGCTATTTGAGCAGCAAGTGGCACGTACACCTGATGCAGTGGCGGTAGTTTATGAGGGTGGAAAGTTAACGTATCAAGAACTCAATGAAAAATCGAACCAATTGGCACATTATCTACAAAAACAAGGTATAGGACCTGAATCATTGGTTGGTATATGTGTTGAACGCTCTCCTGATATGATTATTGGTCTCTTTGGGATTTTGAAAGCAGGAGGGGCTTATGTCCCACTGGACCCAAGTTATCCCGAAAACCGCCTGAGATACATTTTAGAGAATTCACAAATTCAAGTGCTGTTAACAAACGAGGCACTACAGGACTGGTTACCTAAAGATATTCAAGCAATTTGTTTAGACCGGGATCAAGTAATGATTTCTAAAGAGAGTAATTTGGCTCCGGTAAGTGGAGTAACTGCAAATAACTTAGCCTATATCATATACACTTCGGGTTCGACGGGAAATCCGAAGGGAGTAATGATTGAACACCATTCGGTTATCAACCGCCTACAGTGGATGCAGAAAAAATATCCATTATCTGAGGAGGATACAATTCTACAAAAGACACCGTTTTCGTTTGATGTTTCTGTCTGGGAATTATTTTGGTGGTCATTTGTAGGAGCACGTGTTTGTTTGCTTCCACCAGGAGGAGAGAAAGATCCTGCGGTGATTGAGGAGTATATCGAACGATATCGTGTGAACACCATTCACTTTGTTCCGTCGATGTTATCTACTTTCTTGGATTATATGGAACAATATAATTCGAAAAGGGATGTAGCGTCTTTAAATCAGGTTTTTACTAGTGGAGAAGCATTAAATACTGAACAGGTTCGCCGCTTTAAGGGGGTATTTTACGATGTTCAGCAAACAAAGTTAATTAACTTGTATGGTCCTACCGAAGCGACTGTGGATGTGACTTATTATAATTGTGATTTAGAAAAAGAACCTATGCTTATTCCAATTGGTCGTCCAATTGATAATACAGAGTTGTATGTGTTAGATCAACATCAACAGGTGGTACCGATTGGTGTGGCGGGGGAACTTTACCTTGGAGGAGTAGGATTGGCACGTGGCTACTTCAATCGACCAGAGTTAACTACTGAGCGTTTTATTCCGCATCCCTTTAAGGAAGGGGAACGATTATATCGAACGGGTGACCTGGTGAGATATATGAATGATCGTAACTTGGAGTATATTGGAAGAATAGATAACCAAGTCAAAATCAGAGGATTCCGAATTGAACTGGGAGAAATCGAAGCAGCTTTACATGATCACTCATCTGTAAAAGAGGCTGTCGTGTTGGTGAAGGAAGATCGACCAGGAGATAAGCAGTTAGTAGCCTATGTAGTGGGTGAAGGGGATACTGGAGAGTGGCGTGAATATCTTAAGAAGCAATTGCCACATTATATGGTTCCGGCATACTTCTTCCAAGTTGAAGGGATGCCACTCACTCCAAATGGTAAGGTGAATCGGAAAGCTTTATTGGAATTGGAGGCACAGTTCATAAGTGAAGATATTACTACTTCATCACGAACACCAGTAGAGGAGCTCATTGTTTCCGTATGGGGCCAAGTGTTAGGTATAAAAAATATAAGTGTTCAGGATTCTTTTTTTGAGATTGGTGGTCACTCGCTGCTAGCTACTCAAGTAGTTTCACGCTTACAAAAAATCTTTCAAATCGAATTACCGGTACGTGAACTATTTGAGTATGCAACGGTGGAGTCACTGGCAAAGCGATTAGATCAGTTACGTAAAGGAGATAGAAAACGAGAGATTCCGCCACTAATGCCGATGGAAAGAGGGGAAACTATTCCGCTCTCTTATGCCCAACAGCGCTTATGGTTTATCGATCAATTTACACCTAATAGCGCCCTTTACAATATGCCAATGGTATGCCGCCTTACAGGGAGCTGGCTACCTGAGGCATTGGAAAAGGGATGGAATCAGCTCATAGAGCGTCATGAATCATTGCGGACGGTCTTTCATGAAGTGAACGGTCAGCCCGTGCAGCAAATTGAACCGTATGCTTTTCGATCAATTCCGAAAACGGATTTAACTATGCTTTCTCCAGAAGACCGAGAAGAAGAAGTTAAACGTTTGATTCAACAAGAAACAGAAGTGCCATTTGATTTAACAGAGGGCCCACTAATCAGGACAAGTATTTTGCAAGTGGGAGAGGAAGAATGGATTCTCCTTTGTACTTTACATCATATCATTTCAGATGGATGGTCAATGGGAGTCCTACTTGAAGAATGGATGGCATTCTATGAGAAAGCTACGGATGGAAAGATAGCAGAACTTGAACCATTACCGGTTCAATATGCCGACTTCGCTCAGTGGCAAAAAGGATGGCTGAAGGCGGAAGTGCTTGATCAACAACTCCAATATTGGAGGGAAGAATTGTCTGGGGAGCTTCCTGTACTCCAACTTCCTATGGATCGCCCGCGTCCCGCAATACAAACTCATCACGGGTCGACATACACCCTGGTTCTGCCAAGCACGCTACATGACAAATTAAATGAATTTAGTCGTCAAGAAGGGGCTACACTCTTCATGACCCTGTTAGCTGCATATCAAAGTTTTCTATCCCGCTATACGGGACAAGAAGATATTCTGGTCGGAAGTCCAATTGCTAATCGAAATTATAGAGAAATTGAAGGACTTATTGGTTTCTTCGTCAACACCTTGGTATATCGGGCTAATCTAAGTGGTAGACCGACATTTCAGGATGTTCTGTCTCAGGTTCGTCAAAAAGCATTGAAGGCGTACGAGTATCAAGATATCCCTTTTGAAAAAATTGTGGAAGTTGTACAACCAGAGCGGAGTACAAGTCATTCGCCAATCTTCCAGACTATGTTCATCTTGCAAAATATGAAACAAGAGTTCCCGGTGTTATCTGGTAGAAGTATTGAAATGATAGAAAGCCATAGTCCAATCGCAAAGTTTGATTTAAGCGTAATGGTAGCTGAGACGGAAGAGGGATTACTTTTTACTTTTGAATACAATAAGGATTTATTCAATGCCACAACTATTGAACGGATGGCAGGGCACTTTGAGAAATGGCTACACGAAGTTTCCCATTACCCGCAAAATCCGTTGCATAGTCTGAGCATGCTATCGGAACCTGAGCGTACTTTGTTATTAGAAACATGGAATGACACTGTAATGGAAATGCCCCCACAGGGTCTTATTTGCGACAGATTTGAGGAACAAGTAGCAAAGCGTCCTGAAGCGATTGCGGTAGTTGATCAAACAAAAGATTGGACTTACGGTGAACTGGATGCACAAGCAAATCAGTTGGCAAATGTTTTACAGCGAAAAGGAGTTGCTCCAGAGTCAGTCGTTGGAGTTTATCTTCCGAGGTCGGCTGAGCTCATGGTAAGTTTACTAGGCATATTAAAAGCTGGTGGAGCTTATGTCGTTTTAGATCCGTTGTATCCAAAATCAAGGTTAGAATACATGATTGAAGATGCAGGAATTCAATTCGTAGTGACGGCGGAAGGACAAGAAGGCCTTTTCGAACAGGTCGAAATGGTGAGGTTAGAAGAGTTAACAGTGGAAAGCGTAATCGCACCTACACGGCAGATAAATCCAGAGAACTTAGCTTACATTGTCTATACCTCTGGTTCTACAGGAAAGCCAAAGGGTGTCATGATTGAATATCGCTCATTAATGAATATGGTTTCTTGGCATCAAGAAGTTTATCGTATTACAGCAGAGGATCGTGCGACTCAGATTGCAGGGATTGCTTTTGATTCGGCTGTCCAGGAGATTTGGCCGTATCTAACTGCTGGTGCAGCACTCTACTTGTCAACAGAGGAACTGAGAATTAATCCAGAAGCACTAAGAGACTGGCTCATTGATTCGCGAATAACAGCTAGTTTTGCACCTACGCCTATTCTGGAAAGACTCTTGAAATTATCTTGGCCAGGTAAAACGGATCTTCGTTTTATCATTACCGGCGGGGATCAATTAACGCAGTATCCATCTAACGATATTCCTTTTGCGGTAATCAATCAGTATGGTCCATCGGAAAATACCGTTGTTACCACGGATTGTTATGTACCTGTAGGAGTGACAACAGGTACGCCATCGATTGGTCGACCGATTGCGAATACAGAAGTTTATGTGTTAGATTCTCATCTTCAGCTAGTACCAAGTGGTGTGATTGGAGATCTCTATATTGGAGGGAAGAGTCTTGCTCGTGGATATGCTAATCGTCCGGACCTTACAAAGGAAAAATTTATTTCGCATCCATTCAAGTCAGGAGAGCGTCTCTATTACACCGGAGACAAAGCAAGTTATCTTTCTGATGGTGCTCTCCAGTTCCATGGTCGTATAGATGACCAAGTGAAAATTCGTGGTTTCCGGATTGAATTGGGAGAAATAGAAGCAGTTTTGCAGGCACATTCTTCTGTGAAAGAAGCGGTTGTATTGGTACGAGAGGATGATCCAGGCGACAAGAGATTAGTAGCTTATGTAGTTGGTGAAGGAAGTGTCCAAGAATGGCGAGAGCATCTACAAACACATTTACCAAATTATATGGTCCCAACAAACTTTATTGAGATGGAATTTTTACCACTTACACCGAATGGAAAACTTGATTTAAAGGCATTGCCAATACCTAGCAAATTATCTACTGAAAATACCGTTCACGCACGAACTCCGCTAGAAGAACTTATCGCTTCAGTGTGGAGTCAAGTGCTAGGAATAGAAAATATAGGTGTTCAGGATTCTTTCTTTGAACTTGGTGGTCATTCTCTACTTGCTACTCAAGTGGTTTCACGTTTACAAGAAGTCTTTCAAATAAAACTACTGGTGCGTGAACTGTTCGAGTATTCAACGGTGGAGGCACTGGCGAAGCGATTAGATCAGTTACGTAAGGGAGGCAAAAAACGAGAAACTCCACCATTGATGCCGATGGAACGAGGAAATGCCATTCCACTTTCTTATGCTCAACAGCGCTTATGGTTTATCGATCAATTTACACCTAATAGTGCACTTTATAATATGCCGATGGTATGCCGTCTTACAGGAAATTGGTTACTAGAAGCATTGGAGTTGGGATGGAATCAGTTGATAGAGCGTCATGAATCATTGCGGACAGTATTTCATGAAGTGGACGGTCATCCTGTGCAGAAGATTCAACCGTATACTTTCCGTTCCCTTCCACAAATTGATTTAACTAAGATTTCTCCAGAAGAGAGAGAAAGAGAAGTGGAGCAATGGATTCAAACTGAAGTGGAATCCCCATTTGACTTAGAGCAAGGGCCATTGTTCCGTGGACAAATCGTGAAAATTTCAGAAGAAGAATGGGTTCTTCTGTGTAATATGCATCATATTATCTCGGATGGATGGTCGATGGAAATCTTGCTCCAAGAATGGATGGTATTTTATGAGGAGGCGATTGGCGAAAAACCAGCAGAGCTCGCACCATTACCAGTTCAATATGCCGATTTTGCTCAATGGCAAAGGGATTGGTTAAAAGAGGAAGTACTAAATCAACAGCTTGCATATTGGAAGGAAGAACTGTCTGGTGAGTTACCAGTCTTAATGTTGCCGATGGATCGTCCCCGTCCTCCGGTACAAACCCACCATGGATTAACTCATAATGTGTTGTTGTCACGCTCATTACTGGATAAATTAAACGAACTTAGTCGTCAAGAAGGGGCAACGCTTTTCATGACCTTATTGGCATCTTATCAAAGTTTCCTTGCCCGTTATACAGGACAATCAGATATTCTTGTTGGAAGCCCAATTGCGAATCGAAATTATCGAGAGATTGAAGGATTGATTGGTTTCTTTGTCAATACGTTAGTCTATCGGGCTGATTTAAGTGGCGCACCGGCATTTAAAGAGTTGTTGTCTCAAGTGCGGATAAAAGCATTGAAGGCATATGAGTACCAAGATGTTCCGTTTGAGAAAATTGTGGAGGTTATCCAACCTGAACGAAGTACAAGTCATTCTCCGATTTTCCAAACCATGTTTACTTTGCAAAATACGGGACAAGAGCTACCACAGCTACATGGACGAAATATAGAAGTAATGGACAGCCACGCTTCAATCGCCAAATTTGATTTAAGTTTAACTGCCGCAGAAGTGGAAGAGGGCTTATTGCTTACTTTTGTTTATAGGACTGATTTATTTGACAGTTTAACTATTGAATCCATAGCCGAAAATTTTGGAAACTGGTTGAATTTAATCGTGGAACATCCTGATAAATCATTAGCTAAGTTGCCGATACTGTCAGGATTACAGCAAAAACAGTTAGAAGAGTGGAATAATAATGCTGTAGCATATCCACAGGAATTTGGGATTCATCAGCTGTATGAAGAGCAAGTAAATCGTACACCTGACGCGGTGGCAGTGGTAGATGAAAAACAGCAGTTAACCTATCGAGAGCTGAATGAAAAAGCAAACCAATTGGCACATTATCTCCAGAAATGTGGGATTGGGAGCGAGTCATTGGTTGGTCTCTGCTTCCAGCGTTCAGTTGAGATGATTGTCGGTCTCATGGGGATCTTGAAAGCTGGGGCAGCCTATGTTCCATTGGATCCATCGTATCCAGAAAGTCGCCTACGATATATTCTGGAGGACACAGGGATTCAAGTATTGGTCACGAACGAAGCATTAGAAGGTTGGATAACTGAAGAAATCAAAACAGTTTGTTTGGATCGGGATAAAGCGATGATTTCGCGAGAAAGCACCCTTTCACCAATATGTGAAGTGACAGGAGAAAACTTGGCGTATGTAATCTATACTTCGGGATCAACAGGGAATCCAAAGGGAGTTATGGTAGAGCATCACAATGTGATTCGTTTATTTAAATCGACGGAATGTTGGTATCAGTTTGATGAAAAAGATACTTGGACGCTTTTCCATTCTTATGCGTTTGACTTCTCGGTATGGGAGATTTGGGGGGCATTACTCCATGGCGGAAGATTGATTGTTGTTCCTTACTGGATTAGTCGATCGCCCAAGGATTTCTATCAACTGTTAGTAAAGGAAAAGGTTACGGTTCTTAATCAGACACCATCCGCATTTCGACAATTGATACAAGTGTGTGAACAAGAAGATGAGAAGAAAGACTTGCATCTGCGCTATGTCATATTTGGTGGGGAAGCACTCGATCCTACCAGCTTGGTACCATGGTTTCAAAGGTATGGAGGGCAGAAACCACAGTTAATTAATATGTATGGAATTACAGAAACTACCGTTCATGTTACGTATTATCCAATTACTCAAGATGATGTGCAGTATGCTTCAAGAAGTAATATAGGAAAACAGATTCCAGATTTAGAAGTGTATGTACTAGACGCTTGTCAACAACCTGTGCCTATTGGCGTAGCTGGCGAACTATATATTGGTGGAGCAGGACTTGCACGTGGATATTTAAACAGACCCGAATTGACTGCAGAGCGTTTCATTCCTCATCCATTCAGTAGTGACCCAGGAGCGCGATTATATCGGACAGGAGACTTAGCGAGATACTTACCTGATGGAAATCTGGATTATCTTGGGCGGATTGATCACCAGGTGAAAATCCGTGGTTTCCGAATTGAGCTCGGAGAAATTGAATCTGCTTTAAACGCACATGTCTCCATAAAAGAGGCTGTTGTAATTGTTCGAGAAGATCAGCCGGGTGATAAACGGTTGGTGGCATATGTCGTGGGTGATGAGAATGTAGGCGAGTGGAGAGATTATCTCAAGGCGGAACTACCAAGCCATATGGTTCCTTCAGGATTTGTGATGATGGAAGCCATTCCACTAACTGCTAACGGAAAAGTTGATCGTAAGGCCTTACCTGTACCAGAGGAGAGGAAAATCGAAAGTGAATGTGTTGCCACGCGGAATGGTAACGAAGAAACACTGGCCACCATTTGGAAGCAAGTATTAGGGATTAAAAAGGTGGGAATCCATGATAACTTCTTTGAAATTGGTGGAGACTCGATTCTCAGCATTCAGATTGTCTCTCGTGCGAAGCAAGCAGGTTTGCAATTGACGCCAAAGCAAATGTTTGAACACCAAACGATTGCTGAGTTGGCGCAAGTAGTCAATGAAGAACGGGGTGTACAAGCAGAGCAGGGAGTTGTAACTGGAGAACTGATCCTTACACCAATCCAGCAATGGTTTTTTGCACAAGATCATCCAAACCCACACCATTGGAATCAATCCATGTTTTTTAGAACAAAAGAGCGACTGGATATAGTATTACTGGAGAAAGCTGTGCGTACCCTTCTAATCCATCATGATGCCTTGCGTTTAAGATATGAACGGTTACCGAATGGAGCTTGGAAACAGCGGAACGAAGGAATCGAAGAACAATCGACGCTGACCGTTATTTCATTAGAAGAAGTGCCGCAAGCAGAATGGCATCAAGTGATTCAAACGGAGATTGACACTGCACAAGCAAGCTTGCACTTACACGCAGGACCGCTAATGAGAATGGTGTATTTTGATGAAGGTGAGAAAAGAGCCGGCCGATTATTCTGGGTGATTCATCACTTAGCAGTGGATGGTGTTTCTTGGCGGATTTTACTGGAGGATCTGCAAACGGCGTATAATCAAGCGAGCCAGGATCAGATGATCCAATTACCTACAAAGAGTACATCCTTTAAAGCGTGGTCGGAGAAATTGCATCATTACGCTGAAGCTGGGATTGTGCAAGAAGTGCGTGATTATTGGGAGCAGCAATCCGAACAAGAAGTGGCTATGCTACCAGTGGATACCACCCTCGAAGTTCCAGCAAACACAGGAACCGAGGAGATTACCGTGGTGCTGGATGAGAAAGAGACCCGTACGTTATTGAAAGAAATTTCAAGCACTCATCGTGTCCAAATCAATGAGGTACTATTGACAGCATTGGTACAGGCTACGGCAGCATGGACAGGTCATCCGGCGCTGACCGTGGATTTGGAGGGGCATGGTCGGGAAGAGATTATCGAAGACGTTGACCTATCTAGAACTGTGGGGTGGTTTACAAGTATTTATCCTGTTCACTTAAATATTACCGGTGCCGACACGCCAATTGCAGCATTAAAATTAGTTAAAGAACAAGTGCGTAAAATTCCTAATAAGGGTGTTGACCATGGAATTTTGCGGTATCTGAACACAACAATGTGTGAGAAATGGGGGTCTCAACATACACCGTCTATTAGTTTTAACTATCTTGGACAATTTGACCAAATGTTTTCTGACGATGCAATGCTTATTCCGGAGAACGGATTTAAGCGCTTAGATCATGCTTCTGGTTCCAAGCGCTTGCATTTAATCGATGTAATTGGAATTGTAACGGATGGGAAACTTCAGTTCACTTGGGTATACAATGTAGGACAATTCGCGAAATCAACGATAAAAAGTATTGCAGAGAATATGCTCCATCAACTAAGTAAATTGATTCAATCTGCGGATGGAGAATCTGCACTGACCGTTTCAGATTTTGTGATGGCTAATCTTGACCAAGCCAGTTTGACAAAAGTATTATCCAAGATGAATTGTGGAAATAATTATCAGATTACCGATTTATATCCACTATCGCCTTTGCAAGAAGGTATGATTTTCCATACATTGCATGACCAAGGGGATGAACATGTAGCGCCGTATATAGTGCAATTAAGTTTCATGATTAGAGGAGAATTGGATATTGTAACTTTCGAACAGGCGTGGAAATCGGTAATTCAGCAGCATGAAATTTTCCGCTCATCTTTCCTTTGGGATGAAGTTGAAGAGCCTTTACAAGTGGTGTATGAGAGTGTTCCATTTAAGGTGAATGTAGAAGATTGGCGTACGCTGACTGCTGAAGAAAAAGAGGAGAAAAGAAAAGCCTTTTTGGCATTGGATCGAAAACAAGCCTTTCTTTTTGATGAAGCGCCATTGATGCGGGTGACTGTCATTCAAGAAGGTGAGGAAGAATATCGGATTGTTTGGACACATCACCATATTCTGTTGGATGGATGGAGCCTACCACTGGTCTTTAACGAATTGCTTACAGTGTACCAGAAGAGAATGAATGGAGAAGCCGTGCATTTACCTAAGTCATCGCCATACAAGAAATATATTCAATGGCTAAGAGAGCAGAATCAGGATCAGGCGGAGCAATTCTGGAGAGAGAAACTTAAAGGTTTTACAGCTCCAACTCTGCTGGGTTTAGAAAGTAAAGAGCAAGAAAAAGGTTACACAGAGAAGGTAACTTATTTATCAGAAGAGCAAACCCAAGCGTTACAAAACTGGGCGAAGCGCAATAGGCTCACTTTGAATACGGTAATTCAAGGTGCGTGGGCGTATCTCATGGGCCGGTATAGTGGAGAAGATGACATTGTCTATGGTGTAACTAGCTCAGGACGCCCTACTGAGATTATTGATGTTGAAAACATTGTAGGTCCTTTTATTGCCACATCACCGACGCGAATTCAGTTGATAGATAATATAAAAATAATGGATTGGTTGCAGAAGATACAAGAGGAAGAGATAGAAAGAAGACAATATGAATATGCTTCTTTGACAGAGATTCAAGGATGGAGTGAAGTTCCTAGAGGAACCCCACTGTTCCATAGCTTGTATGTGTTTGAAAACTACCCAGTGAAAGAGGAGTCCTCAGGAAATCTAGAAATTGGTGAGTTGGAAGGAGTAGAGCAAACTCATTATCCATTAGGATTGACAGTTGTCCCAGAAAGCCAGTTGTTGTTAAAGTTGAAGTATGATCGTAGCAAGTTTAATGGTCTCACTATTGAACGGATGCTGGGGCATTTAAGCCAGGTGTTTAAGCAAATGATCGAGAACGTTGATCAAACTCTGTCGGAGCTGGTGTATGTTACGGAAATAGAACAGAAACAACTACTGGAAGAATGGAATGATAATGCAGCAGCGTATCCACGTGAGAGTGTGATCCACAAACTGTTTGAAGATCAAGTGGATCGTACACCTGATGCGGTGGCAGTGGTAGATGAAAATCAGCAGTTGACGTATCGAGAGCTGAATGAGAAAGCAAACCAATTGGCCCATTATCTTCAGAAATGTGGGATTGGGACGGAGTCATTGGTCGGGCTTTGTTTCCAACGTTCAGTTGAGATGATTGTCGGTCTCATGGGAATCTTGAAAGCTGGATCAGCCTATGTTCCGCTGGATCCATCGTATCCAGAAAGTCACCTACGATATATTCTGGAGGACACAGGAATTCAAATATTGGTTACGAACAAAGTATCACAAGGTTGGATACCTGAAGAAGTTGAAACAGTTTGTTTGGACCGAGATCAAGCAATGATTTCGCAAGAAAACACCCTTTCACCAATATGTAAAGTAACAGGAGAAAACTTGGCGTATGTTATCTACACTTCAGGTTCGACCGGGAATCCAAAAGGGGTTATGGTGCAGCATCATTCGGTATTAAATCTATCCTATGGTTTACAGAAAGAGGTTTTTTCACATCGGGCACATGATAACATGCGCGTTGGTCTAAATGCCTCAATCGCCTTTGATTCATCCGTTAAACAATTACAAATGCTTTTGTATGGTTCTAGTTTATATATTATTTCAACAGAAGTTCGCAGTGATCCTCAAAAGTTTGTATCTTATATTCGGGAGAATAAGTTGGAAATGTTTGATATAACACCTTCACTACTCCAATTACTCATAGATGAGGGGTTGTTAGAAAAAAACGATAGTGTTCATGTTCCAAGCAAGGTACTGGTCGGTGGAGAAGCGATTATGCCATCACTGTGGGAACAACTAGTAGAGAATGACCATATCCATTTTTATAATGTATATGGTCCTACGGAATGTACGGTTGATGCGACATGCTATCGTATCAAAAAAGATAGTAAGAGAGTAACCATTGGGCGTCCGTTGCCAAATGTTCAAGCCTATGTATTGGATGAGAAGTTGTTACCTGTTCCAGTTGGTGTAACGGGTGAACTTTATATCGGTGGAGCAGGCCTAGCGAGAGGATACTTGAATCGTCCAGAGTTAACGTTAGAACGTTTTATTCCTCATCCATTTAATGAAGGGGAACGGTTATACCGGACGGGAGATCTAGTCCGCTATTTAGCTGATGGCCATTTGGATTATCTGGGAAGAATCGATAATCAAGTGAAAATTCGAGGATTCCGGATTGAGCTTGGAGAGATTGAAGCGAATTTAGAAAGTCATCCATCGGTGAAAGAGGCTATAGTCTTGATAAGAGAGGACCAACCAGGAGATCGGAGAATGGTTGCCTATGTGGTGGGTGAAGGAAGTATGCATGAATGGCGTGAGCATCTCAAGAGGCAAGTACCGAATTATATGATTCCTGCACACTTTATTGAGGTGGATGCGATTCCGCTTACAACAAATGGGAAGGTTGATCGAAAGGCACTGAACAGCTTAACGATTCAAAGAGAAAGTACCTTTTCTACACCAATCATCCCACGGGATGAAATCGAGTATCAGCTGATTACAATCTGGCAGGATTTGCTACAGTTAGAAGATATCCATGTAAACGATGATTTCTTCAATATAGGAGGTCACTCTCTCCTTGTAATCAAATTGATTTCAAAGGTCAGAGAGAAATTTGGAAAAGAGATTAAGGTGCCCGCACTAATTAAGAATCCGACAGTGGAAGGAATCGCTTGTCTCATCCGTGAGAATCATCGTATGGAAGAATCATTATCGGTTCTGGTTCCATTACAAGAATCAGAGAAAAGACCTTTCTTCTGTGTTCACCCATTTATGGGTAATGTACTCTGTTACATTCAGCTAGCAAGGTTACTCAAGGATCACTGCTCATTTTATGGTCTACAGAATCCTCTCGTAGAGAAAGAAGGAATGAACGGGTTGATTTTATCGGAAGTAGTGCAACTCTACATCGAGGAAATGAAGCGGGCTCAGCCAGAGGGGCCGTATCGTCTGGGAGGATGGTCTCTGGGCGGTGCCATCGCCTATGAAATCGCAACTATGCTACGGAACCAGGGAGAAGAAGTTGAGGTGTTGGTACTATTGGATACCAAGGTGCCTTCAGAACGGGATTACAAGACAGAGGATGAAATGCTATCTTATATATTGGAGCATTTCATCCATATAGAGCTAGTGGACCAGGAAGAAGAGCTTGTTCATCAACAGGACATGCTTGTTGAACAATTAATTGTGGAAGGAGTGCTCCCGCCTGATGCAAATCTTACGAATTTGAAGCAAATTATCAATGCTCACAGGAAATGTCTGAATTTAATGGCAGAGCATGATTTAACACCATATTTTGGGGAAGTTATTTACTTTAGTGCTGAGGAAGGTAAAGAATTGTTTACGGATTGGAAGCCTTTATTAAAAGGAAGAGTGAATATGTATTCGGTCCCTGGATCACACGAAGAAATAGTAGCTTCCCCCGCAGTTGAAAAGTTAGCTAAGTATCTACTAAATGAATTAGAAGGAATAAAAGAGACATCCCTTTCGCTAACGGAAAAGTAGAGAGCACAAAAGAGGCAACTTTATAAACAAACATTGTTATTATTAAAGTTGTTATTTGTGAGTAGTAGTGTAAATAAAGAGAGCAGTCCAATAACTGCACATCAAGTGTAGGAGATTATGTATATATATATCAAGAGCATTACTTTTTAAGGGGCTTGCTTGATAGGGACATAGAAACATATATGAGTTGTTCATAGTATGCTGTAAATTCTCTGAAGTTTTTGTACCAGAAGCGAATGCTTTGATGATATTGCTGAGGAAAGGTGTATATTTTCATTGATATGTAAATATGCACCTTTTCTATTATATTTGCACTTGAATAAATGCAAGTTAGAAAATGAAATTGAATTTCTATAACGTATACATAGGAAGAAATCCTTTTAAAAAGGAAGTGATTTATCATACAAATTCATGCTGTGAAAATACCAAAAAATATTGAAAATCATTTGTTTAATCAATTTAGTAACTTGATTTCAAATGAGAAGAGAGAACGAATGAAGCGTTTATTAAATTTATGTGATATTAATAGGACTTTGATAGGAGATTTATTAATCCGTTCCCTAGTTTGCCAAAAATATAAAATGAATAATGAAGAAATTAAATTTATATATAATGAGTACGGAAAACCTTTTGTTCAAAATTTTTCTGACTTTCACTTTAATATTTCGCATTCAGGAGAATGGGTGGTCTGTGCCACTGCTAATTCTAATGTAGGTATTGATATTGAAAGAGTTTCAGACATAGAGGCTCTTAAATTAGCAAATGAATTTTTTTCAGAGGAAGAATTTTATGATTTATCTAATATGAATTCTGATGAACAAATCAATTATTTTTTTGATTTATGGACATTAAAAGAAAGCCATATAAAAATGATTGGTAAAGGACTTTATATCCCGTTAAATTCATTCTCTGTAAAAAAAGAGTCACGAACTTTAATTTCATACACGAATATACCTCAAAACTTTTACTTTAGACAATATAATATTGATCCAAATTATAAGATATCTGCTTGTGCAACACGTGATGAATTACCGAATGAGATAATAATTAAAGACTTTTATACAATTGGCCAAAATATAAACAAATTTTAAAGTAAGGAGAAAATCTATGAATAAGACTAAACTTTTTTGCTTTCCACATGCTGGTGGCTCTGCGTTTAGTTACTCAAAATGGAAAAATTACTTTAATCCACATATTGAAGTAGTTCCAATAGAGTTAGCCGGTAGAGGATATAGAATTGAAGAAAGCCTGTACCAGAGTATGGAAGAGGCTGTAAATGATGTCTACAATAGTATAGTCAAGCAACTAGATAATTCGCCCTATATTTTATATGGGCATAGCATGGGAAGCTTGATTGCCTATGAATTAGCTAGAAAAATACAGGATTCTAATAATGTATTGCCTGAATTTCTTGTTTTATCCGGTAGAAATCATCCTAATAGTAAGATAAAAAATATTCGACATAACCTACCCGATGAACAATTCAAAAATGAAGTTATTGCAATGGGGGGAACATCAACCGAGGTACTACAATCAGAAGAATTAATGGGAATTTTTCTCCCCATTCTAAGAGCAGATTTTAAAATTGTAGAGACATATATCCATAACAACAATATACGAGCATGTGACATTGATTTTCTTGTATTGAACGGAAAAAAAGATGAATTAACTACATATGATGAGGTAAAAAAATGGAAACAATACACAAGTAAATCGTGTACCTTCAATTTATTTGAAGGTAATCATTTCTTTCTAAATGAAAATATTGAAGAAATAGCAAGTGGTATTATAAGAAAGTTAGAATCTAAAAGATTTTCAACTAGTTTTTAGAATATTTCTAGGTATACTTATGGTTGAAAAATAAAAATATTAAAGGTGAAAAATACAGGTTCTGTTGAAACATCATTGAATAAAGAGATAGAAAAAATGCAGATACAATTAGAAGCTGGTATACCACATTCCTACTTTAATAGTACGTATGCAAGTATAAAAGTACAGAACTCATCGGGTAGCGTTGTGTACAATAAAGAAATTGTGGGAAATAGACAACGAACTGCTGAAACCCAAACCGTTCCTGTAAAAGTTGGGGATTACATTGAACTTACCCATATAGAAGGGGAAGCAGAAAAGGAAAAGATACGAGCAACTTTAACTAATCTTGAGAATGGCAAACAGGAATATATGGGTAAGAAGAGAATATATCAGGTTACATCTACAGGACTAATAAGACAATAGATGAATCAAAAAGTTGGGGGAATCCTCAACTTTTTTGGTTAAAAAGGAGGTTCTGGTGCCAATATATGAAGAGGAACGATAGTAGATTTTTAACGGAATCGTATTTTATACTATAAGTCCGAAAATTCTGTTAATGAAATCTTTCTGATTTAGGAAAGACTGATTTTGTAAATCAAATAAAACAGGAAGCAAGATTTTTGGATATTCTCAACACTCTACATGTACGCATACAGAGCTAATAAATACATGAGCTGTGATAAAAATTCAGCTCTTTTTCAATTTTTTAAAGAGTGTATTAAAAGAAGGAAGTTTAATTTAAAAACGACTTTTCAGGTTTGTTTATTTTGCGTTTCGATGGACAAGTTAAAATAGGTCTTGTTCATTTTAAAAACATATGTAAAGACAGATAAGGACTTTAAATGTGTTTTTGGGGTTTTTAGGGGGAATAAAAAGGCTAGTCATTATTTAAGACTTAACCCTTTTCTACTAGCTGACGAATTGCTTCATTTCAATTACTTATCTTGTTATCGTGCCAAAAATCCTCTATTTATTTTACTTGTTCTTTTGTAAATGAAACTAAATTTTCATGTATGGGGAAAGATATTAGATGAAAGCAACCGGATTAACTAGAAAAGTAGATGAGTTAGGGCGTGTGGTAATTCCAAAGGAACTTAGAAATACGCTAGGTATTAAAGAAAAATCACCATTAGAGATCTTTGTAGAAGGTGAAGACATTGTTTTACAGAAGTATCAGCCTGGTGGTGTTTGTGCATTAACAGAAGAGGTGTCAAATCGTAACATAGTATTAGCAAATGGTAAGATAACATTAAATCCAGAAGGTGCGGAACTATTAATAAAAGAAGTAAAACAGTACCTTGTAAAATAAGTGGCCCTTACAAGGGGCTTTTTTTAAAATCAATAAAATAATTTCATGTACCGTATTTATTATAAAAAATAATAACACAACGAACCTAACACCGCTAAAGGTATTGATAACAAAACCAACATTTGATGATCCTGAACCATTATAAGATTTTGTATTCTCTTTTGGAGAAATATTATAAAAATCGCCTAAGTTGAAAGAACCAGTACTATTTTGTACGACAAGGTTTGCTACAACTGAGGGCATAGTACGCACCTAATTTCCTAGAAAGTATTTAAATTAGCATATGTTGTAATCATCTAGAGGTTCATTTTGATCTAAGAATTCGAAGTTATTGCTCGTGAAGATTTTAATAAAATAGTTATTTTATGATGAATAAATAAAAGAACCCGTTTGTTATAAACGGATTCTGTGTACAAGGAATGCAAGGAATACAAGGTAACTGGTCCAGAGAAACCTATATATTTCTTGGTTTGATAATAATGTATTCGAAGTAATAGAAATGGTTAATAAAAAGAGCACATTTTTATATGCACTCTTAGTAAGGTAGGTGAATGTCTCATGAAATAGAAAGAATCATAAAAATTGTAATCAGATTTTTATGATTAAATTTTTAATATTGTATTCCTTACTTGGATCTATTGAGCCTGTCACTGAAGAAAATGGTCAAGTGGAATCTAGAAGTAATTAAACAAAATTCTTATTTAACAACAAATAAAAAGAGCACATTTTTATATGCACTCTTAGTAAGATAGGTGAATGTCTCATGAGATATAAAAAATTCAAAAAATCGTAATCAGATTTTCATGAGTGAATTTTTTATATTGTATTTGTTACTTGGAGTTATTGAGCCTGTCACTATAAAAATAAAGAGCGCTTTTTAAGGTGCCCTATGACCAAGACTCATATCGAAAAGCCTACCATGATTAATGTATGTGCAGTTTTTTAATAAAATCCTTATTTGAAAGGGGAAAAATATCGTGAAATATGATAAACAAGAATGTCCGCAATGTAGCAAGCCAGTTAAAACTTTGTATAGACCATCAATGAAACATAAAGGGCCTAATCTTTGCTAATGGTGTAATCGAAAACGTATTAAAGAAGAAAAAGAAATGAACTTACAAAAATAAAAATCCCAGCTTTAAATGCTGGGACTTAGGGAAGTAAAGTTGTTGCAATTGTCGATTCCATATTAATGACTGTTAGGAACTTTAACAGTATAACCAATTGTTGATTATAAGTATATATAAATTCTACAAAATCGTTATTTTATCTTAAATAAAAAAGAGCACACATATAAGTGTGCTCTCAAATGAGAAAGGTAGAATGCTATGAATGGAAAGATTCCATACAATAACATATGCTTGTCCGGTTTAAATGTGAGAAGTTTTTATTAAAAACGCTATTTTAATAGAAAACATTTAAAAGGACCCACAGTGAGGGGGTGGGTCCTTTTAAAAACTAAGCATTCAAGGATTAACTATATATTACCAAAAATGGAGTGTGTTTTCTATGTGTTAATTGTTGATAAAAATTTTAATAAAAACTTCATTTTAGTAGAAAAGGAGAATAGATAATGAAAACTTTTACTGTAACGTTTACGGAAACTAAGGTGTACGAGGGAATTGTAGAAGCGGAAACATTAGAACAAGCAGCTGATCGTGTTCGTGATGGATATGTAGAAGAAGAGGTACTAGTTGAAAAGGACATAACTATTGATGAGCTAAAACTAGATCAAACGGAAGAAGTGGATAATAGTCGAAGTTTGGTTGTTAATTACGGAGAATTTAATTTTACAGATTTTAACCTTGCTGTTAATGCTCTTTCAGAGGAATATGGTTATGGAGGTGAAGCATGGGAAATGGTTGTGGCAAGCGGTGATTTAGATATACTATGTGACTTCTTAATTGATGATGGTCTAGATGCAGAAATCGAATGGAAATTTCATTTTGTAGAAATAAGGAAATTAAAAAAGAGCACCATGCATCAGTGCTTTTTCAGATAAGAGGTAACTCTTATGAGCGTAACGACTAGTTTAGAAGTATATGATTTGAAAAAGAAATAAGAACAAAATTTTATTATTTGCTCAATACAAAAGAGCAGTTAACAAGCGCTAACTGCTCATCCCTCAGAGAAAGGGAAAGAACATTACAGAGGTCACTGTGAATTCAAGCTGTATCAGCTCATTTATAGTATGGGACATAATTTGAAACTTTATTCGGGTAAACTAAAAAAAGGCAGCTAGCAAGAGCTAACTGCCCTGGTGAATAAGAAGAACGAAATGGTCATTCGTATTCAACCTTGGTGTACTTATATTGTTAACACTTTTTAGAAATTTATTCAATAAAAGAGCAGTTAGCCCAGCCAAACTGCTCCATACAGAGGTAATAATCTAGATGCATAGATATTATATGCCAAATTATTTATTTTATTCGAGACGGATTAAAGAATTTGTCCTTATTAGGGAAATATAGTTAAAGAATTTCTTTAAGAAACAGAAGCAGTAACCAAAAAAAAGAGCAGCTAGCAAAAGCTAACTGCTCTCCTAAAGAAAATTTAAGAAGGAAGTTCAAAAATTAAGTGTATTTATAGTATGGACAATATTTAGGAATTTATTCAAGGAGGAATTACTTACAGAATAAGAGCAGCTAGCAAAAGCTAACTGCTCGGCTCTCGACCAAGAAAGCTAGAGTGGGGAAAATCGACTTTTTTAAGCCTTAACTACATTGTTAGACAATGTTTAGAATTTTATTCGTGTAAAACATAAAAAGGGCAGCTAGTAAAAGCTAGCTGCTAAGCCTTCGGGTATGAAGGGAAATCTGAAACTGTATATACATTATTAACAGAATATTGGGTTTTATTCAGGAGTAGCCTAATTTGACACAATTTGGTCTTGATCGGCAACATCAGCATCGAATGTGTTTGTTGCACTAACACCATTAAAATTATTAACGATAAAAGCGACATTGGAACCGCCCGAGCCATTATAAGCTTTTGTATTTTCTTTTGGAGAAACGTTATAAAAATCACCTAAGTTGAAAGAACCATTACTATTTTGTACGACAAGGCTCCCGAGAATAGATGGCATATTTTTCACCTGCTTTCTTATGAAATATTTAAATTAGTATATGGTGTATGTGTCTAGAGGTTCATTTGAGTTTGAAAATTCAAGGGTATAGTTGATGAAAACTCAATAAAATAATCCTTTTACGAAAAAAGGTCCTGTTGTCTCCAACAGAACCTTTCTTAAAATGGCAAAGAGTAACTCTTACCTTACTCTTTGTTCATATACTACAGGATTGTTAATGAAAATCCTAGGCTCTTTATATTGAGAAATAAAGAAAAATATTCTAATAAAAATTTCATTTTGTATAAATAAAAACCCTAGTTTCCTAGGGTAATGGTATAACAGCTAGCAAAAGCTAACTGCTCACCTAATGGAGGTCTTGTTCCAACTAGGTTATCTACAGTATTGACGGAATATCGAGTTTTATTCGTGAAGAAATACGTTTAACTTAATGCATAGCCCACAATTAAAGTTAGTGTTAAAAACACTGATAATAAAAGTGTTAGTAGAACTGTTACTATGCTTCTAAGCATTGAAATCCAATTATCTACTTTAGAGAATCCTTTCATACCAGCAAAAAAAGTTCCTATTGAAAAATGAGTACAAAAAATAAAGGGTGAAAATAAACGACGTTTATAAAAGATGCATTCATTTCAGGTGTGCATACTTCAAGATATAAAAGAAAAAAGCAATGCAAACGAATGAAAAAATAAAGGACCATAAATTTATATTATGCTACATAGGTTGCTCCTTTGTTATCGAAATATTTCTATTGAATTTTAATGGAAAATATAAGAAAAAGATAGTGGTTATAAATTAAAATGAATTTTTTTAACAAAATAATCTTTTTGTGGGAAAAAGGACTTTATAAAATAGGTACAATTCACGTTTAGATTATTTTTGAATGTAATATAGGTATCAAGAGGAGTGAAACGCTCCAAAATGGAAATGAGAGACGTTTGCATGAAAGGGATGAGAGGAATGGCAAATGCAAAGAAAAAGAAAATAAGAAAAGCTATCGCTCGTCGTGCGATAGACGTTGATAAATACCAAGTTAACAAAGCTTGGAGAAACATCTTTGTGCAGGCTGGTATTATCAAATAAATGAAAACAGAATACAGTCCGGCTAGAAAACTAGAGGATACCAATTTTTAGAGCAGCAATAGAGCTGTTTTAAGAAATGGTGTCCTTTTTATTTTGAAAAGGGAGATGGAGAAATGAATGTGCTAAGGGATCAATTGCGTGAGTGGAATAAGCAATCAAAACAAGCGAAGAAGAAAAACAAGAAAAAACAAAAAGAGAAATTAAGCACTCGTGACATTGAAGATTTAATGGGGATTCGTGGACCAAGTTATGAACGTAGACGTGGAGCTTTAAGACAAAAGTAATTAAAAAATAAAAAGGGGTGGTCTTACATGACTAAACAATTATCTTTCTTACCAAAAATCGATAGAACGGCAACACAAGAGGAATTAGAAGGCGTGTTGGAAAGTGTACGTATACATAGACAATTTGGGATGATGCGTAAAGAAATGAAAGTCACTCCTTCTTATGAAATGCGCGAGCACGGTCCTACACATGTAGTTGGTAAGCCATTAGAAGATGTTGCCATAGCGAATATTCAACAAAGTAAACGTGAAGAATGGCTCGAAAGAATGTCATTACGTATTGATCAATTTCTAAATCGATTAGGAAACGGACGTGCAGGAAGTATCCAAAGGGATATTATTTGTAAACGTTATTTAGAAGAAGAGGATGTATGTGATTACATGGTTTATAACGAAATCGGAATGTCAGAGCGTACTTACCGCCGTTGGAAGTCTAAAGCATTTTATAAACTAGCTTTTGCACTTGGATTAGAAGTTTACGAGACAGAAGAGACTGGAGGTAATGAATAATGAATTTTGTTCAACCAATACGTAATCCAGAGCAAATACAGCAGTTAAAAGAGTATTTTAAGGAAAAGAGCTTACGTAATTACATTCTCTTCATTATGGGTATTAATACAGGCCTCAGAATCTCAGATGTTTTGAAATTGAAAGTAGAGGATGTTAAAGGCAGTCATATATCTATGCGGGAAAAGAAAACAGGGAAACAGAAACGAATACAAATTACTGCAGCACTGAAAAGAGAACTTAAATGGTTTATTGTAGAAAGAGAAGACAATGAGTATTTATTGCAGAGCAGACAAGGTAAGAATCGTCCAATTGGTCGTAGCATGGCATATAAGATATTAAGCGGAGCTGCAGCAGAGTTTGGATTAGATGAGATAGGGACGCATACGTTAAGAAAAACATACGGGTATCACATGTACATGCAAACGAAAAACATAGCATTACTCATGGAGATATTCAATCACTCATCAGAGAAGGTCACGTTACGTTATATAGGTGTAAACCAAGATGCAATGGATAAAGCAATGACTAGGTTTAAAATCTAATCACTGCTTATTTCTTTTTAAATCTAGGGGTAGCGCAGCATTTTGGAAAAAAACACGCTAAGAGTATGCAAGATTTTATACAGTTCCAGTAACAAACAAGAACCCTAAAACCGCGCTAAGATAGGAATGTATAAAAAAATGCATAGATTCATAGAACAAAAAAAGAAGGTTCCTTGGTGAGAGTACGGTTTCCTCCCTTTTCCTTGCTACCGATAATAGGACGTTATGTTAACCCTCTATGAATATCATATACAACCCACATTACATAATACATCATTTCTGCTAGATAGTATAATATGGAAAAAGGGGGATTCAAATGATAAAAGGGATTTTTGAAACACATATAAATGTAAGTAATTATAAAATATCCGCTGAATTCTATGAAAAATTACTCAATATCATTCCTTTATATGAAGATACTAATCGGAAATCTAAATTCTATTGGATTGGAAGTTCTGGAGAAGCCATGTTTGGGATTAGAGAAAACTATCCATCACAGGAGATTCAGCGTCAACATTTTGCTTTCAAAGTAGATATGACGGATATTATTAAAGCGAGAGATTATTTAAATAAATTAGGGATTGAATCTGAAAATTTTTTTGGTGGAAATTCCGAAGAATTAATGGTCTTTCCTTTTATGCCTGCTGTGTCAATTTATTTTACAGATCCAGATGGCCACTCGGTTGAGTTTATTTCCATGTTAGAAGATAAACCCAGACCGGAACTTGAAATTATGTCTTGGAAAGAGTGGGAATTTATACATGGAAGAGAACTACGATGAGACAATCCACAAACGGGCAAAATTAATGGGAGGACATTATGGAATTATTTGAATATGAAGAACGATTTAAGGAACAAGTAGAAAACTATAAATTATCTGAGGAACAGTTACAATTTACAGGTACACCAAAGAAATGTATAGAATTATCAATAGCCGATACTGACAGACATTCTATATTATTTCTTGTAAATGATGAACTTGTAACATTTTTCGTGCTTCATGAAAATGAAGGGGTAAAGCCTTACTCTGAAAATCCAAAAGCTATGTTATTACGAGCGTTTTCAACGGATTATTATTATCAAGGAAAAGGGTATGCGAAACAATCATTATTGTTCCTACCTGATTTTATTCGTAAAAAATATCCACATATAAATGAAATAGTATTAGCGGTAAATATAAAAAACATTAGTGCACAATCGCTATATAAAAAATGCGGCTTTATTGACGAAGGTGTACGAAAAATAGGAAAAAAAGGCCAACTTATTATAATGAGCTTTTATTTATAAATTAGTTATTGTGAAAGATTCAACAACTGAATTAAAAACATCATTATCTATTTTTTTGATATGTTGATTCAAAGTAACACAACAAAAATGACTTCCAATAACGATAATTATGTAAATAAGCTGTCCACATGGGCAGCTTATTTTATTTTTCCGCATAGCGTAGGTTGTTTTGCAAAATGCTGGTGGTATCCCTATACAGTTACTCATAATTTTCGTACTGTGTAACTCAAAAGAGAAAGTTAAATGAAATCAATGATACCAAGGGATTCAGCGAAGGGGGCAGTTACACACAATATAAGATATGGGTAAGTCGATTATTTATATGTTAAGATTATACTATAAAAAAGAAAGTAGTGATTGTGATGAGTGAAAGATGTCCGGTTTGTCAAAACTCTATTGAGGAACAACAATTAGTGGGAGTGGGAGGAGGACGTGTAGAGCAATATAAATGTGAGAATTGTGGTACATTTTCCATGGCTGAAGAAGCGAGATTTGAATTAAATGTAGAGCAGAAGAGAAAACTTTCTGCAATTTTAAGAAAGAGAACCATTAGAGGGATGGGGAAAATAATGATTTTTCTTAATCGACCAGATAAAAATCTTTCAGAATTTCCGTATCCTATTTATCTTTTAGAGGATCTATTAAGTGAATATCCAGATAGTGCTTCTGATAGGTTGGATGAGTCATTAATAAACTTAGCTAAATTGTCCAAATTTCCAGGTGACCCAGTATATATTCGTGAATCAGATAAATCTCTATTTTTTGTACAGAGTGTTCACTTGTTGGAAATGAAATATATAGCGACCCAACTATTTCAGGACGAACTGATTGAGATATCTAAGCTATCGGCAGCAGATTTCCCTGCACATATTACAGTTACAGCGAAAGGGTGGAATCGTATTGCAGAATTAGAAAAAGGAAGAGAAGCGGATAATAAGCAGGCATTTGTCGCAATGTCGTTTAGTCCAAAAATGGATGGTCCATATAAGAATGCAATCACAAAAGCTATAAAAGAGGCAGGATACCAGCCTATCAGAATTGAAGAAGCGGAACATAATAATGACATAACTGATGAAATTATAGTCAAAATAAGACAAAGTAAATTTGTAATTGCAGATTTTACCGGACACAGAGGTGGAGTTTATTTCGAAGCTGGTTATGCGATGGGACTAGGTAAGACTGTTATATGGACATGTAAAGATGACGATTTTAAAGATATTCATTTTGATACTAGACAATTTAGTCATATTAAGTGGTCAACAGAAAACGAATTATACCAAAAATTATTAAACAGAATTAAAGCAACAATTAATTAAAAACATGGCAGAGTCGTGACCGCTTTTTGGCAGTAAATGTGCCGGTTGTTTTGGAGTTAACGTGATATATTTGTATTGTGAGAAGTGGCTTAAAACACAACTCATAAAGATTCCTTTATAATCTATATGTTGTCTAAACGGTTTCATAATGACGGCACATAAAATCCGAAACCAGCAGATGGTAGTGATTGAATGATACCGTTATTAAGGAGAGCTTTTGCTCTTCTTCCAGTTACTTAATATTGTTGGAATAGTGTAGCGACATTTGGTGATTGGAAGAAGAATAAAACTTCATTTACCGTAATTAAAACACAAATCAATAATTGCTATAAAAGCATCCATTCGGGTGCTTTTTATTTTGGAGGAGGATGAATAATGGATTTAACATTAGATGGATTAGAGCGGTGTTTTAATGAGGCTGTAAATGAATGTGCAGAGTATTTAGCTGTTCAAATCGAACTGGACGGATTCCCTAGTGATGAAGTAATTATTAATCATAAGCAAAATATTGATACTAAGTTAGAGTATTATAGGAAAACGTACAACGAGGATTTAGAATATAGATACGCTCCAGGTATTCGTATTGTTGGATTTGCATATGGCTATTCGTTCTCAGGGATTCAACACGAATTAGGATTATTAGCGGAATAATGATTAAACCAATAGCAATTATCGTAGGCGCTGCCGTGATCTGGGTGGCGTCTTGTTTGTTGTTAAGGGATGATAAGGGCTGAAATAGACTTGCAATTTGAAGATTAGATAATAATATTATTACTTTAAAATGCAGAAAGTAGACTAATAAACAAGCTGTTTTTAACTTTAAATCATAGAATATGAGGAATTCTATTGTTAAGAGGAGGTAATCATATTTATGGGATGTAATGGTAATTTCAGACATTGCAGAGATTGTAATAGATTTTGGGATGATTTAATGTTTTGCAGACGCAGACATAGAGATTGTGATGACCGTCGTTGTAGACGTGACCGTGACTGCGATTGTGATGAATGTCGTCGCAGACGTAATCATGATCGTGATAATCGTCGAGATTGGTAAAGTCCTTTGAATGAGAGTGCTTCTTTACAGCACTCTTTTTGGTTCTGGTGCAAAAATAAAATAAAAGAGAATAACGCGCATATATTCCTAACGTAATCGTATCTTATGCTGCAAGTCCAAACAATTGATGGATGAATTCTTTCTGATTTTGGACAGACTGGTCCCGTAAATCAAGCTGTTCTTTTTTAATCATATGCATGGCTTCTACTCCAGAAAGAATGGATGTAGCTTTGTCAAAACATTTGAACCTTAGCATAGAACGGATTCGCTTCTTTATAAAGCGATGATCTTGTTCTACTATGTTATTCAAGTACTTTTGTTGTCTAAGTTGCATACCATCAGTTATGCTTTTTTCTTTTTTCAACTGTTCAATTGCTATAGGATAAGCTGGGTTCTTATCGACTGTTATAACACGTGGCTTTGAAACATGAAAAGACCGCAAGGCTTTCTTGAAAAAGCGCTTTGCAGCCTTCTGGCCTCTTGTTTTGTTTAGGGAAAAATCAATTGTGCTTCCTTTCGAATCAACAGCACGATACAAATACATCCATTGACCTTTTACTTTGATATATGTTTCATCGACTCTCCAAGAGTCATTTGTTTGTTTGAGGTGACGACGGATTCGTTTGTCCAATTCAGGACCATACTGATGAACCCAACGCATAATCGTTGTATGAGAAATGGATAAACCCCGTTCTTCTAGCATTTCCACCAAATCACGAAAACTAAGGTTGTACCGTAGGTACCATCTTACCGTTAACAAAATAATATCAGGCTGATAATGCTTCCATTTGAATACATTTTCCTTTTCCATACCAATCACGCACCCTTTCTAAAGTAATAGTAACAGTATGTCCAAGATTTATAGATTCATTGCAATTGTCCTTAAGTTTTTGCACCAGAACCCTTTTTTTGACTTGTAATTTCTGGATTTGTTTCAAATGCCAGGTCATATAAGTAGTCTGTTTCATCATTATTTAATTGCAAAGTTTTAGAAATACAATCAAGTACGAGTGTAGAAACCTTTATATCTCTTCCTTGCTCTTTGTTATATAAATGCACCAGTATCGTAAAAAGATTAACCGTCTTATTCTTATTGTATTTAAGGACCTTTTTGAATGTAGAAACTACTTATTAAAATAAGATGAAAACAAATATTTTAATTTTTCGGTATTTTCAAACTAATATTTATCAACATTTATTTGGAAATATTTGTAGTAATATATGTAGAGAAAATTATATTTTAATATTACAGAAAAATAATTTTAAAAATAAGAAGGAAGGGGAAATTATGAATTTAATATGTTTACCGTATGCAGGTGGTTCAGCAAGTGTTTTTAATACATGGACTGAGCTCTTATCCCCAGAAATTAATGTTTGTGGTATTGAGTTAGCAGGAAGAGGGCGAAGATTTCAAGAGGAATTAAGCATTCATATAATGGATGTAGTAGAAGATATTTATAATGCGATTTATCAGAAAATAGATAATAATCCGTATTCCATTTTTGGGCATAGTATGGGTGGGCTAATTGCATATGAATTGGGACACAAAATACAAGAAGAGGGACGGCGTATGCCGGAATTGTTTGTTTTTTCTGGAAGATCAGCTCCTCAATTTAAGAGTAAAGAGGTCGTCCATAAATATAATGATGAACAACTTTGTGAAAAAATTTTGAGGTTAGGTGGAACTCCGGCTGAACTACTTGATAATAAAGAATTGTTAGATATATATTTGCCTATTATAAGGGCAGATTATAAGATTGTAGAAACTTACAGTTTATCAGATCAACGTCAAGTACTAGATGTTCCATTTCATGTGTTTTATGGAAGCCAAGATAATGTTTTACTAAGTGAAATTTTGTTATGGAAAGATCATACCAGCAAAACATGTAATTTTTATGAATTTGATGGAGGGCATTTTTTTATAAAACAAAAAGAATCACTAGTAATAGATTTATTGAATCAACTTCTTGTTAGCAAATTATAGCAGAATGAACCTTTATGAAGTGATAAAAAACTTTTTAATATATTTCTTTTAATTAAAATATTAACTAATTTCATTATTTAGAATATTGACTTTGGTATTTTTTGTATATATTATAGAATTATATGGTATATTTTAAATAAAATAACATATACTTTATGTTTTAACATAGGGAAATGTTCAGCAAAGTTTAACATTATTGATTTAAAAATAGTTAATAAATTAGTGATTTTAATATAAAAGAATAATAATTTTAAAGAAGTAGGATGATAGTTATTTCTAAATTAATATAGAATAATAAAAAATTAAATTTATAAAAACAAAAAACAGAAAATTCACTAAAAATATAGACTTAAGTTTTGTTCAATATAAAAAGTGAAATCAGGAGGAGTTACTTTATATGGAACATAAAAGTGTATTATACAGTACTAATAATTTAAATGACATGTCTGTAGAAGGTAATTGTAAACAGGATGTAACAGACAAAATATCAAGCACAGATTATTCGTGGAAAGTAGATTATGGTTATGTGAAAAACACTGAAGAATTGCTTCTTTCAACTACATTAAGTAATTCTGTTAAACTGCTAAGTGAACAGAAAAAAGTGACGTTGTTAACAACAATACTTGCAAGCTTACATATATTATTTTTATGTAATAATTCTGAAGAAGATGTTGAAATAGAAATGATGTTAGACAGTAATCAACAGGGATATAAGGAAAATGGGGAAATTACTGATAGTACAATAATCAATACAAAAGTATCAAAAATAATGAAATTTCATGATTTTCTTCAGAAAATAAATTTTGAAATTTGTGAATATTTTTCTGGTCATAATTATCAAAAAAATAATAAGAAATTAAATGGTGAATTTGATTTTTTATTGGGAACTCGTTTTATAGTTAAAGTAAATGATTCAATGTATGTTTCTAATTCTAAAATCTTAGGATTAGAGAATAATAATGGTCAATTCGATTTTCAAATAAAAATTTCTGAAAATACAAATAGATTAAAAGTTTCTTTGGAGTATGATAAAAATCAAGTTAATTCACAAAAAAACAGTGGTATATTGGAGAGCTTTAATGCTTTATTAAGTAATATTGTTTTAAACTCAGATCAATGTTTAGGTGAGTTTTCCTTATTAACAAATTACGAACAACAAATGTTGCTGGAGTGGAATAAGACAGAAACAGAATATCCAAAAGATAAATGTGTACATCAATTATTCCAGGGACAAGTAGAATTGTATCCGGATACAATTGCCGTAACCTATGAAGATAAGCATATATCGTACAGTGAACTGAATTATAAGGCAAATCAATTGGCTCATTATTTAAAAAGATTTGGCGTAGGTCCAGATGTATTAGTTGGAATTCATATGGAACGCTCTGTAGATATGATAATTGGGTTACTAGGAATTTTAAAAGCTGGCGGAGCGTATGTTCCTCTAGATACGACATATCCAAAAGAGCGATTGGCGTTTATGTTAGAAGACTCGAAGGTGCCAATTTTACTCACACAAGAGCGATTAGTAGAAGGGCTTCCTGAACATAATAGTAAGATAGTTTCTATAGATACAGATTGGATAAATATATCCAAAGAAAGTATTAGAAACTTAGATGTTAATACTACTCCAGAAAATTTAGCTTATATTATCTATACTTCAGGATCTACAGGTAGACCAAAAGGGGTATGTGTTCCTCATAAAGCAATTAATCGATTAGTTTGTAATACAAACTATGTAACTTTCCAATATTCCGACAAAGTGGCTCAAGCTTCAAATACTTCTTTTGACGCGGCAACTTTTGAAATTTGGGGTGCCCTGTTAAATGGAGCTGGTATGGTTATTATTTCTAAAGATGTATTACTAGCCCCTAGAGAATTCGCAACAATTATAAAAAAATGCGAAATTAATATAATGTTTTTAACAACTGCATTGTTTAATCAATTTTCTAGGGAATTACCATCAATTTTCAATTCAATGACAGTTTTATTTGGAGGAGAAGCTGTAGATTCAAAGTCTGTTAGAGAAGTAATAAAAAAGGGAAAGCCTAAGCGGTTATTACATGTGTATGGACCAACTGAGAGTACTACGTTTACAACTTGGTATTTAGTTGAAAATGTTCCTGAGGATGCAACAAACATACCGATTGGACGTCCAATTGCTAACACAGAAATATATGTATTGAATCAAAACCTTCAGCCTCTGTCAATAGGAGTTCCTGGTGAACTGTATATTGGAGGAGAGGGAGTAGCACGTGGATATTTAAATCAACCAGAGTTAACAGAAGAAAAGTTTATTCTTAATCCTTTTGTTTCAGATTCGAAAGCCCGTTTGTATAAGACTGGGGACTTAGTTCGCTATTTACCAGATGGAAATATTGAATTTTTAGGTCGAATAGATAATCAAGTGAAAATTAGGGGATTCCGAATTGAATTAGGTGAAATAGAGACGATAATTGGACAACATCCAGCTATTCTAAAAACGGTTGTATTGGCTCAGGAGCAGGAACAGGAACAGGAATCTAATAATAAATCTCTTGTGGCATATGTAGTTCAAAATCCTCATTATGAAAGTGGGGAAGAGGGAAAAGAATTACAAGGGGAGCAAACTGAACAATGGGAAATGATTTTTGATAATTTTTATACTCAATCTCCTAGAACATCTGATCCAACATTTAATATAATCGGTTGGAATAGTAGTTATACTGGAGAACCAATTCCCGAGGGTGAAATGCAGTATTGGCTAAAAACGACGGTCGAAAGAATTCTTGACTTAAAACCACAAGTTGCATTAGAAATTGGCTGTGGGACAGGAATGATATTGAATCGAATTGCCCCTAAATGTAAGCATTATTATGGAACAGACATTTCAAATAAAGCATTAAATTATATTCAAAAGCAGATAATTGAACGTGGGAAATTATCTGCTAATGTTAAACTCCTTCATCAATCAGCTGATAATTTTCAAGACTTGCATGATGGGGAATTTGATTCAATTATAATGAATTCTGTAATTCAATATTTTCCTAGTATAGAGTATTTAGTTCGTGTTTTAGAAGAATCTGTGAAACTAATTGATTCTAAAGGATCGATTTTTTTAGGTGATATAAGAAGTTTACCATTAGTAGAAGCGTTTCATACAAAAGTGGAAATGCATCATTCCAAAACAAATGTAACAATAGAACAGTTTAAGAAAAATGTAGAAAATCGAATTAAGCAAGATAATGAATTAGTAATTGATCCAGAATTTTTCTACGCATTGCAAAGGCATATACCAGAAATTAATGATGTAGTTATACTTCCTAAGATGGGAGAGTTTGCTAACGAATTAACAAGTTTTCGATACGATGTAGTTTTAAAGATAGGTACAGAACCTGTATTGAAAACCAATTATCCTAGTTTAGATTGGAATAAGGATAATTTATCTTTACCTTTAATTCGTAAACAATTAGAAAACGAAGAAACTAGGATCCTAGAAGTTAATAATATAAAAGATGCTCGAGTGAATAAAGACATTCTATTAATTGATTTATTAAAAAATAATTTAGAAATTAAAACAGTAGCTGATTTGAGAACTTTATTGGAAAAAGAAAATGAGGATATTGGATTAAACCCAGAGGACTTTTGGAGAATGGCAGCAGAATTGTCTTATGATGTAGAAATAAAATTGAGTGAACCAGTAATTTCTGGACGTTTTAATATAATATTTAAGCGCCAGGGCTTAATAGAACCTTTAAATCAAGATCAGATAAGAACTAATAATATAAAGAGAGAGGTTAAATCTTGGAAAATATATTCAAATAATCCTCTTCAAAAAAAGTTTGTTAACACAGTAGTGCCAGAGATTAAAAGTTACTTAAAATCAAAATTACCAGATTATATGATTCCGACTTATTTTGTATTAATGGATAGGTTCTCACTGACACCTAATGGTAAAGTAGATCGAAGTAAGTTACCTATACCTTCTCGAGAACGGATAGATTCAGAATCTACAGATTATTGTATGCCGCGTAACCCGATTGAAGAATTAGTTGCAGGTATTTGGGCAGAGTTACTTAATGTAAATAAAATTGGGATTTATGAGAACTTTTTTGACTTAGGCGGACATTCTTTATTGGCTACACAAATTGTATCTAGGTTACGTAACATTTTACAGATAGAAGTACCTGTAAGAAGTATATTTGATGCCCCTTCAATTGCTGGACTTAGTGAAAAAATTTATGCACTTATGGGAGTAGAATATAAAAATCAGATTCCACAAACAACTATTAATGAAACAGAGATAAAAAGACCACTATCTTTTGCTCAACAACGATTATTATTTCTTGAGGAATTTACTTCTGGAAAATCATTATATAGTATTCCAGTAGCATTGCGTTTAAAAGGGCCTCTTAATGTTAAAGTATTACAGCAATCCTTAAATGAAATTACAAGAAGGCACCAAGCTCTTCGAACGGTCTTTGATAATATAAAAGGAGAGCAAGTACAAATTATTAAGCCACATCAGGGTTTTAATTTATCAATTAAAGATTTTACAGAATATCCAAAAGAGCAAAGGGATTTACTAGTTAAACAATTTATAAAGAGTGAAGTTATTCGACCTTTTGATTTAGTTCAGGGCCCACTTTTTAGAACTTATTTAATTTATGTAGATAAAACAGAGTATGTGTTGCTATTGAACATGCATCATATCATTTCTGATGGTTGGTCTATGGGAGTACTTGCAAAAGAATTATTTACCCTTTATGAAGCATTTTCTATAGGGGATGAATCGCCTTTACCTGATTTGCCAATTCAGTATGTGGACTATGCTGTTTGGCAAAGAGAATGGTTAAAAGAAGAGGTATTGGAGCATCAGCTTGCTTATTGGAAAAAGCAACTAAGTGGAGAACTTCCGATTTTAGATTTATCTACAAATCTTACGCGGCCGATAACCGCAACATTTAGAGGGAAAGTTGAAAAATTTATTTTATCTGAGAAACTAACCGAAGATCTTAAAAAATTAAGTAGACAAGAGGGAACTACTTTATTTATGACATTATTAGCGGCATTTAAAGCATTGATATATCGTTACACAAGTGAGGAGGATATATCAATAGGTGCACCTATAGCGAACCGTAACTGGGGAGAGATTGAAAAACTAATTGGATTTTTTGTTAATACATTAACCCTAAGAACAAAATTATCAGATGATTTAACGTTTATTGAACTAATGAAACGAGTGCGTGAAGTTTCTTTAGATGCCTATGCGAATCAGGATGTACCTTTTGAAAAAGTAGTAGAAGAGTTGCAGCCAGAGAGAAATATAAATCAATCGCCATTATTTCAGGTAATGTTCCAACTTACTCCAGAGTATAATTTTAAATTATCAAATTTAACTGTAGATTCTCTAGAGGTTCACACAGAAACGGCAAAGTTTGATTTATATCTCCCGATGACAGAAGAAGGAAATCAATTAGTGGGTAGACTGGAGTACAATTCGGATGTATTTAGTTTAATACGTATTAAACAAATAATTAAACATTTCGAAATATTGTTAGAAGGAATAGTATGTAACCCTTCTCAAGCAATTAAGGATATACCTTTATTGAGTGAGCATGAAAATGATACTTTACTTAATTGGAATAATACTTTGACACCATATCCAAAAGAAAAATGTTTCCATGAATTATTTGAGGAACAAGTAGAGAAGACTCCAGATGCAATTGCCGTGTCTTTTGAAGAGGAAAAATTGACATATAGAGAGTTAAATAACCGTGCTAATCAGTTAGCTCATTATTTAAAGAAACAGGGGATTGGTCCTGAAGTTTTAGTTGGAATTTGTTTAGAGCGTTCTTGTGAGATGATTATTGGGATTTTAGGTATTCATAAAGTAGGTGGAGCGTATGTCCCAATTGATCCTACTTATCCGAAGGATCGGATTGCCTATATGCTTAAGGATTCTCAAGTGTCACTTTTATTAACGCAACAAAAGTTAATTCCCTTATTTTCTCAACTGAATGAAAATGTAATTTGTTTAGACAGACAGTGGGAAGAAATTTCACAAGAAAGTAAAAATAACTTTGTAAGTAGAGTAACATCTAATAATTTGGCATATGTTATTTATACTTCTGGCTCAACGGGAAGACCGAAAGGTGTCATGATACAACACTATAGTCTCACTAACTATCTTGTTTGGTGTATTAAAGAATATGACGTCACACATGGCGTAGGAACGATTGTTCATTCTTCTCTTAGCTTTGATTTAACCATCACAAGTATATTCCCATCATTATTAGTAGGGAAAGAGGTTATGTTAATACCAGAATCAGCTGATATTGAAGCATTTGGTGAAATTATTAAGGGGAGTAAGTCCTTGAGTTTGCTTAAAATAACACCAGCACATTTAAAACTTTTAAGTCAGCAACTTAAGCCAGAAGAGTTTGCTGGAAAGGCACATACAATTGTAATTGGTGGCGAGCCACTTTTTGAAGAGAATACTGCATTATGGAGAAAGTATGCACCTAACACCCGATTAATAAATGAGTATGGTCCAACAGAAACTGTAGTTGGATGTTCTACATACGAAGTTTCATCGGATACGTCTATAAGTGGACAAGTTCCAATAGGACGTCCTATATCTAATGCGCAAATTTATATATTAGATAAAAACCTACAACAAGTACCAGTTGGTGTAAAAGGTGAGATTTATATTGGAGGAGAAGGAGTAGCACGTGGATATTTGAATCAGCCTGAATTGACTACAGAAAAATTTATTATAGATTCTTTTAGTGGAAGACAAGGAGCAAGGTTATATAAAACAGGAGATTTAGGTCGTTATTTAGGAGATGGAAATATAGAATTTTTAGGCCGAATGGATGATCAAGTTAAGGTTAGAGGGTATCGAATAGAATTAGGAGAAATTGAGACATTATTGTCTCAACATCCTGTAGTAGATTCAACAGCGGTATTAATTCAAGAAGATAAAACGAAAGATAAACGTTTAGTGGCATATATAACATTTAAAGAAAATCAAGTGTTATCAAGTAATGAGCTGCGTGAATATTTAAGGGGATATTTACCGGAGTATATGATACCTTCTGTATTCGAAAAACTGGATACTATGCCACTCACTATAAATGGGAAAATAGATAGGAAACGCTTGCCGAAAGCAAGGGTGGAACGACCAGATTTAGAGGTGAATTATGTAAAACCAAGTAATGAAATAGAAGAAAAAATAGCAAGTGCTTGGAGTGAAGTACTTGAAATTGAAAAAATAGGTATATATGATAACTTCTTTGTATTAGGAGGTCATTCTTTATTGGCAATGCAGGTTACATCTAGGTTGCGTAATACACTGCAAGTAGAAATTCAATTAATGGACTTCTTTAAAGCACCTACAATCTTTGAAATGTCTGAAAAAATAAAAAGAATGAATAATAAAATTATTAAAAACAGCATTAAGCCAATTTCTCGAGAAACCTACCTTCAAAAACGACCTAATATTTAATTAAAAGAGGAGTGAAAAGATGAAACAAAATTCAACGGATTTCTACTTAGATAATGAAGTGAAGAAATTTGAAGAGGAGGAGGTATTTGTCTTCCCTTGTTCATATTCCCAGCAAAGACTATGGTTTATAGACAAATTTCAACCAGAGAGTAGTGTTTATAATTTACCAATCGCTCTTTATATGAAAGGTTATCTGAATGTTGAAGCTATTAATAAAAGTGTTAATGAGATTTTAAAACGTCATGAAATTTTACGTACTACTTTTAATGAGATTGATGGAAAGCCTGTTCAAATTGTTGATAAATATAAAGAAATAGTCATCCCAGTCGTAGATATGACTAAATATTCGAAATCTGAAAAAGAATTTCAAACTAATAAATGGCTTAAAGAAGAGGCTCACCGACCGTTTAACTTAAACCGAGGTCCACTTTTTAGAGTTAATTTATTAAAAAAATGTGAATCTGAATATGTACTAATGTTAAATATGCATCATATTATTTCAGATGGTTGGTCGATGGAAATTCTTGCGAAAAATATTGCCTCATTTTATAAAGAGTTTTGTAGTGGAGGAACGTGTTCTTTATCAGAATTATCAATTCAATATGCAGATTTTGCGGTATGGCAGAGAGAATGCTTACAAGGCGAGGTTTTAGAGAAGCAACTTTCATATTGGAAAAAGCAATTAGGTGGAGATTTACCGATACTTAATTTACCAACAGATCGACCAAGACCAGCTAAACAATCATTTAAGGGGGGAGTCGAAAAATTTAAACTTTCTAAAAGTCTTACCCAAGGAATAAAAAAATTAGGTCAGCAAGAGGGAAGTACTTTATATATGACTTTGCTTGCTGGATTTAAAACATTACTTTATCGTTATACTGGCCAATTAGATATCTTAGTAGGGACAGCTGTTAGTAATCGAAATGCGAGAGAACTTGAAGAATTAATTGGTTTCTTTGTTAATACTTTAATTATTCGTACAGATTTATCTGAGAATATGACGTTTAAGGATTTATTAGCCAAGGTGTGTAATTTATCAATTGAGGCTCATGCACATCAAGATCTTCCCTTCGAAAAAATAGTTCAGGAACTACAACCTGAGCGAAATATAAGTTATTCACCTGTAGCACAAACAATGTTTGTGCTACAAAATAACTCATACAATTCTATAGAATTACCGGAACTAATTGTTAATCCTGTAGAGATTCATACAGAAGTAGCAAAGTTTGATTTGACACTTTCTATGGAAGAGAATGTTGATGAATTGGTGGGAATATTTGAATATAGTATTGATTTATTTGATAAAATAACAATTCAAAATATGATTAGCAATTTTATTACATTATTAGAAGGGATTATAGAAAATCCAAATCAATGCTTGAGTGAGCTTCCTCTTTTAACAGATTACGAACAACAAATGTTGTTGGAGTGGAATAAGACAGAAACAGAATATCCAAAAGATAAATGTGTACATCAATTATTCCAGGGACAAGTAGAATTGTATCCGGATACAATTGCCGTAACCTATGAAGATAAGCATATATCGTACAGTGAACTGAATTATAAGGCAAATCAATTGGCTCATTATTTAAAAAGATTTGGCGTAGGTCCAGATGTATTAGTTGGAATTCATATGGAACGCTCTGTAGATATGATAATTGGGTTACTAGGAATTTTAAAAGCTGGCGGAGCGTATGTTCCTCTAGATACGACATATCCAAAAGAGCGATTGGCGTTTATGTTAGAAGACTCGAAGGTGCCAATTTTACTCACACAAGAGCGATTAGTAGAAGGGCTTCCTGAACATAATAGTAAGATAGTTTCTATAGATACAGATTGGATAAATATATCCAAAGAAAGTATTAGAAACTTAGATGTTAATACTACTCCAGAAAATTTAGCTTATATTATCTATACTTCAGGATCTACAGGTAGACCAAAAGGGGTATGTGTTCCTCATAAAGCAATTAATCGATTAGTTTGTAATACAAACTATGTAACTTTCCAATATTCCGACAAAGTGGCTCAAGCTTCAAATACTTCTTTTGACGCGGCAACTTTTGAAATTTGGGGTGCTCTATTAAATGGGGCTGAGTTGATAGGAATCACAAAAGATATCATACTTTCTCCAAGAAGTTTCGCGGAGGAGATTAAAAATCAAGGAATAAATATATTGTTTTTAACACCCGCTCTGTTTAATCAAATTGTGAGTGAGGTGCCAACGGCATTCCAGTCTATACAATATGTAGTATTGGGTGGTGATGTTATTGATCCAAAGGCGGTAAAGCAGGTATTTAAGTATGGCTCACCTGAAAATCTGTTGAATGGATATGGTCCTACAGAGAATACAACCTTCTCTACATGGTATTCAATACAAGAAACATTGGAAGAGGGAAAAACAATCCCTATTGGTCGACCTATTTCTAATACTCAAACATATATTTTGGATAATAAATTACAATTAGTTCCGATAGGAATTCCGGGAGAATTATATGTTGGAGGAGAGGGAGTAGCACGTGGATATTTAAATCAACCAGAGTTAACAGAAGAAAAGTTTATTCTTAATCCTTTTGTTTCAGGTTCGAAAGCCCGTTTGTATAAGACTGGGGACTTAGTTCGCTATTTACCAGATGGAAATATTGAATTTTTGGGCCGAATTGACAATCAAGTGAAAATCCGAGGTTTTCGAATCGAACTTTTTGAAATAGAAAGCGTATTAGGAGAACATCAAGCTGTTCAGGAAACAGTGGTTATGGCACGCATTGATAAGGAAACTAAAGATAAATATTTGGTAGGTTATGTAATTTTAAAACAGGAATATGAGTTATCTGTGTTTGAACTAAGGAATTATCTGAAAGAAAAATTACCTGAATATATGATTCCCACTGCATTTGTATTGATGGACTCTTTCCCATTGAATTCTAATGGGAAAGTCGACAAAAAGTTATTACCAGAGCCTGACCAAATAAACCTAGAATTAGAAGTAACATATGTTGGACCACGTAGTCCAATTGAAGAACTTTTAGTAGATATATGGAGTGGGATTTTAAAAATTGAGAAAATTGGTATTTATGATAACTTTTTCGATTTAGGAGGGCATTCTTTACTAGCGACACAAGTGACATCAAGAATACGTGATGTGTTACAAATAGAATTACCTCTTCGAACATTTTTTGAAAATCCAACTGTAGCGGGAATCCTGAATAATATAGAAAAAATGAAAAGAGATAGTTCATATTCTCAGAATTTACCTATCCAACCTGTAACGAGAGAGGAAAACTTACCTTTATCATTTGCGCAACAACGACTATGGTTTTTGGATCAGTTAGAGCCAGGAAATGTTTCTTATAATATTCCTGTAGCTATATTCTTTAAAGGAACATTAAATGTACAGGCATTAAATGAGAGTATAAATGAAATTATTCGTCGACATGAAATCCTTAGAACTGTATTTAAGGAGGTTGAAGGAAAGCCAGTTCAAGTGGTTACGCCATTTCAACAAAAGAATATTGAGGTCATTGATCTAACAAAATTAGTAAAAGAAAAAAAGGAATACCAAAAAAATGAATTGATAAAGAAAGAAGCCCATCGGGCGTTTGATTTAAATAAAGGCCCGTTAATCCGTGAATATCTAATAAAGCTGGATGAATTAGAACATATATTGATGTTAAATATGCATCATATTATTTCAGATGGCTGGTCAATGGATGTAATTATAAAAGAACTATCAACACTATATGAAGATTTTTGTTCTGGAGGACCTTCATCTTTATCAGAATTATCAATTCAATACGCAGACTTCGCGGTATGGCAACGTGATTGGTTACAGGCAGGGACTTTGGAAAAACAGCTTGCTTATTGGAAAGAGCAGCTAGGTGGGGAACTTCCCGTACTAAATTTACCGACCGATCGTCCTAGGACAGTAAAACAAACATATCAAGGATCAGTTGAACAGCTCGTCCTTTCGAAACAACTTACTCAAAAAGTAAGAAGTTTAAGCAAACAAGAAGGCACAACATTATTTATGACCTTACTAGCCGCATTTAAAACGCTGCTTTATCGATATACAGGACAAGAGGATATCATAATTGGTTCACCAATCGCAAACCGTAATAGAAGTGAAATTGAAGGTTTAGTAGGTTTTTTTGTCAATACATTACCTTTACGTACGAAGTTATCAGGAGATAAGACATTTAGAGAGGTTTTAAAGCTTATACGAGAGACTTCTTTAGAAGCTTACTCTCATCAGGATGTCCCATTCGAGAAATTAGTGGAAGAAATACATCCGGAGAGAGAGATGGGGTATTCACCTTTATTTAACGTAATGTTTGTTGTTCAAAATGATTCTACAAAAATAGTAAAGAGTTCGGATGTGAATTTAGTACCATTTGAAATTCAAACTGAAACAGCAAAGTTTGATATGACATTATGTGTACATGAAGACACGGAAGGGCTCATAGTAGAAATTGAATATAATACTAATTTATTTTTTGCAGACACGATAAAAAGAATGATAAATCACTTTAATAATTTGATACAAGCTTTTTTAGAAAATCCTAATCAATCAATTTCAACTCTATCAATATTAACGGAGAAGGAAAGATATCAATTATTAACTGAATGGAACAATACTGAAGTCACCTACCAAGATAATCATTGTTTACACCATTTATTTGAAGAACAGGTTATAAAGACACCTGAAAATATAGCGGTAGTTTATCAAGATAAAACGCTAACCTATGATGAATTGAATAAAAAAGCAAATCAACTAGCTCATTACTTAAAAATGAAGGGTGTAGGTCCAGACATTCCAGTAGGTGTACGTGTAGAACGGTCTTTAGACTTAGTAATTTCCATATTAGGGGTTCTAAAGGCAGGTGGAGCGTATGTACCTTTAGAAATCGATGCTCCATCTGCTCGAATAGCTCAAATATTAGAAGATTCGAAGTCAAAGGTATGTCTTACTCAGAGGCATTTGAATGATGTTTTTCCGAATGAAGTTATTGTAGTTTGTATTGATAAAGATTCAAAAGAAATAGAGGATTATCCAGAGTATTCACCTGAAACTAATGTTACGGCTGAACATTTAGTTTCAATTTATTACACATCAGGATCTACCGGTAAGCCAAAAGGAGTTGCAAATATTCATAGGGGATGGGTTAACCGTATGAATTGGATGCAACGTAGATATCAGTTGAAGGAAACCGAAACGGTTTTACAAAAAACTACTTTGACTTTTGATGATGCTGCAGTAGAGTTTTTCTGGCCTTTGATGGTGGGGGGAAGAATTGCAATGCTTGAACCAGAGCTTCATAAAGACCCTCAAGCCATTTTAAATGCAGCGGTTAATTATGAGGTAGCGGTATTACAATTTGTTCCTAGTATGTTAACGGCCTTTCTTGATAGTGTAGATCAAAAAAGTCAAATTAAATTAACTTCTCTTCGACATGTAATATCAAGTGGTGAAGCGCTTCATCCAGAAGTTGTAAAAATGTTTTTTGAACGAATTAGATGTAATTTGTACAATCAGTGGGGAGCTACAGAAGTTTCAATTGATTCTACTGCCCATGTATGTTCCCTTAGTGAAGCAAATCAAGAGGTTACTGTGCCTGTTGGTCGTCCGATTGACAATAATCAAGTTTATATATTAGACAAACATTTACAACCGGTTCCAATAGGTGTTGCGGGAGATTTATATTTAAGTGGAGTTGGATTGGCAAGAGGATACCTCAATGATCCTAAACGTACTAATGAAGCTTTTATTTCAAATCCATTTGTATCTAATACCCTTATGTATAAAACAGGAGATAAAGGATACTATCGATCAGATGGAGCTATCGTATTTTTAGGACGTTTAGATAATCAAGTGAAAATTAGAGGTATTCGTATAGAATTAGGTGAAATCGAAACTGTTCTTATGGAACATTTAGCAGTAAGAGAGGCAACAGTTATAGCAATTAGTAATAGTGTAGGTGAAAAACGCCTTGTGGCATATTTGGTTATAAAACAGGAGAATAGCCCTACTCGACAAGAATTAAGGAGTTTCTTGAAAGAAAAATTACCTGAATATATGCATCCTTCCGCATATGTATTTCTAGATTCATTCCCATTAACAACGAGTGGAAAAGTTGATCGTAAATATTTACCAGTTCCTGACCTAAGTAAAATAGAAACAGAACAAAAGTATGTGGCTCCTAGTAATGAAGAGGAAATTTTATTGGTAGATATCTGGAAACAAGTTCTTGGTATTGAGAAGATTGGCATACATGATAACTTTTTTGAACTTGGGGGACATTCTTTATTAGCTACACAAGTAATCTCTAAAATTCGTAAAATATTTGAAGTTAATATTCCGGTAAGAGCAATTTTTGAAAAACCTACCATATTAGAGTTAGGTAAGGAAATTGTAGAGTATATTATTCAAGAAATAGACCAATTAACTGAAGAAGAGACTAATAAGTTACTTAAATAATAAAAAAGGGGAATAGAAACATGGGAGATGGCATGGTAACAAATCAGATAAATCTTTCAGAAGCAAAACGAGCTTTGTTAAAAAAAAGATTACGTGGGAAAAAAATAAATAATGATCCAATTATTCCTAAGCGTGTACACCAGGAAGCTATTCCTTTATCTTTTGCTCAGAATCGATTATGGTTTTTTGATCAATTGGAAAAAGAGAGTGCATTGTATAATATTCCAATTACACTACATCTAACCGGTAATCTCGATATAAAAGTGTTGGAACAAAGTATAAATGAAATTATAAGAAGGCATGAGATACTTAGAACTACTTTTGATGAAGTAGAAAATAAACCTGTACAGGTGATTAACGGGTTTCAGAAAAGAAGTATTCCTTGTTCAGATTTAACAGAATATCGAGATGAAGTAAAGAAACTTCAAATGGATATTCTGATTAGAGAAGAGGCATGCAAACCCTTTAATTTAAAACAGGGCCCTCTATTTCGAGTTAATCTATTAAAGATAAACTCATATGAATACGTTTTAATGTTAAATATGCATCATATTATTTCAGACGGCTGGTCAACAGGCATATTTACGAAAGAGTTATCTATATTATATGAGGATTTCTCCAATCGGAGATCCTCATCTTTACCAGAATTGCCAATTCAATATGCAGATTTTGCAGTCTGGCAAAGAGAATGGTTACAAGGAGAGGTTCTGGAGAAGCAGCTTTCATATTGGAAAAAACAACTAAATGGAGATTTACCGATACTAAATTTACCAACGGATAGACCAAGGTCCGCTAAGCAAACATATAAAGGAGCATTTATAGATTTTGCACTTTCTAAAGACTTAGCTGAAAAAGTTAGAAACTTAAGTCAACAAGAAGGGGCAACTGAATTCATGACTCTGTTAGCAGTGTTTAAGACATTAATTTATCGTTATACGGGTCAAGAAGATATTTTAGTGGGGTCTCCAATTGCTAATCGAAATTATGAAGAAATTGAAAATTTAATTGGTTTTTTTGTTAATACACTTGTGATACGTACGCCTATAAATGGAAATATGAAATTTAGAGAACTGTTAGCTAACATACGTGAGGAGTCACTAGAAAGCTATAGTCATCAAGATTTTCCTTTTGAGAAGCTAGTTGAAGTTTTGCAGCCTAATCGAGATATGAGTACTTCACCAATATTTCAAGTTATGTTTGTGTTACAGAATGCTTCTATGAAGAATTTAGAAATGTCAGGAATAAAGATTGAACAACTTGAGATTCATAGTGGTACATCCAAATTTGATTTAACTTTATCTATGATAGAAGAAGAGACGATACTCTCGGGTTCAATAGAATATAATACAGAGCTCTTTAATCAAGATACAATTGAAAAAATGATTGAGCACTTTACTTTGTTATTAGAGGGGATTGTAGAAAATCCAAATCAATGTTTGAGTGAGCTTCCTCTTTTAACAGATCACGAACAACAAATGTTGTTGGAATGGAATGAGACAGAAACAGAATATCCAAAAGATAAATGTTTCCATGAATTATTTGAGAAACAAGTAGAGAAGACTCCAGATGCAATTGCGGTGGCTTTTGAAGAGGAAACAATATCATTTAGAGAGTTAAATAACCGTGCTAATCAATTGGCCCACTATCTTCAGCAATGTGGGATTGGGACTGAATCATTGGTTGGACTTTGCTTCGAGCGTTCAGTTGAGATGATTGTTGGTATTATAGGGATTTGGAAGGCTGGAGCAGCATATGTTCCATTGGACCCATCATATCCAGAAAGTCGCCTACGATATATTTTGGAGGACACTGGAATTCAAGTATTAGTTACGAACGAGTCATTAGAAGACTGGATACCTAAAGAAATCAAGATAGTTTGTCTAGATAGAGATCAAGCAACGATTTCACAAGAAAGCATTTTTTCACCAAAATGTGAAGTAACAGGAGAAAACTTAGCGTATGTTATTTATACTTCGGGATCGACAGGAAATCCAAAGGGTGTCTTGATACAGCATCATTCTGTAATAAACTTGTCGCATGGTTTACAAAAAGAGATTTTCGAATATGAGATACCATCTAACATGCATGTCGGTTTAAATGCGTCAGTCGCCTTTGATGCATCTATTCAGCAATTACAAATGCTGTTGTATGGTTCAAGTTTGTATATTATTCCAAATGAAGTTCGAAGTGATCCGGAACGGTTTGTAGCTTATATTCGGAAGAACAAATTAGAAATCTTTGATATAACACCTTCATTACTTCAATTACTTATAGATGTCGGATTATTAGAAACGTACGATGGCGTTCATGTTCCAAGTAAGGTATTGGTCGGCGGTGAAGCGATTATGCCGTCATTATGGGGACAGCTAATAGAGGCTGATAAAATTGATTTTTATAATGTATATGGCCCTACAGAATGTACCGTTGATGCAACATGCTATCATATTAAAAAAGATAGTAAGAGAGTAACAATTGGTCGTCCGTTGCCGAACGTTCAAACTTATGTATTGGATAGAAATCGGTTACCAGTTCCAGTTGGTGTGATGGGTGAACTTTATATCGGAGGAGCAGGCCTAGCGAGGGGATACTTGAATCGTCCAGAATTAACGTCCGAACGATTTATTTCCCATCCATTCAAAGAAGGCGAGAGGTTATATAGAACGGGAGATCTCGTGAGATATCTTCCTGACGGTAATATAGACTATCTAGAAAGAATGGATAATCAAGTGAAGGTTAGAGGGGTTCGAATTGAACTTGGGGAAATAGAAAGCGTATTAGGAGAACATCAAGCTGTTCAGGAAACAGTGGTTATGGCACGCATTGATAAGGAAACTAGGGATAAATATTTGGTAGGTTATGTAATTTTAAAACGGGAATATGAGTTATCTGTGTTTGAACTAAGGAATTATCTGAAAGAAAAATTACCTGCATATATGATTCCCACTGCATTTGTATTGATGGACTCTTTCCCATTGAATTCTAATGGGAAAGTCGACAAAAAGTTATTACCAGAGCCTGACCAAATAAACCTAGAATTAGAAGTAACATATGTTGGACCACGCAGTCCAATTGAAGAACTTTTAGTAGATATATGGAGTGGGATTTTAAAAATTGAGAAAATTGGTATTTATGATAACTTTTTCGACTTAGGGGGGCATTCATTATTAGCGACACAAGTGACATCAAGAATACGTGATGTGTTACAAATAGAATTACCTCTTCGAACATTTTTTGAAAATCCAACTGTAGCAGGAATCCTGAATAATATAGAAAAAATGAAAAGAGATAGTTCATATTCTCAGGATTTATCTATCCAACCTGTAACGAGAGAGGAAAACTTACCTTTATCATTTGCGCAACAACGACTATGGTTTTTAGATCAGTTAGAGCCAGGAAATGTTTCTTATAATATTCCTGCAGCTATATTCTTTAAAGGATCATTAAATGTACAGGCATTAAATGAGAGTATAAATGAAATTATTCGTCGACATGAAATCCTTAGAACTGTATTTAAGGAGGTTGAAGGCAAACCAGTTCAAGTGGTTACGCCATTTCAACAAAAAAATATTGAGGTCATTGATCTAACAAAATTAGTAAAAGAGAAAAAGGAATACCAAAAAAATGAATTGATAAAGAAAGAAACCCATCGGGCGTTTGATTTAAATAAAGGCCCGTTAATCCGTGAATGTCTAATAAAGATGGATGAATTAGAACATATATTGATGTTAAATATGCATCATATTATTTCAGATGGCTGGTCAATGGATGTAATTATAAAAGAACTATCAACACTATATGAAGATTTTTGTTCTGGAGGACCTTCATCTTTATCAGAATTATCAATTCAATACGCAGACTTCGCGGTATGGCAACGTGATTGGTTACAGGCAGGGACTTTGGAAAAACAGCTTGCTTATTGGAAAGAACAGCTAAGTGGGGAACTTCCCGTACTAAATTTACCGATCGATCGTCCTAGGACAGTAAAACAAACATATCAAGGGTCAGTTCAACAGCTCGTCCTTTCGAAACAACTTACTCAGAAAGTAAGAAGTTTAAGCAAACAGGAAGGCACAACATTATTTATGACCTTACTAGCCGCATTTAAAACGCTGCTTTATCGATATACAGGACAAGAGGATATCATAGTTGGTTCACCAATAGCAAACCGTAATAGAAGTGAAATTGAAGGTTTAGTAGGTTTTTTTGTCAATACATTACCTTTACGTACGAAGTTATCAGGAGATAAGACATTTAGAGAGGTTTTAAAGCTTATACGAGAAACTTCTTTAGAAGCTTACGCTCATCAGGATGTCCCATTCGAGAAATTAGTGGAAGAAATACATCCAGATCGAATGATAAATCGAAATTCAATGTTTGAAATAATAGTTAATTATAATAATTTTTCACATATAGAGCAAAATTCATGGAGAAATTCAGATTTAATACTAGGCTATCTTGAAGAGGAGAAGCCATTAGCTAAATTTCCAATTACACTTTACATAGGTGAAGAACAAGATAGAGTACGATTCGATTTAGTATATCAAGAGGATTTGTTTTCAGAAGAACTCATCAATATTATGTTAAAGCAACTGGAATATCTAATAAAACAATTTGTTGAAAATGCCGAAAAATCTATAATTAATTATTCACTTATAACATCACAATCGGAATCAATTCGTTCTGATATTACACAATGTTTACCAGAGGAAACTTATCCATTGGTGTCGGAATATTTTCAATCTTGGGCAGAAAAAAAACCAGAACACACTGCTTTATCACAGGGAAAACAGGTGTTAACTTATAAGAATCTAAATTCAAGGGCAATATTAATTGCAAAAAAACTGGTGGAACAAGGAGTTAAACGAGGAGAAGTAGTAGGAGTAGTTGGTTCACGGAGTTTTGAGGTGGTTGCATCTATACTGGGAGTTTTTATGAGTGGAGGAGTATTACTCCTTATCGATAAAAATCTACCTATGAATCGTAAATTAAGTATGATGAAAAAAGCGAAATGTCAAACCATTTTGAATGTAAATCAATCTGAATATACGGAGGAATTCGAGAAATTTATTCCAAGTTTAAATGTAATAAGTATTAAAACTGGAATGGATGAATTTATAGGTACAGAGATTAAATGTGACTATAAAAAAGTTCAGCTTCCTAAATTATCCGCTACAGATACAGCTTACATATTTTTCACTTCTGGGACAACAGGTATTCCTAAAGGTGTATTAGGTAATCATAAAGGGCTAAGTCATTTTCTAAACTGGCAAATGCATACGTTTAATATTGTGCCAAGGGATCGAATTGCTCAATTGACTAATTTATCTTTTGATGTAGTACTAAGAGATATTCTCTTACCGTTAACATCAGGTGCAACTCTTTGTTTACCTGATAAAATTGACGATTTGGGTTCAGACTATATATTGCCATGGTTAGAACGTGAAAAAATAACAATACTTCATACTGTACCATCGTTAGCACAATCATGGCTTTTAGATTCAGATTTCAATATAGGCTTGCATGTTTTACGATGGATATTTTTTGCAGGAGAACCATTGAGCGATGTTCTTGTAAAAAGATTGCGCAATTCATCAGATAAAATCGGTAATATTGTGAATTTATACGGTCCAACAGAAACAACCTTAGCAAAATGTTTTTATATAGTTCCTAAAAATCCTTTACCTGGTATTCAGCCGATTGGTATACCAATGCCTGAAACTCAGGTGCTCGTTTTATCAGAAAATGGAATGAATTGCGGTATAAATGAACCGGGTGAGATTGTAATTCGTACGCCATTCCGTACGTTGGGATACATTAATGATATAGAAGGAAATAATAAAAGATTTATTAAAAATATCTTTAGGGATGATCAAGAAGATTTGCTGTATTATACGGGGGATAGAGGATACTATCGATGGGATAACAATCTTCAGATTATTGGTAGAAACGATGATCAAATCAAGATACGTGGTGTACGTATTGATTTAAACGAAATAAATGCGATTATATCTCAACATCCATCTGTAAAGTCTAGTGTAGTAATTAATCTTAAAAATGATAAAAAAGACGATAACATAGCTGCGTATGTTGTACCTGTGAAAGATAATTTAGTTTCAAAAAAAGAATTAAAAAATTATATATCTAAGTTTTTACCTGCTGTAATGATTCCTACACACATTACCTATTTAGAACATTTACCATTGACTCCAAATGGAAAAGTAAATCGGAAGCAGTTACCGCAGTTACCGTCAATAAGTAAGGAAGTAGAAGAGTATGAAGCGCCTCGTAATAAAGTAGAAGAGAGAATTTCTAAGATTTGGTGTGAAATTCTTGAGCTAAATGAGATCGGAATTCATAGTAACTTCTTTGAATTGGGAGGTCATTCATTGTTGGGTACGCAAGTAATTTCTCGATTACGTAAAAGTTTTAATATTGAACTATCTGTAAGGAGCCTATTTGAAGAACCTACAATTGCAGGTTTAGCAAAATTAGTTATTGAGAAAAAAGATCAAGAGAAAAGAATAGATTCTATAGAAAACATTATCCCAAAAAGAAATGGGCATATGTTAAAAAAAATTGATAATATGTCTGATGAAGAAGTAACGATTTTATTACAAAATTTATTAGCAAACAAAGGAGACAAAAAATGAGTAGCATTGATAATAATATTGACTCTCTTTCACATGATGAGCGTAGAAAGCTTTTAGAGAAGATACTGCTAAATGAATCAGAGGGATTTAACACTTTCCCTCTTTCTTTTTCTCAACAAAGATTGTGGTTTTTAGAACAATTTATGCCGGGAAGTCCTGTGTATAATTACCCCCTTGTTTTACGGTTATGCGGTTTACTGAATGTTAAAGTTTTAGAGAAAAGTCTCAATGAGATTTTACGTCGACATGATATTCTACGAATCTCCATTTCCAGTGAAAAAGGAAAAGCTGTTCAAAATGTTAATCCATATAAAAAGTTAACTATTCCAATAATTGATTTGTCAGATTTAATGGAAGATGAACGAGAAAATCTAGCAATTGAAAAAGCTAAACAGGAAGTTCAGAAACCATTTATGTTATCAAAGGGACCGTTGATTAGATTTACTTTAATCAAATTAAATCCACTTGAGCACATCTTAGTAGTCAACACGCATCATATTATTTCAGATGGATGGTCAATGGGGGTATTAATAAAAGAACTCACCGTATTATATGAAGCGATTAATAAGGGACTAAATTCTCCTTTACCTAAACTCCCGATCCAATATACAGATTTTGCAGTTTGGCAACGTGAGTGGCTAGAAGGTGAAGTATTAGAGAAACAAGGTGCATATTGGAAGGGGAAATTGGGAGGAGACTTGCCGATTTTAGAACTACCAACAGATCGACCGCCATCTAATAGCCCATCCCTTAGGGGGTCTTTATACGAATTTAAAATCCCAAAAGATTTGAATGAAAAGTTGAAGTCATTATGTAAAGAAGAAGGTAGCACTTTGTATATGTTATTACTTGCAGCATATAATGTCCTTCTTCATCGTTATTCTGGGCAGGATGATATTCTAGTAGGAACGCCAATTGCAAATCGAGATAGAGAAGAAGTTGAGAATTTAATTGGATTTTTTGTAAACACCCTAGTATTAAGAACAAATTTTTCAGGAAATCTTACTTTTCGACAGCTGTTAAGGCAAGTTCGTGAAGCGGCATTAGAATCCTACACTCATCAGGATTACCCTTTTGATAGGTTAGTTGAAGAGCTAAAGCCTGATAGGGGAATGAGTCAATCTCCATTATTTAGAGTAATGTTTCAGTATCAAAATGCACCAATAAAACCTGCAACGATGTCAGATTTAACAGTTGAATCGATATCTATTTATAGAGAGGCGGCAAAATTTGATTTAACTCTAACTTTTATGGATGAAGAAGAGACTGATAGTTTAATCGGGTATCTTGAATACAATATGGATTTATTTGATCTGAAAACCATTGAACGAATGATAGAACATTTTTGTATTCTACTATTAGGGATAGTAAATAACCCAGACCAACTAATTGCTAAATTATCTTTATTGAGTGAGCATGAAAATGATACTTTACTTAATTGGAATAATACTTTGACACCATATCCAAAAGAAAAATGTTTCCATGAATTATTTGAGGAACAAGTAGAGAAGACTCCAGATGCAATTGCCGTGTCTTTTGAAGAGGAAAAATTGACATATAGAGAGTTAAATAACCGTGCTAATCAGTTAGCTCATTATTTAAAGAAACAGGGGATTGGTCCTGAAGTTTTAGTTGGAATTTGTTTAGAGCGTTCTTGTGAGATGATTATTGGGATTTTAGGTATTCATAAAGTAGGTGGAGCGTATGTCCCAATTGATCCTACTTATCCGAAGGATCGGATTGCCTATATGCTTAAGGATTCTCAAGTGTCACTTTTATTAACGCAACAAAAGTTAATTCCCTTATTTTCTCAATTGAATGAAAATGTAATTTGTTTAGACAGACAGTGGGAAGAAATTTCACAAGAAAGTAAAAATAACTTTGTAAGTAGAGTAACATCTAATAATTTGGCATATGTTATTTATACTTCTGGCTCAACGGGAAGACCGAAAGGTGTCATGATACAACACTATAGTCTCACTAACTATCTTGTTTGGTGTATTAAAGAATATGACGTCACACATGGCGTAGGAACGATTGTTCATTCTTCTCTTAGCTTTGATTTAACCATCACAAGTATATTCCCATCATTATTAGTAGGGAAAGAGGTTATGTTAATACCAGAATCAGCTGATATTGAAGCATTTGGTGAAATTATTAAGGGGAGTAAGTCCTTGAGTTTACTTAAAATAACACCAGCACATTTAAAACTTTTAAGTCAGCAACTTAAGCCAGAAGAGTTTGCTGGAAAGGCACATACAATTGTAATTGGTGGCGAGCCACTTTTTGAAGAGAATACTGCATTATGGAGAAAGTATGCACCTAACACCCGATTAATAAATGAGTATGGTCCAACAGAAACTGTAGTTGGATGTTCTACATACGAAGTTTCATCGGATACGTCTATAAGTGGACAAGTTCCAATAGGACGTCCTATATCTAATGCGCAAATTTATATATTAGATAAAAACCTACAACAAGTACCAGTTGGTGTAAAAGGTGAGATTTATATTGGAGGAGAAGGAGTAGCACGTGGATATTTGAATCAGCCTGAATTGACTACAGAAAAATTTATTATAGATTCTTTTAGTGGAAGACAAGGAGCAAGGTTATATAAAACAGGAGATTTAGGTCGTTATTTAGGAGATGGAAATATAGAATTTTTAGGCCGAATGGATGATCAAGTTAAGGTTAGAGGGTATCGAATAGAATTAGGAGAAATTGAGACATTATTGTCTCAACATCCTGTAGTAGATTCAACAGCGGTATTAATTCAAGAAGATAAAACGAAAGATAAACGTTTAGTGGCATATATAACATTTAAAGAAAATCAAGTGTTATCAAGTAATGAGCTGCGTGAATATTTAAGGGGATATTTACCGGAGTATATGATACCTTCTGTATTCGAAAAACTGGATACTATGCCACTCACTATAAATGGGAAAATAGATAGAGGATTATTAAAAAAGACTAATATCAATAAACTAGAACTTAATGATAGTTACGCAGCTCCACGAGATCAGGTAGAGTTAAAAATGGTTAATCTGTGGGAAGAAATATTACAGAGAAAAAATATAGGTATATTTGATAATTTTTTTGAGCTTGGTGGACATTCTTTAAAAGCTTTAGAATTATTAGCTACATTTAATGAGTATTTTGATATTGATTTACCACTAGCTATATTATTCAAAAAACCTACTGTGATAGAGCTATGCGATTTTCTTAGAGGTAAAACAGTAATAGCGCATAGTAGTTGTATGGTTCCAATTCAAGAGGGACAAGAGGGAAGTAGACCGCTTTTCCTAATACATCCCGGTGGAGGTGGCATATTCGGTTATTTTCACTTGGTAAAATCTTTAGGGGAAAAAGAAAAAGTTTATGGTTTACAGTCAGTAGGATACGAATCTGATGAAACACCATTACAAAGCATTGAAACTATGGCAACACATTATATTAAAGAAATCAAAAAAGTTGTTCCGCATGGGCCATATCGATTAGCGGGCTGGTCATTTGGTGGTAATGTAGCATATGAAATGACTCGACAGCTTGAAATGATAGGAGAAAAAGTTGAGTTTTTAGGTTTGATTGATACTATTCCAACTACTATAAGTACTAGTAATAAACCACCACATATCCGAGTTTTGAGTCAGGTAGCATCATCAATTGGATTGGAAGATGTAGTATCTCAAAATTATGATGAAGAAAAACTATTATCTCTAATTTTGAATCGAGCTCAGGAGCTTAATCAATTACCAAGAGGAGAGAATCCAATCACGTTTCAAAGAAAGATGCAAGTTGCAGTATCTAATGCATATGCAAAGGACAATTATACTTATATCGGAAAAATACATTCTGATATTTGTTTATATAAGGTATCAGAGACTTCATCTGTAGATCCACTTCCTTTGGTTAAATCGCAAGATTGGTCTAATCGTACATTAGGTAAGTTACATGTATTTGAAATAACAGGAAACCATCATAATTTAAATACTCCACCACATGTTATTACCTTAGCAGAAAGTATAAAGAAAGCATTAAATTACTTAACGGTGTAATTCGCGATATGGTCTTACAGCAGCTAATTCTTATATCGGTCTCAATTAATTTTAGGAAGGTTGGTAGATATGCAGATGCAAGAGAATTTTAAAAAAAATACCTTTACAGGTAGAATAAAAAGCAACCCAAGTATGTTGTTACATAAGGAAATTCTAGAGCCTCAATTTAATTACGAAATTAACTACTTTTTAAATGGATATATACTAATTGAAAAAGTAATGCTGCTAGAATATCAACGTATGAAATTAATAAAAAAAAAATCTGTGGATGAAATATTTACTTTACTGAATCAAATCAATCAGGAGACATTATGTGCAGATTTAACTAATAATATGTCTGATATAGCATTTGCTATAGAACAATTTGTAAACCAAAGGATATCAGAACCAGTGCCAGCTTGGCATATGGATCGTAGTCGTAATGATTTTCAGGCATGTGCTCAGTTAATGTTTGCACGAGAACAAGTATTTTTAATTATTGAAGATTTATTTGAATTTATAGATGTTGTGCATCACGTATCGGAGCTTACCAGCTCAATGTTAATGCCAGGTTATACTCATTATCAAGCTGCTCAAATAATTAGCCCGGGATTCTATCTTTCGGCAGTCACTGAACAAGTTATTGAATTATTAAAGAATCTCTTATTTATTTACAATAGAATTAACAAGAGTCCGCTAGGAACTGGTGCGATGTCCGGATTAGAACTTGATTGGGATCGCCAAACTATGGCCAAAATGCTAGGTTTTGATAATATACAAAATCATGCATTGATATCAGTTGCTTCAAGAGAGTGGGCCCTACGAATAGCGGGAGAACTCTCCACATTTAGTGTTTTTTTAAGCAGGTTTGTAACAGATTTAATTCAATGGGGCAGTGGAGAATATGGATTTATTGATCTTCCGGATCAGCTTTCGGGCATATCATCAGCAATGCCTCAAAAGAAAAATTTCACTATTCTGGAAAGAATACGTGGTAAAACTGCTCATATTTCTACTTATTACTTAGATTTAATTATGGGACAAAGGAATACGGCTTTTACAAACTTAGTCGAAGTCTCTAAAGAGGCTAATAGTAATCTAATTACATTATTTAAAACAACACGTTCAATATTAAAGATTTTTACCACAGTAATGGAAAATATAGAATTCAAAGAAGAACGAATGAAAGAAATTTGTATAAATGATTACTTTGGCGGTTTTGCTCTAGCTAATTGTTTAACACTACATGAGGGAATTCCTTATCGAGAAGCACAGGCTATAGTGGGGCGTTATATTGTACTGGTTATGGATGAGCAATTGAAACCATCAGAAGTAAACTATAAACTGCTTGAGCAAGTTTGTCAGGAGCAAGGTTATAAGATTGGTATTCCTGAAAATTTAATAAGAGAGGCGTTCGATCCTCAACAAAATTTAATTGGAAAGAATACAGCTGGGGCAACTAGTCCAAAGGAAGTCATGAAATTAATTAAAGTACAAGAAGAACAAATTAAACAAATACGTAAACAATGGTGTCTACAACAGAAACAAATTAAGGAAGCGTATGAAAGAATTGATTCCTATTTTTGTAGTAAAGGGTGAGAAGTGATGGCTGTTAAAGTCTGCGATAATCTTGAAAAAACAATAAAAACTGTCCTAAGTGGAGAGGGGATAGCCTTTGGAACATTTGGTGAATTGCTTCAAGGTGTTCTTCCCGAGGGGGATGTAGATTTTCTTGTCACACTCCCTATTTCTCGCTTTTCTTATGCTAAATTTACAGTTCGAACAAAGGAATCGACAATAGAGGTTTTTCCTGTATTTAAAATTAAGGCTAAGAAGTTAGCTAATCGAATTCTTGATTATTATAACCTTCCCAAGGGTGGAACTTTAGTAATTAATTGCGAGATACCTTCTGGTAAAGGGCTAGCAAGCTCTTCAGCTGATCTTGTAGCAGTTGCTAGAGCAATAGAGGATTGTTATGACATTAAAATTCCTATTGCTCAACTTCAAATATTTATGTCTGAAATTGAACCATCGGATGGTGTGATGTATGAAGGTACAGTTTCTTTTTATCATAAAAAAGTACAGTTACATAAATTCCTTGGTAACTTACCACCGCTGACGATTGTAAGTACTGATGAGGGGGGAGAAGTAGACACTATAGAATTTAATAAAATTGTTAAGCCTTTTACAGCAGAAGATAAAATGGAATATCGTGAATTATTAAGTACAATTTCTACTGCAATTCAAAATCAAGATGTCTTTACTATTGGTGAGGTAGCTTCTCGAAGTGCCATACTTAATCAAAAACTCAGACCTAAACAGTCCCTTAATGAATTGATTTCCATATGTGAAGAAGTTGGTGGCCTTGGAGTTGTTGTGGCACATAGTGGAACGTGCTTAGGGATACTGCTTTCACCGGATAATGAGAAGTACAAAGAGCAGTTGCACACTGTTTCTGAACGTATAAGTAAAAGATTTAAAAAATTCACAATTTACCAATCGTGGAACTAAGAGAAGGGAAGGTAAAAGTATGCTAGCTGAAAATATTATTCAAGCAATTGGTAAGACACCGTTAGTTAAACTTCAATTAGATCAAGACTCGATAGGATCAGTATATGCCAAACTTGAGTCGATGAATCCATTTGGAATGAAGGATCGTGTTGCAAAACAAATAATCATTAAGGCAAAAAAACAAGGGATATTACCTGATGGTGTCCCTATTATTGAAAGTTCTTCGGGAACGATGGCGCTGGGGGTTGCTTTAGTTGGTACATATTTAGGTCATCCAGTTCATATTGTTACTGACCCACGTATTGATCCAATTACTTTATCGAAATTAAATGCAATGGGGTGTAAGGTACATATTGTAGAAAAAATGACCAGTCAAGGCTGGCAAAGTGCCCGTTTAGAAAAATTAAAAGAACTCATGAAAGATTATCCAGGAGCCTTTTGGCCACGTCAATATGAAAACCCAGAAAACCCCAACGCTTATAGCGAATTAGCAAATGAGCTTATTGGGGATTTACATCATGTGGATGTATTAATAGGATCAATAGGAAGCGGTGGATCACTTTGTGGAACTGCGAAGGAATTGCGAAAAAAAAATCCTAATTTGCATGTTGTAGCAGTGGATTGTGTGGGCAGCGTCTTATTTGGACAACCTGATCAACCCTATCGTTTGCAGGGAGGATTAGGAAATAGTTTGATTCCACCAAATTTAGAACATTCTATCATCAATGAGATTCATTGGTTAAATGATGAAGAAGCTTTTTCTGCAACATTAGAGTTAGCACATAAAGAAAAAATATTTGCTGGAAATAGTTCTGGTTCGGTTTATGCAGTTTCTCGTTGGTTTAGTCATAAAATATCAAAGGAATCAAAAGTCGTGGCAATTTTTCCTGATCGTGGTGATAGATATTTTAATACTATTTTTAATGATAAATATTTGAAGGATAAAGACATTGATGTATTTTCGTTACCAGTTAATCCAGGCGAAGTACCATATGGTTCAGTAGTAAAATCATGGTCTTTTGCAACCTTGAAAGGAGAAGCAAGAAATGCAGAACATACTTGTATTTATTGAAGCTAATACAACGGGGACTGGGATGCTAGCTTTAAATAAAGCTAAATTATGTGGTTTTTCACCTGTCTTTATTACTAATAATCCAGATCGATATATTGGCCTAGAAAAGGCAGAATGTTCAATATTCACCTGTGATACGAATAACATTGAAATTTTATACGAAACTATAAATAATAATTTAGAAGTAGATAAAATTCAAGGTATTACTACCACCAGTGAATTTTATTTAGAAATTGTATCTGAATTAGCGCATAAATATAGTCTACCTAGGAATTCTGTACAAGCGATACGTAACTGTCGAAATAAGCTAGAAACAAGAAAGTGTTTAAAAGAGGGTAAAGTTAGGCAACCAAAATTTGAAGAAGTTACTTCTATTTCAGATATAAATAAATCTCTTAATATTATTGGTCTTCCTTGTATTGTAAAACCAGTTGATGATAGTGGTTCAAATGGAGTACGATTCTGTAAAACTGTTGCAGAGGTTAAAGAGCAAACCTTAGAAATTTTATCATGGAAAAAGAATTCCCGTGGACAAGCAACAGCACAGACAGTCCTTTTAGAAGAATTTATTGATGCTCCAGAGTATAGTGTTGAAATATTTTCTTTTGAGGGAAAGGGGATATGCGTTGGTATTACTGAAAAAAAATTGATAGGATTTCCACACTTCGTGGAGCATCAACATGTGTTTCCAGCAAAGTTACCAATTGATGTTACTCGGAAAATTCAAAACACTGTTGAAGACGCACTTAAAGCAGTAGGAATAACTAATGGACCAACTCATACAGAGGTCAAGCTTACTCCTCAGGGTTGCGCTATTATAGAAATTAATGCAAGGCTTGCTGGAGGAATGATACCCAAACTTATTCAAATTTCTACAGGAATTGATATGTTAGAATATCAACTACTATTGGCAGTAGGGAAATATAAAGAACCAATATTAAATTATCAGAAATATGCTGGAATTAAATTTATAGTTTCTGATTTAGATGGAATATTAAATGATATTAGGGGTATTGAAAAAGTTAGAACACTTCAAGGTGTCAACCAAGTCAATATTAATATTAATCGAGGGGATAAGGTTATCTCACCAAAAAATGCCTATGATCGACTAGGTTATGTAATAGTTGAAGGAAATTCGTATGAAGAAACGGAAGCACGACTTAATAAATCTATAGAAAAACTAGAAATAATGGTAGGAAATTAAAAAGGAGCGATTAAAATGATAGAATTAAGAAGTGATACATTTACTTTACCAACTGACAAAATGCTAAAAACAATGTCGAATGCAGTTTTAGGAGATGATATTTATGGTGAGGATCCAACTGTTCATGAATTGGAAAAATTAGCAGCTAGAATATTAAATAAAGAGGCAGGGTGTTTTATGCCTAGTGGGACCATGGCAAATCTAGCGACACTTATGGCACATTGTCCCCGTGGGACTAAAGCTATAGTTGGTAATGAATCAGATATATATATATATGAAGCTGGTGGTGCAACCATTTGTGGAGGTATTGTCTATGAACCGATTCAGACACAGAGAGACGGGCGTTTATTAATTAACGATTTAGAAAAGGCATTTCCAGATGATCTAGAGGATCCTCAGTTTGCTTTACCCTCATTAGTTTGTATTGAAAATCCTCAAAATCGTTGTGGTGGTGCAGTGTTGCCACTTGAGTATTTAGAAGAACTTTATGCCTATACTCAACATAAAGGTATTCCTCTTCATATGGATGGTGCTCGGATATTTAATGCGGCAGTAGCATTAAATATATCACCCTCAGAGATTGCTAAATTTTCTGATTCAGTGCAGTTCTGTTTATCTAAAGGTCTTTCAGCTCCAATAGGTTCTATTGTAGTAGGGAGTTCAATATTTGTTAAAAAAGTCCGAAGAATAAGAAAAATGCTGGGAGGAAGTATGCGTCAAGCTGGTATTATAGCTTCAGCAGGGATTGTGGCTCTTAACGAAATGGTAGATCGATTGGCAGAGGATCATACAAATGCTCAATACTTTGCAGAAGGTTTAAAAAAGATTCCAAGTATTAATATTGATTTAAATTCTATTCATACTAACATTATTATATTTGAATTAAAAGGAAATAAATTTACTTTGAATGATTTTGTTCAAAAAGCTCATCAACAAGGAGTAAATATAGGTGAATTTGGACACGGGCGTATTCGTGCAGTAACACATGCAGGGATTACTAAGAAGGATCTAGATCAAGCGTTACAGGTTATTTCAGATATATTAAAAGATTAACTTATTGAAAGTAAGGATTTGGAATGAATTATTTTTTAAAAGTCTCTTTAGATAATGGAATGTTTTTTATACTAGAGTGTTAAAATAACGAAATTTATAAAAGGTCTATTTCAAATAGGTACAATTCATTTTGACTCATATTTGAACAGCATACTGTCAAGTAGAAAGTGGAAATAAGAATAATACTTTAAGCAGCTTGAACCATGTATTCTAATGGGGTTAAGCTGCTTAATTTTTCTTGGTAACGTTTGTTATTGTAGTATTTGATATAATTAGCTATTGCTTGTTGTAATGCTTCATAATTTTTAGTTAATACCCTTCACACTATAACGGTCCTCAAAACGATTTCATTGGTCCATTATCTATACATTTTCCTATACGTGACATACTATGAATTATATTTTTTTTTCAATTTTTCTCTTAAACCCATGTGATGTATATTAATATCTTCAATCACTACGTTAATATTATTTTAATATAGTGATAATTTATTCGAATGTTTGAAATACCAATTAATTATTGTTTCAATGTCCCGATACATAACAAATAATAGAGGCATCGTAAAGATTAAAAATGGCGCTTAAATATATATTCTTTCAGTTCCCTAATTTAAGCTCGATGACACCTGTTGCCCATTTTTCATTTGGCTGCTTGCAGTAAACTTACGATTGAGTCGATTTTCAGCGACATATTGTGCGGGTGAGGGAACATAACGCGTTGTTTTTCGACGAATCACAGACTTTAATCCAACGATGTACATTAAGCGTTAAACAATCTTCACCATTCATTTCATATCTTTTTTTTAATTCGAAATCAACAGAAAAGATAGCCGTAATGTTAATTATTGAATGATGGCTATCTTTATAAATAGATAAAATAATCAATTTTTCAAGTTTAGAATATTTCATTCGATCCATAGAAAATACTCCCCCTTAAATAAACAGATTTTATTTTTTATCTCTCTACCTCATGGGGAGCATATTATCTTTTTTTAAATGGAGTCTATTTCTTATTCTTTAAATATGTTATATGAATATTTAAAGAATAAGAAATGATGATGCTTTTATGTAGGGTGTTAATAACCTATTCAAATTCACTCTTTTTTAACAGAAATAAATTCTACTGTATTAGCGGTTTAATGTTATTGGCTGTATTTCAGCTTTTTCTTCACACGAAGCCTATATAAATCCCCCTTAAAATAAAATATCGTTGCGTGATGTTAAAATCGGCTAACATGGCCGTAACTTATACTTCATCTCTCACAAATTTTTCCCACTAAATAAAATATTTAGTGGAAGTTACAATAAGTGCATCACCTTGTTCTTATTGTTATGGAATATATTGGTTGTTAATTCGTCGATGATAAGAAGATCTGGACGACTCCAACTTTTAAGATGTAATTTAGAATTTTATAATGCAAACACTTTAGTCCACTTCACGTAATATAGGTATTTTAAAATAAAGAATAAATGTAAATATTAATAAAGATAACGCCCCGATAAATATAATTATTTGTATATTTATTCCAAGTGAAAGGAGTAATGATGTTAACCCAAATGAGATTGGTGTAAGCCCCATAGAAGAAAGTGTTTGAATACTCATTACCCTACCGGTCATATCTGAATCTGTTTCAGTTTGAATAAGTGAGACAGCACATATGGAGGAAACAGTCATTGAAATTCCTAGAAAAATAGCAATAGTAATACTTTGCCATGATTCAAAAGAAAAGCTAAACAATAAAAAACAAAGTGCTAGTAGCATTTGTGAGTTAAGACTTACAATGCCTCTTTTTTTCTTAAGATTCAATATACTCAAAATGACAGATCCAATGACCATTCCTATAGCTAAACATGATTCAAGTAAGCTAAAATATAAAGTATTCCCTTTGAGCACATTTTTAACGAAAATAGGGAGACCAATAGTTAATGGACCTGTAAAAAAAAGATTTAAGAATAGAGTTTTTAAAACGAAAGCTTTTAAAACGGGTTTTTTTTGTACATAACTAATGCCTTCTTTTAAACTTTGAAGAATTGGCTGCTTATTTTCTATATTAGTATTTTTGCTATCAATCTTAATGAATAATACAAAAATACTCCCTAGTAATAAAAAGCTAGCAACCAATCCAAAAATGCCTGTATAGTCAAAGTTTACAATAATAATGCCGCTTACCATTGGTCCAAAAATAGAAGTGCATTGGCTAGTAGTCTGAATAATTGAATTAGCTCTTGTTAGTGAGTTTTTGGGAACAATTGCAGGAATAATTGAACTCGAAGCTGGCCAAAAAAAAGCATCTAGTACGCCAAAAATTAATGCAAAAAAGATTAAAGTCCATAAATGTATTTCACCTGTTAACATTAATAAAATGACAAGTGCTCCAACAATTAGTGATTTCGTAAAATCTGAAAAGAACATAACTTTGGATTGGCTCACTTTATCAGCTAATACGCCACCTAGCAACATAAATATAATCCTAGGAATGGCACCTGCAATATAAATGATTCCTAACGAAGATTCTAAATTTAACATCTTTACTACATACCAGGCTTCAGCAAAATAAAACATGCTAAAACTTAACCCAGTAAAAAACGTACCAATCCAAAGTAAAACGAAAGAGCGTTCTTTTATCAATGAGGTATCTTTTATCTTAACTTTTGTTTTTTGTAGAACAGGTTCACTCACTTTTAGTCATCTCCTTTAAAATACGGTTTATCAATTTGGAAGCCAACTGTTGCTACATAGAACCACTTAGCATCACATTGCTCTAAATCATTAATGTCCTCAAGCTCTTTTAATAGAGTATGATATTTCGCAACCCATGCTTCAAAATGTTCTTTAGTTGTTCTCACTTCTAATTGACTTGATACTCTACACCATTCGTTTGGTTTTTCAGAAGTTGTTATAAATGCGCTTTCAGGAGCTGCCAAAGCGCGCTCTTTCGCGCGATTTAAAGTTGCAATTGTTACCAGCCTACGGCTTTTTCCATATTCTGAAGAAAACGGCAAGAGGTCGTTAGATGGAATAAAACTTTTAGCTACTGCTTGATATATTTTTTGAGTCATATTCCTTTTTTTATTCTCTTCTACTAGTTGAATCAATTTGTTTTTTTCCAAATCACGTAAGTAATAATGGATTTTCGATCGAGATAAACCAATTATTTTAGATAATTGTTGTCCAGAAAGAGGCTCCTCAATTAAATAGGAAAGAATTTTTACTCTTAAAGGATCGCTTAATACCTTCAATTGCTCATAGTTATTTAGAATTAATAAATCTTGTTGTTTCATTAAACATGTTCCTTTCAATTGACTAGTCAGTATTTCTTGACATAAACATACCTGATTTTTCAGTAAATTGTCAATAGACAAAATAAATTATAATAATAAGATTTATTACTATAATTTATTTGAATTTAGAATACCGATAGGGAAATTATTATGCGCGTCTCTTTATGTAAAAACTTTGAGAATGATTATACATAAAGCTAGAATCTTTATATTTGTTAGGGTTCGTAATTTAATCAGACTATTATAAGCTAACTTAATATGATATTTTAATTAGTATAAGCATTATAAATGGAGTACTTCTTCAATTGATTTTTGGAAAATCCCTTAAGATTGTGATAATTACATTCGAAAAAAATAGATTTGATAAATACTAAATAATGAAATTGTATTTTAAAATCAAGGTTTTAAGTGTGGAGAATTAATAAATAATAAGCTATTTTATTTGTCATAGGGAGGATGGGGATTAAGGGATTTGTAAAACGGATAACACCAATATGAAGGATAGGTACTAGTATTTGTAAGGTTAATATATAATTATTAAAAATTAAAATAAATTTGTTAATTCGCGGGGAGCAAAAATATTTTTGTATAAGTTCCCTTTCGCCCTTTTCAGATAAAATGTCACTCTTAGTAAAAAAACTTTGTTTGAAGAGTTGATTATAGTCCTCAAATTACGAGACTAGGAAGCATCCCATTGATTCTTCATTTGGAAATTGTTCTTTACGCTTTGTCTTTTTTTGATCTGTTTATTAAAAAACTCGATTAAATTCATCGAATAAATACTGCTAAAAATATACTTTGAGAAGCTGTAAAACTTCAATAAGTGTTGATTTATTTGCATTGATTTCACCACTTTTGGATAGGTTTTTGGCCATTTTGAACAGTAAACATCAAGTGCTTCCTGACTAGATTTCTGACAAGCGACTTTATAAACTGTTTTGAAATTCGCATACACTACTTGACGTTCTTCTAATCGAACTTTGTGCGATAAATTGTGTACGACATGGATTAAACACGTTTGAGATAGCATCTGTCCTATCTTTTAAGATTTCTGAAATAAACAGAAGTATGTTCTCTACACCATGGTCTTTTAGCTCTTCTAAGGGCTTTTACCAGTTAAAAGATGACTCAGTTAGGCAAGCACTTCTTTTGGGCTGGGCTATTCTCACAAATTTAAACAGCGATGTATACAGTTTCTTTTGCCGCGGTTTCACAGAGGGAAATATGTTACCTTTACATACACACGTGCATGTAAAGAACGTTGATTAAAAGCCTCTATTTGTTTAGACACGATATTTGTCTTGTTTCAGATTGCTTGAAGTGTGTAATAATGATCGTACATAATCTCAATTAAATGCGCGATTTCTGTCATAATAATTGAGATTATGGAAGAGATGAATAACTGTCGCTTCTAGCGTATTAATTAAGCGCTGATATGGTGCGACTGTCGGTTGTTTAAATCCCCGTAATCTGTGTGAAATGTTCCAGAATATGAACCATTACGTGAATTATTTGAATTGAAGCCGGTGCGAGCATGTTTTTCTTAGTTTAAAAATATAGTTAATTTTGTTGCTGGTAATGTGTTTAGTGCTTTTTCTAAGTACTTACAAACAATGTCCGTAATATCTCTTTTTGGGCTAGTGCTTCGATGAATTCTGATGTAAACTGTTTCGTGGGAAAATCTCTTTTCTTTGAATTTTGTGTGGTAACTCAATTCTATCAAGAAATGTTCTTCCTTTTTTTCGATTCTATTTATTTAAACAAAATATCGTATACTCTCCTAGAATATATGAAAATATATTATTGTGGTAATTCGATAGTCGAATGTATTAAAATAAAAATGTAGTTTTTAAGTATATTAAATTTTTAGAATAGTATGAAGTGTTTTGGTATACATGTATTATTAGTAAGAGCATTAAGTAATTAATCTTTTAGCTTCTTCTACCATTAGGATAGTTTTAGTATATAAATTAAATCCAACTGAGAAAGTGAGATAATGACTAAGATGATTAGTGTATATGCAATAAAAAAGCCACGAGTTATAGATGAAAATAGATATAATATTTTAATAAAAATAGTGTCTGCAGATAAAAGAAGAAAAATAGAGAGTTATGTAAACAAAGAAGATTCTTATAGATCGTTGTTAGGTGATGTCTTAATAAGATCTATAATTTGTAAGAAATATAAAGTCCTAAATCAAAATATTGAATATGAGTATAACAAATATGGTAAACCGTATTGGAAAGGAAAAAGTGATTTTTTTTTAATATTTCACATTCAGGTGATTGGATTGTAGGTATTACTGATAATGCACCTGTGGGAATAGATGTTGAGGAGATACATAATATAAAATTAAATTTCGTTTCACAATTCTTCTCTGCTATGGAAGTGAAAAATTTAAATGCTAAGCCATATACTGAAAGAATAAATCATTTTTATGATATATGGACATTAAAAGAAAGTTACATAAAAGCTTTAGGGAAAGGCCTCTCTATTCCTCTTGATTCATTTACAATTAAAAAAAATAGTAAAGAAGATATTATAGTAGAACAAGATATTATTAATGCTTCTTATTTCTTTACACAATATCCAATAGATTCTAATTACAAACTTTCTATATGTGCTATGTCAAATCGCTTTCCAAATAATATTGTTAGGAAATGTATAGATAATATTATTCAAGACATAAAGTAGAGAGTTGAAAAATATGTTTGAAAAAGGGGCAGGTGCAAAAACAACAAGATGGTTGCAAGGAATTTATATAAGTACAGGCAGTGGTTTACTGATTAATAAATTGGTAAGGACTTTTCCTAAGTCCTTTTTAACTGGGATTGGAAACATTCGAAGGCTCAATGTTAAAAGAATGTCAGTCGAAATTTTAATATGCATCTCATTTTTCTAAGTAATATATTCATTAATCGGCATTTCAATGGGTAATTTATTTTGCAATTATTTGGTGGTATACAGGGAAGCGGAACTTTTATTCTTTGCGGAGGCTTTTTTGATGAATTGGTGTACAAGCTGTTAAATACATGGATAATGATTTGGAAACAAAAGCAAAGAAAGCTTTTAAAACTTGAAAAAATTTACTCCATTCAGTATCCAATTAGTCACCAAATTAGGATAGAAAAAGGGCTGTATTAAACTTGTTGCAATCTTTCTATCGAAAAAAAGAATGTATTTATATGATGATTTTTATTGAAATCCTAAAAGGTTATTACAAAAATTTTGTGAACATAAGGATAATAGATGTATTAGGGGCGAGAATAGTGTATGAAAGGCATAAATTAGTCTAGTAACTTGTAAGATAATTTATTAAAATAAGAATCTCTTTTGTGAATCTATTAATACAAAAGAGGTTTTTTATCGTTTTAATTAAGTATAGTTGTAAAATAAGAAAATATTAAGTAGATTTTGTTAATAAATATTATAGAGTGTAGTATTTATAGTTAATGAAAAAAGTATGGTAAGGCTACCTCAATGTATTCCTTTTTATATGTTTTTCAACTACTACTATCGAATATCCTTTTTAATGGGAATTAATTTAATTTTTGTTTTTTATAAACCGAGATTAGTAATGAATTCTGAACATTAGAATATTCTTAAAATTTAAATATCACTATTGACATCCCAAAAATAGTATTATATTGTAATTATTGTAACAAAAAAACCTTGAAGGAGGAATACAGATGAATAAACTTATGCGTGAACTAAAAACAGAAGAATTAACAAAACATGTTGGAGGCATTAATCCTAAAAATGAATCAGTAATACATGATGGTGGAGGAGCAGGACCAAATTGTAAGGCGTTACTAGTGTTGTGTCAACGCAATGATATAAAATCATGCGATTTATGGAATAAGTTTTGCTCCTATTAAATTAATGTATATTAAAATGTTAAGGTATATAAAATATTTGACCAGTTTTGCTATCCAGAGTGTAAATAATGTATAAAATGAATTTTGTTTCATTGTAATATTTGTAGTAATCTCAAAAATTATAAAAGTCAGTATAATAGTAGAATAATAATCTGAATTTTCATTTATTCATACATATTGACTTAAATCCTTTTTAAAATATTCTATAACAGATTCCAAAATCTATTTAGAGAAGAAGTATTTTGGAATCTGTTGCTATATAATATGCACTTCTTGAATTTAAAATCCTAATATTCTGTAAAGGTGATAGAAAATGAAATACATACATACAAAACAACAAGAAGAATATGATTGTGGAATTGCTTGTGTAGCATCTATTTTTAAATATTATCATTTGCATCATGGTATTAATTATCTTAGGGATCAAGTTGTTTATAAGAACGGATTTAATTTAAAAGATTTGATATTGTTATTCAGTCAAGTTAATCATTTTTCATGTAAAGCTGTTGAGATAAATAAAGAAGACATTGCAGAAGCATTAAAACATATTGAAGGACCTTGTATAGCTTTAATAAATAAAGAGGTCAACCAATCTTATGAAGGTCACTATATAATTATTTATAAAAGAAAGAAAAATAAATTAGTAATAAGTGATCCGAGCAATGACAAAATATCTAAAATTACTATTGAGGAATTTAAAAAACATACTACAGGCATATTTCTTTTAATTGAATCTAAAAACAGTAGTTCTGTTGAAAAAACAGGTTATCATCAGAACTTCTTGAAGGAATTAATAAAAAATAATAAATTAAGTATCTCGTTTGTCTTATTTTTATCTATTTTGTTTGTGTTGTTTTCTATTAGTAATTCGTTCTTCTTTAAACTTGTAATAGATCAGATAATTCCCCATAGTTATGATTACCTACTGTTAGAATTCGTTTTAATTTTTTTAGGAATAAATTTTTTAAGTAATATATTTGATTATCTAAGAACTTACATAATTAATAAAGCCTCAATAAAATTAGATCAATCTATATCGAAAGAATTTTTTCGGAAAATATTAAAATTACCTATTATTTTTTTTGAAAATAGGGATGATGGTGACATTATATCGCGATTCAATGATATTTATTATATTAGAAATTTATTAAATGTAGCCTTTGTTTCAGTCATATTAAATACTGTAATTTTTTTAGGAATTGGATTTGTCCTTTATAGTATTAATATTTTGCTTTTTTTTACAGTTTTTATTTTAACATTAATTCTGATAGCGGTTACTTTAATGTATTATGATATCCTCCAAAGAAGAAATAAAGATTCTATGAGTAAGAATGCTGATACACAATCTTTTTTAATACAATTTATAAAAAATATGCCTAATATTTATTCTTTAAACAAGAAAGAATATTTTTTCTCTGTATTTAACAAAGTATTTAATAGAGAACTTAATTCGGCGTTAAAAGAAGCAGTTACAATAACGAATAATAATGGACTTAAAAAACTTGTTCAAACTTCATTTTCCATCATATTATTATATGTTGGTGCTAAACAGATTATGGCGGATACTATGTCATTAGGGGATTTACTTTTTATAAATTCGTTAACTATGTTTATGCTAAGCTCCTTGACAGGCTTAATTGAATTACAAGGAGAAATTCAAAAATCATTAGTGGCTAAGGAAAGGTTAACGGATGTAATAAATTATCCAGTAGTTCAAAACAAACATCAGACAGATATTACAAGGATTAAAGACATATCTATACAAAATTTAAACTTTCATATTAATGATCACTGTATTATTAAAAATGTTAACATGAATATTTTTGATAATGAAAAAGTTATCTTAATTGGCGAAAGTGGTTCAGGAAAAACTACGTTTTCAAAATTATTAAACAAACTTTATCAAACTAGCCCATCGCAAATATATATTAATGGTATTGATATTAATGAAGTTAATGATAATAGTTTAAGAAAAGAACTTATATATTTAAATGAAAATCCATTTCTTTTCAAAAATACAATTAAAGAAAATCTATGTATGGGTGAAAATTTTTCTGAAGATGAAATAATAAAAGCTTGCAAAATTGCACACATTTATGATGTAATCACTTCACTTCCTAAAGAATTTAATTTTGTAATAAATGATAGTAATTCCAATTTGTCTACTGGACAAAAACAACGATTATGCCTTGCAAGAGCGATTCTCCATAAACCAAGTGTTCTGCTTTTAGATGAATCGCTTAGTAATGTGGATCCTGATAACTTCATAAAAATTTATGATGCTTTATTAGATTTAAATGCAATAATAATTTTTATTACTCATAATCCTGAGTATATAACTAAATATGATAAGAAATATGTTTTTAAAGAAAAATCTATACTCAAAATACAAAAAGAATTTGAGAAACAATTAAATTAGAGGTGAAGAAAATGTCAAAAAAGATCATGTTTTCTACTTTCATTATTCTACTAAGTATTGGTTCGCTTTTTTTTATATTTACTTCAAAAGACTTAGAAAAACCTAATTATAAAAACATTTATATAAAAGAATATAAAGATAAAATACACTCGAAAGATAATTTTTATATATATGTTTACAAAACTAGCTGTACAGCCTGCCAAACTACTAAGCCATTCTTAAATGAAGTGATTAAAGAAGATAAAAAAAAGGTATTTGCTATAAATATGGAATCTGAAGAAAACATGGATATTGAATTTTTGAAAAAAAATAATATCCAAAAAACACCAACTCTACTAAATTATAAAAATGGGGAAGAAATCAATCGAATAGAGGGAGTTCAATCTAAAGCTGAATTAAAGTCATTTTTAGTAGAATAAATTTACTTTAAATCAATTTAATCTTTTAAAGGGGTAAATATATGGTGTATTTTTCTTTTCTTGTTTCAATAGTAGCAACAATAGGGAGTTTATATTTTAGTGAAGTAAAGGGCTACGTTCCTTGCAGTCTATGTTGGTATCAAAGAATTTTAATGTATCCAATACCTTTATTAATGTTCATTTCAATACTAATTAATGATAAGAATGTAAAATATTACCTTCGTTATTTTTCAGGAATAGGTATAGTTATTTCTTCTTACCATAATTATATTCAATTTACTCAACAGAAAAGTAGCTTTTGTAGTGTTACAAGTAGCTGCCTAACAATCTATGGTAAGTGGGGAGGGTTTATAACAATTCCCCTTATGTCTTTAACAGCATTCATAATAATATTTGTTTTATCATTTTTTATGAACGAGAAGATTTTGTTACAAAGTTTGAAAAAATCATAAGCAGATTAGTAAATAAGGAATAATATTTAGGAAGTAGCTAGAGGTAAGTAACCTTTCTAAAAATAATTTAGAAAAAATTATACCAAAACGTTTAATGGGAATGAAAGAAAAATAATGTGAAAGTTACATTTTTAAAACTGGAGATAATGTGAAAAAGTTCCCTGATTTGGTAAAGCGAGAACATATATAGGGCATTATATTGGCATACATAGCATAAAACATGATTTAAAATGGTTATACACCAATCAAGAATATGTTAAGAAAATGAAAGAGGATTAATCTTAAATTAGAAATGTCATTGGAAGATCACCAAAAGTAACGCTTCCACCTTATGGATTGATGTCAGGATTAAATGAATCACTTAGAAGTGAAGTAGTCAGTAATAATTTAAAAGTATGGGATTGGACAATTGACTCTTTAGATTAGAAATATAATGAAATACCGGTTAACACGGCAGTCGCAAAGATTGTTCAAAATGTATTAGTAGACGCAACATTTTCAAAAAAATGGTTCTAATGCATGATATCCATCCACAATCAATTGCTGAAGTCCTAGCGATCATAAAAGGGTTTAAAAGAAAAAGGTTATGAATTTAAAGCTTATAATGAGAATGATCATTTTCCAATAAACTTCTGCCATGATAATCGTATATAAAAAGTTATGTAGTAGTTAAAAGAAAATCAGAATGGAATAAGCAGTTCATATAGGATTTAAATATCTGTAAGAGCGTGTTTCTGAAATTGTATGTCTACTAGAGGTAGTGTCACATTGCTATTAAGTTAAGACTTTGAAATAACCCCAAAATGAAAATTTTCATTCTCTATCGTTAGTTATTTTGAGAAGTCAGCTCATTTTTTTATTTTAGGGGTGTTTATTCTTCTTAAGTTGATGGGCATGTTGGTGTTACCCTATAAAGAAAATTAATTTGAAATTTATAAATCTAAAAAAGCGTAGAAAGATTTATTTTCTACGCTTCTTATTATTAATAAATATTTACTGTTGTTCTAAATTTCTCATATAAGATTTTATAGCTTGCAATAAGAATTCTTCTTGGCCCATACCAGCATCCGCGGCCATTTGAACTACTTTTTGTTTAAATTCATGATCCGCATGAAAAGTTAATGGCTCTACATTACTTTTAAAATAAATCCCTTCTACATGTGGAAGGATCGTGCCGGATTTCATATGAGAATGTAAGTATTTAATCTCTTCTTGAAATTGCAATGGCTCTACTTGTAATACGAAGGGTTTAATTTCTAATTTGATATTATCTGATGTAATAGTCAATCGCATATTTGTGACACCAAGCTCTTTATAAACTAAATTTATTAGATTATAAGCTATTCCTATAAACAGTTCTTTGGAAAGAGAATACGTTTTGGGGATAGCGTTCCCATTATAATAACGTTACTCGGTGACGCGGAGGCTAGAGGGAATAAGAGCTTCCCGAAATTATTTATATTTACTATTCAGCTCGGAATTCGTCCTCTGGGTTGATAATGAATATAAGTCTATTACTCTGTTATGTCGGTTCTTGAAAATGGAAATGGGGTGGTTGTTCTTGATTGAATGAACATCGCGTTTCTGGTACAAAGTTGTATACGTGATCTCGCTCATTAGTAATTACTCACGATTCTTATTAATGACCAAAACGAGAGCAAGGAGCTTCGGCTCTTTGTTTGAGCAAGTACAATGGAACCTTCCCCTCCGTCTAATGTACTGGTTCAAACAAGGTGCAGGAAGAAATACACGCGTCTTGATATAAATTCTTTCAACGTTGTGTAAAGGAAATTGGCGAAAATGACATTAAGTAGCCGACTCTACGGAGTATAAACAAGAAGATTCTTAGTCTTCTCCAAGTCACCGAACTAACCAAATGTGAAGCGTGTAGCTAATATATAGTGTTGCGGTGACTTGGAGAAGGTTGGGAGTTATCTTGACCTTGGAAGAGGAACTTTTGCCATTTGTTTTTTTATTTCTCTCTATTAAATATGTGAACTATGGGGAGTTTTATAAAACATAACTTTTGAATTATATAATAAAAGTATATATAATTATACTGATATAAATATATTAACTGGTTAAAAATGGGGAAATAAAAATGAAGATTAAATTTGATGTAGTTAAAGATGAAAATTTTGATTTTACTTTATTAGAAACAAAATTGCTGAAAACTTTTAAAGAAGTAGATAATGTAGCAATAATTGAAAAGGTTGAAGATAAAATTTTTGAAAAAGATGATGTGCAAACCCATTTAGCGGAGATTACTATTAATGTTACAGGAAATAATATTGGATATAGATCAGCTTCAGCTAGTATATTCATTGTTCTAGAAAGTCTATCAATAGAGCTATTCAATATTAATATTAGTATACATTAAGCATCCAAAACGGGTGCTTTTTTCTTTGTTATATAGAAATTACACATTAAAACAGTGAACATTCTAATAAGACAAGCATATGATGAATTCGTGACGAGTTATCATATGAGGTGAAACTTGGGGCACCATACTTATTTGTTGAAGGGTACCTAATGACGGGTACTCTTTTTATTTTGCACCTTTTAATAAGGACAAGCATATATTGGAGTATGGGGTTGCCCCACTTCATATATTTGAGCACCTATCGATTATGGGTGCTCTTTTATTTTGTACAAAATGGACATTTGAATTAAATAATTATATAAATAGGTAGAATCTAATTATATGATGTACATTTTAATCCAAGGGGTACAAATTCGATGCGACGTGAAAAGGATTTGTTGATACAATGGAAGGCGGACTTGCAAGCTGTTCAAGAAGAGAAGAGGCTGAAGAAGAAGGCTAAGAAAAAGAATAAGAAATATAGCATTCCTGATAATACAGCTGACTTCATGAATGGTAAGAATACTTATCGTAAAGAGAATGGGGTATGGAGGCAAAGAAATAAATAGTGTAAGGATAAATGAGTTTGATTAAGTTTATAGCAATTATCGTAGGCGTTACTGTAATCTGGGTGACGTCTTGTTTTTTGTTAAGGAAAGATAAGGGGTGAAATAGATTTGAAACGGTTCTGGTGCAAAGATTGTATTTATTTGAAAGAGGTATATAGATTCCTAATGGAATCTATTCTTATGCAGCCATTCCGAATAGTTGATGAATAAACTTCACTTCATTTTTGACAGACTTTTCCCGTAAAATAAGTTGGCCTTTTTTAATGATATGCATCGCTTCTATTCCTGAAAGAATAGATTTAGCTGTACGAAAAGATTTCAATCCTAGCATTGAATGAACTCTCTTTTTAATAAAACGATGATCTTTCTCTACAATGCTATTAAGGTATTTTACCTGCCTTATTTGGATGCCCACAGGCATCTTTTTCTCTGTCTTCAACTCTTCAATCGCTATAGGATAGGCCGGGTTTTTGTCCACTGTAATCACACGGGGCTTTGAAACATGAAAAGACTGCAAAGCTTTCTTGAAAAAACGCTTTGCAGCCCTATGATCTCTTGTTTTGCTTAAATGAAAATCAATTGTATATCCTTTTGAATCAACAGCACGATATAGGTACATCCATTGACCTTTGACTTTCACATACGTCTCATCGACTCGCCAAGAATCATTGGTTGACTTAAGATGACGTCGTACTCGCTTATCTAATTCGGGACCATATTGATGAACCCATCGCATGATAGTTGTATGAGCCAGGGATAGCCCGCGTTCTTCCATCATTTCGACTAAATCACGAAAACTGAGGTTGTACCGTAGGTACCATCTCACGGTTAATAAAATAACATTCGGTTGATAATGTTTCCACTTGAATAGATTTTGCTTTTCCATACCAATCACATCCTTTTTTAGAGTAATAATATCAGTATGTCCAAGTCTGAAAGACTTTTTTTAGATATTTTGAAGTTTTTGCACCAGAACCTATAAAAGGTGCTATACGAAAAATTTAAATTCATTTAGTGAAATGTTTTTTAATGAAATTAGTATAATCAATAAGAACATCAAAAACTTCCTGTTGTTTTTTAGGGGATAGATCTGACGCTGCTACTTTAATTGATTCTAATTTACTTTCTAGAGGTGCGTTTCGTCCAAACAATTCATTAATGGATACATTGTATAAGTCTGCAATACTCATGATTGAATCTGCGTCTGGGTCAGTTTTTCCATATTCCCAATTGGCATATGTGGTACGTGCGATATTCAGGCGATATGCTACATCGAATTGAGTATACCCCTGTTTTTTCTCAACTCAGCAAGTCGCTTACTTAGTTGAGACATATCATCACATTTCCTTTCTGATTTATAACGTTAGTGTAAAACAGAAAAGTTAAATTGCATCCTTATGACTTATAATAAGTCATAAATTATTTTTATTTGTAATAGTTAGTCTTAATGTTGTGATAATAGAAAGCCATTTATAATTCTATACGCGAAAAAATAGGAAGAAATCGATACATCAAATCGAGAATCTTCCTATTATATATGTTTACTAAAACAATGAATTTCCTATATCTATTGTGGCCAAGTTTTGACGTCTTGTACGTTCCCTTAAATAGCGTTCCGTCGTCATAATAGATTCGTGTCCTAAATAGTCACGTATTTTCTTAAGTTCGACACCTTTTCCCATCAAATGATTCGCAAAGAAATGTCTGCAGGTATGGGGGGTAATTCTATCCTTTCGGTAACGTAAAAATGGTAAGTTTGTTTCTTCAATCTTTTCTGCTACATATTTTGATAAGTAGTCGGCCCTATAGTAAGAGCCATCGGCTTTAGGTAGAAAAGCAGATGTACTAGAGGCGTCCAATTCACTTGTTTGTTTACGCAATTGACGAAGGCGACAGATATCGTCGAGTACATCTTCAAAAATACGAACTTCCCTGGCTTTATTTCCTTTCCCAACTACACGCAAGAGATAAGCATTTAATGAGGAATGGAATACAAGATCTGCCCATTTTGCGTTTGCAACTTCCTCAATCCGGAGTCCAGTAGTCGTAAGAAGGAAAAACAATGTATACATAAAGAAACTTGTTTTCTTCAGTGCATCTAGTATTTCATTTACTTCTTCAGGAAAGAGGTCACGATTGACCAGATCTTCTTTTTTTACAGATACTTTTTTGAGACGACTACTATAGTCATCTGAGAGACCCGTGTTATCATAAACGTATTTTAGAAACTGCTGGACTACCGTTTTCTTTCGACGTAATGTAGTGGCAGCATACTTCTTACTTAGTTGATAGAAGTAGATTTCCATCTCATTATGGGATAAATCGTGAATTGTTCCGATTGTTTCTTTTATGTAGCGAAGAAAATGAGACAAATCATGCAGATAAATCTTTTTTGTTCGTTCACTTCTTTTTTTCGTTAAAGAAGGTTCATCGTGTAGAAATAAATAAACCAATGATTCTTCACTTAATTTAGAATAGTCAATATTCCTGATGCCCATACCCATAATTTTTTCAAAATGACTGCTATCAAAAAAATCTGATTTTGATTTTACAAGTTGGTTACTATGTTCGTAATTTATAATATTCAAATTTAAACACAACCTTTAGTAGAATGAAATATTAAACAAATAATTTGTATATAAATTTTTATGATTCTAATTATACCACAATAAATGCGTTATTTATTGTGGTATAAAATGAAATGTTTAAATATATATTTTTACCTTAATATTTAACGTTTCTGTTTAGCTGATGTATAATGGAAATGTTTAATTTGTTTTTTTGTACATTTCAATCCAAGTGCGGTAGGAGGAGATTTTTTTGACTAATCTTCGTCGGAAAATTTTACATGAAATCTATAATTTAGAAGATACCCATTGTTCAATTTGCCCTCTGAACAACCTATCAGTGAATTGTACAGATGAGCAAGAACAGGCAAAACAAAGAAACTATAAACATTGCAAAGGTTGTCCCATTTTCGATTCCATCCGAGAGAAAGGAGAGAAATTGAATTCTTTATCGAAAAAGAGTACATTTAATAAGGTACGAGAACGTTATATGGAAAATCCATTTAAGTATCTGCAGTATAAGGAGTACTCAATCACAGATGTAGTAAAAGAAACAGGTTTAACAAAGTATCAACTAAGAAAATTTAAACAACAGCTAGAATGAAAGTTTCGGATGAGGTGAGAAATGGACTATTTATCTTTAGAAGAGGTATGCGATAGGGTAGGTTTAACAAAAAATCAATTAGGCTATTTAATTAAGTATAAACACATCGAACCTATCAATCTGGATACCTGGAAAGCAGATGGTGGATATCGTTTTGAGCAAGAAGATGTAAAAAGGTTAGAGGAATTATACAAAGACTCTTTAACATTAAAAGAAGCGGCTGTATTTCTAAATAAATCTAAGACTTACGTTCATAATGCAGCTAAAGATGGGATATTGCCCTTTAAAGAGATTGCTAAAGGGAAATCTACTGAACGATTGTACTTAAAAAACGATCTGGAAATTTTCAAAGAAAGAATTGAAAATAGATCAAAAGAGGAGTCGAAAGAAAAAAAGCAGCATTTAAGTCTATATCTTGATGAAAAGGTAGTAGAAGCAATAAAGAAAAAGGCTGCAAAGAAAGGATATAATGGCTACAAGAAGTTTGCTGAAGACATTTTATCCGCAGAAGTAAAAGAAGACATAGAAGAATAGAAATTCTAGTGAGAATAGACCTCTAAAAAACACAAAAACGTTCTAAGTGGTCTATTTTTATTTTTAAGAGACTTTTTAACTATCAGGTATAAATACATTACCTAAGATGACAATGTTGTTTACAGATGAATTTGAGAGGTCGTTTTTTTGGGTCCGTTCCGTAAAAAATTCATTGTAATTACAAAAAAGGGTTTATATATATAATATAGAAAATAGAGGGAAAGATAACAGATAATTTTAAGAGCGTTTTATTTAAGTTGAAAAAAGTGTAAAGAAAGAAATGAGAGGTAAGGATCCCAGGATTATAAATACAAAGACTTCATTTGGAACTTGGTAGGCCTATGAGAATGCTAGAGAGTTCGGGCAGACATATATCGCGGAATACATCAAAAAGCATACAAGCTTTATTTGAAATTTACATAATAAAAAACAGCATATCAAACTATAATAAATTATGAAAAAACAAGAAATATAGTATACATATTTAGGTTATAGTAAACTAAAGTATTTTTAAAATCCTAAACTAATAGATTATGAAAATACTGAATTGGCTTTAAAATTTACGGATGAAGAAATTCAATTATTTAAAATAGGAAAAACTCCAGAGCATTATACATGGCATCATCATCAAGACACTGGAAGGATGCAACTTGTAGATTATCAGACTCATCATGATACTGGTCATACAGGTGGATATAAAATTTTGGGAAAAGATAGCGATAAATAGGGAGGTACTTAGCCGTGAGTCACATTACATGGATTAATGTAAATGAAAAAAGAGTAACAGATGACCAAATTAAACAATTAGAACAATACGTGAACTACTCGCCACCTAGCAAAGCTTGAAGTGGGAGCTTCTCAGTTCCACGACGAAAGTAACCTTTCGTCTCCCTGAGCGTTACTTTGGGGTGTTCCACCCCTAGATGTCCAACGCTTGGACGCTCTTTTGGTACGGTTGATATTTTACGCAGGAACCGAATGGCTTGGTTTTCGCACTCAATTTTCTTCCTGCAACCTCATATATCAAGTTATCAAAGAACTTCATATAGCTAGTTTATCAAAAGTTTTGGGCTATGCCAAACCGAAATGCATCTCCCACCTACCGTTGGGCTACGCCCTTCACACGCTTGAGGAAGGAGAATTCTTTCGGGGAATTCGTTAAATATTAAATTTCCTAATGATTTTCTTGAGTGTGTACAAGAATATGATGGTGGATATCCAACGCCAGATACATTTAATATTCCAAATCAAGATGAAAATTCACTTAATAATCTTTTAACCTTAGATTCTGATAGAAAATATTCATTTCTAGAAACATATAATAATACGAAAGATAGATTACCTGACAAAATATATCCTTTTGCTAGAGATCCATTCGGCAATCTTCTATGCTTTAATTATCGAAACAACACTGATTCACCAACAATCGTATTCTGGGATCATGAGGAAGAAGACATAGAGGAAGCAATATATCCTGTTTGCTCAACACTTACATAATTACTTGCTAGTCTACGTGATTTCGAAGAAGAAGATTGAGGAAACTAAAAAACGACCTAGAATTCTAGACCGTTTTTTTTTGATTTACTAATTTTCCAACCATCATCCGTTTTCTCTAGTTCAATTACGATTACTTTTTTAGGATTACCTTTATATACAGCATCAACAGTTACTGTAGCAATTTCATTTTTCTCTTCGATTTTTCGAATTTTATAGCTTTTAAGATCCTTGCTAACGGATTTGATTAGTTCTGCATTTCCGCCCACAAAAGCAACGATTTTCTTCGCTTCAGGAGTGAATAACTCTCCAAAATCTTTTACATTTCCTTCTTTTGCATCTTCGAAATACGCCGTAGCAACTTCTTCGGGATCACGATTATTTCCACATGCTGCAAGTGCTGTAACTGATAAGGCCATTACCACCATTAACATGATCATACGTGTAAATTTGTTCTTCATTCAAACCACTCCTTATATATAACGTAATTTTAACTCTTAAAAAGGGCTAAATTACTTGTATAAGTATATAATAATTTAAAACTGTAAAACTATATATTTTTAGATATTATTTTTATGATATTAAAGGTATTAAAAGTGAAGGGAAGTAGGGGAAATCTACCTATTACTATAATTTTGATTTCAATTATATACACTAGTATAATAATAATGTCAGAGTATGCTCTGATCAGTCAGCGTTATAGGGGTATAACAGACACATTCATTTTTAAAATCATAAAATCGGATTCACTTATCTTTACTTTAAAAATGGGTATATTGATGGCACTAGTATTTTTATACTGCATAATTCATTAATTCAAAGCTACAAAGAGATAAAATTTCTTTGTAGCTTTTTTAATTACTAAACACATCTAAAAAACTTCACGACAAACACATATTAACTCCGCACATAGCACAAGTTGAAATTATATAATTAATTCATAGTTAAACGCACAGAGGATTTTAATATAATAATATTAGGAATATACATTGAAAATTTGAATAAAATATAAATTGAATGCGAGGTTGTATTATGAACAAATTTAATAATGATAATGTACAAGGTTTAGTTTCTGAAGAAAATGTTGAACTATTAAAAGTTATGGCTCATCCAATACGTCTACAAATTGTTAGTGAATTGGCTAAGAGCAAGAAATTAAATGTAACACAATTAACTAATATTTTGGATATTCCACAATCAACAGTATCGCAACATTTATCCAAAATGAAAGGGAAAGCACTGAAAGCTGAAAGAAAAGGGTTAGAGATGTACTATTATATTCAAAGCTCCAAAGCTGATAAAATCATACAAATACTGGGTCATGCTAATTAAATTGAAAAAATAGGTGGATGTACACCCAAACAGGGATTACAATTCACCTATTTTTTATTTTATAAAAAACATAAAAACGTTATAGTATAACATCTTGGCTATATTCAAGACATGAAGACTTCATTGAAGAAATGAAAAGTATAAATGAGTTAGTAGCAGTATTAAAACACGCTCTTTAATGAACGTGTTTATCTTTGTAACAAAGATAAACAAAAAATATTAATATAATAAGATTTTAAAATTCACGTAATGTTTCCTGCTTATTATTAGAGCAGGGGGTGTTAATATGACTGTAAGCTTATTTTTTGTTAAACTTATTTCTGCAATTGTAGCATCTGCATGCGTAGTACCTGCTATTAATGGAATCTTTAGTAAAATTGAAGAATATGTAGGCTAAAGCATCCATAGCGGTGCTTTTTTTGTTATATAGGGTAATATCATATAGGAGTAGAAGCCATGCATATGATAAAAAAGAACAATTCCGGTAGGAATCCTGATTGTTCCTTGAAATGTGTCCTATATTTGCACCAGAACCGCTTAAAATTAAGATGGTTCAGTTGTAGGAAGGAACCTTATGGTATCCTTTAATTATTTATTTATATAATTGTAGTATATAAATAAACAGTTAAAAGAAAGGTAAGTGAATATTATAATTAATTTCGAACCATTTAATCCAACAATAAATGACATAGCGATCAAACTTGCTATGGTACTGTTTATACCGTTATTCTTATCATTGCTTGTCAAAGTCATACTTATGAAATTTATGAGAGAATCGATCGCTGGCAGACTAGCATATCTATCTTGTCTATTTTTTATGTACTATGTATTTAAATTTGTTACAGAGTAGAAAGGCATCTTAGGGTGTCTTTTCTTTATAAATAAAAGTAACGTAGTATTTAAGCCTATACGTTCACACAAAATTACATGTATTTAGTTATGTAAATCTATAAAATTTTAGTTTGGATTTTCTTGTCCCAATCAAATTCCAAAAATGAAAGTTTAGACTTTCTTGTCTAAATAGTTCCCACTTTCATGTCTTTGTACATCCTTGTTGTAGAAAGACATAAAACTCTAAACTAAAATCTCATGAACAATCGTTGATAAATAGCCATTATCATAAATTTTGTAGGTACTTTCATGTCTCAATAATGTGACATGAAAGTCTAAACTTTTTGAACTAGGGACAAGAAACCTTAAACTACTTAGCTTATAATAAAATATCCATGAAATTATTCTAAATAAATAGATTTATAGGGGATAAAATGTTCCATTTTAATAATTATAAATCCCATTCACTTATACAAAAGACAAGAAGCTTCTTAATTGTAAGAAGCCTCTTATTTTTAGCTTTAGACAAAGCAAATTTATATCAATTTTAAATAACTAACACAACCATAGATATTAGAGAAATAGCATCTATATACTTATTAGTATGGGGATTTTCCCATTGGAAACCTAATATTTATTTTGCCAACTTTTCAATGATTGGAGCTTTAGCAGATAATTCATCATTTGATGGATTTCTCATAAAATCTGCACCATACATAGTAACCGTATCCCCAACTTGAATATTCTCAAGCACTTCCGAAGAAACAACAGCAGTAACGGTCAGGCCTTCACTAGAAATTTGGATAGTGTCCTTTGTTTTATTGATTACATTTCCAGTGTGCATTATATATTGGTTTTTTAACACGTTTTCTTTATTTTCTTTTTGAACAATTGCATATTTAGCTATTGCTGGTTCACCTGGTATTGATCCTATAAAAACAGGAGCATAAATGGTAACGGTATCCCCAATCTGAATATCTTTAAGTATCCCAGGGGAAGAAACGATAGCATATACACTTGAGTTTTCACCGGAAACCACCAATCCGTCTTCTTTTTTTTCAATTACTTTACCAGAACGTTTTTGGTGTTGATTCAGAGCATTTTGTTCTTTTTTATCGAATTCTGATATAGAATTCGATTTATCTACACTTGTATTAGGAGTCACTGTCTTACTTGCCAACTTTTCGATGATTGGAGCTTTAGCAGACAATTCACCAGTTGCCATATTATTCATAAAATATGCCCCATAAATAGTAATGGTATCTCCAATATTTATATCTTGTAAGATTTCAGGAGAAACGATAGCACTAACAGTCGAATCTTCACTAGAAATTTCAATAGCGTCATTTGATTTATTGATTACATTTCCAGTGTGCATTTTATATTGTTTTTTTAGCACGTTTTCTTCATTTTCTTTTTGAACAATTGCATATTTAGCTGTATCTGGTTGACCTGGTATTGATCCTATAAAAATAGGTGCATAAATGGTAACGGTATCCCCAATCTGAATATCTCTAAGGACCTCAGGGGAAGAAACGATAGCGTATACACTTGAATTTTCACCAGAAACCACTAAACCTTCTTCTGTTTTTTCAATTACTTTACCCGAACGCTTTTGATGCTGATTTAGAAGAGTATTAGTATTTGTATTTGTATAGTCTTTTTCTTTTAATTCACTATTCATCTCTCTAGACAACATATCAGTTTTAGCAGTAAGTTGAACAGCTTCAACACGTGTTATCACTCTATTTGGTTGCCAACCATTATCAGTACCAGCGGAAATTTTTAAGTCAATCAAAATATTGGCATATTTTTCTCCCCAATGTCCTTTTAAATCTTCAAATTTACTTTGGCCATTATCATTTGTTGTACTCTGTAGTTTATAAGCATTTACTAGCATAGTAGCCATGGCAGCACGAGTAACTTTTCCGGATGGATTGAAGAGTCCATTCCCTTCACCTTTAATAATGCCAGTTTTTTCAGCAGCAGCAATATAGGGAGTAGCCCAGTGGTCTTGGGTATCTGTAAAAGAAGGTTTGGCTTTTGTATCAATTTTTATCCCTAAGGCTTTTGTTATAATTGTTGCGGCGGAAGCTCGATCTAACGTAGCGTTTGAGCTAAAGGTACCATCTGGTAAACCTGATATAGCTTGTTTATCTACTAAATAATTTACAGATTCCTCTGCCCACTTTGGAACATCAGGAAACTTTTGAGTATCCGCAAAAATACTAGAAGAATAGGATAATATAGCCCCCGCGAGGAGACCTGTTGTGATTAATTTGCGCTTCATAAAAATATACACCTCTACCAATCTATTGTATTACCAAATTGAGTTTTTTTATTTTTATATTTATATGTTTGTGATGATGCTGACATCTATTCAATTTGGTGTAACGATTATAGTTACTTATATGCACGAGTGTCAATGAATAATTTTAACATAAATGTATAACATTTACATAAAAAATCAATATAAATTAATTTTATTTATTAAAATTTAATAATGTATTGACTTATTAATGTATACTTAATTATAATGAATTGATATTAATTCTCAAGTGTATTTACTAGTTTAACAAGAATACAAAACCAACTTGAATTTAATAAAAAAGTTGAATATAAACTTATATTTATTCATTGACACTTATATGTAAATAACTACAATCATTGAACTAAATGTATGTTACGCTTATAAAATTTTAAGAGATGTATATTGATAGAGAACTTTTTCTCTATATACTCTGTTGAATAAAGAGCTTTTGTTTACACAATTCCTTATATATATTTTCCATTAAAAATATGATTAATTATTCAATAAACAAACCAACATTCATTGCAATTTTTTATTCTTATTTCTTAATAAAGGAATAATGTAAATTAAATGCATGAGAATGGATAGAAATTAAGATTTAGAAGGAGAATATTTTATGAAATCCAAGTTAATTGCTACAGGAATTATTGCAGGAAGTCTACTATCCTACTCATCTAATATATTTGCAGATACTCAAAAATTTCCTGATGTTCCAAAGTGGGCAGAGGAATCTGTAAATTATTTAGTAGATAAGCAAGTATTAAGTGGCTACCCAGATGGGATTTTTGGGTCAAATGATTCATTAGACAGAGCTTCTGCGGCGACTATTATGACAAGGGTTTTGGGTACGAAAATTGACTTCAATGCAAAACCTTCCTTTACAGATTCACAAAACCATTGGGCTACTCCCTATATTGCTGCTGCTGAAAAAGCTGGCATTATTAAAGGAGAAGGGAATGGCATCTTCAATCCAACTGGAAAAGTTACACGTGCTGCTATGGCGACAATGCTAGTAAATGCTTATAAACTACAGAGTACAACAAATGATAATGGCCAAAGTAAATTTGAGGATTTAAAAGGACATTGGGGTGAAAAATTCGCCAATATTTTAATTAACTTAAAAATCTCAGTTGGGACTGATAACGGTTGGCAACCAAATAGATTCATAACACGAGCTGAAGCCGCTCAACTTACTGCTAAAACTGATATGTTGCAAAAAAATCAAAACAATGGTTTAGAAGACAAAGAAATCATTACTGCTACATCATATGAAGATTTAAACTTAACAGTGGCTTCTAATATTACTGCCCAAGAAATTGATAGTTTTATTGCACAATACCATTCAGATAGTCCATTAGTTGGACATGGGAAAGACTTTATCAACGCACAAAATAAATATGGTGTAAATGCTCTATATTTAGCCGCTCATGCAATTTTAGAATCTGGATATGGAAAATCAGAAATTGCATATCAAAAACATAATCTATTCGGATTACGTGCATATGATGGAGATCCGTTTAAATATGCAAAATATTTACCAACCTACAGCGACAGTATTGCTTATAATGCTAATTATGTGCGAGAAAGATATTTAGAAGAAGATGGTATGCATTATAACGGACCAACGTTAGCTGGTATGAACGTGAAATATGCATCAGATAAAGGATGGGCTAACAAAATTGCAGGTATTATGGGGCGTATTAAACCGTTCCGTGCAAAAGACTATACACATGCAAAAAAATTACTGAAGAACCCTGAAACATTAGATGTCGAAGCGTTATCTAATGAAATACCGTATAAAATGTATGAAGATGGTTCGAGCGCAAATATTGTATCATCAGCCGCTTACTATCATGTACCTTATCCATTTCATTTAAAAATTAAAAGTAAATCAGATGTAGCAGTCGATGAAAATAAAGTTGGTACAGTAACTCCTGGAACAAACATCTTTATTTATCGTGAAGATCCAAATGGATGGATAGAATTCTCTTTTGAAACTAATGGAGAAAAATACTGGGCATTAAAAAGTAATTTAAGTATGTAATTAGAAAGGTCTCTCTCACTACTCTTAATCGTTTAGATTATAATCCCATATAATTTTGAGACAAGTTTTTTACTTTTTTTAAATATAGTTATGTATACAAAAAAGTTAGAGAATTATTTCCTCTAACTTTTATGCGCTAGTATTTAAAATTAAAAAGATGGTGGGGTTACTCCAAATATAACAGTGACTTTGTGTAAAGAAGTGTTTTCCCATTTATGTTTTGCGTATGGTGGGATTTTAACACTATCACCTGGATTAAGAAGTAGAACCTCATCATTTAGATATAGTTTTACTTGTCCTTCCATAATAAATGCTATTTCTTCGCCTTTATGTGCCACAGGCTCCATAGATGAAGCGGTTTGAGGTAGCAGATTCATTAAAGCCAATTCCAGTGATCCATCTAAATTAGGAGATAATAACTCATACGAAACATTACCGCTTTCAGGGAAGGTTATTTGTTTTCTTTGTTCCGCTCTTACAACTAATTCTTCTGTATTGGTATCTTCCAAGAAAAAATTAAATAAAGGAATATTTAATGCTACAGAAATTAATTTTAGTGTTTGTAATGATGGATTCGTGATCCCTTTCTCAATCTGACTTAACATGGAAGGTGTTATATCAGCTAATTCAGCTAAACGTTTACTAGTTAATCCTGCACCTTTTCTAAATCCCATAATTTTTTGACCAACATTAATATTGTTCATATACATAATCCCCTTTAAATGAGTGAAATTTATTAAATTAAAATTAATTTTATTTACTTATACTTAATACATTGTTAATATATACTTAATTATAATAAATTATGATTAATTTTCAAACATTTATATCGTTGTAAGAATATTAAATAAGACGTGAAGTGATTGAAATGGATTGATTATATTTACAAGGGGGTTTATGACTGAGAGAAATTGCAAATGAAACAAAAGAGAATTTGAGAAAGAAGTATCCATTTTTTTAAAAATTAATTGAAACCGAGGAAGTTTTTTTGCTTAACCCAAGTAAGACAGATTTTGAATCTTTTATTCTAGCTAGTACTTTAACTAGAGTGGATGTTATAGATGCAGAAGATCGATTAAAACGATTTGCTCCATAATAATGCAAAAGTTTTTCCTGAAACACAAGAGGCGAATGGCATTATTGAATCGCCACTAGTAAATATTAATTCCATGAAACAATATCTGCAAGAAGAATATAAAGAGGAAATACCAGGACAATTATTACTAAAATGTAATAGTCATCTTCCCATTTCAGGATCTATTAAAGCAAGAGGCGGAGTATATGAGGTATTAAAACAGGCCAAAGATTTAGCTTTGAAACATCATTTATTAACTAAACAAGATGATTATTCCGTATTAGATAGTGACAGGTTTAGAACATTCTTTTCAAATTATTCAATTGCAGTAGGTTCGACCGGAAATTTAGGGTTAAGCATTGGAATTATGAGTGTAAAGTTAGGATTCAATGTAACTGTCCATATGTCAACTGATGCGAGAACGTGGAAAAAGAATCTACTTAGAAGTAAAGGCATTACTGTTATTGAATATACAACAGACTATAGTAAAGCGGTAGAAATAGAAGAATACAAGCTAATAATGTATTCTTAAGTTTTTAAAGGATGTGAAATGAACATGAAACCAGTTTTAAAAAATATAATTATTTCCCTTGTTTTTTCAATAGTAGGGGTGTGTTGGTCGCTGTTTGTCTTCTTTATGTTAGATGCAGACTGGCTATTGATTTGGATAGGTGTATTAATGGCATATCTATCGTTGTATATTGTGATAGGTCTATATAGCAGAAAAACGTACGACTCAAAATTCGCTAAAGTGCTTCTAAAAACAATAATTACAACCTTTAGTTTTGGAGTATTAGGAATATCATTCGGAGTTGTACACGAGATATTAGGACCATTGAGTCTTACTTTAATGACATGGTATTGGTTTCTAATGCTATTTTTATATTTAATACCCATAATATTATTAGTGATTTTAGTATTTGTAAATCGTAAAAATCATAATTTCCCTGGGGTATATAGTATACTTATACTTCTAAATATACTTCTTACGTTATGGCCGTTATTTTGGCCGTTATTTATTACTTTTATGGCAACTGGTATGAATGCAAGTGCAGGATGGTAGTAGCATTTAAATAGTATAAAAGTAGATAATCCAACATGAACTCAGTTAATAAATTAGAAAGAAGAATTATAGAATGAGAATTAAGCTTAAGAAAAAGCGAATTATAAGTGTATTATTTGCCATTATATTAGTATCAATAGGTTATTACATGTTTCAATCTATTACGAACCCTAAGCTGGTAAATGCGAAAGAGGTAAACAGTGTTCAACAAGTGAGCAGTCTACCTAAAAATGAATTAAAAAAATCGATACCTAGTCGTTTTGATGGTAAAGAAAGAAAAGTTGTATATTTAACTTTTGATGATGGACCAGGAAAATATACAGCTAACCTATTAGATGTATTAAAGAAAAATAATGTAAAAGCAACATTCTTTTTAATTGGTGATAATGTGAAAAGGTTCCCAGATTTAGTGAAACGAGAGCATGTAGAGAACCATTATGTTGGCATGCATAGCATGACACATGATTTTAAAAAGTTATACACCACTAAGGAATATGTTAAGGAAATGAAAGAGGATCAATCTTTAATTAGAAATGTTATTGGAAACGCACCGAAATTAACACGCCCACCATATGGATCAATGCCTGGCTTAAATGAATTACTTCGAAATGAAGTAGTCGTGAATAATTTAAAAGTTTGGGATTGGACAATTGATTCTTTAGATTGGAAATACAATAAATTACCCGTTGATGTAGCAGCTGCAAAAACTGTTCAAAATGTATTAGCAGGTGCGACGTCTTCAAAAGAAATTGTTTTAATGCATGATATTCATCCACAATCTGTCGCGGCAGTTCCAGCAATTATAAAAGGATTAAAAGAAAAAGGTTATGAATTTGAAGCTTATGATGAGAATAATCATTTTCCAATAAACTTCTGGCATGATAACCGGATATAAAAAAGAATATGTATTAATTATAGAATGGAATAAATGATATAGGGTTTAAATATATGTAAGAGCGTGTTTAGTTAATAAATGAAAACACGCTCTTTTAACTGGCTATTTTTTTATTAATTTAATTTAAGTTGATATTATCCCCTTTAGGTAGACAGTGTGAAAAAGACCATGTATACACATGGATGTTACACTATTACTTGGAGGGGAGATTAACTTACACCGTGCAAATAGTAGTTAAATTCAGATTTAACTACTACATTATCACTACAGAAATTGATTAAACCTAAAACATGTATCAATTCTAAAATAAATAGTTACGTTATTTTAGAAAAGCTTTTACGGATTTTCCAATGGTTATAAATAATTAAATGTCGCATTTTGTCGTTTATTTTTATATAATTATCATTTAATCAATATATAACAATGAGGAGGATTTAATTGTCGTTTTTAAAAAACAGTAAAATTGGCACAACATTAAACGTATTGGTAGTTATAGCAAGTGTCGCTTGTATAATATTATCTATACTAGGATTTTGGGGTCTTAAAAAAGGTTAGTATGCTTCTACTACTATGTATGAAGATAGTTTATTACCAATTCAGTGGATAGGAGCAATAGAGTCTAATTATTATCTTATCAATATGAATGTAAAGGAAACTATTCTATCAAAAGATGAAAAAAGAATAAAAGAGCTTTTGACAGAAATAGATGTAGCTCGTACAGAAACTGATCAGTTATTAAAGAAGTTTGAGACTAGAGTTAGTTCTAATAAAGAAAAAGAATTGTATACAACATTTTATACAACATTTAAAGAATTAAGAACACAACTGAAGAAAGTACAAGATTTGGGACAATCTAATAATGAAGAAGCATATGCTTATTACCTAAAAGAGGTTGATCCTAATATGAAAAAGTCAATTCAGGCAATTCGTGAACTTATCCAATTTAATAATAATAATGCAGATCAATTACAAAAAAATAATACTGACAGTGCAACAAATACCATGATGCTGTTTATTAGTATCTCCATTATAGCAATTGCAATAGTCATTTTTATTGGTTATATCATTAAAAGTGCAATCAAACAACCAATTGTATTATTAGAAAGAGATATGGAGCGAGTATCTGAAGGTGACTTAACAATACGCACTTCTTATAAATCAAATAATGAATTGGGAAGCATTGTGAAGTCTTTTAATAGTATGCTGGATAACTTGTAACAATTAATTGGAGAAGTAAAAATCACAACACAAGAGGTTATTTCTTCTACCAATGGGATGTTGCAAGATACTAAACGAGCATCTCATATATCAAGAGAGGTTGTTCAAACTATATCTGAGGTCGATGAAAAAATAGAAGGACAAGTTACTAGTATCCAAGAAAGTTCATCATCAATGGAAGAAATTGCGAATGGAGTTCAAACAGTAGCTGAATCTTCAGCAATGGTTACAGAAGTGGCTGTCACAACAACAGAACAAGTCAATTCTGGTAGTGAAGTGATAAAACAATCTATACTTCAAATGAATAGTATTCATGAGGTTGTTGAAGAAACATCCAAAGTAATAGATAGGCTTGTTACACGTACGCAGCAAATTGATAAAGCTCTGGATGCTATCACTAATATTGCTGAACAAACAAACCTTCTTGCCTTAAACGCCTCAATTGAAGCTGCACGTGCTGGAGAAAATGGAAAAGGATTTGCGGTGGTGGCAGCAGAAGTGGGGGATTTAGCTGAGAAGTCTAAAAAATTCGCAAATGAAATCAATAATTTAATACAATTAATTCAAAGAGATACAAAAGATACAGTTGATGCAATGCAAAAAGGCCAACAAAAAGCTTCGGAAGGAAAAGAAACTGCTAATAAAGCAGATCAAGCATTCTCATCTATTATGGTGGCTATTAATAAAATCACTAGCCAAATTCAAGAAGTATCTGCAGCGACAGAAGAAATGTCTGCCGGTACAGAAGAAGTAAATGCCTCTATGTCGAGTGTTTCTGAAACTGCAACACAAGTAGCTAAGGAAACAACTCAAACTGTACATTCAATCCAATCACAAGCAGCATCAATTGAGGAGATATCGAATCAATCTAACAAAATAAAAGAAAAAGTAGAAGCATTGTCAGCATTAGTTTCAAAATTTATTATTGAAGAGCAAAAAAACGAGAAATAAAATATATCAAATATGACAAAAAAGTACAGGTCCTTAATCAATTAAAGGCCTGTACTTTTTTATCATTTTAGCCAAGAAGACTCCTTCCTCAAGGAACGTGAAATTTGTTTTTGGATAAATTTTCATATAATAAATAGCTTTATGTTATGTCTTATATAAAAACATACCATAAAGAACTTGATTTTATTTTATTACACTTGATTATATATTTATTTAGTGTACCATTATAGATAATGGTTAAATTTTCTATAAATGGAAGGTGATGCACAGTGTTAACTGAATTACAAAAAAGTTTTTTCTCACGGTTACAGATATCTCCGAAAGAAGATGTAAGCTTTGAAAATTTACATGAAATTCTTCAGCAAATGGCATATGTAATACCTTATGAAAATTTAGACGTTATGAACAAAAATATCCGGAAAATTACTAGAAAGAATGTTCAAGAAAAATTACTATTAACTCAACGCGGAGGACTATGTTACGAGCTCAATACCGTATTATATTATTTTTTACTTGATTGTGGATTTGATGTCTATCGCATATCTGGTACGGTCTACGATTTAGGTGGTGATAAGTGGAAGCCTGACGATGGACATGTGATTATTATTTTAAATTATAATAATCAAAAATACATCATAGATGGGGGACTTGCCTCACATCTTCCATTACACCCAGTTCCATTTAGCGGTGAAGTGATCTCATCTCAAACGGGAAAATATCGTATTCGTAAACAGAATACTGAAAAAGGAACTTACCTACTAGAAATGAAAAAAGGAGAAAATGGGGAGAGTGCCCAATTCCTTAATTCTGAACCTACTAATACATGGTGCACTGGGTTTGCATTTTCATTAGATGAAATAGATACAAACAAAGTAAATGCTATACAAAATATTATTGTAGAGCACCCCGAATCACCTTTTAACAAAGGATACATTGTCTGCAAATTAATTGAAGATGGACATATTTCACTTACTAAAAAAAGTTTTACAGAAACAAGAAAAGGTCAAAAAAGTAAACGAACTATAAATGAAGAAGAATATCAGCAGATTCTTAAAGAAGTATTTAATATTTCTCTAGATAAATACCTCGATAAAATTTTAGAAAGAGGCTAGCTTAAACTAACTCATATAAAATTTCTTTGTCGTTTAAAAATAGATTTGTTTAAATAAAATTACATTTTTATACCTTTATATAATTTCAATTGAGATAGTTAGTATACTTTATTTACAATATGTTTTAAGAGTGGAAAAGCATAATTTTTTATGCAGTATTAGAAAAAGCACTCGAAAGAGTGCTTTTTTCGTTCATAAAATTATAAATCAATATAGCTATAAAAGTAACTGATTTGTATTTTACTTTTAATAGAATAATATTGTATTTTAAGGAGTGTTAATCTTGAGAAGAACAACAGAATACATATTAGGGCTTACTGGTGGAATTATGGGTATCTTATTTTCCATTTATGCTATATTTATTGATAATCTAAGTAAGACTCTTAAAGTAGAAGGTATAAATGTAATAATAGGCTTAAGTATCAATTGAGGAGATATCGAATCAATCTAACAAAATAAAAAGTAGAAGCTTTATCGAAATTAGTTTCAAAATTTATTATTGAGGAAAAAGGAAAAGAGAAATAATAAATATCAAATATGATGATATAAGATTTTAAAAAAAGACTATTGTAACTTTTATAAAATACAATGGTCTTTTTTATTTTCATTGAGCAGATGTGTCAAAAAATCCCACACTATTGTCTACAAAGATTTTGTTTTCATCAATTTATGCCTTATTTGATTCGCTAATAGAATAGCAGCTTTTTTTCAATTAATTACTGTTAAATTGAAAAGAAACGAAATTGATTAATAGTAGTCAAATCGTTTTTAATATAGTGTATTTTTATGAAAATAAGGAGTTTGTACATGTAATTTTGCATATATAAGCACAAATTCTTAAAATCCTTATATCATGATAGATGGTTTAATTTAAAATAATTTAGGTAATTGGTTAATTATTTATCTAAAATTAATAAAGGATTGATATAAAATGTCAATAATTAGCATAACAAAGTCCCAAGATAGTATAATGATTGCATGGCAATCAGCAGAGATTACCATCCCTTTAAAAGATATAATTACTATATCTACGAATGACGTTCCTTATAATAAGCTCGATCATGTTGTTTATATTGGAACTCCATCTTCCTCGAAGAATAGAATACTAGTACATACTACAAACTTAAACTTCATTATATTTGTTGTTAATCCATCTATAATCTTAGAAGAAATTAATATTGAGTAATACAGTTCTAATAAGAAGTGTAGAACGGCATGTAAGTCTAAACTAAAATCTCATTAACAAACGTTGATAAATAGACAGTAAATAAATTTTGTACTTTCTTCTCGAAATAGTTTAGAGATTCATGTCGTTTGTAAAAAGTCATGAAAGTAGGAACTGATTTTAAAGTGTAAAATGCTGAATTATCTACAGATACATTTCATTTAGTACCCATTTTCTTGTCCATATATCGAGACAAGAAAATGGGTACTTTTTTAAACTAAGACACCAAAGTGGGTACTTTGTAAAAATAGCAAATACTAATTAAATGTGAAGTTAAAATTCAATTCTTCATAAATAACAAAAGATATAAATTAATCCTGAATATAAATACTTTATCTTTCTTGTCCATCTGTTTGATTGGCTTGGAATTCCATTTTTAGAGCAATACTATCTCCTTGGAACACGTTTTGATCTGTTCCGTTGTCTTCAAATATAAACTTAATCCAAAACCAATCCATTTTCCCAGGTTTTAATCCTCCTGTTTCAGTCCACTTAGAATGAAATACTTTTTTGGAGGCAATCTCTGGGCTTTGTGATTTTAGTTCTGCAAGGGTTGTCTCGTATGCAGGGCTTTTTGCAGGATCCCAATCCCAAAGAAATTGTACTTTAATATGTTTACCGAAATCTTCTGTAGTGTTATTTTGTTTTAAATCGTTTACAGTATAGTCTATTTTCATCATGATATCTTTAATATCTAATGTACCACTATTTTTTAAATTGAATTTCTTTAATATTTTGTCCCCTGGTTTTAAATTTTCTAAGTTAAGTGAAGTAGTTGGTTGCATAGCTAAATCCAATGTACCTGCAGCAAATGAATTATTTGTCACCACTTGATCGCTAAAATATGCATATGTTCCCCCACCAATTAAAGATAAACCAAGAGCGGCTGAAACCACTCCAACACCTAATTTTTTTTTCAATGACATTTTTTGTTCCTCCCATATCATTTTTATAATCTTTCTCCCTAATCAACCGAAAAGGTCCCCTCAATACAGATATACCATAAATTGTGAAAAAATTATATTTAAAGCAGAAAATTCCTTATTGAGAAAATTATGTTATTATCTATCTTCTGTAAATTAAACGTCCCAAAAATAGAAAAGTTGGATTTATAATTATCAAAACCTCTGCCAAAAACAAATTAATATTAACTGCCCTTTATGATTAGAATTATTTATTGTCACTTTAGGAGTTATTTTGCACCGATTTTAAGCATTATTTTGCACTATAAATATGAAAAAGTCCAATTTCTCAGCATTAAAATGAGAAATTGGACTTTTATCGTTACTCCGAAAAAGCACCATCATTAGCTATCTATTATTTCAGTTCATAAAGGTTCCATAAAACTAACATTTATACTGCTAAAAACAACTCTTTGATATAAAGAAGATAGTTTTTTTATATTTACTTATAGTGAAAAATAACTCCTAAAGTAACAGTTATATAACTAACAGGTCGCCATGAAATTTCACCAGCAGCCCCTTAAATTAATCCTCGTAGACTGAAAAGAATACATCACTAAGAATCGCTTTTGCTTTCTTTAAGTTACGGGAATCCAGCTTCTTTAGCATCTCAATGACTTCGTTCATTTCCTCGGATACTGTCGTTTTGTAAGTGTCTATCTCTACTTTTTTATACAGATTTCTCTTACTGAGTGCGATTGATTTTTCGTCTGTCACCGTATGAATCCACGATGTGTGCAAAGTCTCTTGAAGGGCATTGATGAGGAATTGCAATTCCTCATCGTTATACCTTTGTAAGAAATGATTGACTCCAATATCAATTTGTTCATGCAAGGCTTGATGCAAACGGTTAATTTCTCTGCCTAATGGTGTGGTGCGGAACAGAACTTCTTTTTTATTATCAGGGATATATTCAAAATTAATGATTTGTTTATCTGCAAGTCTTCTTGTGATTTTAGAGACATTCCCTTTTGAAAAACCGAATTGCTTTGAAATAGTTATTCCGTTGACAGGCTCAAGCTGACTAATAGCGCTAAGCACATGCAACATCTTAACAGTCATATCTTTCATGAGCTCAGCAATAACAGGAGTAGGACTATTCTGAATGAGCCACTGTTTCTCTTCGTCATCTTCCCTTTGGAATTTATGTTGTAGATCGTTTACTGACACCATCAAAGCCTTTATTAAGCGATCCTTATTTTGCTTTCCTGAATAGTTGTTCATATTTTTCCCTCCGATGATGGTTAACCTAAAGTTAGTATATCTAAGTATATCAAGGTAAGGTGTATAAATAAAGTTTCCTTGAAACAATATTGACACAAGCAGAGAAGTTCTTGTATTATTGTTTCAAGGAAACTTATTGTTTCAACGAAATAATATATCTAGCTTCATTTTGAATCCAAAAGACAAGTAGCTGCATGCATATTATATATCACTGAGAGGAGATTAAACGATGATAAACATTGTACCTAATCCATCAAAAAGCAAGTCGTCGTTTCACTTTACCGAACAACTGGGTGTTGATGTACTTATTGCTGGGGCCGGTCCCACAGGATCCACATTGGCTGCGGATCTCCTACGACGCGGCCTTCGTGTCCGTATAGTTGATAAGTCCCCTCATGCTTTCAAGGGCTCCCGTGCTAAAGGAGTTCAACCACGGACTCAGGAAGTTTTCGAAGATCTCGGAATACTTGGTGAGGCACATAATGAAGGTGGCCCTTACCCACTTGTAGGACTTCATTTTGGACCGATTACCGTGCCATGGCGTATGCAAAGCCAGAATAATAAGACGCCCGACATACCTTATCCAAACATTTTGTTGCTGCCACAACATCGCACTGACGCTATCTTACATCGCCTGCTCGAACGTCAGGGGCTAAACATTGAGTTCGATACCGCAGTGGAAGGCTTCGAACAGGATGCTGACGGGGTGATGGTTACTCTCTCATCAGGAGAGCAGGTCCGTAGCAAGTATCTGGTCGGGGCCGACGGCGGTTCGAGTACGGTCCGGAAAGCGGCAGGAATTCGATTCGTCGGAGAAACGGATGACTCCGACCGCATGCTTATTATCGATGGGACAATTGACGAACTTTCGCGCAATCGCTGGCATATATGGCCTCGAACTCACGGCAAGTCGGTCGGAGCATGCCCGCTGCCCCACTCCAACCAGTTCCAAGTCATGATTAAGCTGTCACCAGACGAGACGCTGGACCTTGATGAAAACGCGTTAGCAGCCTATTTTTACAAGCTCACCGGTTTCAGGCTTTATAACATCACCTGGAAATCAGTTTTCCGGCCAAACGTTCGGCTCGCTGAGCATTATCGTGTAGGAAGAGTGTTCTTGGCTGGTGACGCTGCCCACGTCCACACTCCGGCTGGAGGCCAAGGACTCAACACTGGCGTCCAGGACGCGTATAATCTCGGTTGGAAACTCGGTCAGGTCATTGCCGGCACCTCAGACAGCCTCCTTGATAGTTACGAGGCCGAGCGGCAGCCGATTGCCGCCCGTGTTCTCGGCAAATCCAGCGAGCTGTATTCCGGTCTCAAGAAGTATCGTCTGTCCGGTCTCAAGCGAGGAGACGAGGAGCGACAGATCGGAATCACGTACCATGGCGGGCCTCTTGCATCAAATACCGCAGCTACTAAGACCTTGCATGTGGGCGACAGAGCACCGGACGCACCATGTATCGGTCCTGACGGGGTACGACGACTCTTTGATATATACCAAGGCCCCCATTTCACTCTGCTTGCCTTCGGAGCTAATGCCGCACAGGCAATGCCCAAGCTAGCTTGGGCAACCGCAGGTGCCGAATTGCGCAGCTACATCGTGGGCGACGAGGGTAGGGGCGACGTCAATTGCATTAATGACAGCACCAGAAAACTGACCAAAATCTACGGTATTACCAACGACACGTTAATATTAATCCGACCTGACGGTTACATTGGAAACATCATCACAACAAACTGGCGGGCAGCCTTTGAAAACATGACCAAAAAAATTACTCCGATGTAGATTTAAAATAAAATTGCGATGTTTTGAAAAAAGTGTAACCATCTGTAATTAATCAATCGGAATGATGGCTTGATTTTAACAAGAATCTTTTCGCATCAATGTTTGAACAAAATTTCTAATCAATCTTTTTTTATAAAAATCAAATTAGTAATTAGAATAGAGGCAACCATTTTGATCAAGTTTGGTTTAAAATGGTTGTTTTTCATTTACTATAAAATAAGGCTTCATCTAATATTTTTAATTGAATTTTAAAGCTACACTCAACGCGGTCCAATGCGATCCACTCAACCTAAGTAGCCTCACAGCTTCATTTCAAAACCCTTGATTGAAAATAAAGGTTGCTAATTTGTAAAAAAATTGATTAAAAATCCTGTATGATATGCAGGATTTTGTTGTTTCACAATCTGACCATTATCTTGAATAAGGACAGAGAATATTATTTAAAATATGATAATTACCAACACTAGATATATAATCATTGTATCAACGAAAGGAGGAAAAATAATGAAGCAAGTTACTCTTCATCAATGGCAGAAAGAACATAATAAAAGAATTGCAGAATTCCATAAAAAACATGAAATTAAAATACAACGAGGTGAAAATGGGAACGGTTTGTTAGCCAAATGGGAAAGATTTTTTTATAACAATGTAATTACTCCCCTAAAAAAGTAACGTAACGCCTGGTTTCCTTAACAAATTCCTTAGCATGTGTTTTTTGCTTTCATTGGTAGGACCAATGCATTAAGTGTTCCATAAAAGGGCGCGATTGTTGAAAAATGAACAGACGCTTTTTTACTAGGTGGAACCAAATAATTCTATAAATAATTAGATGTAAATAATTAAGAAACTCAGCTAATCTTTTGATGTGAAGGTAGCTGGGTTTTTAAAGTTGGATGTGCAAAATAACACTTAACATATATGCAAATTATCGATCAAAGTGACATATTTATTTCTTCAGGAGTATTCTAATACTTCAAAAGGTACGCCTTTTGAAGTGGTGGAATTTCTATAAAAATCAATGTGTCGAAAGGTTCGAGATAACATTTTGAAGGACTTCAAAAATACATAGACCTTTGAATCATATATGAATTGTCGGGAAAAAAGCTTTCCCTCAAACTAATGTAACTCCCATAATCCACTTAAAATCATTATCTTTATATGAATAAATTAGTAAGCATGATGGTATAGGTTATTAGGTAAGAATGGGAGTTTTTCACTCAAGATTAAATGGGTATAGTTCTTTAAATCTATAAAAATTTAGTTTAGATTTTCTTGTCTAAATGGTATGGAGTTTCATGTACTTGTACAACCGCATTTTGTTGATAAGACCCCAATTAGTTTCACTCAAACTACCCACCATAAAAGCAACATAATATATACATAAAATAAAAAAAGATTTATGAAAGACTTTTGTAACATTTGTGAAAGAGAAATGAAAGATTTTTAAACTAAGATGAACTTACTGATATTGATGTTATATCAGTCGTTAATAAAAAGTACAAGTAGAGAGTGAGGAACAGCATTGTGTTAAAGCAATCTGAACTAAATTCTACTAAGAGAGGAAAACAAAAATGAAAAAAAACTTTAAAACAATTAGAATTGGTAAGAAATTAATTCCTGCCACAGCTGCATTAGGTATTCTTTTTTCTTTAGCCCCTGTTGCAGAGAACAAAGCTAGCGCAGGTTTAGCCACGGTGTTGGATGTGACTATTACTTCATTAGGTATTGTAGCTGATATTTATGAAAAGCTTGGGATATCTGTAGGGGAGCCTGACTTATCTAATTACACTGGCCCCTATGCAGAGAATGTGTCTTACAGAGCTCCTAACTTTAAATCTGGGGAATTTAATATTTCTATGCATCATACGAAAGGAGATTCCAATTTCACTAGAACGATTAAAGTACTTTATCCAGATGGAAAAAGTGAGATGAAAGACTTAAAATCGGGGCAACAGCTTAAGATTACAGAACCCGGTACAATTGTAGATTTGAAACCCTTTGCAGAATCTGTATCAGAGCACGATCTTCTTTACATTACAAAGGCGCAATTGGATGAAGGAAAAACCGGGGTTGCGCTTAATCAAGGTATCACCATATACGTAGAAAAAACATCCGGTGAAAATAAAGTACTTGTTGACGAATTTTATAAGAAGAAATTTGGAGCAGATTCTCTTGACGGTTTTAAAGGATTAGGGGTGGACCGCTTTTCTTACTTAACAGATGAACAAAAGAAGGTAGCAACATTGACTTCACATCCAGTAGGTAGAGAAGTTCTTTCTAATTATGTTACGAATAATCCTAAAGCTCAAGCAGATTTTAATGACCGATCAACTAATGTATTTGCTGAGATTACCAATACCCTAGAGACACCTATTACACTACCAGATAGTATACTAAATCACGGTGAACCTTATAAAATTATCCCCTATAAAAAAGGGACCAATAAAGTATTGGTGAAAGCAGGGTCAAAATATCTTTCAGGGAGAGAAGACAATAGAGGGATCCAATATTCAGATTCGTTTGGTGCTGATGAATTGTTTGAACTTGTCTCAGCCCCCGCTTCATATAATAATAAATGGCAGTTTCATTTGGTAAACAAGAATGGAGTACGTCTGGCTGGTAATGCTTATGGTCATAAATTCGGTACAGATTGGAGTTACAAATCTGAAATTAGTTTCACTGCAATAAACAATGATGAAGTTAACAACTGGTTAATCGACTGGTACCCTGGTAAAGAACATGAGAAACAGAAATATGAAGGAGTAAAGTTCGAACATGATAAAAGTGATACCTCTATATGGACAGCATACGATTCCTCTGGAAAATTGATAACGAATAGTTGGGTAAACCGAAGTAATAGCTACTATTATACAGATGCTTCAGGAGTTCTCTTGAAGGGTTGGCAGGAAATTAAGGGCAATACGTATCATTTTAATCCGGCGTCTAACGAGATGGCGTTGCCAAATTCATCTAATGCACAGATTGAGGATAAGAACTATCACTTCAATGATTCTGGTGTTCTGCAACGATCAGCCTGGAAAGGTGAGCAATATTCTGATGCTTCTGGAGCGTTTGTTAAAGAAGGTCTGCAAGAAATAGAAGGTAAGCTTTACTACTTTAAAGATTTCAGTGTTAATAAAAATCAACTGCGTCTAGATGATCAACATGTCATTCTTCACTTTTCCGACAAAGGCGTACTTGAAAGAGCTACCGATCTGAATGGAAAAGCACTAAGTACTCCAACTACTGTAACTCTTAACGGCAAACAAGTGGCCTTCGAGCTAACAGGTTCTGTAATAAATCCAGGAGTCAGTGTAAAACTTGGTTCCCCCCTATCAATCCAATATTATAGCTTAGAGGATGGAGCTGTCTATTCAGGTTGGAAGGTAATCGATGGGAAAAATTATCATTTCGAAAAAGGCAAACACTCTACTTTCGATGGCCATCAAACCATTGACGGAAAAACTTACTATTTTAATAATGACGGACAAGCTCTGCTGACAGGGTTGCACCAAATAGAAGGTAAGCTTTACTATTATGACAATAAGGGTAAAATGCAAACGGGTTGGCAAGAAATCAATGGTAAATGGTATTATTTCGATGATTCTGGAGCAGCTAAGAAAGGATGGTTCAATGTTGGTGGTGGGTACCATTTCCCTTATTTCGGATACTTTACTTATTATGCCAAAGAAGATGGCTCAATTTATCAAAACGCTACAGTTGAACTTAATGGAAAGACTTATAAATTTGACAGTCATGGACACAAAGGTTATTAATGATCCAAAGAGAGTCTATTTTTTATAAATATGATTTTCCAAATGAAATCCCTCAACCTAATTATTTCTGCTGAGTTTATCTTAAAACTTGAGAATACAACTTCACCAGGTATGAATCATCAGCGGAAGTTAGAAAGTATTAAGTAAAGAATGATGCTATATATGTACCTCCTGTCCATATGGATAGGAGGTACATATATAGGCTTTTAAATATAACAAATCTTTCTATACAATTGTTACCTCTATTCCATGCGCCACAAACTAAACACCCCCCCGTAATTATTCTTTTAGGATGGTACATAAACAGAACTTATCTAGTCATACAAGTAGCAAAATGTTAAAATGACCATCTGTATTATAGAATCACTTTTAATAATTTTTAGTGAATATAAGACCAGGGCAATGGATTCTAACCTAGCAGTACTGTCAGTTATAGCAACTGTATATCCAGATTCCATAGATTTATTAGATTAAAGTAAATAAGAGAAACATTTCTTTTGTGATTGGTAAAAAAGAAGAGAGGATTATATATGAAAAAAAGAATTTTAATCGTAGAAGATGAAGAAAACATTCGAGAAGTATGCAAACGGTACCTAGAGAGAGAAGGATATGAAGTATATACAGCTATCAATGGAATGGAAGGCTGGGATGTATTTCATCAATATCAACCAGATTTGATTATTTTAGATTTGATGATGCCCAAAAAAGATGGATGGGAATTATGCGAGGAAATTCGTCAACAATCAAATGTTCCTATTATTATGTTAACTGCTAAGGGAGAGGAAAGAAATCGAATTTTAGGCTTAACAATGGGTGCAGATGATTATGTAACAAAACCATTTTCACCTCGTGAATTAGTATTAAGGGTTCAAATTATATTAAGAAGAGGCAGCCAGGTAACGATACAAGCAAAAGAATATCTATCAGAAGTGATAGAATTTCCAGATTTAAAAATTTATCCAAAGACAAGGTGTGTACTCGTTTGTGAAAATAACGTGGAATTAACTGTGAAAGAATTCGAGGTACTTTATGTCATGGCACAGCATCCAAAACAAGTGTTTTCCCGTTCGCAACTTCTTGAACTTATTTGGGATTTTGAACATGAAGGGGGTACAAACACAGTAACCGTGTTAGTGAGTCGTTTACGTGACAAGCTGGAAAAGCATACGACAAAGAATCGTTGGATTCATACGGTTTGGGGAATAGGATATCGCTTTGAGCCAAATGGAGGAAATGAAGCATGAGTTTACGTATTCAATTGTTATTGATGAATTTATTAAGTACCAGTATCTTGGTAATTGCTATATGGTATAGTGAAACGCAAATGTTACTTGAACCAGAACAAACACGGCTATTAACAGTAATTGCGGTTGTCGGACTGATTATTTCAACGTTTATTTACTGGTTAATGACACGCCCTATCATGAGGTCCATTCAAAATTTAATTGAACTAACGAAACAATTTAGCGATAGACAATTTGAAACGATGTACATAATTGGAAAAGAACCACGGGAGTTTAAAGAATTAACAACAGCCTTTCAACGGATGGCTAAAAATTTAGAAGAAGGGTTTACTAAGTTAGAAGAAGGGGAAAAGGCACGTAAGGAGCTGATTACGAATATTTCACACGACTTACGAACGCCTATGGCTAGCATACAATTGATGATAGAAGCATTACAAGATAACTTAATTGAAGATCCTGAAACGAGAAAGCAGTACTTAGAGACGACCTTAAAAGAAATAAATCGATTAAGTGGATTAATTAATGACTTATTTGACCTTTCAAAGTTAGAAATTGGACAAGTAGATTTTCATCCAAGTTTTACACATATGGACAAAATTCTTTTAGATGTACTAGAGTCACATTCTTTCTTATTAGCAAACAAACAGATCGATTTACAATTGCAGGTTCCTGATACATTACCTCGACTTTTAATTATGCCGTGTAAAATAGCACGGGTCATCAGTAATTTGTTAGATAATGCGATTCGGTATTCCCCTGTTTCTGGAACAATCGAATTGATTGTAAAGGAAAATAAAAAAAAGCAACAAGTCCAATTCATTTTGCGCGATGAAGGAGAAGGAATTACTCCAAATGACCAATTACGCATATTTGAGCGTTTTTTTAGAACGGATAAATCAAGAAGTTCACAATCTGGTGGATCCGGACTCGGATTAGCCATTGCAAAATCATTGATTGAAATGCATAAAGGAGAAATTGGTGTGAGAAATCGCTTAGATGGCAAACAGGGAAGTGAATTTTGGTTTACTCTTCCCATCACATCAGAAAAAAATAAGACCGCTGAAAGACTTTTGTAATACTTATATTATAGAAATGAAAGACTTCCTTGTTAACATACTACTATACAGTATGTTACAGGAGGTTTTTTATTTTATGAAAAGAAAACATGTATTGATTATAGGAGGTTTTATAATTGTCGGAGGAATTTTATGGTCTTTGTTCCGCCCCGAGAAATTATTTATTGATAAGCAAGTGAATGAAGCATTGCCACAAACAGAAATACAATCAAACGAAACAAAACAACAACAAGAACAAGAACGAGTAATAAGTGAAGGTCAGTTTCAAAATGGTGTCCATGAAACAACTGGAACAGCAACAATCCATCAATTAGCGAATGGAAAACGTATTTTACGACTTTCCAATTTTTCAACTTCTAACGGGCCAGATGTTCGAGTTGTATTAGTTCCTACGAATCGTTTGAAAGATAATGAAGACGTTAACAACCATCGGTATATTGAATTAGGAAAGTTAAAGGGAAACAAAGGAGACCAAAACTATGAAATTCCTGAAGGGATAGATATAAGTACATATGGTTCGGTTTCTATATGGTGTAAGAGATTTAATGAAAACTTTGGTGCGGCTTATTTTGAAAAGTAAGAAAGAACATAAAAATGTGGGGTGTGTACATGCCCCATCGCTATCAAGCTAACGAAAAAAATAGGTCTGCCCCATTTGAATTGACAAATGGGGGGCAGACCACTGTATGGTGACCTCTATGTAATTAGTTTTTTTTATCCAACTTTTCTTTTGCTTTTTTAGGTATATCTTCAGGTTTTACTTCTTCATATCTATCAATTCCATAATAAGCTTCATCTTTATATTTCCCACCTACTTCAACACGGAGATATGCATTCACCCGCAATTTTTTCATTCTCATATGCATTATACGCTTTCAATGTATACCAAGTGTCTTTAACTTTTGTACCATCATCAACTTCAGTCGTTTTTTCTTGCCCATCTCCATTAATTTGAACATAATATTCTGATGTCATCCAGCTTTTAATACCAAATGAATCTTCTTTATCAGCAATACTCCACGCAATAATTCCCACCAAAAAAATCGATACGATTGCTATTATTTTTTTCATTGTTCACCTTTAACATTCTTTCAGTTTTGATATTTTATATACTATTACTGATACTAAAACGAAAGTATCTATTTACATCCATTGACCTCTAACTTTCACATACGTCTCATCAACTCACCAAGAATCATTGGTTGGTTTAAACTGACGCCATACTCTCTCATTTAATTCAAGACTATACTGATGAATCTAGCGCATGATGGTCGTATGAGCAATATATCATCCAATTGAACTACCCCCACTTTCACTTCGTTTAGAAGTGAAAGTGGGGGATTCCTAAGTAAAGAGTTCTATCGAACTCTAATTTATTAGGCTATCTCCGCAGTCCTTGCGGTTAGAAGTCTTATCGCTTCATTCTTTAGATTGATACTTGCGTTAATATCCCTATCATGATGTGTACTACAAGAAGGGCAGTCCCATTTACGTAGGTTTAGATTTTTAACGTCTTTGTTTTGATATCCACAACAAGAACATAATTGGCTTGAAGCAAATGTTTTCGATACGACAATGACTTGTTTGCCGTACCATTTTGCTTTATATTCCAACATGGTTCGAAACTGTGACCATGATACCTCACTAATTGCTTTTGCTAACTTATGATTTTTTAACATATTCGATACTTGCAAATCTTCTATACCGATAACATCGTGGTTTTTGATGATTTCAGTTGAGATTTTGTCCAAGTAATCTTTTCTAGAATTCATTATATATTCATGAATTCTAGCTACCTTAATTCTTTGTTTATTCCAGCGAGAAGATCCTTTCATTCTTCTAGAAAGAACACGCTGTACTTTTGCCAACTTCTCTTCTAACGATCGAAAAAACTTCGGGTTTTTATAGGTTGTTCCATCTGACAAAATCGCGAAGTCTTTTAGCCCTACATCCATTCCAATGTAAGAAAGTGTTTTCGGGAGTTCTTGCACTTCTGTTTCCACTAACAATGACACAAAGTATCTACCAGAAGGGTTCCTTCTAACCGTAGCATTTAAAATACGTCCCTTTACTTCACGACTTTTGGCAAATCGAACAAGACCTAGTTTTGGCAGTTTAATTTTGGTTCCTACAACGGCAATATTTTCATTTGTTTGTTTTGTGGTGTAAGATTGTACGTTGTTCTTCTTAGATTTGAAACGTGGGGAACTGTTTTGTTTTTTGAAAAAACGTGTATAAGCATCCGCAAGGTTGCGAACAGACGACTGAATAGCAATACTATCCACTTCTTTTAGCCAAACAAACTCTTTCTTCATGGCAGGAAGTTTGGCAGAGCATGTACCATATGTCAAACCTTTTCCTGTTTCTTTGTATGCATTATCCCATAGAGATAGGAAATGATTGAATACAAAATGAGAACAACCAATCGTTTTATTGATTAGAGTCGTTTGTGCTTTATTTGGATAGATACGAAATTTAAATGCTTTATTGATAATCATAAGTTTCACCTCCATTTCGATATATATCTATTATATACCGAACGTATATTCGGCATATAGTAAAATGATCATGACAATTTGTCAAGTAACACTTTACTACCTGTCGAACAATTAAGATGGCTCTTGCCATCCCTTGTCCGAAGCCAATTCATCTCCCACCTACTCACTAGGCTGTGGCCCTTCACGTTCCTTGAGGAAGGAGTCTTCTTGGCTAAAATGATAAAAGGAATCAAAAATACTACCACATTTAATATTATCCCGATCTTTGCTCCAGTATTTTTATCTACTATATGAGACAAAATGGCTAAGAGAAATCCAATTGGACAAAGAAATATAGGTAAAAAAATAGAGAGTCCTGGAAGTACAGTTAGAGTAAGTTTGTATATAAAGTTAACATTGAATACAATCAATAAAACTGGTATTAAAATCGATATAAATGTACCTATCCTATTTTTCCCCACCATAATACCCTCTTTTTTAATTAAAATCATATATATTTATGGTTCTGGCCCAAATATATGAAGAAGAACACGGATACTAGTAGATTCCTAGCGGAATCGTATTTTATACTATAAGGACAAACACTTTAACCGGTTCCCTGTACGTTATGTTAATCCAATAAAAAGATAAATGGCAGTTCCCCAGATAAATAGGGCGGAGCATTTGTTGAATATGTTCATTAAACCTCCTGTACCATCTAGTTTCTTCATGACTGTACCTGCGAGCGTTAATCCAAAGAACCAAATCCAAGATACTGTAATACATGTGATTGTAAAAATAACTTGTTCCGTTCCGACATATTTTAATGCACTTGTCCCAATAACACCAACTATATCTAAGAGGGCATGTGGGTTTAATAAAGAAACCGATAAAGAAAAGATGATTTGTTGACGGATTGGTAATGCTTTATTCGTTTTATTTGTAGTTGACTCAGACCTCCAAATAACGTATCCCATGTAAAGTAAAAACAAAATTCCAGCAATCATTAGGCTAAGTCGTAGCCATTCAAATTGTAAAACGATAGTAGATAATAGACTCAATAAAAATGTGGCACAGTATTTTTATTTAATTCAAACTCTTCTTCATGCATTACTATACTTGTAATGCTCACTTTTTTTAAAGTATGTAACTTAATTTAAGAATTCAAATTATAAATAAAGTGTACAGCGCGAAAAATCCACCCCTGAAAAAACGTTTATTTTCTTGTTTACAAACAAGAGGGCATAGGAGTAATATATTGTACATAAATTCATATCACTATTCGCTGAATCCATATGGAGCGGGGGAACCAAATTTTGTGCGATTGCACTTGGGGTGAATCCTTCTTAAATGAAGGTAGGGCTACTCTCAAGGCCCGAATCCGACAGCTAACCTCGTAAGCGTTTCGAGAGGGGATACTATGGTGACTTTTAAAAACACTGGGTGAACTTTGGTGTCTTTTTTTATACTCTTTTTCTGGAAAATAATTCAAAAAAGGATGAGACACTTGAAAGAGACACCCATAAAAACGAAAAATCCACTTTTTTCTTTCCCTTCTAATTCCCAGCCTTCTGAATTAAGAAGAGAATTAGGGATGAGACATTTAACAATGATTTCTATAGGTGGAAGCATTGGGACTGGGTTATTTATAGCAAGCGGAAATACGATTCATACAGCAGGACCTGGTGGAGCAATTATAGCTTATTTGTTGATGGGGTGTATTGTTTACCTGTTGATGACCAGCTTGGGAGAGATGGCAGCGTATATGCCTACATCTGGTTCTTTTAGTACGTATGCTTCTAAATTTGTAGATCCTGCATTTGGTTTTGCGATTGGTTGGAATTACTGGTTTAGCTGGACTATTACTCTTGCAGTTGAAATTTCATCAGGAGCTATTCTTATGAAATATTGGTTTCCATACAGTCCATCTATTCTTTGGAGTGCGTTATTCATCCTGTTTATGTTTGGAATTAATATTCTTTCAGTGAAACATTATGGAGAAATGGAGTTTTGGCTTTCACTTGTAAAAGTTATTACTATAGTCGTGTTTATTATGTTAGGAATAGCCACGATATTTGGAATTTTCAAAGGAAATCCCATTGGATTTCACAATCTAACAATTGGAGATGCACCCTTTCATGGAGGTTTTCTTTCTATTTTTAGTGTGTTTATGATTGCGGGGTTTTCCTTTCAAGGTACAGAAATGGTCGGAATTGTAGCTGGAGAAAGTAAAGCTCCTGAAAAGCATATTCCAAAAGCTGTGCGGCAAATCTTTTGGAGAATTCTCTTATTTTACATACTTACCATTTGCGTAATTGGAGTCATAGTTCCCTACACAGATCCGAATCTAGTTAACAATGATATTAGTAATATTACAATGAGTCCCTTCACACTAGTATTTGAGAAAATTGGATTCGCATTTGCAGCTTCTATTATGAATGCAGTTATCTTGGTATCAGTTCTATCAGCTGGTAATTCTGGAATGTATGTTGCAACCCGAATGTTATGGGTAATGGCAAGAGAAGGGAAAGCTCCAAAGTGTTTAAAAAAAGTAAATAAACAAGGTGTTCCTATTAATGCATTACTTATGACAACGGCTGTGGCAATCGTAGCGTTTGCAGCTTCTTTATTTGGAGAAGGGCAAGCGTTTATATGGCTTTTGAATGCTTCGGGACTTTGTGGATTTATTGCATGGTTAGGGATTGCTATAAGCCATTATCGTTTTCGACAGGCTTTTTTACATCAAGGAAAGAATTTAAATAAGCTCCCGTATCAAGCAAAGTGGTATCCTATCGGTCCTATTTTAGCTTTTGTAATATGTACTATTATTATTTTAGGACAGAATTATTCAGTCATTATAGGGTCACATGTCGATTGGTATGAAGTACTTGCTACTTATATTGGTTTACTGCTGTTTCTTGTATTTTGGTTCGGCTATAAAATTATAAAAAAAACAAAGGTGATTCCATTACAACAAGTCAATTTAGAGCATGATGATCATTAAGGATGGAAATTAAGGAGACAGAAATATGGAACTAGACATTCTACTCAGGTTACTTGTAGCAATACTTGTTGGAGCAATAATTGGTTTAGAACGTCAATGGCACAATTGCATTGCTGGATTACGTACAAATGTACTTGTTTCCGTTGGTGCTGCACTTTTTGTACTATTAAGTGTACTCACTCCAACTGATAATACACCTACAAGAATAGCTTCTCAAATTGTAAGCGGGATTGGTTTTTTAGGTGCTGGAGTTATTATGAAAGATGGATTGACAGTTCGAGGACTGGATACCGCAGCAACCTTATGGTGTTCTGCGGCTGTAGGAACATTAGCAGGTAGCGGCTATTTACTTATAGCTATAACAGGAACCATTCTTATTGTCAGCATAAATAGTTTACTAAGACCTGTTTCAAAATGGGTTTCCGAAAAATCTGAAAAAGGTTTTAAATATTCCCAACAAGTTACCGCTCTCTCTTATAGAGTAAAACATAAATCATCAGAGAAAAAAGATTGTTAAAGAGAAGCTAATTTTAACGAATTCCCCGAAAGAATTCTCCTTCCTCAAGCGTGTGAAGGGCGTAGCCCAGCGGTAGATGGGAGATGAATTTCGGTTTGGCATAGCCAAAAACTTTTGATAAACTAGCTATATGAAGTTCTTTGATAACTTGATATATGAGGTTGCAGGAAGAAAATAGAGTGCGAAAACCAAGTCATTCGGTTCCTGCGTAAAATATCAACCGTACCAAAAGAGCGTCCAAGCGTTGGACATCTAGGGGTGGAACACCCCGAAGTAACGCTCAGGGAGACGAAAGGGTACTTTCGTCGTGGAATTGAGAAGCTCCCACTTCAAGCTTTGCTAAGTGGCGAGTAGTTCACGAACGTTATCAATAATAATAAAAGAGACCTATTCCAGATGGGCAAATAGAGAAATAATTAGTGGGCAATTTATTCAATATTTGAACTGATGAAAAATACTTTCTACAAAGTAATCAAAGAACAATTACAGTCATCAAGCCAATTTCAAGATCTAATTTCAATTTTCAAAAACGTTGAAAAATATTTTTTAAGAAAATGAGTTATTTCATAAAAAATTATGCAAAACAAAAAGGAACCATAGCCGGTTCCTTTTTGTTTTATTCCTTTCAAAAGGTAAACCTTTTCGAACGCACGTTTAGTTCAATAAAGCCCGTCCCGTTTCGATTCCCTGGCCTATAACTTGAATTGGTACTCATTTATGTTAACCAAAATGAATATCTATTGTTGTAACTATATTAACTAGGGAGGAATCTTCATGGGATACTTTGTTACCGTAGAGTCAGGTGTGAATTTATATGTAGAAGATATTAACCCTGGGAGAAATAAGACCCTCGTATTTTTACATGGCTGGCCGTTAAGCCATAAACAGTTTGAATATCAGTTTAATATTCTTCCTACTATGGGCTATCGCTGTATTGGTATAGACTGGAGGGGATTTGGCAATTCGGATAAACCAATGAGCGGCTATACTTTTAACAGACTTGCAGATGATATCCGCACAGTAGTTGCTACACTTCAAATAAACAATTTTACTCTTGTGGGTCACTCTACCGGTGGGTCTATCGCAATTCGATATATGTCTCGTCACAATGGTTTTAGGGTATCAAAGCTTGTTCTTATTGATGCGGCCGCTCCAACTGGATTTACCGCAGAAACTGCTAATAACTATCTTAAAGAAACCTTAAATGATCGACCTAAAATGATGCAGGACGTAACAGATGGCTTTTTCTTTCAGTATATAACTAAACCATTTTCGGACTGGTTTTTGCAAATGGGACTACAAGCAGCAAGTTGGTCGACAGCTGCTATTATAACTGCATTAAGAGATGAGAAGCTACATGCGGATCTTCCGAAAATTAATGTTCCTACTTTAATCGTTCACGGCATTCATGACAAAGTTATTCCCTTTGCACAAGCTCAAGAACTAAATGAAAAAATAAGAAATTCACAGCTTGTTCCGTTTCAATATAGTGGTCATGGCCTTTTCTGGGAAGAACGCGAGAAATTTAACCAACTATTGGCACAATTTATTTAGTTAAAACTTTGACCTAAATTCAAAAAAACGGAGGGACGATAGCGTAATAATCGAGTACGCTTTACGGACAGTAAAATATTTGCTGTAATTGGGGCACGGAAACGATTTAGGGAATGAGGTGCCACTCTGGGATTTACTTACAGAATGATTTGAGGAATGCTCTGACATATCTAAATCTTACCCATTTAAATTTATAAAAGAAGAGTCCATTTTGGATTCTTCTTTTTATATACTACAAAAGGTACACTTTTCTAGTTTGAGATTAATTGGAAAATTATATTTCATTACAACTATAAATTCATCGAAAAATAGTAAATTATATTCCGATTTAAATGCTAATTAATAAGTAAGAATGCACCATTCTTCTCTATTTACCCAAACTCACATTTTTTTGTGATTTATTATGATATAGAAATATGTATTCTATAACCTATTCGAAGCGCTAAGTTTTTTAGGAAATATAGTGTGATATTGCTATAATTAAATTATTAATATATTTTAGGGGGGAACTCAATTTGAAGAAAACATTAATTGTTGGAGCATTATGTTTATCACTCGCTTCCTTATCTGCTTGTGGCGATGGCAGTGAGAAATCATCAACTGTAGCGAACAAAAATGAGATTATTATACATATACCTAAAGAAAAATCTAGAAACCTAGAACGATTTGATATATTTTCTCAAAATGTAAAAGATAAGAAAAATGATGAAATACAAATTAAGAATTATTTAACTGATGAGGAAGCAAAAGTACCAACTTTACAAACTGTAACTTATAAAGACGAAAAATTCACTTTTACTTACAAGTACAAATCTAACTATAGAAAAGATATATGTAATAAACTAGTTACTCCACAAGAAACGCATGGTCTAGTATATATGCTCAGAGATTGCGCACAGTCAGAAGATGGTATTATACTTCATTATACAGCGAAGGATGGTGAAGGAGTAAACTCCATAGAAAATAAATCTATTGAATTTATTGAAGTTGAGGGGGATAAGACTTACATATTCGTAAAGCAATTTGATGTTGGAGCATTCGTAAGTGCTATCGAAACTACAAACTTTGATACACCTTCAAATGCATCTAGTACACAAAAGCCAAATTTCAAAGTAAATGTTCACTTTTTAAGCGGAACAATTCAAACATACTATTTGTGGATTGACAAAGAGAAATCACAAGGAATAATTATGGATTCAGAACAAACAAACCAAGGACATGAAATCGATAAAATATTTGTAGATAACATCATAAAAGCGTTAAATTAAAACAACATATTTTAATGCGCCTCGTTAAGATGCACTTTTTAGATGATTACATGAACTCCATTACTACGTTAAAAATTGACCGCCATCACAGGCGGTTTTCTTATACTCTGCAATCCTTCGAACCCCACCAGTCGTCCAACACATTCTTCTTCAAGTACAGAAAGCATATTTTCAGTCTAAAACTATTTTTTAATAGTCTAATACTTTTCTCTATAGTCTAAAACATTTTTTAATCAAACAGTTAATAATTATCATTCTCAAAAATTAACAAATATGATATTATTTTCTTTAAGCGATGTTTCTTAAAAGTAAATGGTAGTTCAAGTTAGGGGAAGGGCACTCATACGGGTGCCTTTTTTTTAGAAATCATTAAAGGAGAGTGCAACATGACTATTATCAACTTGGATACTTTTCGAACACAAAAAGAAAAACAAATGGTGACGGTACCAATCATTGAACGGATATACAAAGAAGATGGCGAAGTTAAGATTGAAGTATCTGGGGAACAAGAAGTTTCTAAAGCCTGGCTAAACAGACACGATAAGAAAGTATAATATGTTACTAAAGAAAAAGGGTTCTGGTGCAAAAACTCTAAAGCTCTTGCAAGTAATCTCCTACACTTGGACATACTATCAGTATATCCAAGTGTAGAAGATTACTTACGAGAGTCTGTTAGTTTTTGCACCAGAACCGAAAAAAGGATAGTCTTGTTTTTTCGGGGGATGGGCAAAAAGACACTAGTATCAGTATGTCCAAAATTTAAAGATTGACTGAAAAAGTGTTATATTTTTTGCACCAGAACCGAAAAAGATACTTGTCCAGCTTCTCGAAAGGTAATACAGATAGTATATTCAGAGGCAGTTTGCTCAGATATTCCTTGATATTTTCGAACATCTTAGCACCTCCTTTAGTCTTTATTAGCGATAAATCATGAAACCGTCTGTATAGTTTGTAGAAGTACTACCCATTGTAAGTTTACCTTTGATACGATACTCACCTGGTAAGTTATCAGTAATATTAAATGATCTTGTTACTTGACGTGAAAAGCTACCGCTTAATGTATCAGTTGTTTTAAACGTTCCGTCAACCCTACGTTGTAATTCGATTGTGTAGTTCCATGTACCACCGCTATGAAGGTTGATTTGTGTAAAATCTACTGTCGTAGCTCCAGAACCATAATAGTTGTTATCTGTAAAACCACTAACCTCTGATGTATAACCGTTGTAACCACCGTAAATATAACCTGCCATAATAAAACAGCCTCCTCAAATTATTAAAGTTTTTTTTGACTCGATGCTCTTATTTCTTTTTGTTGCTGGAGCATCTTCCTCCGGAGCCTCACTCAGATCGTATTGATCTGCTGTTGGAGTAGAACCCCCATCAGCCTCGACAAGCTTGTCTCTTAGAGGTACAGACCGCAAATCAGAAAAAACAAGTTAAGCAAACTTCAACATAAAATAATGTGAACCTTGTTCCGCTAAGAGTATTTGGATGCAACACAATATCATTTGTGTTACATTACAGGAAGAAAATCTATTAAAATTGGCCACTAATGCTACGCGATTTACTGAAAACAATCCATTTTTATATGCAACATAATTAAAATGAATCGAAAACTCTTAGTGTAGTTGTTTTCCAAAATGTGGGGATACCCCTATTTAATCAAGTTATCTAGTAAATTAGCTCCTTACCTTATTAAGTGAAACGAAAGTAGAATAAATAAAACATTTAGGAAATTTTTTTAAATAATAGTTTTAATAGATAACTGATGTACTTCTTCTATAAACTATAAAAGGGGGGTCTTCCACATCACTATCAAACTAAGACTTAGGAAATTTTCAGGGGAGTGGTGTAGATTATTTAAGAATTTACATACATCATAAATCCTAATGGGGTTTGTTTTTTTCAATTAAGCCGCTCGATCTTTAGAAATGGTACAATTGTAATTGACACCTAATATATCAAAGACTGTTTTTTCTCTTATTGATGAAATCAAATTGGTTGAAAGCGCAGGTTACCTATTAGAAAAGGAAAAAAGGATCATATAAGGAATTGTTGTACTGCACTGATAAATTATACCTGTTTTTAAAAAGAACATAGAATTTATGCTTAAATTATTAAAGAGCGCAAATGTCGAGCTGCTCTATAAAAGTTATATTGCAAATGGCTCTTCATAGTAAAGGAGGATTAATAAATGAGAAAAATAACGAAAGTATCATTGATTTTAATTTTTTGTATAGCGATCGGTGTTTTAACAGGTTTTAAAGTTGGGGATTACCTCGGGAATCACAAAGAGGAGGAAATGATCAACTCGGTTAAAGGGGAAAAAGTCGAAGTGGCAGTGGAAGCTGAAAAACGCATAAATGATACAATGCTCAAAATGACTAATCAAAAGGTGTTATCCGATAAGAAAGAGGGCTTTATCAAAATGAGTGCCGAGAATATTCAAGAAGTAAAAGAGGCAATCACTAAAAGCACTCCAATGTATGTAAAGCATTTAGGAGAGTATCGTATGATCATCGATCGATGGGAACACGGGGATTTTTCTCAAATAGTTAAAGAGCATAATATGTTGAGTAAGTGGAAAGATGGGAACGACGGTAAAGCATATAAAGAGGCTACGCCAGAGCAAGAAAAGGAGTATCTCTTGAAACAAGCAAAAGCTGAATTAAATAAATAATTTACAACAAACAAAGGGTGAAAAAATCGCTCTTTGTTTGTTTTTAGTGTTTATAGGTGAAATGTTGCAAATTTCATTTTCGTTTGAACTTTATTTAAAATATAAGCTGTCCATATACCAAATTCTTAGAGATTAAAAGAGGAACATTAGTTGTTCCTCTTTTTATTTTAAACAACAAGAAAGCAGAATAGCCAATGACAAACACAAATAGAGAGATAGGTCGGATTTAATATTTTATATTTATACACATTTATATGTATATTTTATTTGTATAGATTATAAACCAATAAAAATATATACCTTTCTGTAAGAATGCACCATTCTTCTCTATTTACCTATGCATATATTTTAACTAATTTATTATGAAATGTATGTTGATTTAAAGTGTTTTATTCAAAATGTATAATTAGAGTTTTTATGGAGTCAAGATCGTTGTTTGTTATTCTTTTCTAAATTTACATAATTTTCAAATATATAAAGGTCATATATTAATTTTGTATTCTATAATCAACCCGTGGTTATAGTGTTTGCTCCGATTCAAATTATGAGATAGTTTGTTTTAACTTTTTTACATTATTTAAAAAAGAACTTGTAGGGATTCCTACAAGTTCTTTTTGTCCTTCGGATTGACGAATAGTAAGTGTTATTGGGGATACCGCTAACATTTCGAGAGTCGTCATATATTCTTATGACAAAATGCTGTAGAAAGCTTAAGAATTCTTAAGAACTTTTGCCCCTTTTTCTTAAGGTTTGGACTCTAGAGTATGATTATGAGTTCAAACCTGTGGGATGATTAGGTATGAAAACAATTCGCTTTCTTATTTCTGTATATAATGCACTAAAAATCAGTTGGTGCAGCCATTCCAATTTTAAGGTTTCTTGGAGACAAAATAATTGAAGGAATTGATTTGAAGAAAGTAAATTACATTGTCAAATATGGATTGAGTACAGGTGTATTCACAGAAAAATTAATTAAAAGAAGAAATCTCAAGACAATTATTTTATTAGTGGAAAATAATAAGGAATTTTATTTTTTTACTAAAAGCAAAAGTTAAAGAAAAAGGGAACTTATTTATTGTATATGGATCAGTAGTAAATATTGAACAATATATTAGGGAGAACGATATTACGTATATACATTATGTTATTTCTTGTCTTCCGTTTGCAAGCTTAAGAAAAAGAGAAGATAGAAATGTCTCACCTGCTTATGTCTTTAGCTGTTTAATACGAGAAAAAATATGGAGGAATCATATGGAGTCAAAAATTCTTATTGTTGATGATGATAAAGAGATTAGAAATCTTATCTCTGTTTATTTGGAAAATGAAGGTCTGAAAACTCAAAAGGCTGAAGATGCTATTGAAGCTTTACAACTGTTAGAAGAAAAGGAGTTTGATCTTATTATTTTAGATATTATGATGCCTAATATGGATGGTATTGAAGCGTGTATGAAGATTAGGGAAGACCGCAATATGCCTATCATTATGCTATCTGCAAAATCTGAGGATATAGACAAAATTCAGGGTCTAGCCTCTGGTGCAGACGATTATTTAACAAAACCGTTTAATCCATTGGAATTAATCGCTAGGGTAAAATCCCAATTAAGAAGGTTTAAAAAATACAATACGTCAATAAATCATAATAAAAGCATCCTAGAAATTGGTGATTTAACCGTGAATACAGATACACGTCAAGTATGGGTAAGGGGAAAGGAAACAAGGCTAACTCCAAAAGAGTTTGATATTCTCGAACTACTTGCCCGTAACAAAGGGATTGTCCTGAGTGTTGCAAAAATATATGAAGCAATTTGGAAAGAGGTTTTTTATAAATCAGATAATACCGTCATGGTGCATATTACAAAAATAAGAGACAAAATTGAAGAGGATTCTAAACATCCCATTTATATTAAAACTGTTTGGGGAATTGGGTATAAAATATGAAGAATGTTAGTTTTAGAAATAGGATCATTATAAAACTTCTTGTTGCTGTTGCAGTTAGTTTTTTTGCTTCGTTTGGTTTAACAATCCTCAATTTTCTATACATCATAGTACCATTATTTATAAAATACGACCGTTTGGGTATGTTTGCATTCTATTTCGCAATATTCTTCTTAATCGCGTTCGCAATCTTTACTTTTATAATAATTTTTTTGATATTGGTTCGAAAGAAAATAGTATATTTGAAGCTCATTTCTGATAATGTGAATGATATTGCCAATGGAAAACTGGGTTTGACAATTGGGATTAAGGGGAAGGACGAATTGACCCAACTTGCTCAAAATATAAATTATATGTCTAAGGAATTGGAGCATACATTTGAACAGGAAAGGCGATTGGAACGTACAAAAAATGAACTTATAACCAATGTATCTCATGACTTACGCACACCGTTGACATCTATTATCGGCTATGTAGATTTATTAAAAAGAGGGCAATACGACAGTAAAACACAATTACAGGAGTATCTCGAAACCACATATTTAAAATCACAGAGATTGAAATATCTAATAGATGAACTATTTGAGTATACCCGTTTATCAGGCATCGATACTAAGTTAAACTTTAATGAAGTTGATTTATCAGGTTTGTTAGAACAAATAGTTGGAGAATACATTCCTATATTTGAAAAGGAAAGTTTAATCGTTCAAAAATCAATCACGGAAGAAACAATACCTATCTTCATAGATATAGAAAAAATGGTACGTGTTTATGAAAATCTGTTTATGAATGCGATAAAGTACAGCATGAAACCATCTGAATTATCAATATGTCTTGAACTAATAGGTAACAAGGCAATTTTGAAAGTATCAAATAAAGTCGAGAAGCCGCCTGTTAGCGATCCAAATAAATTGTTTGAAAGGTTTTTCAGGGGGGACCAGGCAAGAAAAGATGACCAAGGAAATGGTCTGGGGCTTGCTATCTCAAAAAGAATTGTTGAACTTCATAATGGTAATATATATGCAAAATATAAAGACGGCTGGATGTCCTTTATTGTTGAACATCCAATCAAATAGATTGGCTTATGGAATTACAGATTCCATAAGCTTTTTTTTATAAAACTTAAGAATTCTTAAGGATTTTACAGGGTGTTTCCTAATTTTCATAGTTTATCATGTATGTATTCAAAGCGATGAGGAGAGAGGAGAAATTAAAGAGAAAATTTTCTTTACAGCTTTCAAGTGGATACATCGTGACAACCTCATGAAAAAGGTAGATGCAACATGCCTATTTTGTTAGTAGCAAATAAGAATAGCAACTTATTTTAAAGAAATGAAAAAACAAACGTAGGAGGATATATATGACGAAACCAGTTGTAGACGTGAAAAACGTCCAAAAAGTGTACGGTAAAAAAGGTGAGAACCAATCATACGCGTTAAAAGGTGTATCATTCTCAATTCAAGAGGGTGAGTTTGTCGGAATTATGGGACCATCTGGTTCTGGTAAAACGACATTATTAAATGTAATTTCAACGTTAGATAAAGCAACGGGCGGCGTTGTTGAAATTGCAGGAATAGATATTACGAAAATGAAACAAGGTGAGCTTTCCGATTTCCGTTCACAAATGTTAGGATTCATTTTCCAAGACTTTAACTTATTGGAGAATTTATCTATTTACGAAAACATCGCTCTTCCACTTTCCCTTCAAGGTGTTTCATCACGAAATATCGGATCAAAAGTAGAAAAGGTAGCTGATATGTTAGGCATTTCAGCAATACTTCAAAAGTATCCATCTGAAGTATCTGGTGGACAGAAGCAACGTTCAGCAGCAGCACGTGCGTTAGTGCATGAACCAGCAATTATTTTAGGGGACGAGCCAACAGGATCGCTTGATTCTAAAAATGCAACGAGTTTACTGGATGCGATGACAAACTTAAATAAAGAGCAAGGGGTATCTATTATGATGGTTACGCATGATCCGTACAGTGCAAGTTACTGTCAGCGTATTTTATTCATTCAAGATGGTGAGCTATATAAAGAAATTCATCGCGGTGGTACACGTGATGAATTTTATAAAAAAATTTTAGACGTGCTTGCAGACTTAGGCACACAAAAAGCGTAAGGAAGGAAGTTCAATCATGTTATTTAAGCTTTCCATGTCAGGCCTAAAAAGTAAGTTGCAAGATTACATTGTCTTACTTGTTGGTCTTATTGTCTCTATTTCAACTTTTTATATGTTTCAAACATTAGCACTCAATAAGGCGTTCCTTGAATCTAACTCTTCTATTGGGGATATTGTGTCTGTATTTAAAATTGGGTCCTTTTTGTTAGCGTTTATCACATTTTTTTATATTTTATATGCAAACTCGTTCTTATCATCTCTTCGCCAAAAAGAATTTGGTATGTATATGATGTTAGGAGCAAAAAAGCATAAAGTTACCTTACTTATGTTTATCGAAACAATTATATTAGGTGCCGCATCTCTTGTGATTGGAATTACAGTTGGTGTAGGGCTCGCAGAAGGTATCGGTCAGCTATTAATGAAACAACTCGAGTTTGCTGGCGAAGGTTATAAAGCATTTTATCTGCCATCTATAGCTATTACTTGCGTCTTCTTCTTTGCACTATTTGTATTATCGGCAATTATAAATAGTATTAAATTATCTCGTATTTCTGTACTGCAACTTGTACATGCAGATGAACAAACAGAACGTGTCGCCATAAAAGGAAAAATGACAGTTGTAGTTGCAATCCTTGGTGTGATTTTATTGGGTATTGGTTATGCATCACTAATCTATATGAAATATGCAAACCCGCTAATGGGTCTGGGATTAATGGCCGTTGGATTAATCACAGCAACCGTTGGTACTTACATGTTATTTGGATCACTTCTCCCAGTTATGATTAATAAGTTAAAGAGTAATAAAAAACGTAGTGAAAAAGGTCTCAATGCTTTTACTTTTGCACAATTAAATTTCCGCATTAACGGCCTAACAAATGTGCTTGCCACGGTAGCAATCTTAGTGGCTCTTGGCACTGGCGGAATTGCGTGTGGTATGGCATTTAAAAACAACGTAATAAAAATAGTTAATGGTAGTGAAATTTACGATTCAGTCGTTCATAATCCAACAGCTGAAGAAAAGAAAATTTTGAATACTATCTTATTTACAGAGAAGCTTGAATATCATTACAAAATAGAAGGTCAGTCGATTTATTATTTAAAAGAGGATTTAGAGAAAAATCGTCCTTTAGTATTGAAAAATAAAAATGAAAGAGCAGAGTTTGGGAAAACAAAGAGAGTTTCAGAAGAGTTGCCAATTGGTGCAAACGTGAAGAAGACACCGCAACAATGGAGCGACGCTTTCCAAACAATCCAGCCAAAGTATATATATCCTGATCATAAAATAAAAATTGTAGACAAAAACATGTACCATAGTATAAAGGGTCCAGAAAGTACTATGTTTATGGGGAAAACAGATGATTTTAAATCATATTTAAAAGAATGGAAACAACTTGACGAATTACAGTTAGCTAAATATACAAGTATGAAACCTGAAGAACTGAAGAGTAAATATCAAATGTATAATTCTCTTCATGGTATGCTCAGTGGATTGATGTTCATGGGCTTCTTCGTCGGAATTGCGTACTTAGCAATGATGGCAAGTTGCTTGATGTTTAAAGTTCTGTCTGGTGCATTCAAAGATTGTACACGTTATCAAATGCTTCGTAAAATCGGTGTTCGCCAAGAGTTATTAGCACAATCAATTTATAAGGAGTTATTCTTTGTATTCTTAGTCCCAGCAATTGTGGGTATTGTTCACGTATTAGTTGGTATGAACATGTTCAGCGTTCTTTTGCCTGATCCGTACAATCGTATTTGGGTACCAATTATTATTTTTGTAGTAATTTACTTGATTTACTATTTTACTACAGTTCAATTGTATAAAAGGATTGTACTTCCAAAAGAAAATTAGTTTTACAAAACATACAAAATGTTAAACTTATAAAACCCAGTGATATCAGTATGTGTGCATGAAATCACTGGGTTTTTATTTGGATATTTAATGGTGTGTTTTACAAATTATAAAAAGATATAAACTTAGTTTTACTTTTTAAATATTATCCGTCCTAAAAAATGACCAATGTTCATAAAGGTACAAATTTTAAAACATGTTTAATGTTCATATTTTAAAAATGAATTTTACAAAAATATGAACTAAATTACATACTCAAAACTCTACAAATGAAGTGATTAATACAAAGGAAATCAATAAATTCTATAGAATATTTTATTAGATCATTACATTTTATACTAATCGATATAAGGGAGATAATTGATAATATGTTTGATAATACGTTTAAAAATGAGTTTGATAAGATAAAATCAAAAACCGCTTCAATTATTTTAACAAACGGTGTTACAGCATCTGAGCGCAGGATTGCTACAAAAGACCCTAATGACCCAAATGATTTAACTCCTGAAAGCACTTTGGAGGAGGCAATTAAAATAGGATTTAACACAACAGAAAAAGAAGGACTTCTGTATTGGGTAGATGATAACTTGGATAATGAAGTGCCGATTCATGAAACAGTTGTTAAAATCTCTTATGATGAAGAAACAGCTAATGAAATCCAAACACAATTAACCAACTTGAATGATAATCGAGTTTACAACGTCACACTTAAATCAGGTATGACGATTACAATTACAGCAAAGAATTAATAATAGAATTAAAAACGTATAATCCATATTTGATTTATTGATGTGGATGCAAAAAATACATATTTTTAATTAGGAATCCTTATTATGAAAAGGATTCTTTTTTTGTCCCAACAGGTACGCTTTTTGAAGTAGGTATATTTCTATAAAAATCAATGTGTCGAAGGGATCAAGATAACATTTTGAAGGACTTCAAAAATACATAGACCTTTTGAATCATATATGAATTGTTGGGGGGAAAAAGTTTTCCTTCAAGATAATGTAATTCCCATAATCCATTTGAATCATTACATTTATATGAACGGATTAACAAGAAGGATGGTATAAGTCATTAGGTAAGAATGGGAGCATCTTAAACAAGATTAAATGGGGTTAGTTCTGTAAATCTATAAAATTTAGTTTTAGAGTTTCTTGTCCCAACCAATATCTAAAAGCGAAAGTTTAGACTTTCTTGTCTAAATAGTTTGGAGTTTCATGTCCTTTTACATTTACATCTGAGATAGAAAGGGGGATTAACTCATATCACCCAAGTGTTCGTTAAATTCTCATTTAGCGAACACAATAATTATAAGAATCTATAGTCGATTGTCTGCTGACGATCGACTATAGAGTTAATCAGCACGAAGCACATGCAATAAATAATTCTGTTTTAGATAACATCCATCTAATCAAAAAATCGAGTTATAAAAAGAGGGGGAAGGCATTTTTTATTGAAGTTTGTTTATAATAGTTTTTTAATTTGTTAGGGGGAATCGTAAAGTAGATTATTAATCTCTTTGATAATTTTTATTTCCCTTATAGTATTTGGCATACTGTATTAAAAAATTTAAATTTTGAAGGGAGAATCAATAAATATGGGCAAGAAAAAAAGAATAGGTAATAAGTTATTACTTGTCAGTGCAATTTGTACAATAACGATTCCTTCAGTTTCATATGCGGAGGAAGTAACTTTACCTAAAAATTTCGCGATTGCTTCAAGTCTGTATGAGGAACGGAATATGGATGTATTGAAAACAAGTGTATATCCCAATACATATAATAATCCGTTTAACCATCAATTTATTCCGACATTAAAGGAAACAACACAACTATAAAAAAGTAGACAATATTAATGATGAAAATCCTATTATATCTACTACTCTTTCATTTATTCGCCATATGAATAGTGAAGATTATAAATCTGCATTTGATTTAACCTCAAGGTCATTACAGAAAATAATATCCGAAGAATGGCTGAAGAGCTATTGGGAGGGACTCCCATTGCAATTACAAGCAGGTTCTTTTCTAGGAATTGGAGAGGTAATACAAAAAGAGACAAATTCCGTGCATGCGAATGTAGAAGTTAAATTAGTTTTTGAACAATTTACTGTACCTTTACTAATTAAACTAGATCCATCTGGAAAAATAGACGATTTTCAACTCAGCATGTCGTTTAGTCCTGTTGCAGAGCGTCCATCATATAGTAAGCCTGAATCATTTGTTGATAAAGAAGTAGTAGTTGGAAGTGGTGCATTTCCATTACCAGGAACATTGTCTGTTCCAAAAGGTAAGGGTCCTTTCCCAGCAGTTATTCTTGTGCAAGGATCTGGAGCAACCGATCAGGATGAAACAGCGTTTGCTTTAAAACCATTTCGCGATTTAGCTGAAGGTCTTGCCTCGAAAGGAATTGCTGGCCTTCGCTATAATAAACGAACTTATGAACATGGATTGAAAACATAATACAGTCCTTTTTATACAGTTGATAAAGAGACAACAGATGATGCTCTTCTTGTGACTCATTTTCTTCAAAATGAACCTATGATAGATAAGAATCAAATTTATATTCTTGGTCATAGTCAAGGTGGAATGATGCTTCCGAAAATGATTGAAAAAGACCAAAATCAAAATATTGCTGGGGCAATCGTGATGGGCGGACCAGCCCGTACGATCCAAGATGTTGTTTTAGATCAATTTGAGTATCTTTTTTCCATTGGAGCAATGAAACCCGATGAATATAAATTTTACAAATCGCAATTTGAATTATTAAATGATCCCAATTTCTCTAGTCAGAATCCTCCAAAAGATTTTTATTTAGGATCAGCAGTATTTTGGGATTCTATTCGTAAAATTAAAGCAGCAGAAATGTCAAAAGAACAAAAGACACCGCTTCTTATTATTCAAGGAGAAAGAGACTATCAAGTTCAATCAAAAATCGAAATTCCTCTTTGGAAAGAACAATTAAAAGAGCGAGATAACGTTGATTATCGACTATATCCAAAGTTAAATCACTTCTTTACAGAAGGAGATGGGGAGTTAAGTAAACGGATGAATATTATAGTCCTGCTAATATCCCTGAGTATGTTATAAATGATATTGCTGCTTGGGTGCAAGGAAGATTGAAATAAAATTAGCAACCATATTTTTTAATAGAGGTCACGATACATGCCTATTAACTTAAGGATAGAAATTAAATGGTTTTTGTTCAAATAAACTAAATAAAGGGGTGTTCTTTATGTGTACCAGTTTGACATTACAGACAAAAAGCGGTCAGCATCTTTTTGCAAGAACGATGGATTTTACATTAGATTTCAATCAAGAAGTAATAATAGTTCCTCGAAGTTATCAATGGAACAATATAACTGGTGAAACCATCGAGGCGAAACAAGCTGTTGTAGGGATGGGGATTAACCATCAAGGAAGGATCATCCTGGCGGACGGAGTAAATGAATCAGGTATGACATGTGCAACACTCTATTTTCCAGGATTCGCAAGTTATAGTAACAGTATAGATGAAAATAAAACGAATCTGGCTCCATTTGATTTTGTGGCATGGAGTCTCACACAATTCAATTCTGTCGAAGAGTTAAAGAACTCTGTAGATAGTATTTCCTTTTTGGATGTACCATTACCTGTTTTAGGGGTTACTCCACCGCTACATTGGATTTTAGCGGATAAATGGGGAGATTGTATTGTAATAGAGCCGACAACTGAAGGACTAAAAATATATGATAATCCTCTTGGGGTAATGACCAATAGTCCTGAGTTTAACTGGCATTTACAAAATTTAAGACAATATATCGGTCTTAAATCGCAGCCATATGCGCCAACACAATGGGGGGATGTACCATTAAGTGCTTTTGGACAAGGTTCAGGTTCGATGGGACTTCCTGGGGATTTCACCCCACCATCAAGGTTTGTTCGGGCAGCGTATGGCAAACAAAATATTCAAGGTATAGATAACGAAGAAGAGGGCATATCGGCCATTTTTCATATCTTATCAAATTGTGAGGTTCCAAAAGGTGGAGTAATAACGGAAGAAGGTACATTAGATAATACCATTTATACAAGCGCAATGTGTATGGAGTCTGGTACATATTATTACCATACCTATGATTGTAGACAAATTATAGCTATTCATTTATTTCATGAAAATTTAGATACAGATGAAATTAAAACTTATCCGTTCCAGCGGAAACATAAGATACTTTATGAAAACTAATCAGATTTGGAATAACATAAAAAAAGAAAACTTAATTAAGTTTTCTTTTTTTATAGGCGATACGACAATACAACAGTGATCCAATTAAATTCAATATAAGGAAAATAACAAGTCAATATATTTCTAATCATTTTAGGTGAAGGGTATGTGATTGAGATGAATAATACATATAATGAAAAGACACATACATCGATTAAACAATTATTTAACAAGTTTTCACCAAAAGCTCCTGCCTTTTTTGGTATTAAAATTAATATTCATACAGTTAAAAACCTAATTAGAAATTATTTGAACATAGATTGCTCAATGAGGTTAAATTTTATAATCTCTAAAAAATAGAATTATATATTATAATTATTAAACTTAATTTTATTGAAAATTGAAATATTAAGCAATATTCCTATTGCTATTAAATTGACCATTAAAGAACTTCCACCAAAACTAACAAATGGAAATGGGGTACCAGTAAGAGGAAATAGTCCCGTAATACCACCTAAATTTACAATGGATTGCATACCAATCATACATCCTATACCAATTGCTATAAAACTTCCGAATGGATCTACACATAGTTGTGCAATTTTTAAGGAACGAAGAACGATAGTCAAAACCCCTGCCAATACAATAAATACACCAATAAACCCTAGTTCTTCAGAAACTATTGCCATTATAAAATCAGTATGTGGTTCTGGAAGATAGCCGGTTTTTTGAATGCTATTTCCGAATCCACGTCCAGTAATTCCTCCAGAGCCAATGGCAATAAAAGAATTTACAAGTTGATATCCTTTTCCTTGCGCATCAACAAAGGGATTGAGAATTGTAGTAATACGTGTCTTTTGAACTTCTGACAAGCTAAATTGAATTAAAAAGTATAAAAAAGGTAACCAAAAAATAGAACCGATTATAATTCTTTTAATTAATAGATTTACATTTATTCCAGAGCAAAGAAATATGCTAAAACCTATACCTAATATTAAAAGTGCAGATCCTAAGTTTGGCTGTTTATAGATTAGGAAAAAAATTGCAGCTAAAAAAAATAAAAGTTTTCCGCTACCACTCCAAATATTTTTAGCTTGTTCTTGTCGAAATGCAAAAAAACGGGCTGTTACAAGTATTGTTCCTAATTTAAGAAATTCAGCTGGCTGTATTCCAAAGATCCATGATTGAGCATTATTTACCACTTTTCCTTTCCACAAAACCATAATTAATAAAAAAATTCCCCCAACCATAATACAGATAGAGACAATTCGTTTTTTCCATATTTCATATGGGAGAATAGCGCAAACTATCAACCCTATTGTTCCTAAAAATAGCTTTGTTAATTGAGAATCAACAAAATGCCTACTGTTATAACCGTAATGTTGAACAGCAACAATGGAGCTCGCGCTATACATCATGATAATACCTAAAGTACATGTTATGAATAGAGGGAGGAGCAATAGATAATCGAGTTTTAATATTTTTTTCATTTTAATATCCTCCTGATTTACATTAACACTTAATATTACATTTGCTAATGAGTAGAATCTTGTTCTCATCAACTACTAAATAGTATTTTTGTTTTGAAAGATTCTATAGCTTACACCCTGTTTTCTTACGCAAAAATCCCCCCTAGTTACATACTAGGGGGGATTTAAATTGGCATGACTAAATAAAGCTTTCCTCCCCCTAGTAGAGCTTTGGCACTATACAACGTAAAGTAATGGAAATTGATTACTTAGCTATCTTAAGAAGAGCCTTAATCCGACAATTCCTGTTCTACCCATTGGCGTCTTTCGACATTTTTGGGCAATAGCCTGTGTTTGTATAGGAGCCTCACCTAACAGGTTTAGCAATATAAATTTTATGTATTTGTTTCGTGTAGCCAGCATAAATACTTTTTTTTTGCTTGTCAAGTAAGCATATTGCTAATTTTATATTCTTTATTGTTTTATGAATTTTGAGAAATAATGCAAGAAAATGTATTTAATCATCTCGTATAGATACTTATTTTCGGCCTGTAGTGTATAATTTGATTAAGTAGTTTAACCATATAAATTTGATAAACAGTAAAGAAGATTTTAATCATAAAATAAGATTTTTGAAGAATGTTCTTTTGAAGTACGGTATGACTAATAATTCAACTCCTGCTATAAAGTTACAAATTAATCATAAACAATAAGTTTCCTATACGAAATTTCATATATTTTATAACGTTTCTTCGAACTAATTGTATATAAATTTTATATCCTTTAAGTTGAATTTCAAATTTACAATAGAGTCGAATTACATTTCTCTAAAAAAAAATTTATTATGAATCGAATCGAAAGTTAGTTGACAAATATTAAATTCTGGTTTAAATTTTGAAGTAATTCAATAATCTTTGTTAGGTGAGGCTCCTGTATAGAGAAACGCTGCTGCCCAAAAATGTCGAGAGACGCCAATGGGTCAACAGGAACGGTCGGATTAAGGCCCTTTTTAATGTAGCTGGTTATAAAAACCTATGCTATACAGTGCTAAAACTCAACGAGGGAGTGGTATACGATTTGATAGAAAGGCATCTCTGGGATTTTTGCAGAGCTGTCTTAATAATCATTTATTTGTATTGTAAAAAACCTTTACTCCTTTTTGAGTAAAGGTTTTTTTGTTTAATGTTATTTATTTTTATCTTGTCTATATTCAAAAAGGAGGTAGTTCTAAATAATAAATTGATTGCAATGTAACTATTAATGCTCTAATAAAAATTTTAGACAGATAAAATAACACAAAGCCACTCATGAAACTCTAGAGTCTCCCTTAGCAATATAAGGAGGAGTTAACATGAAGAAATTATTAAATGAATTACTTGTAACCCAAAATAATTTGGATGCAGAGAAAGTTTTACGTCATCCGTCGTATGATGTTGCGCAAGAAGTAAAACGGTTTTCAATTGAAGATCAAGTCATATTACTAGATAAGATTCCTGTATTAAAAAGCTCAAAAATTCTTCAACATTTGAGTACAGAAGAAAAATATAATATCTTAATTCACTTATCTGAAAACAAAGCTAAAAAGTTACTAGATTTACAACCGATTGATGAAACAGTAGATCTACTTTTAGAGGTTCATCCGGAAAAACAAGCTAAATTAATGGCGTATTTAAATAAAATTACAAAACATAATGTAAAAAAATTAATGGCTTTCAAACCTGAAACGGCAGGAAGTCTTGTCACAAGTGATTTTGTTGCAGTTAGAGGGAATTGGTCAGTAAAAATGACATTGAAGTACATTAGGGAACATTCTGAAAATGTAGAATCAATATCTTATATCTATGTTCTTGATAGTCATGGTTATCTTAAGGGAATCGTTTCCATACATGAGTTATTACTAGCAGCAGATGAAGAGATATTATCTACTATCATGATTCAAGAGGTAATTTCAGTACACGCTGAAGTTGATCAGCAAGAAGTTGTAAAAAAGCTACTGAATTATAATTTAGCAGCATTACCCGTAACAACAGCAAATAATGAAATGATTGGTATTATAACATTTGATGACGTAATGAATGTTATGGAAGCAGAAGCTACAGAAGATATCCAAAAGTTAGGCGGAAGTGAACCGTTAAATCAATCTTACTTTGAATCTAGTATTTGGAGCATTTTCTTCAAACGTCTACCATGGTTATTGCTTCTTTTTGTTGCTGAAGCATATACAGGTACAGTACTAAAGTATTTTGAAGACGAAATTGAAACAGTAGTTGCCTTAGCTTTCTTTGTACCGTTATTAGTAGGTACTGGAGGAAATACAGGAACACAGGTTGTAGCAACAATTACTCGTGCAATCGGTATTGGAGAGGTGAAATTTAAAGACATTTTCCGTGTAATGAAAAAGGAATTTGCAATTGGCATGCTTCTTGGACTTGCACTTGGGGTAGCTGGGCTCACTCGTGCTTATATGCTAGGAGTTGGAACAGAAGTTGCACAAGTTGTAGCAATCACTTTATTATTTATTGTTATTTGGGCCTCTCTTGTTGCAGCTGTTTTACCTTTGATTCTGAGAAAATTAAAATTAGATCCTGCAGTCGTTTCTGGTCCATTTATTACAACATTTGTTGACGGAACAGGATTAGTAATTTATTTCATGGTTGCAAAAACGTTATTAAATTTGTAAATATACACTGAAATAAATACGAAATGTAGAATAAGTATTTTGCTTTGCTTGCCAAGACACAGTGGGGAACTCGAGAATGAGGGAAACAAACACTTTTGTCTTTAGGCAAATAATATCTTAAAGGATTCATTGAATGTAATTAATGCCGGAGGAGAAACCTATGAAACATCTAAGAAAAATCTTCAAACGAATTTTGCTTCTTTTTTCTATTTTCATGCTTATTGGCATAGGAATATTATTTGGTACTAACTATGGCCGAGATCTTCGTGTAACAATTGCTGGAAGTATACTAACTTCTCAGCATCCACAATATGCGAAATATACATTCCTATCCCAAAAGGAACTAGATAAACTGCAAGATAGAATTAATCATCCAAAATGGTCAAATAGTGATGAGGCCATTTATAAAAAAATAGCAGGAAAAAGATTAGAAGAATTAAAAAATCAGCCATTAGAAATTGATGTAGAAACAATTAAAAGTAATAAAGATAGTCGTTTTCTTTTCGAAGGAAAGTTAATTACCATTAGCAATCCCTTCAATGTTAAACTTGTTAGCCATCAAGGAACACAAGGAGCTAACAGGGGAGAAAAAATTAGTGTAATGGCAAAACGTAATCATGCACTTGTTGCTGTGAATGCAAGTGGATTTGCTGATGAGACAGGAAGAGGTGGAGGAAATGTTGCAACTGGAATAGTAATAGAAAATGGAAAAGCTATTGATACAAATATAGATAAAAATACCCCTACAATTATTACCGGTTTAACAAAGTTTGGACAAATGATAACAGGAAATTATTCTACCCAACAACTTTTGGATAAACAAGTCGTTTCAGCAGCAGGATTTATGCCACAGTTAATTGTAAATGGAGAAAAAATGATCACAGAAGGAGACGGTGGTTGGGGTTCTGCTCCACGAAGTATTATGGCTCAAAAAGAAGATGGCACAATAATGTTTCTAGTGATAGATGGTAGACAAACACATAGCATAGGAGCCACGTTAAAAGAGTGTCAAGATATTCTATATGAAAAAGGAGCAATAAATGCAATGGCTATGGATGGAGGTTCTTCTGCTACGCTATATTTAGGAGGAAAGGTTATAAATTCACCTTCTACATTATCCCATGAAGATCGTTATTTACCGAATGCTTGGATGGTAACAGCAAACCAAAAACAAGAAATAAGGGTGACAATAGATGGGAAAAAAATAGATACTAAAAAATCAGATGAATTTGATGCAAATATTTCAACTGATTTATGAATTCTTAAATAAATGAAGGATTAATTAAATTTTAAAAACTAACATACAAAGAGCGTCATAAAATTGAAAGTTTTATCATTTAACATTCATTAAAGAAAAGCGTATAGAGATACTCAATCATATGGAAAATCTCCAAGAAGTTAAAAGAAGGATAAATAATGTATACAGTTTACACTCATATTCAATTATATGCTTTTAATCTTATAGTATTTGCTACAGCTATGTGAAATGGACAACCTGTAAAAATAATTGTTGTGATCAGATGAGTAAAGATTAATGCGCAGAATGAATTAGTAATCATACCTGAAAACATTTCATCAAACATCAAAGCAACACATTAGTCGCTTTGATGTTTGTAATGATAAAAGGGTGATAAAAAACATAAACAATAGGTGTATCAAGCAAAGGGATAATACACCTTAAAACTACATTGTTAAACAACATGCGTCGTCGTGTAGTATATCTTATTTATCTTTAATTATTTTAGATTCAGTATTACATCTTATAGATCGTTTTTTCTATGATTTCCTAATTTCCAACTCTCGTCTTTTTATTCAATCATAATTACTATTTTAAGGATGTTAAAGTAACTCCAATACTAAACGTAAAAGGAATAAAAAAGCATGGCATTTTGTGTCACTCTTTTTACACTTCATAACAAATAAGGATAAAAGAACAAAGTAAGTTATGCTTTAAACCTTTACTGATAGGAGAAAATGTTTGTATAGACCCACACACTTATTATTGGGTAATGTATGAAAGAAATTAAAATGATGAGACATAGACTTATAACTACACAATTGAATTAAACAATAATATTTTGAAACAAGAGTAAAGTTAAGGTGGGGATAACTATGAATGCTAACCAAAAAACGTCCTTATTGGCAGCATGGATTAGTGTAATTAGCAATATATTTCTGACTCTCATCAAAATTATAGTCGGTTTACTTTTCAAAAGTCAGGTATTATTAGCCGACGGGATTCATAATGCTGCCGATGTTGTAGCATCCGTAACCTCATTGGGATCAATGAAAATTTCAAACCAGCCAGCTGATGAAGATCATCCTTATGGACATGGTAAAGCAGAAGTTATATCATCAGGAATTGTAGCTGTGATTTTAATTTTAGCGGCTTTATTTATGGCTTATGAATCAATAAAGTCATTATTTGAACCAGCGACAGAACCCCATATAATTGCTTTTATAGCAGCGATTATTTCATTAATATGGAAGCAAATTTTATATGTATACACAATACGAATTGGTCGAAAAACAAGCAGCAAAGGGCTTATAGCAACTGCTTATGATCATCTTGCTGATGTTTATGCCTCAATTGCAGCTGTAATTGGAATTGGTATTGCTTTGATAAACAATATCTATTCCATTCCATATGCAGCATATGGGGATCCTTTAGCTGGTATTATCGTTTCCTTTTTCGTATTAAAGTTAGCGATTAGTATGGGGAAAGAATCAATATATATATTAATGGAAGGTGGTATTCCTACCGAGAAATGTAGTGAATATAAGAGAATAATTCAGGCCCATCCTTTTGTAAAAAGAATTGATAGAATGCGCGCACGTGATCATGGTCACTATGTATTAATTGATATTAGAATTAGTGTTCCGGCACATTTAAGCATCCAGCAAGGACATGATATTTGTAGGGATATAAAAACTACTATTATAAATCAGAACCCAGAAATATATGAAGTACTAATTCATTTAAACCCATGGTATGAGGAGAAGTAGGTTTATTGAATTATAGATAGATATAAGTAAGTAGTTAAACCGTCCTTTTTAGATATTGGAGAATTGGTCGACTTGTATAATGTCCATAATTAAAAAACATTTATAGTTATGAGTACAATACATCTCAAATACATTATTTATAGAAGAAAAAACGTCCTATTAAAATATAGGACGCTTTTATCTATGATTTACTAATTTCCCAACCTTCGCGTATTTTCTCTAATTCAATTACAATTACCTTTGAATCTTTTTTATACAAAGCATCAACAAAATCTGAAAGATAAATATCATTGAGTGGAATGAATTAATATATGAGGGTTCATTTTCAATATTTGTCTCTCAAATGAAGCAACTTTAGTATTCACTCAAAAATCCATTGTCTATGAAACAACTAGATTTTTAAACGGCTTTAATAGACATCTGCCATTTACATAGACAGATGTCTATTGTATTTTTGGCGGCAAGATTAAATAGCTTTTTGTTACTTTACAATAAAGTATACTTAATATCAGTAATTCATGTAATTAGGAGTGATTTCTATATTTAAGGAAAATGCAAAAAGGATACTTCTGTCATTAGTAACAAATCCAATACTAATAATTGTATACGGGATTTTTTGTTATGAGTTAGCCTTATACTGTAAGTACGGAAGGATGAATTATAATATTTATATTTTGTTATTATGTATAGTACTTTTTATATCCATGACTACATTTACTACAATGCGGGTGATAAAAAATAGAGAATATGAAACTAAAAAATTAACTAATTCAATAGCATGGAGATCCATTTCTATTATCATTATTGTTGCAATTACATCATTTTATGGGATGCAGATTTATAAAAGTGCAATAAATTACAATGGCAAATTGGCATGGTTTATAGAAAGGTTAAAACATGAAAGGTCAGTTAAACTTAAACATAATAATATATATGAATCTGGAGTAGAAGGTATTTTTGAAGATATAAATAAAAAATATCCTTTGCCAAAGAAATTGTATATGGCAACTGATTTTGATCTTACATTTCATTCAGATGGAACAATCACAGCGTTTGATACATTTGTTTATGGGAAAAATGTTGATGGGAAAGAAGAAACTTATTTAATCTCTTATAATGAGAAGAAATCAGAAGATATTACTATAATACGAGACGGATATGCAAAGCCTGATTATGATGATGATAAATTAGTAGAACCTTTAATTAAAACGGTTAAGGCGATTCCAGTTAAGCAAACGGTTAGAAAGTGGAATGAAAGTAAGTATGGGTTGATTTATTATGGAAAAAGAAATTGGGGATCCAATACAGAGGGAATTATTAATATTACTGAGGATGGTAAGGGGCAGAGTCTTAAAGAAGCAGCTTCTGATATCATTGGATATACTGTATCTATATATGTCCCTGGAAAAGAGAAAGAGCTAGTCCCTGCTAGATATAATTTAATATGTGACGCAAGTTGGAGTAAATCAAAGACGCCTCCAAATGAAGATAGGTTTAAAGAGAAGAAACAACAAGATTTAAAGAATGAAAAAGAACAGTTTTTCCTATCAAAAGAAGTTGGTTATAAACTAAATATGACAGATAAAGCATTAGGGAGCGCCTTTTATTCATTAAGTAGGACTAGTGATGAAGGGGAAACATGGGAGGTTATCAATCCAGACCCATTTAATAGGGGGATTGGTAGTGTATCAGGGATCACTTTTATAAATGATAAACTTGGGTTTTTAGGAGCAGTTAGACCTTCTGGTAATGAGGGAGAGTTATATCGCACAGATGATGGGGGGGTATCTTTCAAAAAGGTAGAATATCCGCCGCATGAAGTGAAATTAGATCATACACAGTCCACAATAAGTCCTTTTGATTCTCCTAGTATGCCATATGAGAAAGATGGGGTTTTTAATATGTTAGTTGGACAAGGGGCAGATGGAGACTACAATGGCGATAGTAGTGCACTTTATCAATCAAAAGATAACGGAGAGACATGGGAATTTGTAGAAGAAGTGAAAAAGAAATAGTCAGAATGTTTTTTTAAAAAATAAGGTAACTACTCAGCTATACATTTCATTTAGAAGTTTGGTAAGGGGTATAATTCCAGCGATGAAGATAAAATGGACCTACACCTCGCTGCCTTTCTTTGTTTTAAAGCTTTGCGCGTGGCAGGAAAAGGCCCTGACCGCTTCTATGCATGGCCAGTCCCTCTCGCCCATTTAAAAAGATGCTTTTCTGGCTTTTTTTCATAGAGGGGCTGAGTAGTTACTAAAAGTAAATAATTTAAATCGAACCATAAGCTTGCCGGCAAATTTATGGTTCGATTTTTTTTAGGGCAAAGATATCGTTCTAAACGGGTATCACCACATCGCTATCAACTTAAAAGAGTAATCACCAAAAAAATGAAAAAAGAGCTGACTTTTGATGAGTTTAGTTCTGTAAATCTAAAAAATTTTAGTTTAAACTTTCTTGTTTAAATAGTTTGGAGTTTCATGTCTTTCTACAACAGATGGGGGAAGGGGGTAACTCCCATTTTCCCAAGTGTTCGTGAAATTCACATTTAACGTAAACAACAATTGTAGGAATCTAAAATTTTCATTTATCTAATCTAACAAGAGAGAGTTTTTATATACCAATTAAAGTAGAATTTTAACTATGTATTTTTTATATAATAAAATTAAATATGTAATGAATAATGCATGACATTTAAAACCACTAACTCTAGCAGGGAAAATAATAAAAGTTCAGCAATTTTGCATTGCTGAACTTTTATTATTTATTTTTTCCTATTCTGCCTAAGCTATCTTTAATAGTTGTTTCTCCAAGCTGTGTGTATAATAAGGCCGTATCTTGGCTGGTATGCCCAAGTTGTTGCATCACTTGTAACGAGTCTTTTTCTTCCATATATAATTTATTCGCTAATGTATGTCTTAATTTATGGGGAGACATTCTTTTTCCATATGCTTTAGTATATTTTTCTACAATATCTTGGATAGCTCTAACTGAAAGAGGCTGTGCAGTATGTTTATATTTCGATAAAAATACATTTTTTAATTCTTTCCCTGGAGCATATTTGTTATCTCTAATTTCCATATACTTTTCTAAATCATTCAATGCAATTGGTGTAATCCATACAGAATCTTCTTTGTTTCCTTTTCGGATTACATCAATTAGTCTTTCTTTTAAGTTTATATCTTCCATACGAAGATCGGCCAATTCACTTACACGAATACCGCTACCAAGAAAAAGGGAAAGGATAGCTACATCACGATCTTTATCTCTTAGGAAATAGAATAACTGATGTTTTGTTAAAGATTTTTCATGTTCGTACTTAACGTAATTCAAAAATTCTTGATCGTCATCATTATGGAATATTTTAGATCTCATACGTTTTGCACGAGCATTTAATGTTTCTTTATCTTTATGTATTTCTATTTTAGCCATTACATTTCTATAAAAATAACATTCTCCATCTTCATTTTCTGATAGGGAGGTAAGGTACTTAAATAAAGACTTTAAGGCTGAAATTTTTCTGTTAACAGAGGAATTCTGCATGTTTTGTTGTAGTTTTAGAAACCTCATAAAGTTCTCAACATCTTTTTTCTTTAAATTTTCCAAATCAGAGAAGGATATGTCTTTAATCGGCTTAAATTCAATAATTTGTTCAGATAATAGCCAATTAAAGAAGACTCTAAAATCATATACATAATTCAGTAGGGTGGAGGGAGAGGCATCATGCAATTCTTTGTACTCCACAAATTCTTCTATGTAAAAGGGCATTTCATTTAAATTCTTGTATAATTTCTTACGATGTACGGATTTTTGACGTTGCTTGCTGTATTCCATAAAAATCACCTCATATACACTATAACAGAAAAGATACACGAACACAAGTTCGCATTAAATTCAATTTTTACACAGACTTATTTACATAATTAAATTATGGATTACTAAAATGCGTGCAAAAATAAATAGGTTATATTGTAATTGTTCTAGTATTAATTATAGAGAACCAAACTATAAATTTGTATTACGCTATAAAAACAGGTGAAAAATCTACATATAACTGTATATACAATGAAATTGATTAAATATATACAGAGCGTTATAAAATGTGAATTGCTTAAATTAATTATAGTTAATCAGGTCAACGTAAGATAAACTTGTGTAAATTAATATGTAATTGTTTATATAGATTCTTTATGTGTAGATCGGCATTTGATTATTATTATATAACTTCAAAGCAATACACTAAAATTCATGGATATAGGCTCGAAATCCCTAGATGCTATATTATATTTTTAAAAGACTCTCTTATTGTTCGTAAAATTGGTATTTCGCGCGAAGTTGTTGAGGTATGTTTTTTCTCCCTTCTTTCCATTCTTTTATGTTCATCCAACAGAATTCATTATTCACTTTTCATCAGTAAGTAATATTTTTTATTCCAGCTCTGTCCGCTTTTACATATCTTTGTTTATTGTACGTTTACTAATAGAGTGTAAACAACATAAAAACTCAAAATTAGATAAATTTAAGACAAAACAGCTCAGTTAAGCCCTTAGGGCTAAATCGGCTGTATTATACTCGAAACTGAGGTGTTTATAATATCGAAAGAGATGGTTTCTTTTATTGCTTTTTACTTCAAAAATGTTCTTTGTTACTCTTGTTTTATGTAAAAGTTGAGCCCAATTTAATTATAATACAGAATTGAAAACATAGCTTTGAAATTCTTTTAACTGTCTCAATAAGATAAGAATTCTTTTCATTTTGAGACAGACTTCGCTTTAATTTCCACAACTTCTGATAAGATATGTTATGTAAACTGATTATAAGTAATTGATTGTGGATACCTTTATATCAGCGGGTTTCCAGCGGGTTTCCAGCAACCTACCTTTCCCTACTATTACACGATTACAATAAAAACTCACACCACATGACTCGTATGTATCAACATAACTAACCATAGTTCCCACCAAATGATATCGTCGCTTTAACGATTTTGTTCTTGTATTGCTTCTTATTTTCCCCTGGTACTGGCCTCATCGTTTGCTCAATCAATTCTGGGTGCTGTATTTTACCCGTATACTCTTCTTTTTTTACAGGCACGGATATGGTTTCATAATTATCCTGTTCATTATTATTTCCCTTTGTTTCGCTTCCTATCTTCTGGTCAAACTCCTTATCCTCGTATGTTATTTGAGTATAAACGTGACCTTTGCTGCTACACCCTGTTACCAATCCTAAAGCGATACACATTGTAGAAATCATCCACAAAAATTTCTACATCTTATTCCTCCATCTCTTATTGCTTTTCTTCCCCTACATCATAACGAGGTTGTAATAGTTGTCTGAAAAACTATTGATTTCTATGGTATATCGCGGGTTCGTGTATCTATACGTTGCTATAATCCCCTACTATTTCAAACGTGCTTTTTATGATATTTATGCAGGATTCCCCCTTACATGTACCGAAACTCCAAGAGGGAACCATTCCACTAATTACCACCCCAATTTCTTACTATCGCATTTTGGAGGTTAAAACATGACAAAAAAACGGAACATACAAAAATCAGCACTTTCCATTACCCTTCTCTTATCTTTAGGGGTTTCATCTTTTCCAATTACATCGCCTATTCACGCGGATACACGCGCGGAACAATCTGTAGAAAAGAAACAAATCACTTTAACCGATCGTACAACATTATTTTTTGAATATCTCCAGCATGGTAAATATGCAGAAGCCCTGCAATTAACATCCGCTGCTTTTCAATCGAAGTTTACGGCACAAAAATTGCAAGATTGGTGGACACAAAGTAGTGGTGGTGGGATTAAAAACATAGGAACAGCAGAAGTAAAAGAACGTAACTTGGTTCATCAGACAGTTGAGATTCCAATAGAGTTCGAAGGAACTACGATTCCAGTTTTGCTTAAATTCACACCAGGCGGGAAAGTAGATGAAGTTGGGCAAAGGACACCTAAAAAAACATATGCCATACCGCATCCTATCTATGATCGACCTGCCTCCTATCAAGAACGAGAAATCGTAATTGGAAATTCTACATACCCTTTACCAGCCACGTTAACGATTCCGAAACATAAGCCTGGTGAAAAGGTGCCCGTTGTTGTTCTTGTTCATGGTTCTGGTATGAATGATCGTGATAGTACAAACATGGGGACAAAATTGTTTAGAGACCTTGCAGCGGGCCTTTCATCTAACGGAATTGCAGTCTTACGCTATGAAAAACGTTCCTTAGAACACACATTAAAGATGAGTGAAGAACCTATTACCTTAGACCGAGATACAACAGAAGATGCCATATACGCAGCAAAATCAGCAGCGCAGCAGGAAGGCGTTGACCCAAGTAACATTTTCATTCTCGGACATAGCCAAGGAGGTGGCGCGATGCCGCGTATACTGAGCAAAGCACCTTCTTCACTTGTTCGAGGCAGTATATTACTTGCACCACCCGCACGACCTATAACTGATGTGCTCATTGATCAGTATCAATACCTCGGGGCACCAAAGGAAGTAATCAATGAACTAAAAAGACAATTCGCCTATTACCAGGATCCTACTTTTGATCCAGACCACCCACCAGCCGGTTACAATTATCCATCCCCGCATTTCATGTATGATGTTGCTCGCTGGCGTCCTGTTGAGGAAGCAAAAACACTTAAAGAATCATTATTGATTCTGCAAGGAGCACGCGATTATCAAGTAACAGTAAAAGATGAATTTACAAGATGGCAAGAAGGACTCTCAAACCGCGGGAATATTCAGTTCAAAACATATCCGAAATTGAACCATGCCTTTACAGAAGGAGATGGTGATTTAAGTCTTCCTAGTGAGTATGAAATCCCTGCAAATGTTCCCGAGTACGTCATTCAGGACATTATTAACTGGGTCAATGAGACAAAAAAATAAGTAAACTTCCAAAAAATCTTCATGCAATCATCATTGCGTGAAGGGGTTGTTACTAAAGCGGAGGATCATGAGAGAAATAAAAAAATATATACATAATAGTAATTAAAGTAGTGAAGAGTCCTGAACATCCAGGACTCTTTCTTATTTTATAATGGGGTAGCACCCATTGCTATCCAGTTATAACTGCATTACAAAATTTTCAGGAGTGTTTTTTATTACTTTTTTAAGTGGATTCTGGATGCTTTGAAATCAAGTTACCTTTTCCGGACTTATCGTTCCAAAACCTATATACTAATTCAGATTCTCCAAAATGCTCAATGGCCCGTTTAAAGGATTCTAGTTTAGAGAATACTCATATTTTAACAACGTTAAGATGTTTTTTAATTTTGATAAGTGTATATGAGACATTCAAAAGCCTTATAATGTGTCAAACAACCATATTATCAAAAGAGTATACCTGTATTGATAATACTTGATATGACTAGGTTTATCTCACTATCGTTATAAATCTGCATAATCCTGATGTGACCGCGTTTAGTTTTTAGACATATTATATAAATGTCAATTTAATTATTAACTGAGGTGAATTATTATGATAAATCCTTACTGTATTAAAAACAGGGCAATTGGCTCAGTCTATACAACCCATGGAGCTCAATCAACAATGCATGCAGTATATCATGCAATGCAGCATATGCCATACTATCAACATCCCGCTATACCTTATTATGAAACCATACAATATCATCCCTCTATAGGATATACACCTCAAAGTATATATCCTACTATTTTCACAACAATTCCACTTTATTAACCATCCTCTTGTTTTTAATTATTTTTAAACTGTACAGAAAAACTCCTCCCTCACTTTTTAAGGGGGGGGGTAGATGTTGACAAAAGAGGATCTGGACATGTCCCATTTTATTTTTTCTACTGTTTCATTAATTGGAATTGCCACAAAATTATCTAAACCTCTGTTCATTACTTCAACTTCAGTTTGGTTTGAATAAAATAAATACATTTATCTATTAAAGCCCTTACCCCTGAACTCTTCAATTGTAGTTACCCTCTCTATTCGCGCCTGTTTTCCAATTACTCCGTTTTGTAATCTAATTAAGACCATTGTAAGAATCAGAATCATAACTGATTAAGAGGTTTTGTTAAATGCCCAACATGATATTTCTCATCAAAGCTGATAACACTGAGAACTTGTTGAACATCGCTTCTTACTTCCTATCATTCTTCCACTTTGTCCACCTCATTTCAAAATAAAAAGAGAGACGCTTGTCCCTCTATAGCAAATACTTTTATACAAACAACCTAAATACCACCTTTTATTATTAACCCTAGAACTGCCATAACTATTGCGCTAATAACAATTCGTAAAATCCATGTGGTATTCAGACTGATTTTTTCTAATTGCTTATTGATTGTAGAAATATCTTTTTCATTTATAGTTGTACGAGTTTCCAAGTTACGAATATCTCGCATGATTTCTTTTTGCTCTGCTTTTAGGCTGTCGATTTTTGCATATACATCTTCCATACATTCACATCCTGTTCTAAAAAAATAATACAACAATCTTTATATATTATGAGACAACCCTATTCAGTGTGAATTTGTAAAAGATATTTCTTTACCTAAGCCGTAATTAATACAAAATAAAAAAGACCGACATATTAAATTGCTCCTCTTTGGTTTATTCGTTTTCGATTGACCGACTTTTGTGCCACTAATTGTTCCTCAAGTAGTTTAAGTCTTGCTCCAATTTCTGCTTTTACCCTTTCTAATTCTTCTCTTGTAGTCGCAAAATATATCGCTTTTATTGATTTTTTCATTTGATGATTAATTGCTTGCAACTCTCCCACCCATACCAAACCTTAGCTTGAGAGGTATGGGGTCACCATACATGCCCATCAACTTAAGAAAGGAAACAAAATGAGCTTTCGTTCATATAAACGAAAAAACTCTTGAAATATTTCGTGTCTTTAAAAATGATCATACCAAATATACCTTGATAGGTATCGTTTTTAAAAATTATGCAGCTTTTTTCTGTTTTCTCAATTCATTATACTCATAGACAACACCCAAAATATCAAAGACTGTTTTCTTCTCATATCGATGAGATTTCCGGCCGTTCTTTTGGAGTAAGTGGAACAGGCGGATTAGAATCTTTGTTATTTCTTGGGTGGTTTGCTGTATGGCTTGATATAAAATGTGTAAATGATCTTGAATCATTCCAATTGCTTTATATTCACTTAATTCTTGTTTCTTCTTTTGTAAAATTAATTGTCGCATCTTAAACATAGTAGAAGAACATAAAAAAATGGCAATGAGTTTTCCATAAACATGGCATTCTAATCGCTCCTGTTTAATATTTTGCCACTGATGAATTTGAAATAAGGATTTCCAAGTTTTAAAGATTATTTCGACTTGCCAACGGAGAGAGTAAAAATCATGGATTTGTTCCATAGGAACAATCTCCCAAGGTATATTAGTAACATATAGGTTCATGCCGGCCAATCGTTTGCTTTTTTCCGAATATGTAATGCCCTTTTTACTTTCTGTATACACTTGTTTTTTCATACGCTCGCGAAGTTGTTTTTCTGTTAATCGATACAGAATTACCCGGGTGAATAGTTTTTTATCCTTTCCAATATAAGCATCTTTTATTTCATAGACCTGACCTGATTTTAAGGTATCCATTATGTGTTCTAAATCAACTTTGATGTACTGAGACTGTTTTTTTATTGTCCCATTTCGAAAGTATTCAGGAAATTCATTTTTGATATACACCTTATTGTTTAATTTGAGCCGTGATATATAATACACACCACGTTGGTCCATTTGATCTAAATCATCCAGTGAATAATAGCCTAAATCCCGAATACATAGATCACCAGGGCGTAATGTTGCTAAACACTCTGTTCCAAAGGTTTTATCATTATTTTTCCCTGGTTCCACTTGGAAATTTAAAAACTGGCCACTATGTAAATCATATTCTAATTGGATTTTTATACCCGCTGTTTGAGCACAACCACCTGATCCAGGATACACACTAGCTAAATGCTTTGGTACCTGGAAAATCGTTGCATCTAAAATACGAATTCGTTGAAAATAAGCGATTGAAGAGCTTGGAATGGCTGATGTTTCACAAATCTTACTTTTTAATAATGTAGAGAAAATGTGTTTTAAAAAGCAAACAGCTTTTTTATTAAAACGCTTATTGAGTCCTTCTGGACTCATGAGTGTTCCTGTAACAGCATGAAGTTGACTACACAGTCTCACTAAAGAATCACTCGCTATCCGTTGACTGATCCAGACACATATAGTAACCAAATCATGACTAGAAAATTTACGTTTCCGTTGTACAAAACCTAGTTCTCTAGCAAGATCTTCTAAAAATGAAGGGGTAAGATGTTCATATAACTCTTCAGCAAATAATTGTAGTTCACTTTGAATCGAAAGATTCATAAAAAACGTCATCCTTTCTGCATATTTCTACAAAAATGATAACGTTTTTTTTTATTTGAGGGTATTAAAACCTCTTAAGTTGAGGGTGATGTACGGTGCCCCCTATTGGTCTAAATAAAGTTAAGTTATTTAAGAATATGATAAAGTTAAAAAATCTTTAATCTGTTTAATTTTCAATGTAGTAGAAGGTCTTATATACAGGTGATATATATAGTTGTCTTGTTCCCAATGTATCATCCAACCACTATAAGAAGTATTTTGTCTACATAAAAAGAGTTCATTAACTTGCTTGCCTAAAAAATCACAACTTAATTTTTTTATATTCCAACTCTGTCTTTTTCCAATCCTATTTCCAGTACGTGGAGGTAATGGGTCTGACAAATTTTTAGGAGCAATCCAAAGCCATACTCCATCCGTATAATTTAATTGAGATCTATATAAAAGATGCATTTCTTTACCAGAATGATGATCTCGATATCCAATGGAATCTAAAAAATAATTATCAAATATTTGTGGGGGCGATATAGGTAGTTCAATCATTAACTCTTTTAGAAAAGTCATATCATTTTCAAACCAATCAACTCGTGTAACTTCATCCTCATTATCCCATTTTGGTTTTTTAAAACGCGAAGTAAAGCTACTAGTAGAAAAAGATTGTTTTCCTAAACTTTCTATAAAAGATTCATTAACTGGCTCTAACGTTTTTAAAATTAACAAAATGTCTTTTTCTGTATAAACACCTTTTAAAACAGATAATTCAATATTCGTAAACCACTTTGCATAGCATGCTGCTTGGTTTCCTTTATAATCTGTCCCTATAAACCCAACAATACCATTTATATTAAAAGATTTACCTTGACATATTAAATTAGTATCAGCTGTTATAACAGGTATAGCCCAATCATAAAAAAACTGTTTAATTCTTATGATTCCTTTCTCATTCTTTATTTCAAAACGGATGGAAGAGCGTACTGTACTCGATTCTTTTCTTAAAGATATATTGTCAATTGAGTATGTATCTGGCAATTTGGGTACCAAAATTACAAAATTAGTGTGCTTTTGAGCTTCTTGCAATTCATTTATTGTAATTGATTCTATCATGAAACATCGCCCCCACTTATAAATTTGATAACAGTAAACGTCAAGTAACTCCAAAATATACAATAAAAGTTGATTTTGGAGTTACTTGACGTTTGCTTCACTTTTTTCGGTTTATGGATACAATTTCATTTATTTTTTTGGTTCCTTGCAGCCGGCATCCATCTTTGGACAATTAGCTCTTGATTTCCTTTCTCCTGACTTCCTACCACTTCTATTCCACGCTTCTCTAACCATAATTTAGAAGTCTTTAAAAACTCTAAATCTACACCAAAAGCAAAGTGTTTCGTCTCAAAGTCTTTAATAGTGTGTACTTCCCATAGTCCAAGCAATTGTTTTCTATTTTCTCCTACCCAAAAGAAAGCCACTCTTCTTTTAGGTAGTTTTCTTGCTAATGCTAACCCTAACTTATTTTGATAGAAATCTATCGCCTTTTCTAAATTTCTTACATGTAAATGAGTTTCGTATATGTTCTGTATCATTCTGCTTATTCCTTTCTTTATTGGTAACTACGGGTTGAGTAGTTACTGTAATTCTAAATCTGAAGTATGTATAATCATTGTAATGTATCTCTATATCCAATATACCTATTTATTATTATATCGAAATTGAAGTATGATAAATCCAACTGAGGTAGCAAATTCAAATAAAAATTCTACTACTTTTGTAGGAGAAACCTCCATTAAATTCAGATGAAATCATATTTAAATACTGAAAAAACGCTATTCTTTTAGTAAGAATATAAAGAAGGGATAGCATTTTTTACTCTTGGGGGTAGTTAATATTTTTAAGTTGATGGGCATGGGGTCACCATATCAAAAAAAGAAAATTGTACGTTTAGACACAAAAATGACATATTTAGATTAGTTTGTATATTTAAGGAGATGTGCGAGACAGGTGTAAATTTAGGGGGATCCAATATTTTTCATTCAAATATGATAGAATGGAAATATATCCAAAACGGGGGAAAACAAATGAACTCAAACACGAAACAGTTTATTTATGATATCCAGCAAAGAAAGAACAATTATATAGAAAATGTATTAATAGCAATACAACACCCTAAAAAAGAGCAATCTGAACAGGTCATTCAAAATATAGTAGAGAAGATGGATATGATGATTAGTCTAGTTACTACGTACATGAGGATTGAAACGGGATCTACGGAAGAATTAAAAGAACTGCAGAAAGAAATTATTCATGCTCAAGCATATATCCAAAAACGAAAATTTGAAGAAACACAGAGATAAAACCCTGTGTTTTTATTTGGTCGTCTATGAAACCAATTTGTTATAAATCAAATTAGATGTAATTTGATCATTGTTTTGGCATAATCCATACAATTTGTTGAATGCGTACAATATATGGTACTGTATCTTCAATAAGCAAATGATCTGGTTTCACATCCTTTAACTCTCCCCTTACATTGCCTCTTACAGTTTCAATAACCACATGTTTACCAATTATCGATTGTAATGTCTGATATACGTAGGGATTAGGTACACTTACCATATTTTGTTCACTCAAGTCATTTCCCTCTAAATAACTCATTCTATAAGACTCCTTTCTAACTTACATTCTTTCTCTTAATATATGATGTAAATCTTTTAAATATGCTAGAAGGATAATTCATTATAGGAACGAAACTAACATTTTAATAAGGTTCCTTTTGCTAGTTAATAGGTGATGATATAAGAACAACCTGAATGTACATTCAGGTTGTTCTTTTCAAAATATGTGTTATTTTAAATATGCCCTTTATTAGCATACTGCTCATACTTTTTTTGAGATTCTTTCGTAATACGTGCGTTAAGTAAAATCGCTACCAACAAAAACACTCCATATTCCCCCCCTGTAGCTCCTATGATAATTACACTACTACAAACAAGTACAATTAATAGGAGCAACGAAACTAAAGAAATCCGTTCATAGTTCTTTGACATCTTCTCGTATTTTATGCGTTGTTTCCTTGCATACATCTAAATTCCTCCTTAAAATTATCAATTTTCCTATAAAATAAATCTCGCCCTTAAAAAGAAAACAATCTATCGGTTCAAATAATTAGTTTTTTTAAGCAACTAATTTATATAACATAAAAAGAAATCCTACCAATATTAAGCTTACCACTATGATAATCCCGACCCTCTCCTTCCTTTTAACCCCAATACATTAGATGAAAGTTATGTATATCCCATATTAGCTGCAGCAAACAAAAAGGATCATCCCTTTTCGTAAAGGATCATCCTTTTCTTCATTCAACAATTTTTAGGTATTCTTGATTAATTAAAATAACAGCCGGTCCATCTACAACAATTCCACCAACTTCAATTTTTTCATAAGACTCAATCTTAATAGAAGTAATCCCTTTCCGCTTCTTTAACTCGTTACTTAATTCTTGCGTTGGCATGCGTTTCATATCTTCACTCCTTCTTATTGTTTCATTTCATCTTATTATGTTAAATAAATTGTAAAAATGGGTTCTAGTTCTAGAAATCCCATCAATTTGTATCGTTGACCATATATTTAGATGTTACCAACTCGCGTATCTCTTTTATGAAAAGAAGATAAACAATTACTATTCACTGTCTCAGTAAATGTAGAAAATTCTTAAAGATAGAGATGAGATTGATTATTTTTTCTTCTAGAAATAATGACTTAGATATATATACCTAAAACAATGAAAGCCCTACCTCTCTTTCATCCTTACGGCTCCTTGTCCGTGCCAGTGTGAATCAGGATTGCAAAAATCAAGTGACTATTTGATCGAGTTATTTGATGAAACTTCGAACGTTCGTAAAAGAAATGTAAAAATAAAAATGGATTAGATTGAAGTAATAACAAAAGAGGTTCCTACTCTAAAAGTGAGTTGAAGAAGTTGAATGTCTTTGAAATGATTTACTTTTAATAATCATCATATTCCCGAAAAATTCAGGATATTTTCGGGGGATGTAATACATTATCTATAATGAACCTTAACAGAAACTTTTTAATTGATTTTCAGTGATCCCTTTAATTAATCCCAGTTCACTAATCAAAAATTCATGTGCGTTATCCAACATTTTTTTTTCGCTTGTATTCAGTGCTTTTTCTTTTTTCATACGCATTAGATCACGTACAACTTCAGCACCTTCTTGTATTTCACCCGTTTTTATTTTGTCCGTGTTCACTTTATACCTTTGTTTCCACGGCAGTAATTCATCTGATTCTCCATGCTGAAAAATGTGTATAATGTGTTTTAATGCAAGTATATCAGTAACTGGGCGTATACTCGAACTTAATATTTTACCCATAGGAATCATGACTTGCATATTACTGATTGACATTTTTATAACAAAATACTGTTGTTTTTTCCCTGAGAATTCTTTTTCTTCTATGGCTTCAATTATACCTGCTCCGTGCATTGGATAAACAATGTTATCGCCAATTTGAAACATATAATCCACCTCCATATATGGTAACCTTCTTAACCTTAACATATATGTGTTTTTTTATCAAATATTTTATAATATCATAAAATTATTTTTAGTGTCAACTACTTTTTTCTTTAAAAATTAAATTAAATAAAAACACCCCCAAAACAATAGGGAGTGTGTCAGATTCTCAATAAAGGGACGGTCAATTTGCCCATATACATCCTAAAATATCGATTAATTAACATAGATCCGTTTTCCCTTGAAAACGACCAAATCGATCCCGTATTTTTTTCAATCTTGTGTGGTACTCCAAAATCTCAATTCTTGCTTTTTCAGCTAGGGGTGCAATGGGGCGTAAGTCTTTTAACCCCCAATAATCAACCACTACATCAAGTACTTGATCAAAATATTGTAGTGGTCCATAATTCGCTTCTTTTGCAATCACAGCCATTCTATTTTCAAAATCAGGCATGACGGCACCTGGCATTTTAAAATTCTTAATCACATTGGCAATATGATAGCAATAATTAGGTTCCAATTCCAAATGTGTTCGAATGACGTCTCGATAAAACGCATAATGAAGAGTTTCATCTTTTGCAAGACGGCGTAATAATGTAGCAAGATCTGGATCATGCTTACTTGCAACCTTAGCTACATTATTGTAAAACACCATCGTTGCAAGTTCTTGTAGGGTCGTATATGTCATTGCTTCGATTGGTGTGTGAAAATCAGGTTCAAATCCACCCTCAACGACTGACTTTCTTAATTCATGTAATCGTTTAGGGTCCACACTTCGAGTCAGTAGTAAATATGTCTCCAACAAATTCGAATGTTGATCTTCTTCTGAAGTCCAAGTATGAATAAAGTCCGTAATAACAGAAAGGGATCCTTTAAAAGTTGCAGATAAATACGTTGTAAACCATGGTAAATTTACTTCTATTAATAAAGCTGTTTCAATAGCTGTAATTACACCAGAAGGAAGAGTAACTTGGCTTTCATCCCAAGGAACTCTTTTAAAGTCCATCCCCTTATCCCAAGGTAAAAACTCATGATACCCCCAGTCTATCTTTTGCGCTCTTATTTTATGTTGTTCATACAGTTCTTTTAAACGTGGTTCTAATCGGAAATCTAAATCATTGGTTAGCATATATAAGTGGCCCCTTTTCTTATCATAGATAGTCATCCTATTTTTACATTCATTTTTATCCTTAAAAATTTTCTACAAATAAATATTACTTTCCTTTTTTTAAGCCCAACATAATAAATTTGTAACAAAACTCCTTAAGAGCGCTATGTTTTTATATGATTTTTTCATATAAAAAGGGATACTTTAAAAATGTCAAACTTTCAGCCGAAATATATAAAGCCTGCTAAGCAGGATGTAGAGTTTATCAGGAAGACAATCAATGAAAAGGATTCGGATATTTTAATAGCTGAAATCGATAATGGTACAGTAGGTTTTTTACTTATTCAAGAACTAATCACACCATCCTATAAGTGTTTGGTTGAACATAAATACGCTTTTATTACTGATATAATTGTTGGAACCAAATATCAAAATCAAGGAATTGGTTCCGCTTTGTTATTAGAAGCAAAAAAATGGGCTGAAAATCGAAATTTAGATTACTTAGAGTTAAATGTACTATCTGAAAATATTGGCGCTATTACTTTATATGAAAAGCAAGGATTCAAAGATGTAAGACATACAATGCGCTATGAATTTTCATTGAAAAGGCATAAGGAGCATTAATGTGTTGAGAAACTATTTATTACAAGTGCGTTAGTACAATAAGGAGTATTAAAATAATCAAACTTTTTTATAAAAAACTCGTACCTAGCTATAAAAGAAACTCCATTTTGATCAATCTTTTTTCAAAATGGAGTTTTTCTATTTATTGTTAAATAAAGATTGATAGTATTTTATACACATTATCAACTTATTTAGACGTAAGATCCAATTTATTAGATTAAGCGCTTGAAAAACAAATACAGTTGATGAGATAGCCTTAAACGATAATTCCCAACAAGATTACTGTACATTAGCTATGATGAGTTAGACCTTATTTTTGGAAACAGTATACAGCTCCAAGGGAAGAGGCGATAAACATGCAGTCAACGGAAGCTCATATGAAGGAAAAACAACGTAGAGAAAAAATAGAAATAATATTTAGTCACAGGGTAAAAGGAGAGAGTTATTTTCATGGTTCATCCTATCAATGGAAAAACATTGTATACCAAAATTTTAATAAGATACAACAAAAAGAGTTGAAAATGGAACAACTCATTTTCGAAATGGAAAAAGAAGGGATTCTATTTGCGCAGCACCGTTCACTCATACACTATCCCGTCATTGATTTTATTAAATATATAGCTAAGGTTTATAAGGAAACCATTGAAATACAATAATCATGATTATATTTTTAAAATAAATAATCATATTCAAAGAAAACCTTTACAAAAAGTTTATTTTTGAACATTGTTAACAAAAAGCTCAAAAACTCATTCAAATATTTTTTATTCAAAATACTATTCGTTTTTGTTATAATAATAACCATAATGTATTATAGTCGTTTGTATATCTTCAGATTTTGTGAAATTTATTACACAAAAAGACAGCTCTTAATTAGAGTTGTCTTTTATTTTTTCTCGATATATATAATACTGTTCTGGTGCAAAAAAACCAGGATTCTTTCAGCTAGGGAAAAATTGGATTTTCCATAGGAAAGATGCTACTTTTTTCTCTCACATTCCTTCATTATTTTATAAAACGTATTTTTCTTTAGCTCTAACATTTCCGTAAATATAATAGCTATTATTTCCCCACTTCTCCATTTAGAATAAGTTTCTTCTATATTAATTATGATAATAGGTGGTTTTAAGGCTACTGTTGGTTCAACCTTACTTATTTTGCGGTCTATGACAACTACTCTGTCACTACCCCATTTAGTAAGAGAGAAGTTTTAGAGAAAGCTAAGAAGTACTATGATGAGCCAGGAAACTCAGCTCCAATACTATTCTTTCCTATATACGCTAAAGGCGATTTCCTTCCACAAGTAAATGGTGATATAAAACCATTAAGCAGGTTATTGAATCCGCTTTTATTTTTCGGAAAATATGATAAAATTGTATTTGGATAGAAGTCCAAAACATATTATTAAAAGTAAAGTGGTTCAAGTCGGAGGAAGGCACCTTAGGGTGTCTTTTCTTTATGAAAAAATCCCCACACAAGGTGCAGGGATTTTTATGCTACGAATATATAAAACTGACTATTTAATATATAGTGAAGTACGCCACGTATCTCTTGGATAGTTTATTGAAGTCTTTTGATATTCAAAAGTCCCTTCTTGATGATTTGATGCATCCCATTTATATTCCCAACCTACAATAGGATTACCACCAATTATTTGTGAACCAATATTTTTCACATCAAATCCATTCATTTTAGCAAAAGGAAACTGGCCATACCCTATTTCTTTTGTGTAAACATATAAGTAACTTCCCCCATGATCTTTAGTTGTACTAAAACTATTAGGAGTAATGTATTCAACCCCACCCAATTGTGACTCTACTTTCACTACACTTAAAGAAGTTAGAGGTGCCGCTGGTCCTGCAGATGCCTCCGATGCCATTCCTAAACCAACTACCGATGCCATTGCTAATGATGATATCCCTAATATAACTTTTTTAAACATATAAACATCCCCTTCTTTCTATATAGGTACAAGTTTGATATTAACAGAATTTTATAAGAATAACCCTTATTTTGAAAATGTTAACAAATTATACTTTTTTAGATATGTAATTTAGCATATTGATTGACATGTATGATAATATATCCGTTGCTTTCAAGATAAAAACTCGATAATAGGGGTAACTTTTGTTAAGTCAGACTTGTATAGTGATTCCCTTTATTTGAACGAATATATACCTTTTTCGCTTACAAACTTTATGTACAGGTTACTTAATAGAATTTTAATTTTTTTTTGCAACTTTTTTTGTTATTTTCAATTTTCTCTTATAATATAAGAGAAACCCTATAGAAAAGCCCTTTTTCAAATGTCTATTCTATAGGGTTTAATATCTATATTCTTTTTTATTTTTTCTTATTCATCTAAACTAGGATGGCTCCAGTACCTAATTGCTATCTTAGTTAATTCTTTTTCATTACCTGCCCCATGCCTGTATTTTTGTATTCCTTTATAATCAAAAGTTATTTTTAGAGCATTATTTCTCAAACTTGTATTTTCTGTTATCGGTGGCAATTTCCAAGAGAAATTGATTTGATTAATACCTCTATCAGAAGCTAAGTTATATAACATATTAGCCGTGTCATCTAAAATGCTATGTTTTATATCTGAGAATGTAACACCTTCCCTACTTTGTAAGGATAAATTAATTATTTGTTTATCCGCTTCTTTTGAATTCATATCCTTTTTAATTTCTAATTTAATAAGCCTTTTCTGTCCAATTACTTGATCTACAACACCTTTTATTCTATTTTCCAATATTTGCTGATTAGCTGTTAATGTTTGCTTTTCTTTTTTAGAATCGCTCTCTCCTTCATTCATAATGAGATTAATACTCATGACAGAGATCAGTATATAACCTATAACAGCTAAAGACATTTTCCATTTATGCAGGGAACGGAATCCTATAATTTTACGAAACCATATGCGTTTTATTGTAACAACTTGGATAGAAGGAATGGAGTGGATTAAATGTTCTATACCCTTAAAGTGTTGCATTGGTGTGAATATAAATGTACGATTTGTACCAATAAATTTCATGAGTGTTTTAAAAGCAAAATGTTCAATAGTTACCCTGTCAAACTCCGCTAGCTGGTAAGCTTGAACCCTTACAACATCTTCCTTTTCCTTATCATACTTGAATAAATGAATGTGCTCTTGGCTTACTGCAGCGTATCCATACTCAAATTTATCAACTTTAAAAATTGTTACAACAGATGAAGTTATATAACGTTCTTTTATTATTTTTTTCGCTTGTATTAATTTAATAATCCTCTTCATTACTCTAATAATCATTTTATTCTTTCCCTTAATTAAACTATTTTATTTTCAACTAGCATTTTTACATCTAGATATTCAGTTTCAGATAACATTTTTACTATTTTATAAACCTTCAGTCTACTTCCATGCCTGGAAGTAGACATAGTACGTTTTTCCATATTTTGTTTCGTATTCCTCCGCAGGTATTACATCCACTTCTCCAACATGAGGTGGACGAACTGCAATTCCCTCTTCATTGACTACAGATTTCACCAAAGATACTAGGACAAGATTTGTTGATTTAAATTCTTCAGCCGTTTGCTCTTTAGGGAACCCTCTATCAATAAGAGACTGTCTTTGCTTTTCTGTAAGTTTAAGTGTTACAGGAATACCTTTCTTCATATCAGTACGCCCTTCTTGATGTCTTATCAATTCATTCCTTTCACCTGTATTATCCCCCCTTACTACGTCACTTTGTTCAAGGGAAATATTTTTCTCACTTTCATTCCCTTGTTCCGTTTTCTTTTGCTCAGATTGATTACCTTCTTTATTTTTTACTAATTGTTTTTCCGTACTTTGTTCACCGGATTTTATAATTTGTGACTCTGCTTTTTTTGAAGAAGATTCTTCAGCCTTTGCATTCATTAAAGCGAATGTAGATACTCCAATTACACACACTATCCCCAAAGCTGACAAGCGATACGATTTTTTATTAAACTTTTTAATCATTACAATTCTCCTTTTTAAATTATGTTTATTTCGACTTAAATTTGCTACTGTTGGTATTGGATAACAATTCGTACGTTGCTCCAATAAGGCGATAATGGTATGTCCATACTCCAAATTATCTTCTGAATTTACATATGTAAGAGCTAGTGCATCACATGCAATTTCCTGATCCTCTCTTATACACTTGCTAGCATACCAAATAATTGGATTAAACCAGTGCAGTATCACTAGATGATGCATAATCAGATTAATTCCCACATCTTTTCGTTTATAATGAGATAATTCATGATAAAAAATAAATCTTAATTGATTATCATTTAACGTATCGATATGTTTTTCTGTAAGTAAAATACAAGGTTTTCTTATCCCGACAAGTGTTGGACTGGGAAGCTTACCAGCAAAAATTAGCGGAATGTTTTTTTTAATTTTCATTTCATGCTTACAGCTATTAAAGATATCTATGATTCTTTTATCTGTTATAAGGGGCTGTTTTCGTATATAGAGAGATAGTTTTTTATTCACAACTAACGTTACTAAAATACAGCATAGAATTCCCAATAACCAGATATAGGAAATCGTTTCATAAACTGATATCGGTGACGTCTCATACTTAGGGCCATAATTCGTATCATCTGTAACATTAGTATTAGATTCTTGCGAATTGTGTACAGTAAAATCAGATGTTGTATTTACTGTACTATTCACTCCTTCTACCCCTTCTGGATTTTTCAGTAAAACGGAATGAATTGGTTTAATTTCTTTTGAAAGTAACGAATATATACTATAGGAACTATCTGGAGACCAAGGTGAAATTAATCGTATCATAAGGATAAACCAGATCAAATAGTGCCATCTTGCTGTCAATCGATTCCTTAGTACCACTTTCAAGCATAATAGTAAGATAATTAATATGCTTGCCATAACGGAAGTGTCTATAATCCACTCAAACGTTACTGGAAGGTAAATATTCCAAAATGCATACAGCATAATTATTTATCCTTCCTTTTATTAACTTCGCTTCTTTCATCCAAAATTTGTTTCAACTCCTGAATATCTTCAGAAGAGAGCTTATCTTCTTTTATAAAATTCACAAGTAAAGGCTTCAAAGCAACCCCATAAAACCGCTTTAGAAATGACTTTGTTTCCTCTTGTAAATAAGCATCTTGTGAAATTAAAGTTGTGTATGTATACATTCTTTTATTCTCTTGATTACAAGAAAGCGCATTTTTTTTTACTAATCTATTCATTAATGTTCGAATTGTTTTAGGACTCCAATCATTTTGTTCTTTAAGATGCTCCACCACCTCTTTTGCACTTAGTGGTGTTATTTGGGTCCAAAATACTTTCATGACTTCTAGTTCTGCCTCTGAAATTCTAGGTAACTTTTTCATAGATATATATCCCCTTTCTGACTACACGTGTAATCCATATGAATAAAGTATTACATATGTAATACTTATAAATCAACCTCTTAATTAAAAAGGATTAATTTAACAAAATGTAGATTATAAAAATCACCTTGTAAAAGGGGGCCCGCCACTCATCCATCAACTTAAGGATTGAGACTATTTTTGAAGTTAAAAGCACGTTACTATTCTCTTATGTTAATAAGAGAATAGTAACAAATTCCTCAATCCATGATGATACTCCTATTACTGCAGTAACTCTTGCATACATTCTTGTACAAGAGTTACTGCCTGACTCATAGTGCCACCACCACCAAATGCAGCTGTCACTCCCACCGCCTCAAAGATCTCCTGTTCTGAAGCTCCTTGATCTAGACATCCTTTAATGTGATAAATGATACAATATTCATCCTGAGAATAAAGGCTAATACCTAGAGCAATTAACTGTTTTTGTTTTTTGGATAAGGTGCCTTCTTTAAAGCATTCCTCTGTAAAGGAATTAAATTGTTCAGCTAGTTTAGGCATCTTCTCAGTAAATAAACCCAGACCATATTTATAATGAAGAAGTGAAGATTCAGTAGAATTTCTACCTTCAAATTCCATATTTAATCCAACTCCATTTCTCATATTTTTTAAACAAAAGTTAGTATGAACCTAATGGGAAGTGATTAAACATAAATGATATTTATTTCAAAGTGAGTGAAAGAGGAGAAAGGATTTAGAGGCACGATATAACAAAAAATTAACTAATAGTATTGTACACACGTATGGATAATCGATCGACTTCTGTAAAAGGATAACGTAAAAAGGAAGTGATGATATGGAAAAACAGAGTGTAGTCAATACATTAAATGCCTTTCTAAAAGGGCAGTACATGGGTATTCATGCCTATGAGCATTATATAGAGAAGCTAAAAGATCCAGAAATAAAAAAGGAATTTCAAAAAATACAACAAGATCACAAACAACATGCCTTAAAAGTAGCAGAAAGAATACAAAATCTTGGAGGAGTTCCGGTTGATAATGAAGGAATAGTTGGCTCTCTTCAAGGTTTGATAAGTCAATTTACAGTACCAGATACAACAGAAGGAACTGTAAGTAGCGCGTTAAAGGGCGAAGGTTATTATGGTGTTCAAATATCAGAAGAAATTGTACAAGGTGATTTAGATCCAGAAAGTCATATGTTAATACATGATATTTTAGATAAAGATAGGGAACATGTAAATGTATTAAAACAACTTATGCATTAACATTTTTAGTTACGCTGTATCATAATTAAAAGAAGATATTTAAAATAACTCCACATATTTTCACAAGACAGGAAAATACTAATACTTGTTTTAGTACTTTAATTCCAAAGTATTAAAGCAGTATTACTAACTGCGATACTAGGAGGACGTTACTATGAATATTCGTGAAGGATTAATTCCGACTACATTAGGTACAGCAGTTACAGCTGCGGGCTATGCTTTGAAGCAAACTCGTGGATCCAATAAGATGATTGCAAATACAGTATTTGGATTTGGTTTAGCTCACGTTGTTTTAGGTGTAATTGATCTTGTGGAACATCGTCGTTAGAAGAAAGGGCAAGCACATTTTGATGCTTGCCTTTTTAATATCTTCAGTATGTATTATTTTTTTGATTTATTAAAGTAATTCATAAATGAAGAACTATGAAAAGGCGGTTACATGCTCAATATGTATACAAGAAGGATTTTGTTATCCAGGCTAAAGGAATGGGCTCATGCCTATCAAAAATTACCGACTGCCAAAGAAATATTAAAAGATCCTAATATGCCTGCCTTATCCACATATGTAAGGTATTTTGGCAGTTGGAATGAGTCCCTAAGGCAAGCTGGTTTCCAACCAAGAAAAAAGGCAGATAAAATATAAAAAATAAACAAAGCAGTCAGTTCAATAAACTGTCTGCTTTGTCCACTTGTTATGAAACGTTAGCCATTTATATGAGCTTTTTAACGGCTCATATGTAGTATGAACGTACTGCTGTATATTATGCAAAATAGAAGAAGCAAGCCGTTTTAGGAAAGGTTAATTTCTATAATATAAAGAAGCCCTTGTAGAAATAAAAATAATAAATTCAGTATGTATTAGATATTTTGTGTATGAAACCATTGTTAATTTCTAATGATAAGATTGAATCCTAGCAACTAACATGATAGCTAATATGATGCAAAAAGTACCCATATTAAGTATTACAGTACAGATAACCGTAATATCATCCAGTCTTATGGCAGTACTAAACAATAAAAACATTAAAATATTTGTCAAAGTTTATATTATGGCATTTGAATGTAATTATGTTGAATTATGGGCTATCACTTTAAATGAAGATGAAAGCTAACGATTCAAGCAGGAATAATACATAGTATTCCTGTACATAGTTTTAAAAGTTGAGACAGAAGGAGGTGTTATATCCATGAGAACTATACAGCGAATTGCCTTAGCTTTAGTTATTATTGGTGCTATTAATTGGGGGCTAATTGGTTTCTTTAAGTTTGATTTAGTAGGAACAATATTTGGTGGACAGAATGCCTTTTTAGCAAGAGTAATCTTTGCTCTTGTTGGACTAAGTGGATTAATGTGCTTAACACAGTTGTTTCAACCGATGAAAGATGCGAATCAAGAGATGAATCGTAAAGAATATGGAAAACCTAATTATAGTACTGAATTTGGTGAGGAAACACATATAACAAATTTAAACAGAACTTCTACGGACGTTTATAAGAATAACCATAATACATTAGATGAAGATTAATACAATAAAAAAGCCAAAGCCATGTATACCACATGGCTTTGACTTTTTTATTTTGGATAATTCATGGGAGTACCTGCTTACTTACTAATAGGAGTAAAGTAGCAATTCTTATAAGATAGATGTTACGTTGCTTCTCTATGTTCTTTCATTATTTTATAAAGTGTGTTTTTCTTTAGTTCTAACTTTTCCATAAAGATAACAGCTGTTATTTCTCCACTCTTCCAATTCGAATGAGTTTCTTCTAAAAATATAGCTGCATTTTATTCTGGTAAGTAATCTAGTAATTTAATTAAATCTTTTACGAATCCAGGGCTAGCTAATTTTAATAAAGCGGGTACTTCTTTAAAATGATTTTTAAGGCCAGCATCGACTTTCTTGGAGTAATCTTTTTCATTTCCTACCAATAAATCGACTATATCAATTTTTAACTGTTTACTTACTTTCCCCCATAAAAATTCAGATTCTTGAAAATGCTTATTTATGAATATTTTAACTTGATTAATAAAAGGGTCATTTTTTTGTTGTACAGCATCTTGTAATTGTCTCATAGACATATCTTCAGCTTTAATTCCTTGGTTTACAGTTACATAATTTGTATTTTCAGCGGCACTTACACTCGTCCCCAAAACACCAAGACCACTAAAACCGATAGCACTCGCTAATGCAATCCCTGTTAATTTTTTTATGTCTAAATTATGATTAAATCGTTTCATATTTTTAATCCCCCTTAAATAATTATGGTACACAAATAATATACAATTATTTGTAGTAGACAAGGGTGTTTTTCATATAATTGCAAATCATTATATTTTTGCGAACGATACGCATTACAATCACATTAGCATCAATACAAAAAAATGTAAATTGATAATATTTATGCAGAAAATTACCAATATTTAATATGAAAACTTTTTACTATAGCTATAGGAGAATATGATTTTATTCTGTTATGAAGTCTTGTTTTATAGCATAAAGAGCAATAATTAGATTAGAAAGTCTACGATGTATTTAAGAATATAACATTTTTACATAGTAAACTTTATGATATATGGTGAACCCTTATATAGGATTTTTAATCAAACTTTTTACCAACGGTACAACTTACTTTTAAAATCACACTAATATAAATTAAAAGCGAACTGTATAAAAAAGGAAAAACATTTTAAGGAGTTGATGTTTAAAGGACTAAATAAAAAACTTTGCGATATTTTTCGCAAAGTTTTTGTAATAATACGTATTACAATAGTAATTTTCGTATTTCTTCTGTACTTAGACCTGTGAATTTTGCAATGTCTTCTAATGGCATACCATTTTTATGCATACCACGAATTAATTGAATTTTCCCTTTCTCAATACCTTTTTCAATGCCTTCCTCTAAGCCCTCTTCTCGAGCATGTGCTAACTTAGCTTGCTCATCTAGAAGTAACTTTTCACGAGCTTCATAAGCTGTTCGGAAAGAAGAGTCATGGCTCATATTTTCCCACTTATTCATCGCTTTTTGTAAAATTGGATCTTGATTCATTGCAATCTCCTCCAATGTTTGAGTTAAATGTTCATCTTCATGTGCTGGTAATAGTAACATCCAGCGAACAAATGCATTTTCCCATGGATTTACTTTTTCTTCACGCCATTGTTTGACCAATTTTGAAATTTCTACAAAATGAATTTCAATATCATCGCTTAGTATCTGTTGCTTTTGGGGATTCCATAATTGTCCTATGGTGTGAAATGAATCATCCTGGGAGAATAATATAAAATCTAATAAGTTAATGGTAATTGTTTTCCGTAGTGAACGATACGGCATCCCTTCTTGCATTTGGGATGTATAGAGTTTACTCCAGTAATATAAAGAGCGTTTGACCATATCATGTGTGTTCCGTAATTGAATCTCGATATTAACTTGTGTTCCGTTATCTAGTGTTGCTAATAAGTCTAATATGGATAACTTATCATCTTCATAAGATTTATGAAGATGTGGATCTTCTAGTTGTAGAGATACAATAGGTACATCTAAAGATTCTTCTAGGATAGCGTTTAGAAATCCAGTTAAAATCTCTTCGTTTCCCTTCGTTCCGAATAACTGTTTAAAAGCGAAATCAATACGTAAATTTACTAATTTTGTGGACATGGGTTTCCTCTCCCTGTCTTTCTATTCTTCTTACTATTTTATAATATAATTCTTTATATAAGCAAATTCATCTTTTTCAGTTTATTTATTTTTTCGTATGTATCGGTAAAGCGTAGCCTGACTAATACCTGTCATGTTTACAATTTCTTGTATGCTATATTCTTTAGAATCATATAACTTTAATGCCCTTTGAATGAAGCTATCCTTAACACGAGGACGTCCACCGACTCTCCCCCTTGCTCTTGCACTTTCAAGTCCCTCTTGTGTACGTTGAGAAATTAAGTCTCTTTCAAACTGGCTGAATGCTTGAAATACTGTTAACATTAATTTTCCTTGAGGTGTATTAGTATCAAATTGCTCTTTGATACTAATTAGCTTAACTCCCTTATTCTCAAAAAAATCAACAAGTTCAATTAAATCTTTGGTACTTCTTCCTAATCTAGAAAAGCTTTCAACAACTAATGTATCACCTGGTCTAATTTTATCTTTTAATCGAGTAAGCTCTGGACGATCACTTTTCGTACCTGTTACTTTTTCAGTTAAAATTTCAGTACAGTTATAATTTTGAAGCATGTCTAGTTGACGAATCAAATCTTGTTGTTGAGTACTTACCCTTGCGTAGCCATAAATGTATGAATTCATGAAATCACCTAACCTTTACAAGATAATTTTATCATAAAGGGGAGTTAAAGTTAATATGATTTTGACAATAGTTTTGATAACGTAGTTAAGCGATTTGCAAAGATTAAATTTTGTTCATTTCACAATTATCAAAAACCATTGTTTTTGAAACACCTATAAATAATAAATCTAATAATTATGTACTTTGTAATAGGTAAGAGTTTATGATAAAAATAGGGAATATCCCCAAAAAACACACGAGGGGCGTTGATTAAGATTTTTTTTAAAGACTTTAACTACAAAAATGAAGGTGATTATTTATATCCAGTTGAGTATTATCAATTTCGCCAAGCAAGCACACATAATACATTCAAAGTTGAACTATTATGTTTTGATGATCGTTATGATTTCCATTTAACAATTGATAATGAAGCTATCCCTTCAAAGTATAGACTTGTAACAAGCATCTCCTTTGAAATTTATGAAGAATTTGGATTTGAGCCTTATGATTTTAGTTCTAAACACGCTACTCTACAAAGGGCAATTGATATGGCAAGTGCAATTGCAAAGAAATATTGTGAAAATTCAATTAATCAATAATAAGTAAAGACCGGGATATTATATCCGGTCTTTTTTGTATTTGCTGTATGTTAAGGTGATTTTTCTGTTAAATTATCACAATTATTAATGCGTCTTTTAAATTTGAGGTTAAGGACTCAAATTTAAAAGAAAAAGAGAACCCAAATGGATTCTCTTTTCTTGGCATATTTACAACATGGAGAATACTGAGACAACTCTTTCAAAACTTTATTAGGGGAAAGTTTTAAAAAATGCTCTTATAACAATACTTACATAAATGTAATATATAGTAAATTGATACAATCAAGACTGACTATTCTTAATTTTTAAAAAACTAAACCCTCGCCATACTAATGTGGTTAGATATCCAGTACTTCATGAAACATTAATAGAAATTGAAATTACTCTTCTTCTATCTCGTATTCATTAAGATATTAATAATTGGATGTATCTGTTCATGAATATGGTAATCTGATTAAGATTCTCACTACACAAGTCCTACCCACCATAAATTAGTGAAAAAGAGGAAACTGTTGGGATAAATCACCACAAGAATCGTTTTTGGACTATCTGAAAGATAAAGCATATATAAAACCTTACGAGTGTTTTACTGAGTTGAAACAAGAGATAAAGAAATATATGACATACCTTAATCATTATAGATATCACTGGAATTAAAAAGGATTGGAGATGCTACAATAAATTGCACACTAAGTTAAAAGAAAAAGGTGATTCAGTTTATGAGTAGAAAAGTCTATAATCGTCAATTTAAATTGGCTGCAGTCCAATTACTATTGGAAGAGAATATGTTTGTGAAAGAGGTTTCAAAAGAATTATCTATCCATTCGAATGCTCTTTATCATTGGATAAGTGAATATGGAGAAAGTGCGTTACCATTGGGAATTTGTTTTACCCACATTTTCAATAGAGTAGCAATTGGCATTCGTAGTTCTTTAGCAATCGCATCATAGCTCCGTCCATCATTTTTATACAAATGTACAGCTTTCAATTTAAATGTCTCTGCATATTTTTGAAATGTTGTTCTTTTTTTGCCATTAAAATATCCCTTCAAGTATAGTGTAACATTCCACATTAAGAATGTAGTCTTTTTACACTATCTACTTAAAAGGGATAATACCAACTAATATTACCTTACTTGCACCAGCTTTAAGCAATAAATTTCTCGCGGTTTCAAATGATAACTTTTAGTATGTACATTATAATTATTTTTTATGAAAACCTTGTGTAATTCGATCTAATATAATTGCAATTACTACAATAGCAAGGCCTGCTTCAAAGCCCATACCTATATTAACTTGTGTAACCGACCGATAAACGTCTACGCCAAGACCTGGTGCACCGACAAGAGATGCAGTGACAACCATTGATAGAGAAAGCATAATACTCTGATTTACACCAGCCATGATTGTTCCAGTTGCAAGTGGAAGCTGTACTTTGAATAGTTTCTGTGACGATGTTGAACCAAAGGCATTAGCTGCTTCAATTAAATCTTCTGGTACTTGCCTAATCCCTAACTCAGTAAAGCGAATAGTAGGTGGCATTGCAAAAATAACAGATGCAATAATACCTGGTACTACTCCAACACCAAAGAATGTAATTGCCGGAATAAGATAAACAAATGCAGGCATTGTTTGCATAAAATCAAGAGTTGGTTTTAAAAATTTGGAAAACCTTTCGTTCTGAGATGCCAAAATCCCAATTGGTATACCTATAATGATAGAGATAATAACAGACGTCAAGACAAGCGCTAGTGTTTGCATGGTCTGTTCCCAATAGTTAACGTTAAGGATAAACAGAAATCCAATTAAAGAAAATACTATAAGTGAAATTTTACGGGAGGTGTACCAAACTAATAGGCATGTGATTGTAATAAAAATAATGGCTGGGATAAATATTAATAGATTTGTTAATAAATCAACAAATCCTCCGATAATAAAAGAAAATCCTTTGAAAAACCCTTCGAAATGCTGATACAAACTTGTAACAAGTGTATCAACCCATTCTCCTAAAGGAATACGTGGAATACTATTCATTATCATTCACCTCTTCCTCTACATTTCCTGCTAAAGCTTGAATAATACTTTCACGCTTTATTATCCCTCGTAATCTATGTTTATCATCTAGAACAGGAAGAGGTAACTTTGCCTTAACCATTTTTATATACATTTCTTCTAATAGAGTATCTAAATAAACAGGAGGAATGTCTGTTACTAATAAATCCGCTATCGGAACCTGTCTTTTAACAGCTTTACTAGCATTATCAGCAGTTAAGACACCTAAAAACTCATGTTTCTTATTCACTACATATACGCTAGAAACACTAGCATTTTTCATGATTTGGAGTGCAACACGTGGACCGCGATCAATTAATAAGGTTTCCGGTCTTTTCATAATGGATTCAGAGGTTAAAACTTTTCCTAAATTTACATCAGCAACAAATTGCTCTACAAATTCATTTGCAGGGCTCACCATAATTTCTTCTGGTGTTCCAATTTGAACAATTTCTCCGTCTTTCATTAAAGCAATACGATCACCAATTCGGAGTGCTTCATCTAGATCGTGTGTAATAAAAATAATCGTTTTTTTCATTTTATCTTGCAGTTCTAATAATTCATTTTGCATTTCTTTTCGAATAATCGGATCTAAAGCACTAAATGATTCATCCATCAGTAGGACATCTGGATTATTTGTTAGTGCTCTTGCGATACCAACACGCTGCTGCATACCACCGCTAAGTTGTTCCGGATAACTATCTTTATTGTTTTCTAGACCTACTAATTTTAGAGATTCTAACGCTTTTGTTTCTCGTTCTTCTTTTGATACTTTTTGTATTTCTAAACCATATGCAACATTTTGTAAAACCGTTCGATGAGGGAATAAGGCGAATTTTTGAAATACCATACTCATTTTGTTTCTTCTTACTTTTCGAAGAGATTCTTTTCCCATTGTTGCGATATCTTCACCATCAATATATATATGGCCAGAAGTCGGTTTGATTAACTGATTTAACATACGAACAAGTGTAGATTTCCCACTACCGGATAATCCCATAATGACAAATATTTCACCAGCATAAACATCGAATTTTGCCTGGTTCACGCCAATATTCATACCAGTTTCTTTTAATATAGCAGCTTTGCTTTTTCCCTCTTTTAGTAAAGCGATTCCTTTAGAAGGATTCTTTCCAAATACTTTCGTAACGTTTTCAACACGTAATTTCGTTTCTTTCATTCTTTCACTCCTTTTCTTTGACTCTAAACAAATACTGTAACTATTTCTAAACCAAATAGTACATTACAATAGTTCATCAAAGACTTTTTTTTATTTTTTTGTTAAGCTATTAATAGTTAGTTTATATTATTCATAGTTATAATTATAAAATATTTATTTATAATTATAAAGTATTTAGCTTTACTGAAATAATTTTCTACGTTAGTTAAAGAAGAAATATCTAATCATAGAGACTAGGAGGAGCTTGATGAAGAAAAAAATATGGCTTCTGTGCATACTATTATTAATTAGCATAATTACTACTTCTTGTAGTGGCGCGAACAGTAATGCAAAGGGAAAAATTAAAATTGGTGTAACGAGTTGGAAAGAAAACATAGCTACCGCAAATATGTGGAAAGTATTACTTGAGGAAAAAGGTTATAAAGTTGAATTGTTATATTTAGAAAAGGCAGCCGTTTGGACCGGGGTAGCACGAGGAGATGTGGACGCCAACTTAGAGGTCTGGCTACCAATTACTGATAAGCCATTATATGAAAAATATAAGGATGATGTTGTAATAAAGTCAGCGTGGTATAAAGGTACTGGTCTTGGTTTAGTTGTTCCTTCATACATGACAGATATCAATAGTATTGAGGATTTGAATGCGAATAAGGATAAATTTAACAATAAAATCATTGGTATTGAACCTGGCAGCAGTTTAATGGGCTTAACAGATAAAGCGATACACAAATATGGGATAGAGCTAAATCTTGTTCAATCTTCAGAAGCCGCTATGATGAGTGAATTAAAAAAAGCATATAATCAAAAGAAACCCATTGCAGTAACATTATGGAATCCACATTGGGCTTTTTCAGAGTTTGATCTTAAATATTTAAAAGATCCTAAAAAGGTGTATGGAGAAAAAGATGATATTTATTACTCTGTTCGTAAAGGATTTGAAAAAGATTATCCAGAGCTTATAAAGTATTTTGATAACTGGAACATGACCGATGAGCAACTCGGAACGTTGATGACCATGATTAATGAATCGAATGACCCTGAACAGGCCGCTGAAAAATGGATAAAAAAGAATAAAAAATTAGTAGATACATGGATGAAAAAGTAACCATTTATGGGGTACGGCAACCATTCCTTCTTTTTGGAGCCACTCGTAAATACAAAGAAAGAGAAGTGATGTTTTCATATAATCATTTCTCTTTCTTTTTATTATATTCAAGTGGAAACATTATCAACCGGATGTTATTTTATTAACCGTGAGATGGTACCTACGGTACAACCTCAGTTTTCGTGATTTAGTCGAAATGATGGAAGAACGCGGGCTATCCCTGGCTCATACAACTATCATGCGATGGGTTCATCAATATGGTCCCGAATTAGATAAGCGAGTACGACGTCATCTTAAGTCAACCAATGATTCTTGGCGAGTCGATGAGACGTATGTGAAAGTCAAAGGTCAATGGATGTACCTATATCGTGCTGTTGATTCAAAAGGATATACAATTGATTTTCATTTAAGTAAAACAAGAGATCATAGGGCTGCAAAGCGTTTTTTCAAGAAAGCTTTGCAGTCTTTTCATGTTTCAAAGCCCCGTGTGATTACAGTGGACAAAAACCCGGCCTTTCCTATAGCGATTGAAGAGTTGAAAACAGAGAAAAAGATGCCTGTGGGCATCCAAATAAGGCAGGTAAAATACCTTAATAACATTGTAGAGCAAGATCATCGTTTTATTAAAAAGAGAGTTCGTTCAATGCTAGGATTGAACTCTTTTCGTACAGCTAAATCTATTCTTTTAGGAATAGAAGCGATGCATATCATTAAAAAAGGCCAACTTATTTTACGGGACAAGTCTGTCCAAAATGAAGTGAAGTTTATTCATCAACTATTCGGAATGGCTGCATAAGAATAGATTCCATTAGGAATCTATATACCTCTTTCAAATAAATACAACCTTTGCACCAGAACCCACTTTTCTATCACTATCCCCTGCTAATATAATAGAAGATTTATTTAAATGATATTATGATGAAGGGATAGCTATTAAGCTATCCCTCCTCTGCGTTTATTATTGTTACTTAATTAGAGAATCCCATTGATATTAGTGACAAAAATGTGATATGATTTGCAATGTTTGCACCTCAAAAGGGAACCCGCTAGTACGTAACTGCCCTCTTTTTATTACTGATTTCTTTTAGAATATTTCAAAGGATTCTATTTCTCTCTCATTTGATTATTCTGACATTTTTTGAACTTCTTGTTTTACCTGTTTTTCTTGTATTGATACCTGATTATTATCAGATGTCATTTTATATCCAAAATAAATTACAAAAAACAACAAAATAATTATCCAAATACATATAAACACTTTATAAGAATTTTTCACTTTATATACCTCAATCACTCTATTTAAATCCATCTCGAGATTAATTTTTTAATGCTGTTTATAATTACCAATCTCTTCATTTATTTCGATACACTCAAATGCAAAAGTAGCTGTGCAGCAATTAGACTGAACCTTAAATATGTACTAAATTATGTGGGGAAGGAAGTACATTTTATATAATCTCATTACCTAAAAACCCCTATATAGTTGGTATTCTTCTTCTTTTAAGACAGAAAGGATTTTTAATATAATGTATGAAGTTCTAACTCAGACTTCTTACTACACACACTCTTACGCACATAGAAATAACGCTTTTAGTATATGATTTGTAACGAAAAATAAATAACAAGAAAACAAAATGAAACAAAAGTCACATAAAGTAATATTTTTGTAACATCAATGTAACATATAATTTTTTAACATACAATAGTTTTTTTACAGTATTTTTTATAAGCATATACTCATTGAACATCTGCCTTCCTTACAATATATCCCCAGATACTTTAAATACCGTTGCTATCCCTTCGATGTATTTTTCAGGCTAGATACAGTTTTTTATTTACTACTATTCTTAAAACTACATTGGTTTGAGAGCTTTCTTTTCAACCTCTCATATTTGCAACATTGTCTTCTTCATATGTCACTTATTACATAATTCCTCTAAAAATATGTGTATCCTATGCTCTCTTATAGTATCTATGCACTACAACTCAATAAATAAGCACACCCTCTTCAATAGTAATCTCAAGATTCGTTCCGCTTTCATTTTCGTGCACTCTACTTTCACACAAAGGAGAATTGACAAATAAATAAGTGCTAATATAAGAAATATATATAATGCCATACTTCATCAATATTGTATGCTTGCTTGTTTCTTTCATCTTTCACAACAAATTCTATATGATAATAGGTGCACTTCTTCTATTCATGAAGTTTTTGATGTACCATTATGACTCTGTCAAAACAGTCACTTCTTTTTTTTATTTTTTCTTTCTCAAATAGTTCTGATTTTCCCATTGATTCTTTTACCATAAATGTATAACCGCCATAAGATTGTTTGGATTGTAGAGGTAAATCTTTATTTTCGATGACGGATTGTATATCAAATCGTTTTACACCAAAAAGTATACCTACTTCTGTTTCATCCATCATAGCTAAACAACACAGTGATACTGTCGCTCGTCTCTTTACTTTGGTTGCACAAGTCATCAGTGTATGAGCTAACTGAGCGGGACTAAGTTTTCTTCCAACTTCTGTACTAATAGGAACTGCACCTATAGCTGTAGTTCACTTACTTCCCTTAAACCGAATAAAAGCAAACGACTCTGTAAATGGATCTAGTCCATATTTTCTGCATACAAAATGATAATATTGCCGCTTTTCTTCCTCTGCTAGCTGTGATAAATCACTATTTATTGCCAATCTACCTAATATAATTTGTATTTCCTCAACCACTGTTGGTCTTTCCTTCGTACTAGGTATAAAAGAGCGTTCTAATATATTCGGAAACGTATTGAGTTCTTGCTTTTGTTTCTTATAATAAGTGACAATTTTTCACTTTGAGCTGACCTTACATAAGGCGTGTCTTACTTGAGACAGAGTAACTTTGACTCCTTTGTTTAAAAGATAACTGTACAGCTTTCGATACCCCATTCACCCTTTTAAAAGTTTAAATTGCATGACAATATAAGCCACTGTCTTTTTACGTCTTTTCTTATTTTCAGTAGGCTTACGATGAATAAAATCTATGTATATATAAAATAACCTTATATTTATTATGAGGAGCATTTATGGTTGCTGTTGCAAAGTTAAAAAAGCATACTCAGATTAATAAATGAATAATATTTCAAGTAATTGTTTTGGTGTATTTCATGCTGAAAAGCAGGAGCTTGATTAAAGATTTCTTCTCTGTTTTTATAGGCTCAAGTGCAAGGAACGGAGAAATTTATCGACATGAGGCATTACAATTGGCAAAAGGAAAATTTGTATGTTATCTGAGTGACGATGATTCATGGTTTCCTGATCACTTACAATACATGGAGCAAGCTTTATCCAAAGCAGATTTTGTACATAGCCGCTATATGGCTATTGTGAATAAGTAACAAATGATGGCCATTCAGGGATCATTGGAGGAACTTGAGACTCGCGATCGTATGTTGAAAGAGTCATATAAATTTTAGTCCTACGATTGCTGGACACCGCATAGATACCTACCATCGTCTTCTTGAAGGATGGAGCCCTGGACCAGAGGATGTGTGGAGTGATCTTAATATGTGGCGAAAATTTCTAAAGCTAGATAATATAACTTTTCATTCAATACCAGCTGTAACTGCTCTTATTCTTCCTTCTCCCTTTAGAACTAACATGACATTACAAGAAAGAGAAGCAGAAACGGCATTTTGGGCAAAACAAATTCGTTGCCAATCTTTTCGTTCTACTATTCAAGATACATTTTTTACACTCTAATTCTAGATGGTCCTGCTGCAAAGATGCCTAAAATGTAGAAAGAATTGGATGAAGGGATTATAAATAAAAAGTCGATTTCCTGTACGTTAAGAAATCGATTTTTTAATGAGTATTTTATGTCTTGATTAGAAACGAGCTTAATTAAATAAGTCCTGTGTACTTCTTGTAATACGTGCTAATTCAGTAACTACAATTACATCACCTTCACGCAGATTCTCTAACATGCGTAATAACTCTGGTCCGTCTGTTGTAGCTCCACTAACTTTTTTTTCAAACACATAATCACATCCATAATCACTCAATTGTTTGAGTTACCTTGCTAAGTTCTGATCTTGTGTTGGTACACGAGCATATCCGAGAATCATTCCGTTTCTCCCCTTTTGTCCGTTTAAGTGTCCGTAAATTAACTATAGCTTAATAACAGCATTTAATTTCCGTACATGTAAACCGAACAAATAGGTTGTTGGAAAATAAGGGTTCTAAATATGTCTAATTTGTGAACAAACATAATTCAAAATAAGTACACCCATATCGGACGTTTTATCCTCTATTTTCGTTCGCTGTGTTCGTTTGTTTTGTTAGACCTTAAACCGAATCGCAACTATATTCTTCATATTTAGTAAGTAGCAATTTAGAAAACCTATAAATAAAAAAAAGAGTGCTGTAAAGAAGCACACTCATTCAAAGGACTTTACCAATCCTTACGCTTATCACAATCACAGTCACGATCATGATTACGTCTGCGACGACATTCATCACAATCACAGTCGCGGTCACGTCTACAACGACGGTCATCACAATCTCTATGTCTGCGTCTGCAAAACATTAAATCATCCCAAAATCTATTACAATCTCTGCAATGTCTGAAATTACAATTACATCCCATAAATATGATTACCTCCTCTTAACTTTAAGATTCATCATATTCTATGCTTAAAAACAAAAGCAGCTTGTTTACTAGTCTACTTTCTGCATTTTAAAGTAATAATATTATTATCTAATCTTTAAGTTTCAAATCTATTTCATCCCTTAATAACAAATAAGACGCTAAACCAATATAACGGCAGCGCCTACGATAATTGCTATTGGTTTAATCATTACTATGGTAGTAATCCTAATTCACGTTGAATCCCAGATAACGTATGTCCATACGCATAACCTACAATACGAATACCTGGAGCGTATCTATGCTCTAAGTCTTCATTGTAAGTTTTCTTGTAATACTCTAATTTTAAAGTAATATTGTGTTTATCATTAATTATTAACTCATCAACTAGGGAATTCGTCCATTTCGATCTGTACAGCTACATAGTTAGCATCTGCATTTGCAGCCTCATTAAAACACTCTTCTAAACCTTCTAATGTTAATTCCATCGTTCATCCTCCTATTTAAATATCCATTTTGTTCAATAAAAAAAGAACACTATAAAGTGCCCTAAGCTTCTGAGTATTAAATATACGACAATGCCCAGCCCGTTCTAATGGCGCAACATAAAAGAGCTTTATAGCGGAATATATATAGCTCTCGGAAAAGGAATAAGTTGGTTGGCATTGACTCGATATTGTATGTTTGGGAATTCCTTATGTGCAATAAAAAAAGAGCCCTATAAGGTGCTCGTCCGATACGATTATAAAGAATGGATACGTCGTGTTCAGTTATTAGTATATGCTTGTCTCATTCAAAGTTTTACTGGTTTAATGTGTAATTTCTATATAACAAAGAAAAAAGCACCCGTTTTGGATGCTTAATGTATACTAATATAAATATTGAATAGCTCTATTGATAGACTTTCTAGAACAATGAATATACTAGCTGAAGCTGATCTATATCCAATATTCTTTCCTGTAACATTAATAGTAATCTCCGCCAAATGGGTTTGCACATCATCTTTTTCAAAAATTTTATCTTCAACCTTTTCAATTATTGCTACATTATCTACTTCTTTAAAAGTTTTCAGCAATTTTGTTTCTAATAAAGTAAAATCAAAATTTTCATCTTTAACTACATCAAATTTAATCTTCATTTTTCTTTCCCCATTTTTAACCAGTCAATACATTAACATCAGTATAATTATATATACTTTTATTAGATAATTCAAAAGTTATGTTTTATAAAACTCCCCATAGTTCACATATTTAATAGAGAGAAATTAAAAAAAATGGCAAAAGTTCCTCTTCCAAGGTCAAGATAACTGTCAACCTTCTCCAAGCCACCGCAACACTATATAACATCTACATGCTTTACATTTGGTTAGTTCGGTGACTGGGAGAAGACTAAGAATCTTCTCGTTTATACTCCGTGGAGTCGGCTCAATACTTCGGCTACTTAATGTCATTTTCACCAATTTCGTTTACACAACGCTTAAAGGATTAATATCAAGACGTGTATATTTATTCCGACGCCTTGTTTGAACCAATACACTAGAGGGACGGAGGGGAATATACCGCTGTATTGGCTCAAACAAAGAGCGAAAGCTCTCTGCTCGTTTAATCGTTTAAGAAGAACAACCTGACTTATACTAGTTACTGTCGTGAGCAATTACCAATATAATTGAGTTATTTCTTTTTGCTAGGAGACGCGGTCCATTCAATCGAACAGACCAACATCCCCACTTGTAAAACAATCCAGTTTTAACATAGAAATCAAGAATTCACATGACAGGTGTGATTTTACTACCTATGAGTTTACAAACGAAAGGCGGTACGTTTATACACTCAATGAGAAGTAAAATATAAATAATTTCGGGAAGCTCTTATCCCCTCTAGCCTCCGCGTCACCGAGTAACGTTATTATAATGGGAACGCTATCCCCAAAACGTATTCTCTTTTCAAAGAACTGTTTATAGGAATAGCTTATAATTTTCACGGTTTTATTTAGTCCCCCAAAAAGTTCGCATTTTGTTCGCTATTTTTAGATTATCCCTAATGCCGTAGCAATCAATTTAACCGCACTTTGCTTCTTCTCATAGAAATATGTCTTCTTGAGTAGTAGATTATGATAAACATCCGAGTCTTTTACCCTTTCGTTTGTCAGAAACTTCCGCTCTACAATATTACGCTCATCTTCATCTAATAAATTGTTAAGTGCCTTTTCAACCTGCTGCACCTTCCATTTACTCGTGTTCCTTGAATCACGTATTTCCGGAAACAAGCTGATTCCTTCTTGCTCCACTTCATTACTAAATCGCATCTTGAGTGCCCTGTATTCCTTTAAAATGCTCACTACTTCCTTCTGTACTTTCTTATCATCGATATCCGGTAACAAAGATAATTGTCTCTCCAAGTTGGAATCCCCCTATTTCAAATTTAGGTTTTTACATTCACGTCAGGTACGTGAAATTTTACTATCAAATTACTGAATAAGGGAACGATGACTACAATACAGCCCCCACCACACTGTTAGTCATTGTACCGCTATCCATTAAGCCTTTAGCAATTTACGTTTCTTGTTATTCATCTTCTCTTTTGCTGCTTCAATGTTATTTGCTACCCTTGTATGGTCCTGATCAATTTGAATCATGCCTTCTAACATCGCTGGAATTATTCCTTGTTCATCGATGTATTGCAAGTAATCAACTGGCGCTCGTTCTGTCTGCTCTCGGTATAGACTTCTTGCCCTTTGGTTGTCGCGACATCCTTACATAAGATTGGATGATTGATAGTGGTACAACAAATACCGACTTATCCTTACTAAACTCTATAAGAAAGAAGCATATTGCTCCCATCTTTTCTGCTTTCTCCAGATAATCCAACTGGTGCTGCGCAATGTTCTTTAAATCAAAGCGATTAGCATTTTCTGTAGACTTCGCTTCAAATGCGATAGCTCGTCCCTTATACACGCCGTCATAGTCTACTGTACTTTTAGCTTCATAGAATCCATTTAGTACACGGCCACCTTTACTTTTTAACACCTTCACAGGAGTCGGACGCTTGTTTATAAGCGCCACTCTCCCTCTTTGATACATTTCATTCGCTAGATTGATAATCTTTTCAAATGCCATTCCACGGTTACCTTGTCCCATTTTTATTCCTCGCTTTCTATTCAAAAGATTATTTTGTTCAGATTCTGAAAGAATGTTAATATTCTTCATAAAGGAGGTCTACTGATGAAAAATTCATGGAAGAAAGTTTCTTTTATTGCTTTCATAGTAATTGTCCTTTTAATAATTTTATATTTTGGCGGTATGTCACTTTTTTTGGAACCAGCCTTGAATAAAACCCAATATTCCGTCAATACTGTAGATGACATTAGATTTTCTCCTTGTTCCCCCTTGGAGAACCGAGCAGTTAGCTTTTGCTAGCTGCTCTTTGTTTGTAAAAAGCACTCAATTAACTGGGCATACATATAATATTCTGTGTTCCTCTCTCTATACATTGAAATAGTCTTTACAAATGGATAATCTCGTCACAAGAGCACTTTATTAAGTTCTCTTTTTGGGTTTTAAACTAATGAAAAATGAAATTTTTACCATAAAGGTAATTGTTAAATATTTTACGCTTATACAGTATAATAGGATAGTTATTGTGTATTGGCATTAAGGGGAGCGTCCTGATTAAGCGCTTCTCTTTTTTTATAAACCAGCATTTTTATTGTAATCTTCCTCTGTATATCTTCTTGATCTGCGCTTCAGTGAATCCCTCGTACACAGCAAACACTTCAGGAAACTCACTTAAACACAAATCGATGATAGTATTATCTGTCGTGCGTATATAAAAGTACTTAACCAATCCGATGTAATCATGGTGTAGGTAATAACTCTTAATCTCGTAGTGATAGTTATTAGCTTCCAAGACTTCGTACAATTTGTTTTTCGTTTCATCCATATCGAACATGGATAACTGCCCTTCGATCTCCACTTGTTCTAACATTTCCCCATTCCCCTTTCGGTTAAAGCAGCGTTTTTGTTCAAAATGATGCCCTATCCATTTGGACACATTTACCAGTGTTTTTACCAAAAAATTCATGATATGGTTAATTAGTCGAGTACGTCATTACTTGACGATTACCCTTAGAGGCCCCGCAGACAATCGGGGTTTCTTTTATTTAAATAACGATTTTGTTCACTTTTATAGCTTACTATTCCTCATAGTTGTGTTTTTCTTCTAGGACTTTTATAAAGTTAAAGTGTCCATCGAGATAACAATCATTGATATAACCCCCAAAATATATTTCATTAACTTCGCTTAAAGTAAAATTTTCATTTTTTCATTCAACCAAGTTCATAACATATTCTTTTCCTCCGATAAAATAATGATTAGGTGCCCCACGCGCATTTTATCCACTGGAAATAACACCTTTTACGTACTTAACTATTAGAAACTTCATTTCTGCTACTTCTGCAATAGCAATTTTGTTCACTTTTTTGATACATTTATGAAACATTCACATGTTATCTTCAATACGTTCGATCCTTTTTATAAAACCGTGTGAGATATACCAAAACAAGAATCCCTAGAGCCCTAACTCTAGGGACTCTTGTTTTTAAATAAGGATTTTGTTAAATATACAATTGAACCTTTTTACACTCTCCATATTACTAGACCACGAAATATTCAGAAACCTTATGAAATTGTAATAATAATGTAAGGTTTCTCAATATGAACCAATGTATTTATGTAGTAAACTATTTATCGGCAATACATATAAAAGGAGAAACATTTATGACTTTTGAAGACAATCGTAAATTAGGCATTCAACAAGGGTGTATAGTAATAACAGATCAATCGCAATATCTTGTTGTTAAAAAGAATGAAAATTATTCTTTATTAAGCATCGCAACTGCGGAATGCATAAACTTTGAAGTTTCACTTGAACATCTTGAAGAAATGGTCCAAGTAGATTTAAAAGAAAAAATTCGAGATATCATTCCACCAGAGAATATTAAAATCGTAGCTCAAAACAGAATATAAAATGTATTTTCTAAGAGCACTTTCTTTAGTGCTCTTTTTTCGTGAATAGTTTCAAATAACTATTTTATTAAAAGTCTTTAATGAGCTAATCCTTACAGTTTTGTAAGACTACTGTCACTAAAATCAATTTTTTTACCACAAACTATTTAACATAATTTTCCTTATACACAAACAATAAGGAGCGATTTAAAAATGTTTTTTTCTCAATTAAATATTGATGCTTTTCGAGCTATCAATAATTTAGGGAAGCAATATTCATCCCTAAACTCCACTATGGTATTTTTAGCGGAATATATGGTGTATTTTTTAGGTTTAATTATTATTGCTTATTGGTTTACTCAATCTAAAAAAACAAAATGATGATTATTCAAGCAATAGTTGCTTTCGTAACTGCTGAAATAATTGGAAAATTAGCAGGGAATTTGCATTTGAATTATCAACCATTTGCAGTATTACCTAATGTTAATAAACTTGTCGATCATGCAGTAGATAATTCATTTCCTAGCGACCATACGATTCTATTTTTTTCAATTTGTTTTTCATTCTGGCTTGTTCGTAAAAAGGCTAGATGGTTATGGCTTGTACTTGCATTCTGCGTAGCTATTTCTCGTATTTGGGTAGGAGTTCATTATCCTTTTGATGTCATAACAGGAGCTTTAATAGGAATTATTTCAGCACTATTTTCATATTGGTTAACACCGAAAATTACATTCATCAAACAATTACTTAATCTTTACACAAAAATAGAACAAAATGTAATACCCTCCAAAAACAAGTCGAAAAACTTTTGATTAATCTCACAAAGCTAAAAAGATTACATATATTACCGAGTATTTTTCAATATTGTCTTGATCGAAGAGCGCTCCCTTGGGCGCTCTTTAATTTTAAAATAACGCTTTGATTAAAATCTATGAATCCATTTCTTAGGTGAAAAACTTTTATAGAAACACCTTTTTTGGACAAATTTACCGGGTGAATTAGCGGAAATTTCGTGTTATTCTGAACTTGTTGAATAACCCAATACATTCAACAATGCTCTTGATTGCATACTTAGTATGCAATCATCCATCCAGATACCTTAGCTAATACCTCCCCCTAATCGTTGTTATAGCTAAGGTATCTTTTTAGATGCCCTGTGTGCAGGGCTTTTTCATTTCAGTGATGATGCTCTTTATCCCATCTAATTATCGATGCTTTCAGTCCAATTTCTTAATAAAATTCAAATTTGATTAAAGTAACTGTGTTTTTCGTTCTTCCATACGGATTACTTTTCCACTTTGAGGTGGTTGTATTAGTTGGACCTGACCATTTTTAACAACATATATTCCGTTTATTTTCAAATCTATTTCAGCTGTCATTTCTACAAGATTTTCTTTTCTAATTCCCACCAAGATCACTCCCATATGTTATAATTAATTTGTCGAATAATTATGTCGAGAGCAATCTCGGCTTTTTTGTTTGTCTACAAATATCGCACAACATTTTCTGGAACAAATGATTGTTCAAGTGATAAATGAAGCCGTATTGGAATAGGCTTTTTTTCATCCCGTGCTCGCTTACACATTTCCTCTGCTTCTTCCCAATCAAATTGTTTACCCTCCACTCGCTTATAACGCCAAATTCCAATTATGTAATCTTCAAATAACTCATAACGCTCATCAGGCGCTGTCGTTGGTTTTAATTCATCAATCGCTTTGGCTTGACGTGGTATTTGTACAACAACGTCGGCAAAACGTAGTTTAGAATTTAATCGATGATCATGAGCCTTCTTAAAATCAAATGACACAACTGGTTCAACATCAAAGATTGTTAACTGCTTTGGCATTGCTTTTCCCCTCCAATACGTGCAAGCTTGCAATTAAGATTCCTTCAAGCTGCGTTAACGTTAGCGGTTCTGGTGCAAATACTTAGGAAAGATATAAAGAGGCGAAAAGTTTCCTAGTGGAATCTAGTCTTAAGCAACAATTCCAAATAGTTGATGGATGAACTCCACTTGATTTTGGACAGACTTGTCCAGTAAAATAAGTTGCCCTTTTTTTACCATATGCATAGCTTCTATTCAAGAAATAATGGCTGTAGCTGTGCGAAAGGATTTCAATCCTATCATCGAACGAACTCGCTTTTTAATAAATCGATGATCTTGTTCCACTATATTATTGAGATATTTTACATGCCTTAGTTGGATGCCTAATGGCATCTTTTTTTCTTTTCTCAATTCTTCAACTGTTATAGGATAAGCTGGATTCTTATCAACTGTCACGACACGAGGCTCAGAAATATGAAAAGACTGCAAAGCTTTCTTGAAGAATCGCTTTGCAGTCTTGTGGTTTCTTGCTTTGCTTAGGTAAAAATCGATGGTATTTCCTTTCGAATCGACAGCACGATACAGGTAACATCCATTGACTTTTTAATTTGATATATGTTTCATCAACTCTCCAAGAGTCATTGGTTTGCTTGAGATGACGACGGATTCTTTTGTCTAATTCAGGACCATACTGATGAACCCAACGCATAATCGTTGTATGAGCAACGGATAAGCCCCGTTCCTCCATCATTTCCACCAAATCGCGAAATCTCAAGTTGTACCGTAGGTACCATCTTACTGTTTGCAAAATAATATCATGATGATAATGCTTCCACTTGAATAAATTTCGCTTTTCCATAATGATCACGCACCTTTTTAGAGTAATCGTATCAGTATGTCCAAGATTTAGAGATTACTTGAAGTTTTCGCACCAGAACCAGAAAAAGGCACCTAAAAGGTGCCTTCTTCTTATGAGATAAAAATTATTTAGCTAGTTATGAAATAATTATTCTCTCAAATAGACGATATCATCAACTTATTGAAATTGTTTTCCATAAGGACAACGAGAATATCCAATTCGAATCTCCATTTCCTTGGTAACTTTGAACAGCTTCATAGATTTTCCCTTGATACTCTACTCTATCCCCTTTTGTATATGCTTTCCTCGGATCCCATTTTTCATAAGAGGTATTTTGCTCTTTTGTTTTTATACTAAGAACACTACTTTGAATAGACTGATTTCCAGCTGCATCTATAGCCTTCACAGTATATTTGTATTCCATGTTAGCAGTCAGTTTACTATCAGTAAATGTGGTTCCCTGTACCGTTTGAATGAATCTTCCGTCACGTAATATTTGATATTCTTTCACACCTACGTTATCTGTTGATGAATTCCATTTTAACTCTACGCTATTTGTAGTAATGTTGGCTGCTTGTAATCCTTCAGGCCGTGTAGGAGCTTCCGTATCTGGGCTAGGGTTAATAATTTGATCAACTTTCTTAAGACCATTAACTGTAACTTGATACACTATCTTCTTACCAAAGCTCTCCTGTATATTTTTATCCACATTTATAAGAGTCGCCCGGTTTCCACCCTCTAAATGTGTAAACTCAATATAGTCTCCGACTTTCATCGAAATTTTTTGTGTTTCAGCATTTTGTTGCCTGTTTCCATAAATATCTTTATTATATACCACTTTTCCAGATGAATTTTGGACTTTCACACTCGCATATGTACTATCAAAGTAATGATGTGGTACACCTGCTTTTAATTGAATTTGCATTTCTTCTTTTGTCTTATTAAAATCCAATTTTGCAAACTCAAAATCTCCTATTCCTTTCATTGACCATACAAATTGGTTTCCCTCTAAAACATTATTTGATATATCTGGACTATATCCCAAATTTGACAGGATTGACTTTAAATCTGGCAAAACACCGATTTTATCTGTTAACGGATTTTGGGATTTGGTACCTGTATTTTGATTACTTAGTATATTTCTTAATTCAGCTGGTTTATATGGACGACCTAAATGTTCTTTAGCCACACCTTGTATTGAAGTCGCTGCTCCAGCAATAATTGGAGAAGCACTAGATGTACCACTAAAGCCTGTTGTATAGAGATTTTTAGTAATCCTATTAGGCTCAGCACGAGTTGTATCTACGTTTTCTCCCCAACCATAAACATCAATTCTACTACCATAATTTGAAAACCATAAACGTTTATGAGGAACAGTTGACGATGCGGCTCCAATCATTATAGCTCCTGAATCTTTAAAGTCCGGACTATTGCGATTTAATACCTGTTTTCCATTCCGATCTCTAAATTGATCAAGGTCATTAGAACCATTTGCCCCGGCTTCTATCACAATAATTCCTTTATCCGTTCCAGCTCGTATTGCATCAAAGATATCTGGCTGTACTTCAACAGGTAAATATTTATCTCCATATCCATCATATGAAGCTTGTGCCTCTAATAATAAAATATCCCCAGCTTGTAAATTATGTACAGCATTTATTATCGCATCAGCCGTATTATAAGACCCATCACCTCTTATTTGGGATACTACTTTGACCTTAGCCTTTGGTGCAATTCCTATATTACCAATCTCATTATCTTCAGCAGAAACAATCCCAAGAACAGACGTTCCATGACCAACGTGTTGATCTATATTTCTACCAGATATAAGCTCAACTTTTTGATTTACTAAATCTTCATGGTCTAATAACCACCCATACTCCATATCTACAAAAGTAGTTCCTTTTCCATCTCCACCTTTAATGCTCCATGCATAAGATGCATTAATCCCATATGGTGCTTCCTTAAGATATCCCTGGTTTAAAAATCTTGGATCGTCGTAAGGGTTAAGCGATACAGTAGGTAATTGTACTTCTGGTAAAAGAGTTGGTTTTTCTTGCATATATACTTCTTCAACAAGATAAGATTTCTTAAACTTGTCCATCAATGTTTCAGCTGTTACTTTATTAGGTACTTCTACAATATAATAATCTAGTAAATTAGAAGATGATTTTTTTTCAGTTTCCCTCGTATCTTTATCAATATTTTCAATCTCTTTTGGGTCCACAGATGTAAATAAACGTTTTAATGTTAGCTGTGGAAATTCAGAAAAGATTTTTACTAATTCCAGATCGCTATCTTCGTTTTTTATTTGTTTCTCAAGTCCATCCTTATACGGGAAATTCACTTCACTTTTAAACTTTACAATAATTTGATCTTCTTCTTTAATATCTGCCTCAGATTGAGTTATATTTTTTACAGGACCTTTCGAATCTGCATACACTACATTGGGATTTTCATGAAATTTAATTAGCTCTAATCCTGTAAAGGCCGTAAGTGCAATCGTAGAAACGAATATCCCTTTTATAAATTTCATAATGAATACCTCTATTCTTATTTCTTTATATAACAATTTATAGATTTTTTAAAGGTTCTACTTTGAATAAATAACTCAACATCACTTGTGTGTATTCATAAATTATTTTAAAAAATCTTTTATTATACACTCAACAGGTTGTTTATTTTTTATATACAAATGAACTGTTAACACCTATACCCTTCCCTTTAAACAACACAACAATTGTCCTCATGATATGAAATATAAGTGAAAGCCCTTTGAAAAACGCCAAAAATATTAAAAATTCACTTATAAACAACCGGATAATTTTATTTCTATATTACTTTATAAATAATTCTTTCTAATTGCTAATATTTTCATAGTAGATGGCGGCACGTTTTTCTAACCATATTAATCTTATTGGACAAAAAAATGATGAATGTGATGTTAAAACTAAGACAAGCTACCTTTAATGGTAGTTGTGCAGTTTGTGAGATAGAAGAATGTAATTTGTATGCTACGATCTGACATAATTCTAATGGTATGGAATGTATATTTCTCCGTAAAAGTAACTTGCTTTTATCTTTTTTAAACAATTTATTGTATTATTTTCATCTAATTAGGCACAGAAACAATTTAAAAATTCTTACTACTTTTTAGGAAAAACGTTTTTAGGGTACATTTTAAAATAGCTCTTTTTCTTTAAAATGTTTCTGTGCTTAATATTTAAAATATCTTATGTCAAAATTTCCCGCAACTAATATGTTAAATGATTTATAATTATATATAATATGGAATATTATAGTTAAATATTCCATATTATACTCTATTAAATATAGCGTATTTAACTTATTATGAATTGATTTGTTAGTCTAAGTATGAATTATTAAGTATGTTTTGTTTATAATTGTCACAATATAATTTTATCTTCGACGTTTTAATTACTTATAGAACATTTACATATGTTATAACTGTTATTTATGAGATAAAGAATCTCTCTACATATAAGATTTACTTAATTTAGATTTTTTCTCTCTCAATCATTTTGTCGAAAAAAGTCGAATTTTCATATTTTTTCTTTATCTTTTTGTTGTAAACGTTTTATTTTCGTGTTACCATCTTAATCAAACAATAGATGGTAACAAACTTAAAATATTTCTTTCCATTAGACACATATAAACGTTCGGTAACAACATGAAATTATGGTCAAAGAAATATGAACTACCTGATAAAATATTCAAAGGGATTTTTACCACCTAAATTTTCTGTTAATTCAGAATGTAGAACTTTAACATTTTGTCCCTAAGCAAAATTTACATTTTAGCGTGGTAAACCCAAAAAACTAAATCACCCACCCAAATTAATAAATGAAATGTCTGGTTATATCTAGTAATAAGTCATGAGAAAATGATTTTTTCCCTAAGAAAACTGAGCCAATTAATAAAAAGCATCTAAATTACTATCTATTGTTGATCACATATTTACCAACAATAAAAAAGAACCTACTGAAGGTTCTTTTTTATTTTAATCATTAGTATTTCAATTATTGATAATCATTGGTGTTGAATCTTTATTTCCTCAGCTGCAATCAAGCATATGCGTCCTTTTTATATAACAAGTTGTTCCATGCGATCCTATTTATTCTTAACATGCCTCTTTAACCTTTCAAACCTTCCACTCTTACATGAATGTCCCTCATCTTTTCATCCAAAGATTTTGCAGTTTTGGCCGCGTCAATAAGCTCTTGCTCCAGATAGAAAGGGATTTTTTTGTCATACTTATAATAAATTTTATGTTCTAGGCTAGCCCAAAAATCCATCGCTAAGGTTCGAAGCTGTATTTCAACATAAACAGTCTCTACTTTTTGGGATAGTGTTACAGGTATTTGTACAATTACATGTAAACTCTGATACCCATTTGATTTTGGATTTTCAATATAGTCTTTCACCTGTACAATTTTAATATCATTTCGTTTGGATAGCTGAGAATATATATCATAAATGTCATTTACAAAAGAACAAATGATTCTCATACCTGCAATATCATACAACTTTTCTCTTGAGTTTGACATTGTAGGAGAAATTCCTTTTCTATCAAGTTTTAGTTGAATACTTTCAAATGATTTAAGTCTCGTCTTAATATGCTCAATTTGATTATGGTTTTTTAAATACTTTGCTTCTTCAGCTATTATATTAATTTTGGTTGTCATTTCATCTAAAGCAAACTTATATGGTAGTAAAAATTGACCCCATTTTCTTACATCTTCCATGTTAATCCCCCTCTTATTTCAACTTTTCACATGTATTGTTCAATTGAATCAATCACATTAAAAACGTTCATCAGATAGACAGAAAGAAGATGCCTTAACTCTAAAAATTCTTCATTTTTTAAACAACTAATTTATGTTCTCAAGTCGATCATCTACTTGATTTGAAATTGGAACTGTTGTTCTTTTAAGAAAGAACGATAGAATAAATGCTACACCAGCAATAACAGCTGATACTAAAAATGCATCATTGATTCCTGAAATAGTTGCTTCCATGGAGATGTGCTGCTGTATTTTTGCTAAGGCTTCACCAGTAGGTGCATTTGTTAGCTTATTTATAGCATTAGACATCATTTCTTCTACATGTATTGCTGTTCGATTAGACATAATTGTAACGAGTAGGCTACCACCGATTGCTCCTGAAACCTGTTGAATCGTACTATTCATTGCTGTTCCGTGTGGTGTGAATTCTGGTGGTAATTGATTTAAACCATTCGTCATAATCGGCATCATAACCATTGAGATACCAAGCATACGAGTTGCATATAACACAACTAAATGTGTATACTCAGTGGATCCCGTTAGTTGACTAAATAAAAATGTTGTAACGATTACAATAGCTAAGCCAATAAACGCCAACAATTTCGGACCATATTTATCGAATAATTTTCCTGTAATAGGCATCATAATCCCCATGATTAATGCGCCAGGTAACATTAGTAAACCAGAATCCATTGCGGAAATACCACGGATATTTTGTAAATAAATCGGTAATAACAGCATGGCAGAGAACATCGCCATGTTTAAAGCCACTGAAATAATTGACGATAAAGCAAACATTGGGTATTTATATACTCTAAAGTCGAGCATAGGCTCCTCAAGATTAAATTGACGAACAATTAACCCTACCAACGATGCTAGTCCAATAATAATGGTTAAATAAACATTAGGTGCACTCCATCCACTGTTACCAGCAGAGCTGAATCCATATAAAATACCACCAAAAGCCAAGGCTGATAAGACAACAGATAATCCATCAATATTGTCATTGCTTTTTTCTTTGTGATCATGTAATTTAAAGTATCCCAAAATCCAGACTAAAGCCATTATAGGAGCCATCATTAAGAAAAGTACCGGCCAATCATAATGTTGGATAACCCATCCCGATAATGTTGGTCCAATAGCAGGTGCAAAAATCATTACTAAACCAAAAATCCCCATTGCTGAGCCACGTTTTTCAGGTGGAAATGTTGTATATAAAACATTCATTAGTAGTGGCATAATTAAAGCCGCTCCTGAAGCTTGAATCATACGAGCCGAAAGTAAGACTGAAAAACTTGGTGCAAATCCACCTATTAATGTACCAATTGTAAACAACCCCATAGAGGTTAAAAATAATCGTCTAGCCGTATATTTTTTTATTAAAAATGCAGTAGTGGGAATTAAAATTCCATTTACTAGCATATATCCTGTCGATAACCATTGTACGGTTGAAGCACTCACATCAAAATCCTTCATGATAGATGGTAAAGCTATATTGAGCAATGTATTACTTAATAACGCTACAAATGCTCCTATCATTAAAATCGCTAATAAGCTAAAAGAAGCTTTTGTTTGTTTTTCTTTCATGTATATGCCCCCTTCTGTACTATCGGTTTATTTTTATACCTCAAGTCCAACAAGGTTAATGATATCTCATTAGCAATTAATTATCAACAAAAATGTACCGGTTGTCCAAAATTGTACTAGTTGTTTTTTCTTTGTTACAATATATTTATTAATATAAGAGCATTACCTCTAAAGGAGCTTAGAATATGAATAAGAAGAAAAGAGACGTTTTAGATAAAGCACATGAGCTATTTATAGAACAGGGATATCACGCGACATCTATTCAAGATATTTTAAATCATAGCAATATTTCCAAAGGTTCTTTTTATAATTATTTTTCTTCCAAAGGCGAACTATTCAAAGCTGTATTTAAACTTATCCAAGAAGAGATGCAAGTGGAAAGAGACAAATTACTTATTGGAGAAGATTGTAAAGATATTGCTATCTATATAGAACAAGTCAGCCTCATGATGGAACTTAATAAAAAAAACAAGTTAATGCAATTAATTGAAGATGTGCTTGTATCAAACGATCCAGATCTCATACAATTTATTAAGCAGTCTAAATACTTATTTTTAAGTTGGGTGTATAAACGCTTTACAAATATTTTCCCCGAGGATAAATCAAATTATTTAGTGGATTGTGCGGTTATTTTCATAGGTATGATGCAGAATATTCTTCATACCAGTAATGCATGGAATCAAACAATTACCATAAAGCAAATTGTTACTTATTGTATGGATCGGATAATTATCATTTTGGAAGATATTAGTGAAAAAAGCATTCAATTATTTACACCCGCATATATAAATGAATTTTTACCTCAATCAGATTATAATGATTTTTTTAACAATGAATTTTCAATTGCTACGCTAAACTTAAAAAAAGTAATTGAGAAAAAAAATGGTTTCGAAAAGCAGAAAATGACAACATGTTTAAACCTGTTGTACTTTATTCAAGAAGAGATTATGTATAATAAAGCAGATTCAAGAAAATTTTTAATTGAAAGTGCTTTAACAACTTTAAAAAATAGTCCAGAAATCAATGCCACTCAGGAATATATACAATATGAACAAATTTTAGGGAAAATGGACTATTTTCCGATTTCATAAATTTCATTTTCTTCAATCTAAACTATATACACAAATTTAAAGGTATTCTTATAATGAAAAGACCCTATATCCTGTATATATAGGGTCTTCCAATATATGTTTTTTATCATCATATTTAACGTTGGATGATATTTCTCAGCTATTCCTCTCTGGCCTTTCAAAAGTTTCTTTACCCATTTGAATTAAGTTAATCCCTCTTACAAAAAAGATATCTGTTCTTACTCTGGCTTCATTCCTTTTGAAAAGTATTTTAACGTTTAACTCACATCTGATAGAGATAAGGAACTAATTTCTGGATTTTTGTTAACTCGGTTTATATAGGTTTCTTTTATTTACACTTGCGTACTTATATAGATACGGTGATGATTTTACTTTTTGTTTTTTTATTTTTATTTTTATCATTTTAGCCAAGAAGACTCCTTCCTCAAGGAACGCGAAGTGAGTAGGTGGGAGATGAATTGGCTTCGGACAAGAGATGGCAGGAAGCCATCTTAATTGTTCGACATACATAAACTGTTACTTCACTATCTATCGAATGTATGTTTGTTATATAATAGACACATGCCGAAATGGAGGTGAAATGAATGATGATTAATAAAGCATATAAATTTCGTATCTATCCAAATAAAACACAAGCAACCCTAATTAATAAAACGATTGGCTGTTCTCGTTTTGTATTCAATCATTTCCTATCTCTATGGGATAACGCATACAAAGAGACAGGGAAAGGTTTGACATATGGTACATGCTCTGCCAAACTTCCTGCCATGAAGAAAGAGTTTGTTTGGCTCAAAGAAGTGGATAGTATTGCGATTCAGTCGTCTGTTCGCAACCTTGCGGATGCTTATACACGCTTTTTCAAAAAACAAACTAGTGCCCCGCGTTTCAAATCTAAGAAAAACAACGTACAATCTTACACCACAAAACAAACAAATGAAAACATTTCCATTGTAGGAAAAAAGATAAAGTTGCCGAAACTAGGTCTTGTTCGATTTGCCAAGAGTCGCGAAGTAAAGGGACGTATTGTAAATGCTACAGTTAGACGGAACCCTTCTGGCAGATACTTTGTGTCATTGTTAGTTGAAACAGAAGTGCAAGAACTTCCAAAAACACAATCTTACATCGGAATGGATGTGGGACTAAAAGATTTCGCCATTTTGTCAGATGGAACAACCTATAAAAATCCGAAGTTTTTTCGGTCATTAGAAGAGAAGTTGGCGAAAGCGCAGCGTGTTCTTTCTAGAAGAATGAAAGGATCTTCTCGCTGGAATAAACAGCGAGTAAAAGTAGCTAGAATTCATGAATACATGACGAATGCTAGAAAAGATTACTTGGACAAAGTCTCAACTGAAATCATCAAAAACCACGATGTTATCGGTATAGAGGATTTGCAAGTATCGAATATGTTAAAGAATCATAAGTTAGCAAAAGCCATTAGTGAAGTATCATGGTCGCAATTTCGATCCATGTTAGAATACAAAGCAAGATGGTATGGCAAACAAGTCATTGTCGTATCGAAAACATTTGCTTCCAGCCAATTATGTTCTTGTTGTGGATATCAAAACAAAGACGTTAAAAATCTAAACCTACGTAAATGGGACTGCCCTTCTTGTCGTACACACCATGATAGGGATATTAACGCAAGTATTAATCTAAAGAATGAAGCGATAAGGCTTCTAACCACAAGGACTGTGGAGCTAGCCTAATCAATTAGAGTTCGTTAGAACTCTTTACTTAGGAATCCCTCACTTCTAAACGAAGTGAAAGTGGGGGTAGTTCAAACGACTATGTTCCGAATGATGGATTATCCACAATTTTATATCTAATAAAGAAAGAATTATGTCTGTTTCAAGTGACATTTTGCTTACCTCCTTCTTTCTTAAGTGTTATGTATACATAATATCTTTTAAATCTGGAGCTGATTTGAAATATATATAGTTTTCCTGTGAAGTCTTTATATTGTTTTCTAGTAATTCTCCATACAAACTCCAGATAGTAAAGTTATAATGGCTACTAGAGGTGATATAATGATCAACCATCATATTCTTGTAATAGAAGACGATCAAGAAATTCAGGAATTAATTAAACAATTTTTATTGACACAACAGTATATAGTTGAAGTTGCATCAGATGGATTAGAAGGAATGATACAATTTAATAAGCAATCCTTTGATTTGATTCTTTTGGATGTGATGATGCCAAACCTTAACGGATTTGAAGTTGCGAAAATGATTCGAAGTCAATCAAATGTGCCAGTTATTATGCTGACTGCGTTAGAAGAAGAACAAGATCAAATGAAAGGATTTGATCTTGGAATCGATGATTATATTACAAAACCATTCTCTTTTCATGTTTTGATTAGACGAGTCGAAGCAGTACTAAGAAGAAGCAATGATAAAAGCTTAGATAATCATTTCGTCTTTAAAGAATTGCGTGTCGATGCCGACGCCTATAAAGTATATGTAAATGAAGTTGAAATCTCCTTAACAACGAAAGAATTCGAAATTCTGCAACTACTACTACAAAATGAGAGAAAAGTACTCCTAAGAGAAAGCATCGTAGAAAAAGTTTGGGGCTACGATTATATTGGGGAATCACGAATAATCGATACGCATATTAAAAACATACGAAAGAAATTAGATATCCCTTATATTAAAACCATAAAGGGTATAGGTTATAAAATCGATGAATAGGATCGTAAAAATCATGAAGATGAAGCGAATTACTTATAAACTCTTTATGACTACATCCCTCATTTTGTTAGCCTTTGCAGTCCTAATTTATTTAACTTTATACTTTTTTCTTCCTACATTTTATGAACAATATAAAACAGAGCAACTTGAAAACGGAATGGAAGAAATAATTGATAAATCTAATAATCTTACTTTTCAAAATGCACAACCGCTTTTTGAGGAGTATATGCAAAAAAATAATGCAATACTCAGATTTCCAGATTACGAAAGAGTAAACGTTTATTCTACTCCTTATACATTTATTCAAGGAAGTGTTACTCAAGCAGCACGAATAGGGAGTTCAAATAGCCTGAACAAATCATATGATATTCCATTTCAGGATGGTAACCAAACCGTCATAGTATACGCAACATTTCAACCTATTGATGAAGCTTCCAAAGTTTTGGTACGTTTCCTTCCCTATATCAGTATTATTGTAGTTGTTATTGGGATAGGAAGTGCTTATTTATTTTCAAGGTTCATTACAAAGCCTCTCATTTATATTAATCGAGGGGCACAAAAAATGGCGGACTTAGACTTTTCCGAAAAAATTGAGATTCGTTCTATGGATGAATTAGGAGAACTATCTAATAGCTTGAATGATATGTCCATTAATTTACAACAAACTATGTTTGATTTACAAAAAGCAAATCAGCAATTAAAAAGTGATATTGAAAAAGAAAGAGAAATAGAAACCAAACGCAGAGAATTTTTTGCAACTGTATCACATGAATTAAAAACCCCTCTCACTATTATGAAAGGATACTTAGAGGGGATGATATATAATATTGGTCCTTATCAAGATCGTGACCAATACTTAAAGAAAAACCACCAAATTATCGAAAAGATGGAAGATCTAGTTCGTGAGATTTTAAGTATGTCTAAATTAGAACAACATACATTTAAACTACAATTAAAAGAAATAAATCTCTCCGAGTTAATGGATATAATCACAAAAGATCTCAGTTTTTTTGCTTCTCAAAAAGACATTCAAATCATAAAACAGATTGATTCTAACCTTTCTGTCTATACAGATCGGGCTCTTTTAGAAAAAGCCTGTAAAAATATTATTCATAATGCAATTATGTATTCTCCGAATAGCGAGAATGTATATATACAGCTAACTCAGGACTCAAAACAAAAATGTATCTTAATTCAAATTATCAATACAGGTGTACAAATTAAAGAAAATGATATACAACATGTCTTCGAACCATTTTATCGAATTGAAAAGTCAAGAAATCGAAATACTGGTGGGAGTGGCTTAGGATTATATATTGTAAAACAAATTTTTGAAGCACTAGGTATAGAGTACTGTATTAATAATGTAGAACAAGGTGTACAATTTGTTGTTAGTATTCCAATATCTGAACAATAAACAACCTCCCCTACCAATTGGGGAGGTTGTTTATTATTGCTTTTTAAAATACCCTTATACAATACTTACCCAGTATTAGATGTATCCAACCTACAAACCAAGCTAAGAGTTTTGACTTTACCAGTTCCAGATGAGCCTAAAATAGTTTGAACTAGAATTGAATTCGTATGTATATGATCAAAAAAAGTTAAATCAATTTACAGGAGTGATCTGTTCAAAATCAGACTACTTTTGCTCTGTTAATTTCACCATTTTTGTTATTTTTTCACCATTGCGATAAACTGTCACTTTAATTGTATCCCCCGATTTTTTCTTTTCATATAAATACTTGCGGAATTGAACAACGTTTTCTATTTTTTGTTCATCCAATGCAATCACAACATCATGCTGCTGTAATCCTCCTTTTTCTGCTGGTGATTGATTCGATATGCTCCCCAACACGACACCATTTATTATCTCTTTTGGCAGTTTTAATTGATCACGTGCAGAATTCGTAATTTCCTCCACATTAAATAACTGTACACCTATCATTGGACGTTTAACCACGCCATCTTTTTCCAATGATTCTAGAACTGTTTTAGCTATATTAATTGGAATTGCGAATCCGATTCCTTCAACTGCTTGTTGTGCAATTTTACTTGAATTAATTCCAATGACCTCACCTTGCTCATTAAATAAAGCCCCTCCGCTATTCCCAGGATTAATAGCTGCATCTGTTTGAATCACCTGTGCCTGCCAATCCACTTGTTGATTTCCAAGTGTGCTAACAGGTATTACTCGATCCTTACTACTAATAATCCCCTTTGTTACACTTCCTTCTAACCCTAATGGATTCCCAATAGCAATTACAGATTCTCCTGTACGAATTTTTTCCGAATCTCCTAGAGTTGCTACTTTTTTCACATCTGTTCCGTCAATTTCTAATATAGCTAGATCTAATAATGGGTCTGTCCCTACTACTTTAGCAGTAAGCTTTTTACCATTATTCAATTTTACTTCTATTTTATTTGCACCGTCTATCACATGATTATTTGTGACAATGAAAACCTTATTGCCTGTTTTTTTATATATGACACCTGATCCTGAACCGGCTTCTTCTGATTGTTCTTGTACTGCAAATGGATCTGCATTTTTTTGATAGTTAATGACACCTACTACAACTTCTTTTGCATCTTCAATCATATTTTGAAGACTATTCACACCTTCTGGTTTGTGCGAGACAGGAGTAACCTGATTCACCTCGTTATTTTTAGCGGATTGACCTATACCTCCTTTGATCTCATCTATATATGGAGTGGTCAAGCCAATAGTAATTGACCCGATCATTGCACCAATTATTCCAATAAAAAAATAACCAGTTTTTTTACCGTCTCTACTTATGTTCTTTCCTGTTTGTTTTGTATCATAGTGTCCCATTATGAACACTCCTTTCTCCTTTTATGTCACCTGGATATTCCCAACTTAATATTTTCACTATAAGCCCTAAATCTGGAGTGTACATGGAGATAATCAGTAGTTTATCAAGAGTTGTAAATCTGGTTCTGGTGCAAAAGCTTCAAAATATCTAAAAAAAGTCTTTCAGACTTGGACATACTGATACTATTATTCTAAAAAAGGATCTGATTGGTATGGAAAAGCTAAATCTATTCTTTCAGGAATAGAAGCGATGCATATCATTAAAAAAGGCCAACTTATTTTACGGGGCAAGTCTGTCCAAAATGAAGTGAAGTTTATTCATCAACTATTCGGAATGGCTGCATAAGAGTAGATTCCATTAGGAATCTATATACCTCTTCAAATAAATACAATCTTTGCACCAGAACCCTCTAATAAACATACAAAAAGTTCCCTGCTTTATAATAGGGAACTTTTTTGCATATTATTAACCTACAAATCTAAAATCCCTACAATCTGACGAGCTTTAGAATTATCAATATAATAATGCATCTCTAATCCTCTTCTTTCCGCACGGAGTACGGTTCCTCTCAATTTTGATAAATACTGTGAAACAGTGGATTGCGGAAGTCTTAATATTTCTGCTAACAGTGTAACATTACGCATTTTATGATGCATTAACTCATTTACAATTTGTAATCGTACTGGATGTGCCATTACCTTTAATAAATCTACATCCTCTTCTGGAATTCCTATTACATCTCGATCACTTTTTAATGCTATCATTTTATATTCTCCTTTATTATTTATTTCTATTATCCTTATAAATAGTACTCATATATAAATACCTTTTGTCCTGTTGAGAAAATAAATTCACTATCCGCTCTTTAGATTAAATAAAGGAAAAGAACTACATATTTATTAAGTTATACGTTCTTCCACCAAAGAAGTAATCTCTTCAATTTTTATATATAGGGATAGCACCACATCGCCATCAAGCTAAGAACAGCAAATACCCCCAAAAAAGAAAAATTGAGCCAAACTCTTATAAATAACTGTGAAAAGGTAAAATTTTTGTTATGGAAGGTTTCTCAAAATATTAGCTTGATGGGCATGTTGTGGCACCTATTTAAGGGAAAATATGGATGAATTCTAATAAATACTATATAATAATAAATGGGAGGGGATAAAAATGCTAGATCAAATCACTTGGGGAACGCCAGCCAGCTTATTATGCTTAGGATTCTTTTTTGCAGGGTTAGGAATCTTCTTAAGAAGTATTACGTCATATACGAAAAATAAATAAAAGTTCAAAAAAACAAAAAATTCACGTTTAGGGGATACTTTAAAATCTTAGCTTGGTAGCAAAATTAAATTTCCTTAAAATGAAAAAATACGCTATTCTTTCTGTAGAATCATAGGAAAGGATGGCGTTTTTATGTCTGTTTCTGTGTCTGACGAATTACAACTATTTGCTCAAGAGATTCAAAGTTTTTTATCTCCAAATACCTTACGAGATCTTGCTAGAGATGTTGGTTTTGTACAACGAACCAGTAAGTATCAAGCAAAAGATTTAGTAGCTTTATGTGTATGGGTGAACCAAAATGTAGCTATGACTTCTTTAACTGAGTTATCTAGCTGTTTAGAAGCATCAACAGCAGTGCTCATCAGTCCTGAGGGACTGAATCAACGATTTAATAAGGAGGCCGTCCAACTTTTACAACACCTACTTGCCGAACTACTAAGCAAAAAATTGGCCGCATCTATGCCGGTTTCTTCTCCATACACTTCTGTTTTCAAACGTATTCGTATTTTAGATTCAACTGCATTTCAACTCCCGGATGTATTTTCAACGGTTTATCCAGGTGCAGGAGGCTGCAGCCATACAGCTGGGATAACAATTCAACTTGAGTATGATTTGTTAAGTGGGCAGTTCCTTCATATTCATACAGGTCCAGGTAAACAACATGATCGCACTTACGGCTCTCTGTGTGCCCCAACTGTGACAGCGAATGATTTATGTATCCGAGATTTAGGTTATTTTCATTTAAAAGACCTTCAATATATACAAGATAAAGAGGCCTACTATATCTCTCGTATCAAGTCGAATACACGTATTTATCAAAAAAATCCTAACCCTGATTATTTTCAAGACGGAAGAATTAAGAAAGGTACAGAGTATATACAGATAGATATGGAGACGTTAATGAGCTCCCTTCAACCAGGACAAACATGTGAAATAGCTGATGCTTATGTAGGAATGATTGATAAAGTGCCAGCTCGTGTAATTGTTCATCGATTAACAAAACAACAGCAACAAAAACGATTACAAGATCAAGCTGTAAGAGAAAAAAAGAAAGGAATGAAGTATTCTCCTCGTAGTAAACGACTCAGTGGTATCAATGTATATATGACAAACACCCCTACAGATATTGTCCCGATGGGACAGGTACATGACTGGTATTCTTTGCGTTGGCAAATCGAAATTTTATTTAAAACGTGGAAGTCATTCTTTCAAATTCATCATTGTAAAAAGATAAAACCAGAACGATTGGAGTGCCATTTATATGGTCAATTGATTGCCATTCTAATCTGTTCTTCTATCATGTTTCAAATGCGCCAATTGCTCCTCATGAAGAAAAAACGAGAGCTTAGTGAGTATAAAGCCATATATATGATTAAAGATTATTTTCTTCTTCTATTCCAAACTATACAAAAAAACACCCAAGAGCTATCAAAGGTGTTACTTCGCCTGTTCAATCTCCTACAGCAAAACGGGCGGAAATCTCATCGATATGAGAAAAAAACGGTCTTTGATATATTAGGTGTCGTTTACAATTGTGCCATGTCTGATAATCAAGCGGCTTAATTCAAAAAAAGGAAACCCGTTAGGGTTTATTTCGTATGCAAATCTTTAAATTTCCTACATGTAGCCTTTAGAAAAAGGAAACAGCCACTACTATAATTGACGTTGTATGAGCTTATCTTGATGGCGATGGGATAGCACCACATCGCTATCAAGATAAGAAAAGCAAATACCCCCTAACGAGAAAATTGACATGTCCAGATGAAAATGTACAATTTTTTGTTTTAGGGGCGTTATAAAGTTTTTAAGTTAATGTGGTGATACCCATCAACTTAAGAATGGAAACAAAGTGTACTTTCATTTTGTGGGGTAAAGCATTCCTAAAATAGAAGCATACTCTTAATAATACGCATACCAAATAAACCCTATCGTTTTATTAAAAGTCAAGGAAATAGTAATGAAATTCTATATTTATGCGATTGAATATAATGTCACACATTTTATAAGGTAAAAAGGAAAGGATAGATGAACAGGAGAGTATACCTGTTTACATCTATCCTTTTTTACAACAATATGACCACATTTACTACTACAACAAATTTTCATATAGTTACTGAACTATTTTTTGAATAACTAAATTAACCTCTTCGTTAACTTTAATTACGAATAAATGGTCCCCTTCACCTTCAATTGGATCAACTACATCTTCATTAAAAGATTCAGCGTGTTGTCTACCATATCTATTAAACTAGCGGTTTTTATTTTCCCTGATTCCTTTCCATACCTAAGGTACCCAAAAGTCCACTGGATTCCCGAGGCTACCATCCACATTTGTGTCTCTGAAAAGACATTTTGTGCCACTAGACGTAACTGTAGATTTCTGAACAAGCAAAATCACGAAAATACACACAAAGTTAGATTATCATCCATTACATTACTGTTTTGCTTCGTTCGAATAGAAAAACTCGGAAGAACGCCACTTGTTCGATATCTCCTCAATGTGATAAGGTGTCGTTCTACAGCATCCACCTATTAAACGTGCACCTGCTTGGTACCACTCTTCAGATTGAATATCCAACGCGTTACATTGTTCATGACCATGCCATGTTTTTGTTTCTGGATTATAAGTTTCACCAGAGTTTGGATAAACAATAATCGGTTTTTTGGTGTTTGCCCTCAACTCTTGGATTGCACCAGTCACAACGGTTACTGGCGCACAATTGATGCCTATCGCTACAATTTGTTCACTTTTCTCAAAAACTCGTGCACACTCCACGAGTTTCAAACCTTCACTAACCTCTTTCTCATTTTTTAGCGAAAAGGAAAGCCACGCATATGTTGCTGGAAATTCACGCAATAATGTATCTAATACTCTTGCTTCTTGCAGGGAAGGGATCGTTTCAAATGCCAATAGATCTGCACCTGCTTCGATTAACGCAGACATTCTCGAACGGTGAAAGTCTGCTAATGTTTTATCTGTCACACCATAGTTGCCTACATACTCTGAACCATCTGCAAGGTAAGCCCCGTACGGTCCAACTGATGCAACAACCAATGGTTTAGGCCTATTCGTTCGCGTATTTTCCTTCCAAAAATCATCTCTTGCCCTTCTTGCGAGTAACACCGTTTTCTTAATTAATTCCAAAGCTTCCTGTTCTTGTATTCCACGCGCGGAAAAACCACTAATAGTAGCTTGATAGCTTGCTGTTATGGCACAGTCCGCTCCAGCACGAAAATAGTCCGAATGAACCTGATAGATTAGTTCCGGATTTTCTAGTAACACACGTGCCGACCAAAGGGGATCGTCCAAATTACATCCATGCGCCTCCAATTCAGTAGCTAATGCTCCGTCAAGAAGCATAATGGAATGTTGGGATAAAATAGCATCAATTGGGTTGATTTTGTTCGACATAATCTACGCCCCTCTTTTTTAGATTTTTTGTTAGATAATAACTTCCATAGCAAAATAAAATAAACGGTATGCCGCAATATAAGGCAATTCTCTGTGTTGGATCGAATGCAATTCCAATACACGATGCCAGACAAAGGATAAAAGAAGCAATTGGTACTAATGGATATAGTGGTGTGCGATAAATCAAGTCCTTTTCAGAATTTCCTTCTTTCAAAAATTGTCTGCGAAATAGGAACTGGGAAGCACTAATACTCATCCAAACTATAACTACTGCTAGACCGGAAATGGAAACAAGTACGATATAGACAGTATCTGGTGCCACAATACTTGAGAGCAAAGCCAACGCTCCACCCACCATGCTGAAAATGACGGCGTTGATTGGAACACCTTGCTTCGTCATTTTCCCAAAAATCGGGGATATCGTTTTCTTATTAGCAAGCGACCAAAGCATTCTAGAAGAGGCATAAAGGCCTGAGTTTGCCGCAGATAAAATGGCTGTTAAGATAACGAAATTCATTATGTCAGCTGAATATGGCACCCCAATTCGTTCTAGAACTGCAACAAAAGGGCTCTCTAATACCCCTGCATCGGAAATAGGCAATAACGCAGATAAAACAACAATCGTTCCTACAAAAAAGATGATTAATCTCCACAGAGTAATTCGAATGGCCTTCGGTATCATTTTTTCCGGGTTCGCTGTTTCTCCAGCTGCAATGCCTATTAATTCTGTTCCCGAAAAAGCAAAATTAACCGCAAGCATGGTCATCATAATGGCCGTAGCACCATGAGGAAATAAACCTCCACTTGTAAAATTAGAAAAGAATGGTGCTGCTTTTGAATGAGTCATCGGAAGAAACCCTAGCATTGCCGCTACTCCTAAAACAATAAAAAACACAATAGCTATAACCTTTATCGATGAAAACCAAAATTCGGATTCGGCGAAAAATTTAACAGTCAGGACATTTAATACAAAGATCAAAATGGCAAAAAGAGCACTCCATACCCAAACATTAACCGATGGAAACCATCGCTTCATAAGTAATCCTGCGGCTGTAAATTCAGAACCTAAAGCAACAGTCCAAGTTAACCAATACAACCAGGCTACTGTATACCCTGTACCCGGTCCAATGTATTTAACTGCATAACTATGAAATGCGCCCGTTTCAGGCATATGTACGGAAAGCTCTCCTAAACATAGCATAACTAGATAAACCACTAGCGCACCAATCAGATAGGATAGAATTGTTCCAAACGGGCCAGCTTGTTGAATAGTGTAACCCGAGCTTAAGAATAAGCCAGTTCCAATCACCCCACCAAGTGATAGCATGACTAAATGACGTGCTTGCATTTTCCTTTGAAATTCTCGCCCATTTTTGTTCTCCATTTCTACTCTCCTTTAGTTACTATCCAGAAAAAAATAAAAGCGCACTCTAAAAAAGAGGGCGCTACTGACAAATAAAAACGGAAGCTCTCATCTATCAGGATTATCACCCGCTGGAATTAGCACAGTGTCTACTTAAGCAGACCTGTTGCTGAGGTTTCATAAGGCCAGTCCCTCCACCTCTCTGGATAAGAAATATTTTTTTATAACCTTATCAATCCATTCAATAACTGTCAAGATAATTCTGTTTTTTAAAAAAATTATCTATTATAGAAATACAAAAAATAGAGTATTACTATAACTGCAACCCACTCCTTCTTGGGTATTATTTAAAAATCGAACATACAAAACCTCATTTATTTATGATACGGTTCACAAGCACTTCCTCAAAATTTAATGCACTTCTAAATATCTTCTTACTTCTTTGGCTATGGGGTCACCATACATAACCATCAACTCAGGAGATTTTAATACCCTCCAATATCAAAAAACGTTATCCTTTCTAAACAAGCTAAATTAGAAAGGATGATGTTTTCTTATGAATCTCTCGATTCAAGATGAATTATTACCATTTGCAGAAGAATTACAACGATATGTTACACCTGTATTCTTAGAAGAACTTGCAAGAGAAATAGGATTTATAAAGCGAAAACGTAAGTTTTCTGGATCAGAATTAGCTGCTATTTGCATTTGGATTAGTCAAACTAGTTTCTTATCTAGCAGATTTCATTTTTGTTTTTTATAGAAGATTGATTATTTAGATACCGTATTCTCATTTTTGTTCAATATCATGTTTAGCGTTGCAGCCGCTTTAGGCCATCCAACGTAAAAGGCCATATGTGTTATCAAAGCAATAATTTCCGTTTCGTTAATTCCATTCTTTTCAGCTAATTGTAGATGAAATGGTAGTTGCTCAGTATTACCGATACTAATTAGAGCAGATAGTGTACATAAACTTCTTTCTCTGGATGTTAAAATAGGATCTCTCCATACTTTTTCGAATAATATGTTTTCACTATAATCAACAAAATCGGGAGCCATATCTCTCATTTTCTTTCGTATATTGGACTCGATACGATCATTCACTATTTTTTCACTCCCTTATATTAACCATTTGTGCTATACCTTGACCAAATGACCAGTTTTCAACAGATGTCTCGTTTAATGTAATAAAAATATCTGTTGTAGAGATGTTTAAATGATTAGAAATAGTTTTTGATATGGATTGATACAAACTCTTTTTCTGATTTATTGTTCTTCCTAGCCCACATGTAATAGAAACATGCATTATTTTTTCTGTTCTCTTTTCCTCTCCTTCTAAGAGATAATGTGGATCGTAAAAAAATTGATTAGGGGGGTAAGGTAAAAACATTTGAAAGTAATCATTTTCTGGGATTTTAAAATGTTCAATCAATGAATGATGAATACTATTACTTACCGTTTTTAGCTCTTCTTTATTCAATTGACCATCTGGATAATAAACATTAACAAACGGCATATTTTCACTCCCTTTCTTATGACCTTATTTTACTTCCATTACCTCGATTTGTATAATTGAAAATACATCGTATAATTATCAATAAAACCGATGAAGATGGGGTGTGAAGATGGAAATAAAAGAGTTAAATACATTTAAGATGATTGTCGAAGAAGGTACTTTTTCACTGGCAGCAAAAAAATTAAACTATGCTCAATCAACTGTAACAACACATATAAAAAAGCTGGAGAATGAACTTGGCTTCCTTCTATTTGATCGAGGGTGGGATGCGCGATTAACAGAGGAAGGTACTTTATTTGCAAAGGAGGTAGATAACTTATTAATGCATTGGGATTATTCAATATCTCAAGCACAGCGCATAAGTAATGAGGAAAAAGGGAGAATAAGAATAGGGCTAACAGAATCTGTTGCAAAAAAGTTAATGCCATCTATATTAAACTATTTAGACAATGAGAAACCATATATACATTGTGATTTTGTTGTAGGGAATACAGCACTTTTATCACAACTATTAGAACAAAATAAAATTGATTTTGCTGTTTGCGGAAACAACAAAAATAGTTCCAATATGAACTTCACTCCACTTTACAATGAACAAATTGAATTTATTGTCAATAACCCTCACCATCCAATATTACACAAAGAGTCAATTGAAGTATTCGATATCATTAATTATCCTATTTTAATTGGAGAGAATAGTTGTTATTATTATCAATCTGTGAATGCCTTTTTATCAGAAAATAATTTATCTTTTAAAAGAGTTTACAATTGTAGTGCATTACATCTTATTCCACAAATGGTTTTTGGAAATGCAATAGGTATTATTCCTAAGGGAACTATTTTAAACAAAGGTAATATATCATTTAAGGTTAAAGGATTTGATCCCCAGATGCCTATAGGATTATTAATTTCTTCTAAAAACAACAATTATTTGAGCCAGACAAAACAACGACTTATGAAATTAATTGAATCGTTATTGTGATAAATAATGATTTCTCTTAATAATTATCTATATTTGTTTGATTAATTTTTCAAAACAGCTTTTAAAGCCGGAAAATAATTAAAACAGCAATTAAATAATAGATACACAACAAAAAAGGATCTGCTACTTACTGCAGATCCTTTTTTGAATCGGTGTACATTTGTTAACTCTTACAAGCGTTTAATGTGTTACATTTTTTACGTGCTTTAATTTCAGCCGGCTGAGCACCAAGCCAATAAGTTGGAAATGCAGTCCCCTCGGTGACACCGCCATCACGATGCATGTAATAACGTTCATCATAATCATTTTTAAAGTTCCCTTCAAGTGCAAGTTCTACCCATTCTGCACCAAAACGAAAAATTTCTGCAGCTACTCCACCAAGCGGATGGAATTCATTCTCGTAGACGCGCAGCTCCTTTGGTGCTTCTACAAGCTCATAAAGACTTAATGCTTCTTCCAAACGGGTTAGTTCATCAAATTCTCCTATACCCATGAAGACTGGACAAGTAATCTTTGGAGCCAATTTCCATAGGTTCATCTGGCTACTCAGCTCGTTTTCAAAGGCAACCTCATCAGTGTAGCCAGACATGTACATAAAGTTTGCTTTGAAACTCGGCTGTGCTCGGTTGAAGATGGTATCAAATTCGCCATATACACCTTCAAAGGTTGCTATAGCGTTTATACGATTATCACTCGCAGCAGCGCGCATCCCCCAATACCCACTCATACTGATACCAAAAAATCCAATCCGATTTGAATCAACCTCAGGTCGTTTGGATAGAAAATCGATATAACAACTAACGGCGCGTTCGTAATTAGTCAAATCAACTTTTAGACCTCCTGATACAGATTCACCTTGACCTGGTCCTTCAATTGATAGAGCTACGATACCACGAGACGTATAATAGCGTTGCGCAATCTGTATATAGTCTTCCTTAATCATATCCATACCTGGGCCTAATATTACTGCTGGTGCATTACGAATTTCACCTGAAGGTAAATGAAGTAGTGCATATATCTGTTTGCCTTCAAATTCTAATACTATACGTTGTACCGTTCCCCCTCCAAGTGACGAAATAGCTGCCACACATTCGTTACAACGCTCTCGAAACGCTAACTTTCGTGGATCATCATTAAAATATGAATATTGTGCACGTCCCCACATAACAGCAGCTCGCTGATACAAATCACGGGCAGTAACTGTAAATCCTTTTTGTTCATAATGTTTTGCTCGTTCTTGAGCTTGAGCAGCAACCGTGGCCCATGCTTTTGGTATCATTGCTCCACTCTTTACTTGAGAAAATACTTTATCAAAATCAGTGTGGTCGTGTCCTAACTGTTCCATAGTTGCCTTTGCTTCAGGGTGCAAAGCATCAAAACCACCAAGTGCAAGAGCTATATCTAAAGCCCATCCTTGAGATTGTGAACGTTGAGTCATAATAATCATCCTTTACAATATAATTAAGTACTTAATAATTAAGTACTTAATTAATATGATGAAGTATACTATCTACTTTTGTCAAGTCTATAAACTAAGTCGTTTTATTTAAGATTCAAAATAAGTAGATATACTATTGCTTGGAAAAGAACAGCAAATCTATACTTAATTTGACTCTACTCTTTTCCATATGTTATTGTTAACTCCATATAATTAAGTACTTAGTTAATAAGAAAATGGTGATATTATGACAAATTCTATAAATAAGATAAATGCAATAGACGAACTTAGTCAGGCTATATATAGTCTGACTGCAGCCGATGGACGTTTAAGAGGGCGAGCTACTCGTACATTAGGAGCAGTTTCAATGGTCCATGCTCGAACTCTTAAAGTATTAGCTGAAGAAGGCGAATTATCAGTCAAAGAATTAGCTGATCGAGCAGAAACTACCGCCGCTGGTATTACTCAATTAATCAATGGATTACAACAAGCAGGCTACGTTGAGCGTGTTCGTTCAAATAACGACCGGAGAGTTGTCAAAGTCCGGCTTACGCCTAGTGGTTTAAATTGTCATTTAGAAAGGGAGGAAAAACTAAAACATATTCTTAATGCGAACCTTTCAGATTTTGATGCAGAACAAATCGAGAAATCTTCTGAAATAATTAGGTGCCTAGTTCATGTGCTTGATCAACTATAATAGTATTCTAAAGCTTTCTTAGGTTCTTAGAACTAACTCCATCGCCATTAAGTTAAGCAATATATCACCAGCAAAATTGAAAAATGGGCTGAATACTCAAATATAACTGTAAGATTTTGAACTACTCCCACTTAACGACTTTGCGGCCTTTTTGAAGTGGGAGATTTCTGTGAACATCGGTGTATCCACCAGTTATCTTAGCAGGATCCGTCCGTAGTTCCTATGGTGGGAACTGAAGTGTCTTTTACGTTGCCTCACCACGCTTCCTACTTTAGCTTGATTTTCGCAATTTCGGCAAGCGCGGGACGATAGGACGTTAAAAATTTTACGATTGCAACGAATTTTCTGCAACCAACCTCATATCTTCAGTTTTCAAAGATCAATCTGTACAAGTATATGGTAAAAAACATTTTGGCTTACACCAACCGACATGCATCCCCCACTTAAAATTGACGTTTTACACCTTCACATTTTTAAGAAAGGAGTCTTTTTTTAGAAATCGATAAAATCGCTCCAATTCCTATTCATTTGAACTCCCCCCACTTATACGATTCTTCCCTTACAGTTTACCATTGCCCCAGTACTATCTTTCTTCCTTTTTTCGAAGGATGCTTTGTTGCTTAAAGAACCTGAAAATTGAATTTAAGAGCGCAAAAAGTTTGTTTTTTAATTAATCAATTTATATAACTAGATAATCAATTTGTAATTTAAATATGGTAAGGTTTTGGTAAAGTGCTAGGTATTGATGTAAAAACATAGAAGAAAAATTACTAATTATATTGCAATTAGCAAAGGTTTGTATTCCATTGAGTGAAATTATTGAGGTAACCGAAGATACTACGTATGCTGGTGTTGAAAAAGCAGAAGTATTCCGAATTGGAACAGCATACGGGACAACTGATCGTAGTTTAATTAAAATCATAAAGTATACTTATCTATGTTCTGTTGCACAGTGTTTAAAACTAAGCTAAACTTTTGCAACAGAACCCATTTACTTTCCCTCTTCAAAAAATCGTAACTTTATTTCAAATCCACATTTAACCCTTAAAACAAAAAGAACTTGTAGGAATCTCTACAAGTTCTTTTTAGTTTCAGGTGAATATACGGGACAAACAAACTATCTTACAGATTCATCATAGAAACTACAGGGGTAATGCTTTGACAAATATATTATATAACAAATATTAACATCCATAGATTTTAATTTTGAAAATTATGTGAATTAAGAACGAAAGTAGCTTTTTTCTTAGCTATTATTAATTTCGTTTACTACTAACTTCTTTTTACTTAAATACACTGCTCGATCCGATTTTTTTGCAACTTCTTGTGAATGCGTAACAACAATTACACATTTATTCTCTTGATGAGCAAGCTCTTGAAACAACTCAATAATCTCTTTTGCTGTTTCTCCATCAAGGTTTCCTGTTGGTTCATCCGCAATAAGTAAATCAACATTGCAAGATAGTGCCCTAGCAATTGCTACACGCTGTTGTTGCCCGCCACTTAGTTGCAAGACGTTTCGTTTCGCTTCTACTTCTGTGAGTCCTACCTTCTCTAATAATTCTAATGCTCTTGCTTTTTTATTCTGTACCTTCACACCTGTAATTTCCATTGCCGTTAGTACATTTTGAAGAGCAGTCATATAGGTAATCAAATTATAGGATTGGAAAATTACGGATACATTTTGATTACGGTATCGATCCAAGCCAATTTTTCGAATATCCTTGCCATTAAACAGTACATAACCATTTTTAGGTATATCTAGACCACAACCTAAGCTAAGAGTTGTGGTTTTACCAGATCCAGATGGCCCTAAAATCGTGTAGAAATGCCCTTTTTGAAAAGAAAAATTAACATTATCTAGTATCGTTACTTTTTTTCCGTTACTTTCATAGTAATAATCTAAGTTTTTAAATTGTAAAATCGTCTCCATGTCGAGCCTCCTTATTCATCTTTTAAAAGGATTTGTTTTGGATTTAAGCGTAGAATAGATAATGCTGGAAGAAGCGTTGCTAATATAGCAATAGCTAGTCCAATTCCCCCCATTTTCCCTACATCTTCTCCTGTTACACTTACATCAATTTTATCAATTGGATCTTCTTTTTGGTCTTGTAGCGTACCACCAGGTCCAGACATCATTACAGTACCATTTTGTGGGGTGTCTGTTTCTTCGCTTGCTGTAGCAATTTCACTCGAAAGTAAGTTATTCCCTACGAATTGAGAAACTTTAGCTCCTGTTGTTATGGATAATCCAAATGCTAAAATAGCAATACATACTACTTCTACTACGAACTGCGCCATCAGTTTCCATTTTTTCTCTCCAATGGACAATAAAATCCCCATTTCCTTACGACGTGCTTTAATCGATAACATAATGATTAATCCTAAGATAATCGCACCTGCAATAGATACCATATAGATAATCATTTGAGAAGTAGAAGCGATATTTTCGATAGGACCAATCATTTGTTTGTACAATGAATCATGTGCATCTAACTTAAAATAATTAAAATCAATATCAGATTTTTTTGCTTCTTTTTTAAATGCATCAATGTATTGTGGGTCGTTCAATAAGTACACAACTTGAATACTACTCATACCTTCATCTACTTCTAATTTTTTTAAAGTAGAGTAAGGCATATATAGTTTATTAGCTGGATTCATCATAGGAGGGGGATTTTGACCCATTGGTTGCTCATTCGTTTCGTAAATACCGATAATTTCAATTTCAAGAGTTTCCTTTTTATCCCCTGATTGAACTTTAACTTTATCTCCTACTTTCAAATTGTTTTGTTCCGCTAATCGTTTTTCCATTAAAGCTACATTCTGATCTTGCATCTGTTCTGTAATTGGTTTTCCATCAACGATTTTATTTTTTCCATTTTCAAAGCTTTCTTGTAATAAAGTCTTGCGAACTCCTTCTATCATAAGAGAAGAATTCATATCTATTTCTGTACCTGAACCTGATCCTCCCGCCGTTGCCACTCTAGCATTTCCTTTTCCTTCTCCTTCGCCTTCTGAAACTCCTACTAATTTAAATCCATCTGCAATTCCGAAATTATGGGTTATATAATTATAGTCTTTTACATGCTTGGACTTCGCTAATTGATCTGTTTCTTTTGTATTGAGCTGCGGCGGATTAGGCGCTTCTCCAGTTTCCCTTGCTTGTTTTCCTAATTTATCAAAATCAAGACCTAAAGTAACATCAGCACCCAGTTTTTTTCTTGCTGAATCAGCAGCTTTTTTTGATGCATTTTGGATTGTGAATCCTGCCAGCACTAAGTTTGTAACAATCAGAAAGACCGCCATCAAAATTAATGATGTTCCTATTCTTTTTTTCATACTGAGAATTGCGCGTTTTATAAAATTCATTTTTCCTAACCTCCTTGATAGTTGTTATTGTATATACGCTATCTGGAGTTTGTATGGAGCTATTCCATAGTTTATCTGGAGATATAAGGAGTTTATGTGTATTTATCATTTTAGCCAAGAAGACTCCTTCCTCCAGGAATGCGAAGTGAGTAGGTGGGAGATGAATTTGCTTCGGACAAGGGATGGCAGGAAGCCATCTTAATTGTTCGACATACATAAACTGTTACTTCACTACCTATCGAATATACGTTTGTTGTATAATAGACACATATCGAAATGGGGGGTGAAACGAATGATAATCAATAAAGCATATAAATTTCGTATCTATCCAAATAAAGCACAAGCGAACCTAATCAATAAAACAATTGGCTGTTCTCGTTTTGTATTCAATCATTTCCTATCTCTATGGGATAATGCATACAAAGAAACAGGAAAAGGTTTGACATATGGTAACTTCCTGCCATGAAGAAAGAGTTTGTTTGGCTAAAAGAAGTGGATAGTATTGCGATTCAGTCGTCTGTTCGCAACCTTGCGGATGCTTATACACGCTTTTTCAAAAAACAAAACAGTGCCCCGCATTTCAAATCTAAGAAAAACAACGTACAATCTTACACCACAAAACAAACAAATGAAAACATTGCCGTTGTAGGAAACAAAATGAAATTGCCAAAACTCGGTCTTGTTCGATTTGCCAAAAGTCGTGAAGTAAAGGGACGTATTTTAAATGCTACAGTTAGACGAAACCCTTCTGGCAAATACTTTGTGTCATTGTTAGTTGAAACAGAAGTGCAAGAACTTCCGAAAACAAATTCTTACATTGGAATGGATGTGGGACTAAAAGATTTCGCCATTTTGTCAGATGGAACAATCTATAAAAATCCAAAGTTTTTTCGATCGTTAGAAGAGAAGTTGGTAAAAGCACAGCGTGTTCTTTCTAGAAGAATGAATGGATCTTCTCGCTGGAATAAACAACGAGTAAAGGTAGCTAGAATTCATGAATACATGGCAAATGCCAGAAAAGATTACTTGGACAAAATCTCAACTGAAATCATCAAAAACCACGATGTTATCGGTATAGAAGATTTGCAAGTATCGAATATGTTAAAGAATCATAAGTTAGCAAAAGCGATTAGTGAGGTATCATGGTCACAGTTTCGAACCATGTTGGAATATAAAGCGAAATGGTACGGCAAACAAATCATTGTCGTATCGAAAACATTTGCTTCAAGCCAATTATGTTCTTGTTGTGGATATCAAAACAAAGACGTTAAAAATCTAAACCTACGCAAATGGGGTTGCCCTTCTTGTCATACACATCATGATAGGGATATTAACGCAAGTATCAATCTAAAGAATGAAGCGATAAGGCTTCTAACCGCAAGGACTGTGGAGCTAGCCTAATAAATTAGAGTTCGATAGAACTCTTTACTTAGGAATCCCCCTCTTCTAAACGAAGTAAAAATGGGGGTAGTTCAATGTTGATAACTGACGGTATCATAATATTTAATTCTACAGCTTATTTAGAAGAGTCATGTACATTTCGAAGACGTTCTTGAATAAGTTTTGTTTTTTCATTCACCTTTGATGCATATGTGAAATCACCATAACAATATGGATACCTAAAATTATTTTGATTTCCACCACAAGTGTACATCTCTGGATTTTGATCAACTTTCATCTTAGAAAACTTTTTAGCCGAATCTTCCGAGTGTTGTTTATCTTCTTGGCTGGCAATAAAATCAATATACCCTGGTCCCATATTATAGCTTTGAATAATTGTATCCATGCTAACATCTTTTTCCGTTCCATATTTGTACATTTGAGCAAAGTGTTTTACCCCTTGTTTAATACTCAGGCTTATCTCTTGAAGTTCATTTGGCCTTAATCCAAGTGACTCAGAAGACTGCATAGGGTCGTTGCCCTCACCTCTACTCTCTTGGTACATAATTCCTAACAAAACTGCAGTTTTCCCTCCTAAATCATATTTTTCTAATTCTTTTTTCAAGGTAGGCTCATATTGCAATAAACGTTTTTCGGTAGCAAGCACTTTATTTTTATGAATATTGGTTTTATGATTAAAATATAGTATTCCAAGCATTGTTCCTAAACCTAAAATACTAATAAAGAATAATATAATAATTCTTATTTTACTCGTATTCTTCATATATTCCTCCTCGTATAAGAAATTCTATTTTTCAAAGGTGATTGGTTATTTACAAAATATGTAATGGACATCTATCTCCCGCTCCTTTTTAGACTTAAACATTAATACTTTAAGGTTTAAAGTTTAATATAAAAATTTAAAGATAAGGTAAAGATAAGATAAAGATAAGATAAAGGGCATTTTTTATGCTTACATTAAAAAGGTATTGGTACAATCGGATATGTGGGACAACTTGTTGATATGAATGGATTTAGTGATAATTCAGAGATTATCGTACAAGTTATTAATTTTGGAGGTATCATTTTAGAAAAAGATTTACCCTATCTTTTTAATATACTTTATATGGAAAACTAAGAGATAAAATATAAGAAAAAACGGCGAACCCTCCACGTAGGAGAATCTACCATCACAAATAACTGATTATTTCACACCTAATTTTCCTTCCACTATCGTAGGAAGCTCGTCTTTCTGCACTTCTTCCCAAGCTGTTACACCTTTTTTATCTGAGTGATATACACGTAGGAATGCTTTTTTACGAAGATTCTTTTGCGCAGTAAATTCTAACTCCTTTTCTTTACCTTCCTTATCAAAACCCGATAATATATATTCATACTCCTTTCCCATCACTTCACCATCCATAGATTTTGAAACTCCCTCTTTTCCATCCATTGTAATTTGAACGTAATATTCATCTTTACCCATACGGTTGATATCACAACCAACTAATAAGCTTGCAAATATAACTAAAATACTAAAAAGTGCAATATGTCTTTTCATGTTGTTCACCTCTTTGATTTTCTATTATACTGTAATCTTATTCTGTTTTCGTTTGAAGAGAAATTCAAAAACATGACGTCCACATTACATTTTCGTAAGATAACAAAATTAACTACGTAAATACTTACAAATGAGATATTATCCCCTTAGACACTATACAATGAAATATTTGCTTAACCATTGAAAATCATTTGAAGGATTACTTTCTTCTTCATGTTCTTTACTATTTCATGACTTGTTTCAAATTAACTCCCCTCATTTACCGCCTTCTAACAATCCGCATCACACACGGCTTAATACATTATCAAAAAGAAAAAAGCTCTGCACTATGCAGGCTTTCTTTATGATTTCACCGCTAAATTATTCATAAAACTTTCTATAGAATTCGCCTGAAATATACGAAAATGGGGAGATTGAACGTCGTAATGTTTGTCAGTAATTATAAGGATTGAAGGAAAGAATTTAGAACCTTTCGGTTGCCAGGATTCATTGTGCCATTCTTGGCTATGGAAGTATAACTCGTATCTGTTTATCTTATCTTGCATTATTTTTTTACTGTACACTGATTTTTGAACTTCAATAAAGAATGGTGATCTACGCCATATAGTAAAAGCATCCGGCTCCATATATTCTTTCCCATACTTTGGTTCAACTTTGAATAGTTTAGGATTTTCATAATGAACGAGTTGTTTGTATACGTCCACAATACCAAGGAAATGAGGGGTTTTTTGACTTGTCTTTCTGATAGAACTCGGTTGCGGAAAATAAATGTATGGGTGCTGCCAAACATTCGCATCAACATAGCCATCTCTTCTTAATCGTTTCATAACCGTATTACAGCAAGTTACCGCATTCTTTAAGCCTTGAAAATGCAAGTCAATAATATCATCACGGGACATGCATCTAAATCGCTTCAAATCATTCAAAATTCCTTTATCTCTACTCTTCATCATCTAACACCCCAAATAACGGAATTTCTTCTTGCGATGAATTCTGAAGTATTTTCTCCTCTTTAGACGTGCAATATGGTTTAACAATTTGTTTCGCCTTACTTAATTCCAAATAAGGAGCTTGCACTTTCTTTAATCCATTTCGTTTTAAAATCATTTGGCCAGATTGCTCTAAGTGCTCTGAACCAGGAGTACCCATGATATTACTATTAATTGCACTATCACATTTAAAGCCGATTCTAACGGTCATATTTAGTTTTAACTTACCATCTAACACTTTCGCATCTGGCCGCTGCATACTAAGCATAAGAAAAACTCCAAGTGATCGACCGACTGCTGAAATCTTTTCAATTGTAGTCATACACTCTTTTTCATCTTTAAGCATAGCCACTTCATCGATAGCAAGTAGAATATATGGTTTTTGATGATCTGGATTTAATTTGTTGTAGGCATCAATATGATCAACCTCATATTCTTCCATAAGTTTTCTTCGTTCTCTAATTTCCTTCCACACCTTTTGAAGCATTATTTTCATTTCAATTTCTTCCATACAAACTTCTTTTACATGCTTCACTCTTCGCAAGAAATGAAATTCAGAGTTTTTTAAATCTCCAAGATACAAATGCAACGTATCAGGAGACATATATTGAATGAGTGTGGATAGTACAACACGTACCATACTACTTTTCCCGCTTCCCGTTTCCCCTGCAATTAATAAGTGCGGTGAATTGGAGTCAATCATATCGTACGCAATCATTTTTCCGAATTGGTCCCTGCCAACCACAACAGGTAAACGGTAACCTTTTAATAGTGGCTGCCACTCTTTATAACAATAATTGTACGATTTTAGCCCAGCATTTGAACGGAATACATGTAGGACAAATCTTTTCACATCACCTTCAATCGTAATATTCCGTCCTAATATTTGCTGAAAACAAAACCACTTCTTTTCAATCTTCTGTGGATCTAATCCGCTTGGTATGGTAAAAACATACCTCACGCTTTCTGCTGAAGAAGAAACATTATGTACCTTTGGATAAATAGGCACTTTTCCCCCGCGTGTTTGATGTTCCGTATATAAACCTGCTTTTCTGAACACCTCCATAAGCTGATTCCTTAACCTTTGCGTACGAAGCCACTCCTTTATAATCCCCATTACTCCCTTCCCTCCTTAAAACATGATTACGATACGAACAAATACATATCCAATCAAGCAAACTCCACCAATTCGCGTTCCGTGATAAATACCTTCACTTACAAATTTAGCTGCCGATATATAGTCATGTCGCACCAAGTATTTTTCTAACATGACTGCTCCGATTAAAATCGTTCCCATAACTCCTAATGCAATGTAAGTATGTAATACCTGATCCGACATATGAAGGAATGCGAAAGGACTTAATGAATTGTATTTACGTATTTTCTTTTCTTTATCTTTGTATGACCGATCCATAAACTCGCGAAAAGGAATTGTTTCTTTCCTAGCACGCATTTAAATGCCCCCTTTATAAACAGAATTTAGAATATAGATATTACATAGCTTCATCTACTTAATACCGTGGTAGTTTTACCTTGGTAGAAATCTTGATAAATAATGTGGTAATCATTCGCAACTTACTTTGGTAACCTCTTATTCTTCTACCTTAATAAATACCGTGGTAGCTGCTTTGATACATCATATTGTGGACAGCTTGTACATTATGTAAAAAACTTTTTCCGTCTATGCGAATAGTTTTTTACATTTATGTCCACAATGTTGAAAATGGGTTCAGGAGGGATTTAAGTGTTTTGGAAATTCGGAGGTAAAAACCGAACGAAATTAGGTAATTTTTTAGATCGGAATGGCTTCACCCAAAATGATTTAGAAAGGAACGCGAAATTAAGTCGCCCTACAGTTTCAAAGGCGTGCAATGATAAAGAATACATACCTAGTCCAACTGTAATGAAAAAAATTTTAAAAGTTATTAGGCAAATAAAGCCCAACGTTAAATCCACCGATTTTTGGGATATGTAAAAACTGGCTAACTAGAGTCAGTTTTATTTTTTTAAAAAAAACCTTTATAATAGAACGCATATTCGTATATAATAAGAACAGACGTTCTTATTTAAGGAGGCATAACGGTGTATGACTACTCAATTTTGCCAAATCGAATTGTTTTATATGTAGATCTTCGCAGCTTTTATGCAAGCGTGTCCTGTATCAAGATGGGCTTAGATCCACTGCATACTAAATTAGCTGTAGTAGGAGATGTGAACAGGAGTGGCTCCATTGTTTTGGCTGCAACACCACCATTAAAGGCATTAGGTGTTAAGAAAATGGCAAGGTTGTACGAAATACCACGGCGTAAAGACATTCTTGTAGTAAACCCAATCATGGGAACTTATATAAAATGCTCAAATTACATAACAAAATTAGCTTTACAATACGTTCCGATTGAGGATTTCCACCAATACAGCATCGATGAATTCTTTATGGATATTACAAATAGTATCCATCTGTTTGCGAATGAGCCATATGAATTTGCGTTGAAATTCAAACGTGAAATATATGAGAAAACAAGAATTGAATGCACAATTGGGATTGGGCCTAATCCTTTAATGAGTAAGATTGCTTTAGATGTGGAAGCGAAGAAGACAAAAGACTGCATCGCATATTGGAAGTACGAAGATGTACCCATAAAATTATGGCCGATACGACCACTTAGTAAGTTTTGGGGGATTTCGAGTAAAACAGAAGTAAAGTTAAATCGAAAAGGAATACATTCAATTGGAGACTTAGCGCAATACCCGCTCAAATACTTAAAACAAAGCTTTGGGGTTATTGGCGAAGAATTACACTTACATAGCAACGGCATTGATTTTAGCCGTATTGCAGAAAAATACATACCAACAACAACTTCAATGGGTAAGAGCCAAATACTCATGCGTGATTACACAATAGAAGAATTTCCAATTATCCTTCTGGAACATATCGAAGAAGTTTGTTATCGGATGAGAAGACAAAACAAACTAGCTCAAACAATCCATTTTTCCATTGGTTACAGTAAAAATTACGCTGGTGGTTTCAGAAAAACTCACACTATGAACCGACCAACTAATTTAACAATGGATATCTATCATATTTGTACATATTTTTTACATAAGTTTTATACCGGGGAACCAATTAGATCTATCAATGTTTCTTTAACCAATTTAATCAATGAAGGTGAAGAACAAATATCTCTTTTTGACAATGTAATACAACGAGAAAAAGAAATGAAATTAACGAAGGTAATGGATGAAATACGCACTAAGTTTGGTAAGAACAGCATATTAAGAGGAATTTCTTATACAAATAGTGCTACAGCAAGATACAGAAACACATTGTTAGGAGGACACAAATCATGAACAACACTAATATGCCAAAGGGACGAGGAATGGTGAAATGGACGCCGTTCGCTGCAATGACAGAACAATTTGACGGTATACGTGAGATTATTAAGGAAAAGAATAAAGTAGCACGTCCAATCTTAACTTCTGAAGAAATAGAACTTATCGAGAACATGTTATTATGCTCATTACTATCTGAAGAAGAGGTGTTGATTACATATTACGAAGATGGCTATCTGCTTACTAACTACATGACCGTGACTGATATTGATCCATTGAATTGTTCTATACTATGTACAGATGCTTTTTATAACAGGATTACTCTTAAATTTATGGATGTTGTTGATGCAAAATAAAAGCATTCAATGCAAAGTATAAATACTAAATGTGATGATTGCGCTCCCCCCTTGAAATAAATGAATTCGAAGCTAAGGATATGAAACTATATTTTAAAGATATAATAAATGAAACATAAGTCAAAAATATCTTATAACAAAAGTGACTCTTGTTTTGTTAGCTTGATAGCGATGTGGCGATACCCCATCGCCATCAACTTAAGTAATTAATTGTTCACCAAAACGCTATGATCGCTTCTTTTAGACGGAAAATTAAGAAATTTAAAGAAAGAATTGAAGAGTTGGAAGATGAAAACAAAAAATTACGCAAAACAGTAAGTACAGAACTAGTAAATTATATGAAAATTTTATAATAAAGTTATGGAAGTAAACTTTGATACATAGAACATAAAAAAGAGACAGCAATCGCTGTCTCTTACTAAACTAAAGGGTGCGTTAGTTAATTAGCAGTTTAAAATTCTTATTTATTCCCTTTTACTAATCAATTTTTTCTATACGCACGCGTTTTACAAATAATGACAACACAAGTCCAATGAGCGAAATAACTGCTATAAAGAAGTACACATACTTAGTTCCTTCAGCTGGAAAATTTATAACTATCGCTTTTGACATAAAAAATCTCTCCATTTCTATATATTTTAGTTAGAGTAGATTTCTAGTTGTCATCTTAGATTGAAATTTATATTATTTCGAAATTTGGTAATTAGAAACAAATTTCTCAATTTCTTCAATAGCTTTTTTGTATCCTCCAGCATCTCGAAGCGTCTCTCCGACTTTACGACTCTTCTCCTTAAATGTTGCATCATCCATTACTTTCTTTACAGCTTCACGTAACAACTCCGGCGTTAATTCTTTACGATCCAGTCTTATTCCAGCCCCTACCTCGGCTATTCGTTTTGCAACTAATGGTTGATCTCCTGTCACTGGAACTACAACTAACGGAACACCATAATATAATGCTTCACTTGAGCTATTCATACCGCCATGTGTAACAAATACATCAGTATGTTTCAATACTTCTAATTGCGGGACATAATTATACACTTTAAAGTTATAGGGAATATCCTTAAATTGGTTTATATTTATTTTTTTCCCAACAACTAATATAACAGTCGCATCGATACCTTTAAAAGCTTCAAAACATTTCTCATAAAACTCTGGCTGCTCATTAAAAACTGTTCCCATAGAAATGAAAACAACTTTTTTGTTCTTTAAATCTTCAATAGGAAAACTTCCTATCTCTTTACGAGTGGCAATTGATGGACCGATAAATTTATACGATTCATCAAATACATCCGAATACGGCTGATACTCTTTAGAAGTATATACAATTGTAATATCTCCAGGATGATTCATAATATCATATAGACTATTACAGTCCATTCCATATCGCTCTTTCCATTGTTCCATTCCAGCTAAACACGATTGGTATAGTGGATCATTTTCATCTATTTGTCTCGATTCTTGTTCATCATTAAATGTAATGTATTGATTAAAAGCAAAAGTCGTACAGGAAGAAACGCTTGGTAATTGTAAGATATTCGCTATAATACGTCCTACTGGAAAATGATTATCATATATCAAATAATTGTACTTTTCTCCTTCTGTTTCATCTACAATTTGAGTAACAATACGTTCTGATGCTTCTATCATATGAGATAGCATCGTTAAAGGACTACCGCCTTCATTCACTCGTTCCATAATATTGATTTGTGAAAGAAAATTCTCAAATGCTCGAAATTCCGCACCTGTTGCTTCAATCTTCTTTCTATAATCCTCAATACAATATGCAACAACTGTTTCTCCACGCTGAATTAACTCACTAACAATTGCTAATGTCGGATTAATATGACCTTCTCCGGGAAAATTTATTACGAGTACATTCGCCATTACACTCTCTCTCTTTCATTTAATATAGTTAAATTAATAATTAATTATGTTAATCAATATCTATTATAAACCAATCTATTCTATTCCTTCATATATTTCTCTTCATTTTACTATTGAGAAATATTTTCTACTGCTACTACTACTACTACTATTACTATTACGAGCACAAGATCTTAATAACACCTAATAAATTCAACCTTTACTTTTTATATCCCGTATATAAGACTTGTATATTTTAAACCATTTATATATAAATAGTTATTTTTATAATTCTAACAATAATTAAGGTACCGCCAAGTTCTCTATCGCGTTTGAAGATTCTTAACTTACCAGAAGCGTTTTCTTGCAGCATTTGCTCATATTAATTAGAAAAAAAGCGCATAAATTTAATGTCACCAATATTGCGGAAAATAACTTATGAAATTTCTTTTGCTCTCGCTGCAGCGTCAATTTTTTCTTTATGAATTTCCATTTTGGCCTTAACATTTCTATAAAAGTAACACTTTCCATTATTATCTTCAATGTTGCTTGTTAGATAGTTAAATAATAACTTTAGAGCTAAAGATGTTCGTATAACTGTCTTTATTTTATTCTAGTCATACAAAACTCCCCCTAATTATCAGATTGTGTCTAACAATTAGGGGGAGTTCATATTTTAGGACTTTGTTTTGAAATCTCTAATAATTTTTTAAACACTCTCTTTTCAAGCAAACGTGAATTGGTATAGGTCAAAATATTAATATAAGAAAAAATATAAAATAACTATTTTTTCTGAATTTTGTTGAAAAATAAATTGAAATCACTCAAATAATGTTGCTAGTTTGCTATGATGGTAATAAATAGTATTAAGATACTTCTATAGGATGGGGGAATATATAATGATTGTTTCTACAAAGGGGAATAATGAAATTACAAAACTTTTAAATGAGTGGTATATTGAAATCCGCTCAAGACGTATAGGAAATGCTCATCGATTGAAAGAATTAATTGATTCTAAGATTCATAGCATCGAAGAAGATCAGAATTTATTGCTCTACTACTCACTACTAGATTTTAGATATCAATTTGTCATTGATAATTTAAGCGTTTCAAAAAGAAGTTTTGACAAAGTTGAGGCTTTTGATATGCCTACAGATAATTTCTTAGCTTATTATTATCACTTTTTCAAAGGGATTCATGCCTCTACTATTGGCGAATATCAAATCGCAAAAGAGAGTTATGAAAAAGCGGAAACACTTTTAGACTGCGTTCCTGATGAATTAGAAAAAGCTGAATTTTATTATAAAGTTGGAGCTTTTCATTATGATATATATCAAGGGCTCCTGTCTTACAAAAAGGTAACAGAGGCACGAGAAATCTTTGCTCAACATGCTGGGTATGAGATTAATGTAGCGTTTTGTGATAATCTTATAGGCTTAGCTTGTACTCATTTGAGAGAATGGGAACTAGCCGAAGAATATTTCACGAAAGCAATGGATATGTTCCAAAAAACAGATGAAGAGCAATTCATTTTAATGGTGCGTCAAAATTTAGGGTTAATGTATGCTACTCAAAACCTTTCACCATTAGCTATTAGATATCTCTCAGAAGTAAATCAAAAAATGCCTAACAATTATAAGGCACTTTTTATTGAGGCAAGAGAGCATATGAAGAATGGGGATCATTCCGTTGCAAAAGATCTCATAGCAAAAGGATATTCTATTTGTGAAGAGGTTGATAATATAGAATATCTTCACCATTTTAAAATCTTAGACGCAATGAATGCAGATTTTCCTGCCGAAGCGCTTGAAAGAACAGTGCTAGAAGGCGTATCATATTTTAAAGAGCAAGAACTTTTTGAATACATCAAAGAATATGAAGAAAATCTTGCTATTGCACTCTATAAAGAAGATAATCATGTTAAAGCAAGTCAATATTTTTATTCAAGTTCTCAGGCAGGAAAAAAAGCTTTTGAGAAGGAGGCATTAAAATGAAAAAAACATTTTTTGGTTTAGTTGGTGTAATTACTGCTTTAACTTTAATGTTTGGTGCCCAATCCCCTATGGAAACGCAAAAAGCTATTGATGTTGTTCAATACGCACACGGAAATCATGGTGGTTAAAATTTAGATTTAATGAATTTAGAATGGTTAATGCATTATAAAAAGGGAAGAAAAATTTCTTCCCTTTTTTAGATTGTTTTATCTTTTATATACTATTATTATTTATTCTCTCACCCTATAAACCTAGTACACTAACAATCTGGCATGCTTTGGAATTTACAATATGATAGTACATCTCTAATCCCCTTCTTTCTGAACGCAAAATCTTCCCTCGCATTTTAGATAAATGCTGAGATACGGTAGATTGAGGCACATCTAATAACTCTGTTAACTGTGTTACATTACAGATTTTGTGACGTTCTAGTTCCTTCACAATTTGTAATCTAACTGGATGAGCCATAATCTTTAATAATTCTACATCCGCCTCTGGGATTTTGTACATTTCATTACTTACTTGCATTGTTGTCATTTTTAATTTCTCCTTTTCTAAATTCCTTTTTTATTTTTAATATCAATTTATGAGCATTTTATATTTGTACAAGTGTATTTAGATAATAATCAGTGTTTTATTTGGTCTTTTGTCTCTCTGTCAGGTTTAATATATAGAAGTATTATAATGGCTAAAAATCCAACAAAAGATAGCATAGGTATTGAGATGAAACCAAATAAATTTAAGCGATCTTCCGTACAAGAAACTCCTACAGAACATATTTTCATCTCACTCGCAGGGAAGGTTTGAATCGTTATTTGATAAACAGCTAGCAATAAACCACAAAGTGCAAATGGGAATGCATATGTACTTACCAATGGGTCTTTTCTATACATACCAACACCTAATATCAACACTAAGGGATACATGGCCATCCTTTGATACCAGCACAAATCACATGGGGGAAGTTTCATCCATTCACTAAAAACCAAGCTTATAAGCATTGCACTAGTAGCTATCGTCCAAGCAATTGCAATGTGATACTTTCGAATTAATGTCATTCTTCATTCACCTCATTTAATGTTCTGCTCTACTTAGCGTCCGTATGTGATTAGCTTATTTCCATGCTTTGAGAATCCTGTCTCAATGGAAAGTATCCAATCGTTGATATCTTCCCAGTCATATCCTTTTTCTTTTAGTTCTATCGGGAACTTATTCTCGAAATCATCCCGCATTTCGTACATACTTTCCAATGCTTTTTCCATTTGACCAAATTTATAAAAAATGTGCGTGTTTACACGTTTGTTTCTCTTTTCTGATACAGCCAAATATACGTATCGTTTTTCTTTCGCTAAAACGAATTTCAAGAATCCCGCTACCTGACTCATCTCTTCCATCTCCTTCGCGGTTTTCCTTACCACTCTCTTTTTAGTGTGAGTAAGGAAAACTTTCTCTCTTACAGTTTAATTCAATGAATATCTCATTTTTTTGCTTTGAAAATATAAAAAAACACTCATCATCACAATGTTTATTACACCAGCTGCAGCTCCAATTTTTGAAATAACATAGATGTATTCGTTACTACTGAAAGGCATCATGCTCGAAAATATAAAGACAATCGAAATAACAAACGATAAGATCATGTTTCTTTTATTCTCTTTCACACTTAAAAACCTCCTTATTTTAATCTCAAAGCATTAGTATTCTTACTATGCTTGAGTGATATGCGTTAAGCGGCATCATTTCGGTTATAATGATGTTTCTTTTCATCCACAAAACCTTTGATACTCCACACTCCACTTTTAGATGATTTTGCTTTCTTTTCTGCATCTAACATTTGTGGAAGCAGCGTAGTGTTCGGTTTAGTAATATAAGCTACAATTCCGTATCCTGATTTGACCATTAATTCATTTACATGTATTCCCTCGCAAAATAAATACGCTAATTTTCTGCCATACTTGTCTTCTTTTTGTCCATGATCATATACCAGGGTTACATCTTTTCCTTCTATTTGTTTCTTTAGAAAAGAAGATGCTTCTTTACCCATCTTTTGTGGCGGAATCTTTCGAGAAACAGATTCAGGGGTGTCTAATAATAGTAACCTTACCGTCTGCTTCTTCCCGTTTACTTTCACATCTACTGTATCTCCGTCTTTTACATGTATTACTTTTCCTTTACCCGTTTCTAAGCCTTTTAATTTCTCCCTGTATACTTCCGGAATATCAACATTACTCTTTCCTTCTACATTTTGCTGGATTGCTTTCTGGGCCGTTTGTGCAGGTCTCGAATCATTTGTTTGTGTTGAACTGCTACATGCTGTAATTTGAAAGACTAATGATGTTATACAAACAATCTTAATCCATGGTTTCATACCGTAGTATCCTTTCCTATTAGTATCAATATACAAATGGACTATATGCTGGATTAACTTCTTTATAATCACAACATAAGCAAAATCGAACCCACTTTGGATATTCGTTAAACGTAGCCCTGAATGATTGCTTTTTACACTTGGGACATGCTGATATTTCATTCCCCTTATTACGCTTATGACTCTCCACACTCTCAAAAGATACATCTGTAGATGGTATTTCACTCGTACGCAATATATCTTCCCCCTCTCTATTTTTTTAGGGATTTATAGACAACGAAAAAAGGACACACCTATGGCATATGTATGCGTAGGTGTGTCCTTTTGCAGGTAGATTTAGAAGTATTTTGTTACTTTCATCATATCATAATTCTTATTAATTTTATATACAGAATTTAAGATTTTATGATATTATTTCTTTTTCTCATATACAAAAGTAATCCTCTTCTGTTCGGAGTCATATGTTAATTTCGCACCAAACATTTTTCCTGTTTTCTTCGATACAAATCCTTTAATTGTATCCATCATATGTATCAAACCTTTCTTTTTTGGTGTAAAAAGTGTTTTATTACATGATAAAAAGCACCCTACACAAGGATGCTCTTAATGTGATAAGGAGTTAGATATGAGTGAATAAGGAACAACGCAGGGTTGTACCTATACTTGTCCTTATCAAAAGGTGACATAATAACAGCACCCGTTTCCACGAGTACTTTGGTAAAAAAGGGATTAGATGAAATATAACTTGTTTTATACTATATGCTTGTCTCTTTTAAAGTGTGAAAATGAAAAAGAGCACTCTCCTTAAGTGCTCTCTCGCAAAGAATATCGGTAATTATATTTGCAACCGTTCTATATAAGTGTATGCTTCTCAATTATCTTTATGTCTGAAATTGTTATTATATAATCCATTACGGTATGTCATATTTCGTATAAAAAAGAGTAACCATACTTTGATTTGATGTATTTCCAGCTGCATCTACAGCCTTCACTGCATATTTATATTCCTTGTTAGCTGTTAAGTTTTTATCAGTAAACGTCGTTCCTTGTACCTGAATTGTTATTTGTTCATTTGGCTTAGCATATAACCCTGTTGACTCGTATACACTAAAATTTCATTCCCTTCTTTCAATATTTTGAAGTTGGTAGACATCTCCTTTTCCTAAAACTGCAAATACTCGATTTTCCACATTAACAGAATTTTCATACTGTAACATTGTAGATACTTTCTTTTGCTGTGCTTGTTCTTCCGCAAAGACTTCAAATTTAGGCGTTATTCCAGTAGCAAACATAGATAATGTGGCAGTTATCATTACTAAATTTTTTGTTTCTACCCCCTTTTCATAATATCCCTCTGTTGAATTTCTAGATACTTACAATATAAATATATAAGTAATAGATATTACTTATATATTTATATTGTCTATTGACACATTTTACACAATTTAACATAAATATACTCATTTATATAAGAAAATGGATATACTTTAATTCACTTGATAAGAAGAATATTCAAATGAACGTATGAGAAAAAGAAAGAGTTTAATACGTTTATTATAAAAAACGTATTAAACTCTTTAAAATGTCGAAATATTAACACATTATACTTTGGTATAAAAACTTCTAAACAGTTGTAACTAATCACCCCAAAACGAAAAAAGAGCTGACTTCTCAAAGTAACTAATGTAGAGAAAGAAAATTTTCATTTTGGGGGTACTTCAAAATCTTAGCTTGATAGCGATGGGGTTTTATAAAATTCTTAAGTTGATGGCGATGTGGCTGGACCTCTTATAGTTTATACAATTCATTAGATTTGTTTCATTATTCATTATTATAGTTTGATTTTGAAAGCACGTGCAGAATTTCATCCACTGCTTTTTTATATCCACCTGCCGCTTGGAAAGAATCCCTAATTTTACAACTATTTTCTTTGAATTCTTTTCTATATAGTACTGCTTCTGTCTCTTCTCGTAATATTTCTGGAGTTAAGCTCGTTTTGTCTAAATGAACACCCGCTCCTAATTCAGTTACTCTTTTAGCAACTAAGGGTTGATCCGCTGAAATAGGTATTACAACTAATGGTACCCCGTAATATAATGCTTCACTCGAACTATTCATTCCTCCATGTGTAATGAATACACCTGTATGCTGTAATACTTCTAATTGTGGAACATATTTATATAGAATAAAATTAGGAGGAACATTTTTAAATTGTTCTATATCTGTTTTTTTACCAATTGCCAATACAATTGTTGCAGGTGTGTCTTTAAAGGCTTCAAAGCATTTTTCATATAAAGTTGTTTGTTGATTGAGAATAGTTCCCATGGAAATGAAAATCACTTTTTTACCTTTTAAATCTTCTATAGGAAAATCTTCCACATCATGACGCGGTGTGATAGAAGGCCCAACAAATATAAAAGAATCATCAAATTCATTTGCATACGGTTGATACTCCTTCGAAGTATATACAATTGTAATATCTCCCGGATGGTTTATTACGTCACGGAAGCTATCGTACGTGACTCCGTATTGTTCTTTCCATTTGTTAATAATGTCTATACAGTTTTTATTTAAAGGAGATTTTTCACCTAAATATTTAGAATTATCGATTCCGAATAACGAAATCGAATCATTAAAAGCAAATGTTGTACATGAAGAAATCTTTGGTAATTGTAAAGCGGATGCTATAATATATCCCGCCGCAAAATGATGGTCATAAATTACATAATCAAATTGTTCACCTTCGATTTCGGATAAAATATCTTTTACTAGTCTATCCATGACAGAGATCATGTTAGATAACATATCTAACTGATTAACTTTTTGTTTAACATCCTTATTGATATCTGTTTTTGGCCGAAAGTTTTCATATGTTCGAAATTCGGCACCTGTCTTTTCAATTTTATCTCTATAATCTTCAATACAATAATAAACAACTTTTTCGCCTCGTTGTATCAACTCACTTACAATTCCAATTGTCGGATTCACATGACCTTCTCCGGGGAAATTAATAAAAAGTACTTTTGACATAATAAACACTCCTCATTTGTATATCTTAATTTATAATTATCTTAATTAAATATTAAAGCGTAATTATTATTTTCAGGGAGAAAATTATTAAATATATTATAAATGAGTCATCTAGAGATGTATGGTAAGGGATATTTTTTATTTTACCGCTGAAACATATCTTTATATATTAGCTACAAACAATTGAGGAACACCTAAACCAATTTAGATAGCAACCTCCATATTCTGTAATATTTTTACCACTAGTGTATATCTCGTTTTTTAAATCGGCCTCCACGTACTTCTGTAATATCTGCTACAGCTAAGAAAGCAGCTGGGTCTAGTTCTTCAATTAAAGATTTTAATTTAGCCTCTTCAAGTCGGTTAATAATGCAAAAAATAACCTTTTTATTATCCCCCGTATAAGCACCTTCGCCGTGAAGATATGTGACTCCACGACCTAATTGTGAATTAATTGCTTCGCCAAGTTCTTCTTGCTGTTCACTGATAATCCATACAGATTTCGATTGTTCAAAACCATTAACTACGGTATCAATTGCCTTCGATGCAATGACATAAGCTAAAATGGAATACATTGCTCGATCCCAACTGAATACAAATCCTGCGGCTCCTAAAATAAAAACATTAAAAAACATAACAATTTCTCCTACAGAAAAAGGGATTTTCTTATTAACGAGAATTGCGAGAATTTCTGTACCATCTAATGCCCCTCCATATCTAATGACTAGACCAACCCCAACACCAAGTGCCATACCACCAAAAATAGTAGCAAGAAGAATATCATCTGTAAATGCTGGAATTGGGTGAAAAAGTGTAGTCAAAATTGATAAAGTTAATATCCCAAAAATAGTAGAAAACGCAAATGTTTTTCCAATTTGTTTATGCCCCATAAAAACAAAAGGAAGGTTTAATAAAAATAGGAACACACCTAAATTTAATCCTGTGAGGTGAGAAAGCATAATCGAAATTCCGGTAATGCCTCCATCAATAACTTGATTAGGAATTAAGAAAATCTCAAGTCCTGTGGCCATTAATAGCGCTCCAATGATTATAGCTATAGTTCGCTTAATAATTTGAAGCATGGGTAATCTGTGATGTTTTACTTTTATTTGTGCAGTGTCAGCCAAACGTATGCATCCCCCTTAATAAATTTTCTTTTTCCTTGCTCTCATATTATTGTTTAACAATTTAAATCATTTACTTTTTTATGGATATCCTTCATTTTTTCATCCAAAGATTTTACCGTTTCTGCTGCCTCTTTAAGTTCTTTTTCAAGATAGAAAGGGATTTTTTTATCATACTTATAATAAATTTTATGTTCTAGGCTAGCCCAAAAATCCATCGCTAAGGTGCGAAGCTGAATTTCAACATAAACCTTCTCTACATTTTTGGATAGTGTCACAGGAATTTGAACAACTACATGTAAACTTTGATATCCATTTGATTTTGGGTTTGTAATATAATCTTTCACTTGTACAATTTTGATATCATTTCGGTTAGATAATTGTGAATAGATATCATAGATATCGCTTACAAAAGAACAAATAATTCTCATCCCAGCAATATCATACAAATGTTCTTTCGTATTTAACAGGGAAGGACTAATTTTCTTTCGATCAAGTTTTGATTGAATACTTTCTAAAGACTTGAGTCGTATCTTAATATGTTCAATTTGATTGTGATTATTTAAATATTTTGCTTCCTCAGCTATAATATTGATTTTTGTTTTCATTTCGTCCAAGGCAAACTTATAAGGTAATAAGAACTGACCCCATTTTTTCATATCTTCCATTTGGAGCTTCCTCATTTCTTTGACTTCTAAAACTTTCATTTATTCGAACCTTTATAAAGCCCTTTTTTAAGCAAAGAAAGTTCTAAAGCATAGTTTTTCACTGATTCATCGAAAGGTATTTCCTTTGCGAAATTTTGAATAAGATTTTGAAATGTCACCGCCATGACAATCTTCATGATATGAAATATTTCTCGTTCTTCTACAATGTTCAATTTTTCTTTATTTATTAACACCATGATTTCTGATAATCGACTTTTATTGTTTTCCTCGTTCACATTTCGGATCAATGTATTTTCAACTTTATAATTCATATTCAAAAAGGCATTTCTAAAAAATTTTCGATTTTCTAGGTTCTGAAATTTTGTTAGCATATATTGGTATAATTCAATATGAGCGTCAAATAAATCACCATCCTTTTCTTTTAATATCGAAATAAATTTTTCATTGTTCTTTTTGGAATATTCATCTAATAAAAAGAAGAAAACATCTTCTTTATTCTCAAAGTATTGATAAAAACTTCCCCTAGGTATTCCAGCATCTTTGATGATGTTGGAAATTGATGCTTCAAATAAAGAAACTCTTGAAAATTCTTTCATTGCTGCCTGAATTAATGCTTCTTTCTTTTCACCTGCTAAATTAAAAAATGTTTGTTTGGGCATTTTTTCCTCCGATCATACGAATGACAATATGTCATCCCCGTTTATAAATATGGGTCTTTTTCATTATTAATATTCTATAAAGCGAAAAATTTCATTTAAGTCCTGTTAATGAATACTCTTCATTATCCTAAGGTTAACACAAATTAGATTTGTGTTAACCTTAGATACAAATCACTATTCTATTCAAACCTCAGTGATTCCATTGGATCCAACTTTGCAGCTTTGGATGCTGGCATAATTCCAGCTATTACACTTACAATTATACTTACCGCTATACCTAAAAACATATTTTGAGCTGTTAGATTGATCAGCTCTGCACCAAAGCTATTTGATAACAGGCTATTCCCAATTAAACTAATTACACTGGCACCTGTTACAGCTATTAAACCACTAAATAAACCAAGCAAAGCGGATTCTGAGAAGAAAATTCGTTTTATATCTTTCTTTCTCGCTCCTACAGCACGCAATATTCCGATTTCTTTTGTTCTTTCAACTACACTGATATATAAAACGACTAAAATCATAATACCTGAAACAATTAGAGAGATTCCCGAAATTCCTGCTAGAAGTGCAGTTGCCATATCTAAATAAGATGTAACTTGTTTAAGCATTTCAGCCATTTGGGAACTTTCAAATCCATATTTGTCTAATTCGGTTTTAATTCCTTCTACCTGTTGTTGTTTTTCAGCAAAAGCATTGATTTGAGTAGGGCTTAAAGTCAACCCCTGCTCTGCATATGTTTTCTCTAATGTTTCATATTGTACATATGCCATAGTTATCCCTTGCGGCCCCATATTTTCAGCTTTATATACACCGGATACTTTTAATTTATTCTCGATAGTAACAGGTTTATTGCCCTGTCCTATTTCGTTCACATAGACACTTATTTCTTTGCCAATTAATGAATTGTAGTCTTCTCCATTGCTTAATGATTTAGCTAGTGCCGGTGTTAAAAGAACTTCATTTTTGCTAGGAAGATTTCCTTTTTCTAAATTTTCTTTCTTTACAGAATCGGTCATTGTTGAAAATTTCATAATATCTGAACGCTTATCTCCATATAATGCACTACTTTTCATGTCAAAAGATGTTACTTTTTCTATACTCTTAACGTGTTCAATATTTTTAATTTTTTCAATATCTTCTTCCTTTAAAGGATCTTTTGCCGCTAGCATGGACATGGAATTGTCGGCCTTATCTTCTTTCCCTTTTGTAATTTCAACCATTAAAGGGTTCATGCTGGAGTTGATTTCATCATTCATATACTTTGTAACACCGCTACCTAAAGACAACATCAAAATAACACTTAATATACCGATGGAACCACCTAAAGCAACTAGTATATTTCTTTTTGCATTCAACTTCATATTTTTTAACGCAAGTTTGAGTGAAGAAGTTAGGCTCAGACTTTTGGATTTCACTTGTTTCGTTTTTTTGTTAGATGGATAACTTTCCTTCAAATGTATATCTTCAATAATTCTACCGTCATCGATTTTCACAATCCTACTACCAGAATCGGCAACCTTTTGAGAGTGAGTTACAGTAATTACAAGCCTTCCTTTCTTTGCAATGTTATCTAATAGTTCTAGTATTTGTTGACTTGTTTCTTTATCCAAAGCGCCTGTTGGCTCATCAGCCAAGAGAATGTCTGGTTCGTTTGCTAATGCGCGTGCGATTGCTACACGTTGTTTTTGCCCCCCAGAAAGTTGATTTGGCTTTTTCATCATATGTTCTTTTAAGCCAACTTCAGCTAAAAGTTCTTCCGCCCTTTCATTTCGTTCTTTTTCGCTTTTACTTGCCATTTGCATCGCAATCGTTACGTTCTCTAACACACTTAAGTGAGGAATTAAATTGAAGCTTTGAAAAACAAATCCAATTTTATTTTTTCTATAATCATCAAGTTCATATTCCTTCATAGTCTTTAGGTTCTTTCCTTCTACAAGGACCTCTCCATTAAAGTCAGAGTCCATACCGCCAATGATATTCATTAATGTTGATTTTCCACATCCTGATTCACCAAGTATAGACACGAACTCCCCCTTATTAAAGGTTAAATTTATATCATGGAGGATCGTTGACTTTTCTTTTTTATATATGGTATATGATTTATTAATATTTTTTACTTCTAATAATTTCATTTATGCTCCTCCTAATAAAGTTGATTTTTTTATAATTTAGAAAAACTCTTTTTTTCCGCTTGAGATATTCTTCTAATAAAATGAGAAAAATATCTGTAATCAAAATACTGATAAATCAACAAATCCTTGTTTAAGAATACTATTCCCCTCCAATCCAACCAACATATGACAACGTGTCACAACTGGGTATAAATCCATATTACATGACAACGTGTCATACGTCAAAGGGAAAATATGACACGTTGTCATAATAATTTAACCAAAATTTATTAGGAATTGAATCAATTTTTGGACTTCTAGATGCATGGAGTACTGAATGAAGATGATATCCATCCGAAAAATGTGGCACCTGACACTTTTAAGATTTAATGTATAAATAAAAGTAAGCTCCATTTTTAATTTAATGGAGCTTACTTTTATTTGCTAAATTTTTTGACCTATGACACAACCGAATAGTATGCCAAACATAAGGTATTTAAATTACATCAGCTATAATCTCAAAACTTGTCTTTGTTCAACCAACCTCATCCAGTAAATTAATTTTATGGTCTGGAAAGAGTCTATATCTATTTCTAGCCCTACCTACTATACCTTCGTACTTCATTCACCAGCTTTTAGCCACAAGGATCCTGAGAAAGAAGTTAGTAATTAATACTTAAGAGACTGATTCAAATTGACTATTATACAGATCCGCATAGAATCCACCTTTGGCTAGTAACTCCTCATGGTTTCCAGTTTCTAAAATGTCTCCCTCTTTCATCACTAAGATCAAGTCAGCATTTTTTATCGTCGAAAGACGGTGTGCAATGACAAAAGATGTTTTCCCAACTGTTAAACGATCCATTGCTTTTTGAATTAATAATTCCGTACGTGTATCAACTGAGCTCGTAGCCTCATCTAGAATTAATAATGGGGCATTTTCAATCATCGCACGGGCAATCGTAATTAATTGTTTTTGTCCAGCTGATAAATTCGCTTTATCATTTAATACGGTATCATAACCTTTAGATAAGTTTTTAATCGTATTATGCAGCCCAACTGCTTTACATGTTGCTATGATTTCTTCATCTGAAACATTTGCCTTAGAATAGACAATATTGTCGCGAATCGTCCCTTCGAATAACCATGTGTCCTGAAGTACCATACAGAATAGATCATGCACATGTTCACGAGTTAATTGATTTATAGGAACCCCATCAATAGTAATTTCTCCACTGTTCAGTTCATAGAATCGCATTAATAAATTTACTAATGTCGTTTTTCCAGCACCCGTTGGACCTACGATAGCTACTTTTTGTCCTGCATTTACTTTAGCAGAGAAGTCTTTAATGATTAGACGATCTTTATCATAGCCAAATTTAACATGATTAAATTCCACATCCCCTTTGACATTGTCTAATCTCATTGTTTTTTCACTTTCATCTGACAATTCTTCTTCTGCTAAAAATTCAAATACACGTTCACTTGCTGCCGCTGTAGATTGCAGATTCGTTGCAGCTTGTGCTAATTGTGATAAAGGCTGTGTGAACAAACGAATATAGACCATAAAGGCAACGATTGTTCCAATTGTAATTACACCATTTGTCACAAGTAATGCACCAACAATACAAACTGCTACATAGCCAAAGTTCCCGATAAATTGCATGATAGGCATCATAATCCCAGACATAAACTGTGATTTCCAAGCATTATCAAACAGACGATCATTGATTGTATGGAATACTTCTTTTGCTTCCTTTTCACCGTTATATGCTTTTACGATATGGTGACCTGCATACATTTCTTCAATATGGCCATTGATTTTCCCGAGCTCAGCCTGTTGCTGTACGAAGTATTTTTGAGAACGCTTCATAATCAATGTCATTAAAATAAATCCAATTAAGGTTGCAACAATTCCTGTTATAGCCATAATCCAGTTTGTATAGAACATCATTATCAATGCACCAACAAAAGTTGCGATTGCCGTTACTAATTGTCCTAGGCTGTTATTTAACGTTTGACCAATTGTATCAACATCATTTGTTACACGGCTCAATATATTTCCATAACTCGTTTTATCAAAGTAACTTAAAGGGATTCGATTCATTTTTTGCGATAATTCTGTACGCATTTTTCTTGTGATTTTTTGTGTTACTGTTGCCATTATAAAACCTTGTATATAATTAAATACCAGGCCTAATCCGTAGAGAACCACTAGAATGATTCCGATACTCTTGATCGCATCTAAATCAATTTCACCCATAATCCCTTCTTGGATAACATCGGTCATTTCACTTAATTTATCTGGGCCATATACGTTAAATGCAGAACCCACAAAAGCTAATATTAAGGCAAAAATGACAATGGGTATATAAGACTTACAGTAGGAAATCAGCTGTTGAATCGTTTTTTTAAAATTGTTTACTTTTTGTCCTTGGGCCCTGCCACCCATTGGACTAAGCCCTCCGCCCATCTGTCTCCCGTTTTTTGAGTTTTTTTCATGATCTCCAATGGTATAATCATTTTTGGCCATCAGTCAATTCCTCCTTCGAAAGCTGAGAATATGCAATCTCTTGATACGTCTCGCAGCTATGCATTAATTGTTCATGTGTTCCATTCCCAACTACTTCTCCCTCTTCAAGCACAATAATGCGGTCTGCGTCTTTAATTGTTCCGATGCGCTGTGCAACAATTAAGGTAGTGGCATCCTTCGTTTCTTTTCTTAAAGCAGAACGTAGAACCCTGTCTGTTTTGTAGTCTAATGCTGAAAATGAGTCATCGAAGATATAAATTTCTGGTTTCCGATAAATTGCACGAGCAATAGATATACGCTGTTTTTGTCCCCCAGATACGTTTGTACCACCTTGTGATATCTGCCCCTCATATTGTCCTTCAAGCTTTTCTACGAATTCTTTCCCTTGTGCAATTTCTAATGCTTCTTTGACAGCATTTAGTGACGAATCCATATGTCCAGATTCTCCATAGGAAACGTTCGAAGTTACAGTACCACTGAATAACACAGACGATTGTGAAACGTAGCCAATTTTATCGTGTAGAGTTTCTTGTCTGTAATTCTTTACATTTATGCCATCAACCAATACTTCACCTTCAGAAACATCATTGAAACGAGGAATTAAATTTACCAAACTTGTTTTTCCACTGCCCGTGGATCCAATAAAAGCTACCGTTTCCCCTTTTTTTGCAGTAAAGTTAATGTTACGAAGAATATGGTTCTCTGAATCTGGATATTTAAAGCCAACATTGCGGAACTCAATCTCTCCCACAATACCTGGTTTTCCTTCTGTAACTGTGCCATCTTTAATTTTCGTTTCTGTTTCAAGTACTTCCATAATACGTTTTGCCGATACCGTAGCACGAGGTAACATAATGAAAATCATACTTACCATCATAAAAGCCATTACAACTTGCATGGCATACGATGAGAAAACAACTATATCCGAGAAAACTGTAATTCGATCTATCATCTGTGCTTCGTTAATTAAATAAGCACCAATCCAATAAATCGCAACACTTAAACCAGACATAATTAGCGTCATCCCTGGTCCAATAATTGCCATTAAACGATTAGCAAAAAGATTTGTTTTGGTTAATTCAATATTAGCCTTTTCGAATTTATTTTCTTCATAACTCTTAGCGTTATAAGCACGTACAACTCGCATCCCAGTTAAGTTTTCACGAGTTACACGGTTTAAATTATCAGTAAGCGTTTGGATGATTTTGAACTTTGGTAGCGCAAATAGAATAATCACAGCTAACATCATACATAAAACTACAACTGCTATACCTGTAGCTGTTGTCAATTGCCAGCTCTTCCCTGAAATTTTCATGATTGCCCAAACAGCTAAAATTGGTGCTTTTACAATTACCTGTAATCCCATTGCCACAATAAATTGGATTTGAGTAACATCATTAGTTGAACGAGTAATCAAGCTTGCTATTGAAAAACGATTAATTTCTTCAAGTGAAAAAGATAAAGTTTTATCAAAAACTAATCCACGTAGACGTTTGGATAATCCCGCCGCGACCTTAGCAGCAAAGTATCCTACAATAACAGCAGTAACCATACTTCCTACTGCACAGAGTAGCATATATGCTCCAGGTCCAATAATTTGAGAAAAGTTCGTACCCTCCATTTGGATTAATGTCGTGATTTCAGCCATATAGTCCGGTAGCTTTAAATCAAGCCAAACCTGTACTGTAATGAATGCTATACTTAATAGAACAAGTATCCATTCATTCTTTTTTAAATACTTAAATATTTTCAACATATCGATTCCCCTTTTACCTTATAGTGTAAGATATTCGAAAAATTATTATGCAATCCAGTGCTGAACTATAAGCTTAACAATCCTCATGAAAACTGCTCATTTTTTCGAAGCCTATAAGGGATTTTATATATGATTATAAGAACAAACGCTTTGAAAGCTCTGCAAACTACTACGCATCTTCTTTCCCAAGCTTTTTCAGTTTCATTTCCATTTTCTTAATTCCTTGTTCGTGCTAAAATGATTTGTTTACCAGCATCCATAGAATTGATATCAGCTATCTCAAATTTTGTTTGCATTTCATCCAAAGCAATCTTATAAGGTAATAAGAATTCCTTCCATTTTATACCCCCTTATCTTTAGAACTTTAATTTATTAACGAAAGAAACAGGTTTTACAAACTTTCACATAGGTATAGAAGAATGTAAACCAGAGAATTTCTCTATCCTTTCTGGTTTACATTCTTTTTGTTAAAAAGAGAATCATCTTTGAATCGACTAATTTATTTTTTCATTTAGCACATCATATTGATCTGAAATTGGAACTGTTGTCCGCTTAAGGAAAAATGAGAGAATAAATGCAAAACCAGCAATAACAGCTGAGACTAGAAATGCATCATTGATCCCTGAAATAGTCGCTTCCATGGAAATATGCTGCTGTATTTTTAATAAAGCATCACCTGTAGGTGTACTTGTTAGCTTGCCCATAGTATCCGTCATCATTTCTTCTACATGTATCGCCGTCCGATTAGACATAATTGTAACAAGTAGGCTACCACCAATTGCTCCAGATACTTGTTGAATCGTACTATTCATTGCTGTACCATGTGGTGTGAATTTTGGTGGTAATTGATTTAAACCGTTCGTCATAATCGGCATCATAACCATTGAAATACCAAGCATACGTGCTGCATATAAGACGACTAAATGCGTATACCCTGTTGAACCTGTTAGCTGACTAAATAAGAATGTCGTAACAATCACGATAGCTAAGCCAATAAATGCCAACATTTTCGGCCCAAACTTATCAAATAATTTCCCTGTAATCGGCATCATAATCCCCATAATTAACGCTCCTGGTAACATGAGTAAGCCAGAATCCATAGCAGAAATGCCACGAATGTTTTGTAGATAAATCGGTAACAACAACATGGCAGAGAACATTGCCATATTTAACGCGACAGAAATGACGGATGATAGAGCGAACATTGGATATTTATATACCCTAAAATCAAGCATTGGCTCATCAAGCTTAAATTGACGGACAATTAACCCTACTAATGATGCCAATCCTATGACAATTGTTAAATAAACATTTGGCGAATCCCAGCCACTGTTACCAGCAGAACTAAATCCATATAAAATACCACCAAAGGCTAACGCAGATAACACGACGGATAAAACATCAATGGTATCATTAGTTTTTTCTTTATAATCCTGTAATTTAAAGTAACCTAAAATCCAGACTAAGAACATAATTGGTACCATCATTAAGAATAAAATTGGCCAATCATAATGTTGAATAACCCATCCAGATAATGTTGGCCCAATAGCTGGTGCGAAAATCATTACTAAACCAAACATTCCCATCGCAGAACCACGTTTTTCGGGTGGAAATGTTGTGTATAATACGTTCATTAGTAGCGGCATAATAAGTGCTGCTCCTGAAGCTTGAATCATACGAGCAGATAATAATATTGGAAAGCTTGGTGCAAATCCACCGATTAATGTACCAACTGTAAATAATCCCATAGCGGTTAAGAATAGACGTCTAGCTGTATATTTTTTGATTAAAAATGCAGTTGTCGGGATTAAAATCCCATTGATTAACATGTATCCCGTCGACAACCATTGTACGGTTGAAGCACTCACATCAAAATCCTTCATAATAGCTGGTAGAGCTATGTTAAGTAAAGTGTTACTTAATAAAGCAACGAATGCCCCAGTCATTAATATAAACAATAATCCAAAAGAAGTTTTTGATTGTTTTTCGGACATGTATATACACTCCCTTCATTTTTGTACTTTGTGTACATTTATATACTTTCGGTTTAATGAAACCTATGATACATCATTAGCGGTCTATTATCAACAAAAATATACCATCTGTACAAAATTGTACAAATGGTATATTTTTGTTATAATCTTATTATAAATATGGAAGCATAACTTATAAAGGAGTGCAGATAATGAATAAGAAAAAAAAATATGTTATAGATAAGGCACATGAATTATTTATTGAAAAAGGATATCATGCTACATCTATTCAAGATATTTTAAATCATAGTGGGATTTCAAAGGGTTCTTTTTATAATTATTTTTCTTCCAAAGGCGAACTGTTTAAAACTGTATTCAGTTCCATTCTAGAAGAGATAGAAATAGAACGGGATAAACTACTCATTGGAGAAGATTATACAGATATCACTGTCTATATAGAACAAGTTATTCTTATAATGGAGCTTAATAAAAAAAATAAATTAATGCAATTAATCGAAGACGTGATTGTATCTAATGATCCAGAGTTGATTACATTCATAAAACAGTCTAAATATCTATTTTTAAATTGGGTATATAAACGATTCTTAAATATCTTCCCAGAGAATAAAGCAATTTATTTAATGGATTGTGCTGTTATTTTCATTGGTATTTTGCAGAATATCCTTCATACGAATAATGTCTGGAATGAAACAATTACAACAAAGCAGATTGTTTCATATTGTATGGATCGAGTAAATACCATCTTAGAAGATATTAGTAAAAAAGACATTCAGCTATTTACACCCGATCACATAAATGAATTATTACCTCAATCAAGTTACAATGATTTTTTTAATAATGAGTTCTCAATTGCTACGCTAAACTTAAAAAAAACAATTGAGAAGACATTAAATGTTAAAGAACAGAAAATCACTACCTATTTAAGTCTGTTGCATTTTATCCAAGAAGAAATTATGTATAATAAAGGAAATCCGAGGGGATTTTTAATCGAGAGTGCTTTATCGACATTGAAAAACAGTCATGAACTCAATACGAGGCAGGAATATATACAGTACGAGAAAATTTTAAAAAATATGAATTATTATCCAATTTAGCGGAAAATCCAATTTTAAAAATCGTGGATACAAAAAAAGTATCCACTATAGCCAAAAAAACCTTAATGTAGCTTTGGAATAAAGCATGATTAATAACCTTTTACAAATCCACATTCTGTGTTACACAAAAAGACTCCATTTTGAAAAAAATTTGATCAAAATAGAGTCTTTCTTTGTGACTGGATGTTCAATTTTTATAAAAAATTTTAATCAAAATACATTTAGAATCCTTTAATTGAAAAGATATAGCATCGCATCTTTCTTATAAATATCGTGACTTTATTTCATATCCATATTTATTAACATAAGAATTCTTGAACAGGAAACAACAAATGTAAAAAAATATAAATGTAGACTAATTACTTGTTATCTTATTTATTTATTTATTCTAATTATTATAAATAAAGTTATTACATTAAAATGAAAAAGCCCCTATTAAGGAGCCAATTACTTTGCAATGTACTGTTGTACTTGTTTTATTAATAGCTCTGCACCTTCTGGACTTAATGTAATCTTTCCGTTCGCTAGAGATATGTTATCTTTTGAAATTTCTCCTGTTATGGCGCAAACGCCACCAGGTTGATATTTCTGTAAGACAATGTTTTCGTCTTCCACAAAGATCTCTAATGGTGATTTTTCTTTAATACCTAACGTATTTCTAAGTTCTTTTGGGATTACCACACGCCCTAATTCATCTACTTTTCGATTTATCCCTGTTGATTTCATTTTGTTCATTTCCCCTCTTCATAATCTAATGTACCCATGTGTATTCTTTGTTATTGTAACAAGCTTTAACTAAATTTGAAAAACAAAATAATTGAAAATCCATGGTAATTCTATACAAATAAAGCGCCCCTATAGAACCTATATCTATGTGGGCTACCTAATAGCATTTCGATTCCATTCCATTCTACATTATATAAATTATGATAAATCGATATTAAATAAATGTAAAAAAGTAAATTATATAAAAATGAAATTTTAAAAGAAGAAACTGGTTTATATAGCATTACTACAAAACCTGAATTTGCAATTGGGCAGACAGCTTATTTAATACAAAGTCAAAATTTTAATGTTTTGTGGGATTGTATTACTTATTTAGATGAAAATACAATACAAGAGATACATAAATTGGGAGGTATACAAGCAATTGTACTTTCCCACCCTCACTATTATTCTACACAAGTAGAATGGGCAGAAACATTTAATGTTCCAATTTATATTCATGAAGATGATAAAGAGTGGGTAAATCGTTCAAGTAAACAAATTATTTTCTGGTCGGGAGAATCTTTGGTATTAACTGATGAGATCACAATTTATCTTTTGGGAAGACATTTTAAAGGTGGAGCTATTTTACATTGGAAAGATGGCAGTGATAAAAAGGGTCTTCTTCTGACAGGTGATATCATTCAAGTCGTTGCAGATCATCAGTGGGTAAGTTTTATGTATAGTTATCCAAATTTGATTCCGTTACCAGCTGATAAAGTAAAAGAAATGGTAGATAAGATTAAAGACTTACCTTTTAATCGTTTGTATAATGCATTTCATAGAGTAATAATCGAGGATGCAAATGAAGCTGTTCAAAGATCTGCTGATCGCTATGTAAAAGCTTTACAAGGAACACTTTTTCATACTTAAATCTTAAAAATAAAGAATGACTGTTTTAACAGTCATTCTTTATTTTTAGATTTATATGGGGTCTCGCCACATCGCTATCAACCTAAGAAATCAATCACCCCCAAAACGAAAAAAACGAGTTGAATTCACATAAATAACTGTAGAAAAGTAAAAATTCCGTTTAGGGGATACTTCAAGACCTTAGCATGATGGGCATGTATAGTGCCCCCTAATAAATCACCATGTTCCGCTTCCAACCATTATCAACACTAAATTCTGATTTTTAACTAGTCTTTTTTATCCGTAATTCTATATTTTGATATTTTGTTCCAAATCCTAAAGCAATAGCAGCTCCAATACAACTTGAAAGACAGCCAGCAAATAAATATACAGATAAATCTGATTCGCCAATTATCACAGAAGCTATTCCTCCAATTGCAGGAAAAAGTGCTACCATATAACCACTTTTTGCCCCTCCAATTCTATCTACAAGTTTCAAATAGAATAACCATGCTGCAAAAGAAGCAATTAGGGTTAAGTATAGTAAAGCAGATAAGTATGAAATAGATGTTGGAAAGACTAGTTTTTCTCCTTGAAGTAATACAATCGCTCCTATCAATACACTTCCTGCTGTAAAGCCAATTGAATTTGCATATACGGGATTAACCTTATGTTTTGAATTTCTTGCAGAGCTAGCATCTCCTATCGCTGTAAGAATAGTACCTAGAATAGCCATCATAATTCCTTTTACATCATCAAATCCTTTAAAACTGTTTATATTCGGATAGATAAGAATACATACGCCTAGCACTCCTAGAATTCCTCCAATTAAAACACGAGAATGTAGCTTCTCTTTCAAAAAAATTCGAAGGGCAATTGGAGTTAAAATAACTTTCAATGAAAAAATCAACGTTACGATAGCAGCAGAACTCATTATAGTAGCATAATAGAGACATAGGTAACTCAATGCAAAATTGCAAATGCCAAATAAAACGACAAATGGAATATCTTTTCTATTAGGTTTTCCATTAGGTTTAATAAACCATATGAGAACTAAAAATAAGATTGCCGTTAGAACTAAACGGTATAATAACGAGAGTTCTAGACTAACTGGTGTACCTTGAATCTTAACTACAATAAAATTAAGTCCCCAAACAATTAAACAAAATAAATACATAATTTTAACCAACTTATCATCATTCCTCTTAAAAAATATTGTATGAATTCCTATACTTAATACTAATCTTTACTGTCATTTGTAAAAGGTACAGTTTATAATAATTTAAAATGACAGTTGGGGTGTATTAAGTGAAAGAACTCATTTTTAATATAGATCAGAGTGGTAATGTTCCAATGTATCAGCAAATATATGTTTATATACGGATGCAAATATTATCAGGAAAAATTACCTATGATACAAAACTACCTTCTATTCGACAATTAGCAGAACTTTTAAATGTAAGTAGAAATACTACACAAGTGGCTTATGAACAACTTCTAGCAGAAGGTTATATACGAAGTGAAAATAAAAAGGGCTATTTTGTACAGGCAAATATGTCTAATCAAGTACTTACATATGAGCCTACTGTAGTAACTCCTAGAGGAAGACAAAAAGATATAAGAAAAACCATTGATTTTAAAATTGGTACGGTGGACAGGGAGAACTTTCCTATTGCAAAGTGGAGAAGCCTAACAAATAAAGTCTTAATGGATCCTATCATGTATTCCTACGGGGAAAAACAAGGGGACATGTTGTTAAGGACAGCTATATCAGATTATCTGTTTCAATCAAGAGGTGTAAGTGCTGTTAATAAGCAAATACTGATTGGTAGCAGTACACAACATTTGTTATTGATTTTGACCCTTCTTTTAAAAAAAGAATTTCATCGGATAGCTGTAGAAGACCCTGGTTACAATGGAGCAAGGGAACTTTTTTCCTTACAGTCATTCTCCGTTGAACCTATATCTGTTATTGAAAATGGCCTTGACGTTGATCAATTGTGTACAACAGACACAAGATTGGTATACGTTACACCAACTCATCATTTTCCATATGGATTAACGATGCCTGTTAGTGAAAGGTTACAACTCATTAACTGGGCTGAACAGGTTAATGGATATATTATTGAGGATGATTACGATAGTGAATTTCGTTATATTCATCAACCTGTCCCCTCTTTACATAGTATAGATTCTAATGATAGAACTGTGTATTTAAGCACATTTTCTAAAGCATTATTACCCTCAATCCGTGTAAGTTACATGGTATTACCTAAACGATTACTTCCTACGTATGAGAAAATTGGGCCTTTACTAGAACAAACTGCTTCTTCTGTTCATCAAAGAACGCTAGCCTACTTTATATCAGAGGGATATTGGTATGCACATTTAAGGAAAATGAAAACTCTTTATAAACGTAAAATAAAAGTACTATGCGAAGAGATAAATAAGCATTTTAAAAACAATATAAAAATCAAGGGTTACTACTCTGGTATTTATGTAGTTATTGAAGTCAAAACTCAAATGAGCGAGAAAGATTTGATAAATAAAGCATTTAGCAATGGCGTTACTGTTTATCCATGCTCTCAATATTTTGTTAAAAAAGCACCTAAATATCCACATATTCAATTAGGTTTAGGAAACTTAAGTGAACATGAGATTACTGAAGGTATCTGTAAATTAGCAAATATATGGCTTGAAAAAAATTAAAGTTAAATGAAGTAAACGATCCTGTTACTGGAGGTATATTTAGAGATTATGGTCAAGAAGCAAGCACATTGTTTCAAAAACTAGATAATCAAAAAAGATTTTTTGAAAAAGAAATTTTTTGAAGAGTATTCTCAAATTAATGTTGAGTTTATATTAGGGGTACCATACATGCCCATCAACTTAAGATTTTGAAGTACCCCATCGCTATCCAGCTAATAAAAAGAAATATCCTCAAAATGAAAAAAATACGTTATTCTTTCTGTAGAATCATAGGAAAGGATGGCGTTTTTATGTCTATTTCTGTATCTGACGAATTACAACTATTTGCTCAAGAGATTCAAAGTTTTTTATCTCAAAATACCTTACGGGATCTTGCTAGAGATGTTGGTTTTGTACAACGAACCAGTAAGTACCAAGCAAAAGATTTAGTAGCTTTATGTGTATGGTTGAGCCAAAATGTAGCTATGACTTCTTTAACTCAGTTATCTAGCTGTTTAGAAGCATCAACAGAAGTACTCATCAGTCCTGAGGGACTGAATCAACGGTTTAATAAGGCGGCCGTCCAACTTTTACAACACCTACTAGCCGAACTACTAAGCAAAAAATTGGCCACATCTATGCCAATTTCTTCTCCATACACTTCTGTTTTCAAGCGTATTCGTATTTTAGATTCAACGGCATTTCAACTCCCGAATGTATTTTCATCGGTTTATCCAGGTACAGGAGGATGCAGCCATACAGCTGGGATAAAAATTCAACTTGAGTATGATTTGTTAAGTGGACAGTTCCTACATATTCATACAGGTCCAGGTAAACAACATGATCGCACTTACGGCTCTCTGTGTGCCCCAACTGTGACAGCGAATGATTTATGTATCCGAGATTTAGGTTATTTTCATTTAAAAGACCTTCAATATATACAAGATAAAGAGGCCTACTATATCTCTCGTATCAAGTCGAATACACGTATTTATCAAAAAAATCCTAACCCTGATTATTTTCAAGACGGAAGAATTAAGAAAGGTACAGAGTATATACAGATAGATATGGAGACGTTAATGAGCTCCCTTCAACCAGGACAAACATGTGAAATAGCTGATGCTTATGTAGGAATGATTGATAAAGTGCCAGCTCGTGTAATTGTTCATCGATTAACAAAACAACAGCAACAAAAACGATTACAAGATCAAGCTGTAAGAGAAAAAAAGAAAGGAATGAAGTATTCTCCTCGTAGTAAACGACTCAGTGGTATCAATGTATATATGACAAACACCCCTACAGATATTGTCCCGATGGGACAGGTACATGACTGGTATTCTTTGCGTTGGCAAATCGAAATTTTATTTAAAACGTGGAAGTCATTCTTTCAAATTCATCATTGTAAAAAGATAAAACCAGAACGATTGGAGTGCCATTTATATGGTCAATTGATTGCCATTCTAATCTGTTCTTCTATCATGTTTCAAATGCGCCAATTGCTCCTCATGAAGAAAAAACGAGAGCTTAGTGAGTATAAAGCCATATATATGATTAAAGATTATTTTCTTCTTCTATTCCAAACTATACAAAAAAACACCCAAGAGCTATCAAAGGTGTTACTTCGCCTGTTCAATCTCCTACAGCAAAACGGGCGGAAATCTCATCGATATGAGAAAAAAACGGTCTTTGATATATTAGGTGTCGTTTACAATTGTACCCTGTCTGATAATCAAGCCGCTTAATTCAAAAAAGTGAAACCCGTTAGGGTTTATTTCGTATGCAAATCTTTCAATCACCTACACTTGCCCTTTAGAAAAAAGAAACAATCTCGCCTAAAATTTATTTTGTATAAGCTTAGCTTGATAGCGATGGGGTCTCGCCACATGCCTATCAAGCTAATATTTTGAGTGTCCCCAAAACGGAATTTTTCTTCGTTTTGGGGAACTACCAATTTCTTAAGTTGATGGCATGTATAATGACCCCAATTAGAACATATTGCTTAATTTTAGAATTCTTATTTGTGTCTAAATAATGAAAAATAATACAGAAATTACATTCTGAAAATTGTTTTACTTCTAATTATTCTAACTATTGACTGTTTGCTATAGTCAATTCTATTATAAAATGCAAAAAATGTAGTCAGTGAGTCTGAGAAATGGGGCTTTTCATAGTAAATTGCGTAAAAATGTTACAATGGCTAGTATTGTAATTGAAGTTATATAAAATAGAAATAAGGGGGAAATTCATGAGAAAATTAATGTTTTCATTGGTAGCAACAACTATGAGTATGGGATTAATTTTTGGATCCACACCCGCAAAAGCAGATGTAAGTAGCAGGAACAGTGCATATCAGGATATTGACGAGAGAGTTAAGAAAATGGCGCAGAGTGCTGCTTGGGGGGGGCAAGAGTACAGAAGTCATACTATAAAAGATATTGAATTAAAGGGAAATCTTATCGATGGTTCTATGGTTGAAAATTCACAAGTATTAACTGTTTCGTCAGATATTTTAGAAAATAATTTAGGACATACAGTAAATATGCCTAGCACTGGGTATGAACATGAGTTTGAAGAAACGACTAGTACAACTAATACAAGCGGATGGAAATTTGGATATAATTATAACGCAAGTTTTTCGGTATTGATGGTTTCAGCTTCACAAAGTTTTAGTGTTGAATATAACATGTCTACTTCAGACACTCATGAAACAAAGGAGAAAAGAAAATTTACTGTTCCTTCAATAGAAGTTCCAGTTCCTGCTGGAAAAAAATATAAAGTTGAATATGTGTTTGAAAAAGTTAAGGTTTCAGGAAAAAATAAAATTGATGCAAATCTCTACGGTGATGTTACTTATTATTATAATAATCAGCCGATGTCACCACAGCTTTTATATTCAGTACAAGGACTTGCAGCCGATAAGCAAGGATTTGAACAAGTCATAAGAGATTCAGCTGTAGGGAACGATAGATTTGGAATTAAGACTACAGGTATTGGCCAGTTTAGCACTGAGTTTGGAACACGTCTAACTAGAACTCTTACAGACATTACTGATTCTAGAAATCCAGTAAAACTAGAGATGAAAAATGTCCCAGTTGAGTTTAAAACACTTTCGACTGACACTAGAGTAATTAAATAAAAGATAATGTCTAATTAATAATCTAATATAAGGGGTTAAAAAAGTTAAGTGCCCCCTTATATTAAACACGTTATTTTATAAGAAAAAATTAAAATTAGATTCGGAATGTATCAAGCACATTATCTTTCTCTTCTTTATTAATACCGATGTATCTTAGGGTAATTTGTGGTGTACTATGATTCAATATTTCTTGAAGCATAGCGATATCCTTTGTTTGTTTATAGAACCAATAGCCGAAGGTTTTGCGCATGGTGTGAGTACCAATGGATTCTACACCGGCAAAATCTCCGGCTTTTTGTAATTGTCGATAGGCTTGAATTTTACTAATGGGTTTATCTCCTTTTCTAGAAGGAAATAGCCAGGTACTTTTTAGCTCTTCAGCATATGGCAATACTTCATCAAAAATGGATGTAATATTTATGATACGTTCCTTTTTTGTCTTTCCTTCTTTTACTTTAAATTCTTTCCGTTTTTTTCGCTTCAGTTTTAAAATTTCACCTGTTTCCATTTTAAGTAAATCACTTACACGTAACCCTGTATTAATACCCATTAGAAATAAAATGTAATCACGATCAGAACAATGACGTTTGAGCGACCATTTCATATCATTAAGCTGTTCTATGCTCCGAATTGGTTGTACATCAATTAAATGTTGCTTTTTATCCATCTGTTTTTCAATCCCTTTATTTTCAATGATTTGAATGTATACTTTTTTGTCTTTTTTTATAATATCAATGGAATTAGATAAAAGTCAATGTTTTAGGGGAAATGAATGTAAACTTTCGAATAAAAGTTTACATTAGAACTTACAATTGAAATTCAACATACAATGCTATGAACATTTACAATATAACTTTGGTCGGTTAATAAGAAAAACCACAGCAATTGTTGTGGTTTTTCTTATTGATGAAACTGAAAGCAAACTTCTATGTAAAAGTTTACTTTCAGTTTATTGTATTATTACTGGCTAAGTAGTTTGGAGTTTCTTGTCCTATGTTCAAAAGGTTTAGACTTTCATGTCCCGTTATTGAGACATGAAAGTACCTACAAAATTTATGATAATGGCTATTTATCAACGATTGTTCATGAGATTTTAGTTTAGACTTTTATGTCTTTCTACAGCTGTTGTTGTACAAAGACATGAAACTCTAAACTTTCATTTTTGGAACTTGATTGGGACAAGAAAATCCAAACTAAAATTTTATAGATTTACAGAACTAAATCCATGTAATCTTGTGTGAACGTATAGATTTAAATACTACGTTACTTTTATTTATAAAGAAAAGACACCCTAAGATGCCTTTCTACTCTGTAACAAATTTAAATACATAGTACATAAAAAATAGACAAGATAGATATGCTAGTCTGCCAACAAGCGATTCTCTCATAAATTTCATAAGTATGACTTTGACAAGCAATGCTAAGAATAATGGTATAAACAGTACCATAGCAAGTTTGATCGCTATGTCATTTATTGTTGGATTAAATGGTTCAAAATTAATTATAATATTCACTTACCTTTCTGTTATCCGTTTATTTATATAATTTTGTCTACTAAAAAGACACCATAAGGTTCCTTCCTCCAACTTGAACCATCTTAATTTTAACCGGTTCTGTTTCAAATATAGGACACATTTCAAGGAACAATCAGGATTCCTACCGGAATTGCTCTTTACGCTGTTAATCCAAATAATTGATGAATTCTTTTTGATTGTGAACATACTGATTCCGTAAATCAATCTGTCCTTTTTTATCATATGCATGGCTTCAACACCACTCAATATAGAGGCTGCTGTTTTAAATGACTTGAACCCTAACATAGAGCGCACACGTTTCTTAATAAAATGATAATCTTGTTCCACTATATTATCGAGATATCTAACTTGCCTTAGTTATATGCCTTCAGGCATATATTTCTCTTTTTTCAACTCTTGAATCGTTACAGGATAGGCAGGGTTTTTTATCTACTGTTATCACGTGAGGTTTAGAAATGTACGAAAAAGCGCTTGGCTGCCTGTTTATTCATTGATTTACTTAGATAAAAATCAATGGTATTCCCTTCTGAACCAACGGCACGATATAAATACGTCCATTGCCCTTTTACTTTAATATAGGTTTCATCGACTCCCCATGAGTCATTTGTTGATGTAAGGTGATATCATACTTTCTCTTCTAATTGAACCTAGCGCATAATCGTTGTGTGAACAATGGATAATCCTCTTTCCTCCAGCATTTCCACCAAATCACGAAAGCTTAAGTTGTACCGTAGGTACCAACGTACAGTTAACAAGATGATGTCCGGTTGATAATGTTTCCACTTAAATATATTCTCCTTTTCCATACTGATCACGTACCTTTTATAGAGTAGTACTATCAGTATGTCCAAGTTTGATAGACCATTTTCGTATACTTCAAAGTTTTTGCACCAGAACCCATAAAAACGTTTCAATACTTTTCTGTTATTTCTAAGAATCTCTTGTTCAACAATCAAAAATGTTTCCCCTGAATTTCTAGGATTAATATCTTCAATTAAAAAAATTTGTTTGTGTCCATTTGAATAAATAGTGCATATTCATACTGATAACGCCCTTTTTAGCATGCCAGTATCAGAATGTCCAAGTTTGATAGATTTTTTGCACCAGAATCAGAAATGCTAAGTTGTTAGTGATGAGTACTCCCTCTCATATAAACAAGAAAATGTGTGAACAAAAAACGTAGGAGTATGTAGTCCTACGTTTTTTTATAAGCTATTCCTTAAATTCAGACTGAACTTCTGAATTTATTGGGCTTTGTATATTCTTTTCATCAGGAATTGGCTTCCACCAATTCCCAGTTAAAAATAACATGGTCAATAGATTATAACTATCACTGAAATAGCTTTCTTTCTTATTCTTCATCCAATCCCAACCGCTATTCACCCAAGCTTGATTGTTACTATTGGTTGTACCAGCGGCAATAAATGGTGAAACGAATACAGCTGTTGGATAATCACCAATATTTGTTCCATCTAGGCTATAACCGTCTACAATTTTAGATGGATTACCCTTTGTTTTATTTTTTATCCATGTAGTAACCTTCTCAGAAATCACCTTACTTCTCTTTTCTCCATACATTGCATAGTCCATAACAATTCGGAGTGGTACACGACTCGCATTATAGTAATATGCATCGGTATGTTTTGATTCATCTAAAAAGTTTTTAGGTGCAGGTTGTGGTGGATTTTTTACAACAAAATCAGAAATCAATCCTGTAGTTGGCGAGTATTTATTTGTAAACTGCGTATAAGTATTGTAGAGATTGTCAACGACATGAAGCCAAGTTTTATCCCCTGTAAATTCGTAGAACGCTCTTAAATGAGACATCATCCAATCAGAAGGTCTAGTATCAAATGTACTTTTCGAACCCCAATCACCTAAATTCAAACTATTATTTTTGGTCACATTACTAGCCTTAATACCTTTTGTAATCATATTTTGAGCTTCTTTCAAATAGTTGATTGTGCCATTTGATCCCCATTGCTTATGAGCAAGAAGAAGTGAGTAAGCAATGTCTAAATCCCCATCTGTCGCAGAATCAAAATGCCCTTGCGCCTTTTTGCTATCGGCTACAACCCAACCCATTAAATTTGGGTTTTCGGAACTTTTAAAAGCTCTCGCTGTCTTAAATAAGCCATTATAAATAGTTTGGGCGTTTGAATCATAACCTGCCATTAAGACCGTGATTATCATACCATAACCTTGGCCTTCTGAAGTTCCTAACGGTTTAAAACCATCCGCATTCCCAGTAATCTCTCCTTTGACATAGTAGCCACCTGGTAGTGAAGAAAGATCATTCTTTAGATACTTCTTTTTCCAATTGTTATAATAATTTATAACTGAGGTATTCAAACTTTCTTGCGAAACATGATTTGGTTTAATAACACCAGAGTAGTTTACTTGCTGTGGAAAGGGTTTCATCTCTTTAGCAACAGCTGATACTTGGGAAAAATTTGATATAGTTGAAGTATTTCTTAATGAAGTACTGTCTAAAACCTCTGCAGAAGTACAATTAGTATAACTTGCTAATCCTATCCCAAATGCACATATAACGGTGAATATCTGTTTTTTTCGGCTCATTTTTTCTGCTCCTTAAAAAAATATTTTTAAATACAGACACGATCCTATGAACACTACTCTACTAATGTTTCCATTCCATTTTACTTATGATGTAAGTTATGGTTCCTGTAATAGAAATTCAAGTTATCATGGATAATAACCCACGTAAGTTTATATACTCTCATGTGTTCCCGCTATCACAACAGCCACTAATAGACCAAATGTACTTTCAATATAACAACTCTATCAAATTTCATAACATGTTAACGTAAGATATGTAGTGCTGCTGTACATCCGTCAACTTATATATTCATACTATTCTATCAATTTAAGTCGCGTTACTGTCTATTTATATAAGTTTCAAAACTTATATTAGAAGAAAGCTTTGAATAATACGAAGGTGATTTTGTTATTACCTTTTTACTAATGCCTCAATCTTTATATGCTTTTCATCATTACTTAATTCCATTTTACTTATAATATAAGTTGTATTTCTAGGTAGTAAAAACTCATATTGTCCTGGATAAGAACTATGTTTTTCTATATATCCTCCGTGTGTTCCAGCTAATGTTTTAAATTCTATTTGGAAAACTTTTGTGCTAACTATTGGAGTATTAGATAGCAAAGAAGTACTTATATATCCATATTCCGTTTTAGATTTCCCTTTATATTTTTCTTTCAATTTATTAAATTCTTCTTTATCGATTTTGCCATTTTTTATTAATTTATTAGGGTCATCCATAAATGCAATAGGGTCATCTCCTCTGAATAAAATTACGTCCTCAGGTATCTCCCCCCTATTTAATACGCTGTCTAAAGCTAGAATATTATTTTTGTCGTTTGGATTTTTAATCTTTGTTATGTCTCCTTTGTTATCTCTAAGTGGTGTATTAAATTTCCCAGCATATTTTGTATAGCTATTTAAAACAGTCTGTTCATTTTTGTTTGGTTTCCATTTATTGTATTGTTTTTCTCCCCATTTTTTTGCTTGTTCTGGCGTTTCACACACTTTATACTGTCCTTGTTTCTTACATTCAGCTGATTCTTTTGCCGCTACTTGATACATATCTTTTTCTTCTGAAAGTGAATCAGCATATGCACTGTGACCACTTACACCGAATAACATTGATGCTGTTACAACAGCAGTTGATAATAAACCTAGTGAACGTTTCAACATTACCACTCCTTAAAATTTATTTACATAACAAACGTACTCTTTTTTTTTTAGTTTCGTAATACTTTTAAATATTTTTCAAAAGAAGTCTGACCTGATATGTTTTTTATATTTTTATAACATAGGATATTTTATAAAAATAATTTTCGAAGATTACAGTAACTGATACTCACGAAACTCAACATAAATGAGAAGGAATACATAAGAGAATTAAAGTCATTATTCGTTAATTATCTTGATATTTATACAGATTAATTAAATATTAATATGAAGTGAGGGTAACTATACATATTTTCTAGGAATTAATTGAGAAATAGTTTTATGTATATGAAAAACTATAATGTAATAGTAATATCCTTTTATGATTCCCAGATAAAAGAAATACATAGATAAAAAATAATAGATTCCAAAAAACATGTTCAACATTCGTCTGATTTTATATTTCCCACTATTTTTATAGGAGAATCTTGACAAGAGGTTTGGCCAAGAAATGTAGCGATTAATTTGATTGTATTCTCGAATCTTTAGCCAAAGTTTATAATCCGTACCTATCGCTGCCTTTTATACCATCCTCAATAAATTTTAAAATTTCAGATGTTCTTTTCATACTCTCTAAAGACAGGATTGTCTATTAATCTTTTAATGTGCTTACAATTTGGGTTCTGGTGCAAAAAATCTCTTAAACTTGTACATACTGATACTAGTACTCTAAAAAGGATGTGATCAGTATGGAAAAGCAAAACCTATTCAAGTGGAAACATTATCAGCCTGAACTGATCTTATTAACAGTAAGATGGTACCTGCGGTACAATCTTAGCTTTCGTAACCTGGTGGAAATGATGGAAGAACGAGGGTTATCAATCGCTCACACAATAATTATGCGCTGGGTTCATCAATATGGACCTCAATTAGAAGAGAAAGTACGCTATCATCTTAAATCAACAAATGACTCATGGAGGGTCGATGAAACCTATATCAAAGTAAAGGGTCAATGGATGTATTTATATCGTGCTGTAGATTCCGAAGAGAACACCATTGATTTTTATCTAAGTAAATCAAGAGATAAACAAGCAGCCAAGCGCTTTTTCAAGAAAGCCTTGGCTTTTTCGTACGTGTCTAAACTCGTGTGATAACAGTAGATAAGAACCCTGCCTACCCTGTAGCGATTCAAGAGTTAAAAGAAGAGAAACATATGCCTGAAGGCATACAACTAAGGCAAGTTAGATTTCTCAATAATATAGTGGAACAAGATCATCGTTTTATTAAGAAACACGTGCGTTCTATGTTGGGATTCAAGTCATTTAAAACAGCAACTTCTATATTGAGAGGTGTTGAAGCCATGCATATGATGAAAAAAGGACAAACCTCTCAGGGGGGAAGTCTGTCCAAAATCAAGTGAACCTCATTCATCAACTATTCGGTATTTCAGCATAAAAGCGGATTCCGTTAGGAATCTCTTCACTTCTTTATATCTTCAAAAAATGTTTGCACCAGAACCTGACAAGCTGTATTCTATTCGTAAATGACCAACCTTTTTTAGTTGTCTCAGTAGCTGGAATCGAAGTTGCTAGACTTGAGATTTCTCTTGAAGTAGCATTGACTTTAATAGCATTAGGAATTCCAATTTGTTCTTAATTAACCGATTCCAAAAGAGGGCTTCGGCTCTCTTTTTTTATTTATCCTTATCTTCCCTTAACAAATAAGACCAGAAAATTCTTGAACAAAAAAAAGAGTGCTTTTCTTCAAAGCACTCTTCCAAAGGGATTTACCAATCTCGACGGTCATCAAAATCGCGGTCACGATCATTGTTACGTCTGCGACGACATTCATCACAATCGCAGTCACGGTCACGTCTACAACGACGGTCATCAAAATCTCTATGTCTGCGTCTACCGAACATTAAATCATCCCAAAATCTATCACAATCTCTGAAGTTCTCGAAACGACAATCATCTCTCATGAATATAAGTCCCCCCCTTATTTTAATAGGATTCATCATATTCTATGTTTAAAAGTAGAAAACAGCTTGTTTACTAGTCTATCTTCTTTACCTATTTTCATTAACAACAAATAAGACGCTAAACCGATCACGGCAGCGCCTACGAGAATTGCTATTGGGAGTTACCATACATGCCCATCAAGTTAACATAACCCCACTTATCCGTATTCTATGTATCTAGAAACCTAGAAAAGTATTATGGGAACAGAAAAAAGGGTTCTGGTGCAAATATATGAAGAACATGGATGATAGTAGGTTCCTAACGGAATCGTATTTTATGCTATAAGTCCAAACACTCGGTGGATGAACTCTCTCTGATGTTGGACAGACTAATACACGTCCTATTTTCAACGTATACGTATTTTAGATGCTACTATTTTTCTTCATTCTTCCACTATGTTCAAAATGAGATAACTGTTACAACAGAAAAAACAAAAAGAATTAAGTGAATATAAAGCGATTTATATGATTCAAGATCATCTATACCTAGTTTATGAAGCTATACAAAAAAACACCCAAAAAGTATCAAGCATGTAGGCAACAAGAACGAAAACGGAAAAAACTATCTTATTTATATTGCATTGTATTTTTTGTTAATTTTTAATATTAAAACTATAAATAGAGGTTGCATCTATTTTGAGAATTTTATTACAAAATTAGTTGTAAAAGTTTAAAAACCCAAATGTAAATGTTTAACCATTAGTTTACATTCGTTTTCTTGATTTTATAGCAAATTACTCATTTTCTCCAAAATCACTAACAAGAGTATACATTCAAAAAACTGCAAATAAACAAGGTAAGGGTGCATACTACTAGTTCACATAAATCTCGTTATCGACAATCAAAAACATTCGAATTCTATTATGTTGCCTTCAGGATTTAGCTCATGACTTGTAACTTTCTTAAATAGAGGTAATACCAGTACACCCACATATAAGGGATGATATAGGAGAAAAATGTCCAAATAATATTCCAGCCGTTACCATATACGACTTTCCCACTTGAAACTAATGTCATTTCAAGAAGAGTAGTAAATAGGGATATGAAAAAGACCATCAAGTAAGGTCTTTGGGTTTTCTTTATAAAGAATATCAAGTAACTTGCCAAAATCGGATAAAGTCCTATATTAAAGGGTAAAGCAGACAAGGTTTTTTGATCAAGGAAAGGAGCAATCCTCCAAAAACCACAATAAAGGCCGAATTCATTTACGACAAAAGCAACGACACAAAAAAATGAGCCGATCAGAGGTATAATTCTTCTCTCTTTTTTGTAAAGGTGAAGAATTCCAACAGTCCAAGGTAACACAAATGCAATTAGAATATTAAATAGCATCTTGACTCTACCTTCCTTTCCTTATAACCATTTTCACCTTACTCCTTATAATTTAAACTAAAAAGGTTTTCCAAACCAACGCAACATGATAATTACAATCAACTGAATTATGATTAAATTATAAGACTGATTAACTCTTATTTTGTTCTCAAAAATATATCCCATATACACATCTAGATTACATAACTGCACTTATCGGTATTCAATGTATCTAGAAAAAACCCCTTCAGTTTACTTGGCTAAAGGGTTTCGTATTTACATAATTTCCGTTCTCGGAAGTTAAAAGATTTTGGTTTCTTGCTCAATTAAAGCACCCGTTAGTTTAAGTTCAAATTTTCACAAAAAGTTTAATAAAGAAAGGTCCTTCAAGATAATTCTTATAGGACTCCTTAAGAACAAACTTTTTAAAATGATTTTCCGCAATTTTCAACTAATTTTAAAAAGCATCTAAGAAATTTCAATAAACGACCCCTGATTGACAATATTTCGATGGTTGGAGGAAATAATTCTCCCCCACGACAACCTCATAGAAAATTAATTGGTTAGATAGAACTCTAAATGTTTTTTTATATAAGTTGGTAACAGCTTCATCACTTAGGTAAGTTTCTATCAATTCTTTTTCGCCATTAATTGCTTCCCCTCTTGCTTTTATAACTGCTTGTGTAATCTCAGCTGAGTGGTCGTAGATTGTCTTGTACATAGTAATCAGCTCCATAACTATATGGATAAACAAATCTACTCTTATTTACCTGTTTTTTGGGTAGTAGGAAAACCCGGGATATTTCACAACTGGCCATTTCTCCTTGCGTAGAGAATCGAGCAATTCTGATCCAACATTTAAGTTGCTTTGAACTAATTCTTTAGGAGTCAGTGCCATCCATTGGTTCAGCGACACATCTTCAAAGCGGTCGCTTTTGAACATTTCTAAAAACCATAATGTTTCTGTACCGGTGTTTTGAATATAGTGTCCAGTTGCAAAGGGTACATATCCGACATCACCGGCTCTATAATCAAATGTACGTGCTGCACCGTTTCCAGTAAATACAGTCATTCGCCCTTGTCCGGTAAGGTAATACTGCCACTCGTCGTTATTGGGATGCCAATGAAGTTCTCTCATTGCACCTGGTTCAATCTCAACGAGTGCGGCTGCGATTGTTTTTGAGATGGGAAAGTTTGTAGAGTCTACAATTCGAACGCTACCACCAGGGGTCTTGATAGGTGTTTGTTTTAACAATTCGTGCTTGAAGGTTAAAGGAATTTCTCCTTCAGGTGACTGGACTTCCTGACTCTCAAGCGAACCCGGTACCTCTCCTTGATAAATATAGATTTGCTCTGAAGGAATAGAGCTAAAAGCACTTTCTGGCACTCCGAAATTAGCCGATAGAACTTCTTTTGGCGTATGTGCAAACCAGTCGGAAATAGATAAAGTAGATAGATCAGAAAAATGTCCATCATCGAAGACAAGCAGAAATTCGCAATGCTCCAATCCTTGAATCGAATGCGGAATACCAGTTGGAAAGTACCAAAGATCACCTGGCCCAACGTCAGCAATGAAATTTCTCCCTTCTTGGTCAACGGCTGTTATGCGTGCCTTTCCTAAAAGCATATATGCCCATTCTGCTTGTTTATGCCAATGGAGTTCACGTACTCCTCCGGCCGTTAAACTCATATTTACCCCAGCAATCGTAGTCGAAACCGGAAGTTCTCTAACAGTAATCTCCCGTGACCATCCCCCGTGATTTAATGTCATAGAAGTGTCTGAGAATGAGAATTTCAAGTTAGGAACTAATCCTGCATCTGTAATAGGTGGGACGAGCATATTCGGATTTTGAATATCTCGCATAATATTACGCGGGCCTGAGTCAATCCCTCCAGCTCCATCACTTCGGATAGGTTGAGGCACGTTCCCACCCACTTGATTAACAGTTCGTTTATCCATCATAACACCCCTCGTTAATGAGATTATTAAGGGAAAATTCTTTTTCATAGTATATGACTTGGGCTTCAAATGGTTACTGTGCCTATTGATAAAAAATACAGGGCATCCCTTAATAAAGAAATGCTCCCTTAGTTTAAAATTAATATTAGAAACCACTTCTAAATATTTTTATGAATACACTTTCAATAACATAAGATCTTTGTTATGTACAAAGACATAACATGTAAAGAGTTCATATCATGTAAAAAGTTCATAACTGATAGCTACGAAAGGAGAGAAATAAGTTATTATGGGAATTTCATATTCTAACGATGCACGGCAATTCGCACTTACATTACACTCTGGACAAGAGACACAGCAGGCAATTCACCATGTGATGATACATGATCCCTTTTTTTCACATGTCATACATCATCATGTTATACACCATGTTATACATCCAACTGGTTTTTCAACAATTCCGTTTGGTTCATCATATTATTTCTAAAGAAGGCTATTTGCTTTCCTTTTTTCTTTATGGGGTACCGCCACATCGCTATCAAGCTAAGCTTATGCAAAGTCAATTTTAGGCGAGATTGTTTCTTTTTTCTAAAGGGCAAGTGTAGGTGATTGAAAGATTTGCATACGAAATAAACCCTAACGGGTTTCACTTTTTTGAATTAAGCGGCTTGATTATCAGACATGGTACAATTGTAAACAACACCTAATATATCAGACCGTTTTTTTCTCATATCGATGAGATTTCCGTCCGTTTTGCTGTAGAAGATTAAACAGACGAAGTAACACCTTTGATAGCTCTTGGGTGTTTTTCTGTATAGTTTGGAATAGAAGAAGAAAATAGTCTTTAATCATATATATGGCTTTATACTCACTAAGCTCTCGTTTTTTCTTCATGAGGAGCAATTGGCGCATTTGAAACATGATAGAAGAACAGAGTAGAATGGCAATCAATTGACCATATAAATGGCACTCTAATCGTTCTGGTTTTATCTTTTTACAATGATGAATTTGAAAGAATGACTTCCACGTTTTAAATAAAATTTCGATTTGCCAACGCAAAGAATACCAGTCATGTACCTGTCCCATCGGGACAATATCTGTAGGGGTGCTTGTCATATATACATTAATACCGCTGAGTCGTTTACTACGAGGAGAATACTTCATTCCTTTCTTTTTTTCATGCTACGAATATATAAAACTGATTATTTAATATATAACGAAGTGCGCCACGTATCTCTTGGATAATTTATTGAAGTCTTTTGATATTCAAAAGTCCCTTCTTGATGATTTGATGCGTCCCATTTATATTCCCAACCTACAATAGGATTACCACCAATTATTTGTGAACCAATACTTTTTACATCAAATCCATTCATTTTGGCAAAAGGAAACTGGCCATATCCTATTTCTTTTGTGTAAACATATAAGTAACTTCCCCCATGATCTTTAGTTGTACTAAAACTATTTGGAGTAATGTATTCAACTCCACCCAATTGTGATTCCACTTTTACTACACTTAAAGAAGTTAGAGGTACTGCTGGTACTGCTGATGCCTCCGATGCCATTCCTAACCCAACTACCGCTGCCACCGCTAATGATGATATCCCTAATGTAACTTTTTTAAACATATAAACATCCCCTTGTTTTATAATAAGTACAAGTTTGATATTAGCAGCGATTTATAAGAATATTCCTTATTTTGAAAACGTTAACAAATTCTACTTTTTTCGATATGAAATTTAGCATATCGATTGACATACAGGATAATCCATCCACTATTTTCGATATAAAAACTATTAACCCAAAATATAGATTTGAATCATATTTCTCAATGAACAGAATAACTTAACGTGGTAAAATATTATTTGGATGGGAGTCCAATACATATTATTAAAATTAAAGTGGTTCAAGTCGGAGGAAGGCGCCTTAGGGTGTCTTTTCTTTATTTTCAAAAGGACCTGCTCAATTAATCCGTAAAAACATAAGGTAAAGTGAACCCGTTAAAATACATGAATGACCTTAATTTTCCCCTCCTACTCAAAGGAGAGATTAAAATGGGATTTGGTGGTAGTTGCGGTAGTTGTGGCGGCGGCGGCTTTGCTGGAGGCTTTGCTTTATTAGTTGTATTATTTATTTTATTAATCATCGTTGGAGCTTCTTGCTTCTGCTAAAAAACTATTAGAAAATTCACATTAAATTAATTAAGCTTTATAAAGAGATGTTGTAAAATATAAATTGGGTGGGAACCCAGATATATTTGTGCTGTAAGAAAAATCTTATGTAGATTAAGTAATGAGAGGCACTTCAAGAGGAGTGCTTTTCTTTATGCGTTAAAAAACCCACCTATTTCCGTAGGTGGGTTTTATCTTTATTACACAATATCAAAGTATACTCTCTTTTTCCCGTAAACTTTATGTAATTATGCATATTCGTAAAAATTACATCAAATGAATATTACATGTAGTAAAATATAAATTGTGGACACGTTCTATAAAGCTGGTTCTCCGATTAGAAGGCGTAACACATCTCAACCATATAGATGTGGCGTTGCTTTAATCTAGCCAAACAAATAATCTCGATTCTCTTGTATTTGTACACTAACAATCTAGTAAAAAATAAATGATTCTGTTTTATAGAACGTGTTTACTTAATATCCAGTAAATTGGTTCAAGTCGGAGGAGGGCAGGCACCATATGTAAAGGTACCATTCTTGGACATTCTCAAAACAAAAATAAAAACGATTTATAATAACCATGCGTGAATACTAAAGTCCATTTCAATTGAAATGGACTTTAAAACATTATATAAAAAACCTCTAATCATTTTTCTTCATTATTAAATCTTCTGAGTTTCCTTTTAGTTTGTAATACTTCATGTTAAGGCGAATAGCTATTACAGATATTACGACAAACCCTATTATATATAACATGTCTCTTTCCTCATTTTCTTATTGTTTAGCGAACTTATTATGTAAATATTTCAAATGTTTCTTTTCAATATCCTTATCAGTAATATTTGCCCGCAATATAGTTTGATAGATACACTGGACCTCTTCTTTTGTTAATTGAACGTCAGTATAAGATTCAATGCATTTCTTCAGATTGTTATAATATAAGACGTGTTTAGCTTTAGAATGAACGTCTACCCTTTTCAGGCTACATTTTGGATGGAATGTTGCAATGGATATGTACGGCAGCTGCTGCTCCATAATCCATTCAACCGCTTTAATATGTTTATAGTTTTGTCTAAACGGATTTTGGAAGGAGTGTTTTTTTCTAAAAATACCTTGTGTCCATCTTGCCGCTTTCTCGCTCCCATAGATCCAACCTTCATAATTTTTTGTTTCAATAATGAATACACCTGTTTCCGCTATTACAATATGGTCAATTTGCGTTGTATCACCATACTCAGTATTAACTGTCACATCATGTAACACATAATAACTTTCGGGTTCTAATTTGCTTAAGATGCGTTTCACCATTTTTTCTCCGGCTTTTCCTTTCCATTTTGGTACATGTCTTTTTACAATGATATTCAACGGAATCAGAATCGCAATGAGAACTAATTCAAATATTAATACTTTCATAATATAAGCCTCCCTTTCACACTCTTGCGTTTCTGCGCATTAAACGATACACATGAGTTTCTAATCCTAAAATAAAATATGAGATACATAGGCCTTTTATCACCATCTCTACAAATCCCAATGCTAATGAAGCAATAAGCCCACCCCGAAATTGAAAGGGTCTTGTCACCCTTCGATTCACTGGCTTTTCAATGACGCCAAAATTAGCCCAGGTAGGTAAACGCTTTTCCACATTCTTTACGGTACCCATTAATCCATATTTAAGCGACAGAATGAAACATCCAATTAGTAAATACACAATAGAAGAAAAATAGATAGATAGACCTATAACGATAATTGTGAGCAACCAACCTACCAAAATAGAATTTCGCAAAGCAATATATTCTCGATTTCTTTTCAAAATAAACAGTCCTTTCAAAATAAATTAGCACATTTTAAATGGTAAATATTTACATTTAAAAATAAGCATGATATGATACGTCTATATTAATTTACGAACTAGCCTAAAAAGGATTGTGATAGACATGTTAAAACTTGTAGTAGATAATACGGTAACAGAACAAGAAACAGATTCAGCTTTTTCAAACCTTTTCACCTGCAAAGACTGTGTATACTATCTTTCAAAATCGGATTCTTGCAGTCTACAATTAGCAGCTGATTCAAATGATCCCCTTATCCCTTATGAGTGTGGGAATTTTGAGGAAACCTATGAAATCGGAACGGAAGATCCATTGAATTCACATATTCATCAACGACTTCGTGAAGAAAAAGCACAAATACTAGCTGAAAATTATCCAGCACAACCTTCTATTGATCCGATCCATAAAGAAGCATTATGGTATGGAGCAGCAGATTATGGTTGTTGGATTGTAAATGATGCAAAGAAACGTTTTGCTCTTGCAGGACAGGTTCCTTTCTGTGATAATAATATGTCATCTGAAAAATACGCATCTCCTTTCCCTTTACATGATCATGGAGCAAAAGAAGGTATTAGGCACTATATGTGCTGGTATGTAAACGTAAAAGGAATAGGCGAATACCATCTACTTATTGGTGGTTTCATCATGAAAATTGCAGAAGGAGTTAAGAAACTTGGATTCAATTACTAATCACCTCTACAAGAAAAGAATGTTAGAACATACGATATTATTTAGCCTGGTACATCTGGTACCAATCCTTATCTTTACCGGCATCATTTACTTAGTACTAGATCTTTCTAAGTTGGAATGGCATACTTGGCTTATTTATGAAGGAATTTTTACAATCCTGTTCCTCATAACGAGATTCCAAGTCTTTCAAACGAAAAAAAGTATTCTTTCTATGAAGCAATACGAGAAATGGTTTTCGAAGTTAAATATTATTTTAGTTTCTATTTTTCTTGTCTATTTTGCAGGCATACCATCTCTACTACAAATTGTGTTCATTCTACAAATGGCACTCATTTTCTATCTGTTAGAGCGTAGTTGTCTGTATATCGAAAGATTACCAATACATAACGTCTATAAAATCAAGGCAATTATTTGCGACAAAAAACAACTGAAAATTGAACGAATTATCCCCAATAACGAGGAACACGGCACTCTTACAGTTCAAACAAAAGATGAACAATACTTTTTATTTACAGCTGTATATCTAAGTGGCATATTATCCCCTATATCACCGGAAGTATTTGAAGAATACGAACGAAGAAATCATATGGGTAGATAAAAGGTACTGAATATAGATTCAGTACCTTTTTCATTACTCTTATATGTGTTTCTTTACATATTCGCAAATAGCCATGGAGCGAGTACTGCTAACATACAGAGTAAACAAGATCCCGTTATGACACGATTGGACCAACGATAATACTCAGGTTGTTTCGTACTCTCATGAATTTTTCGTAAACGAATACCTGCAATTAACATAAATGGTGTAAAAATAAGTGCTGTTGATTTAAACAGGTCTAAAAAATCCGTAAAGATGTTCATAAACGAAACTACATCGGAACTGAATAAGAAGTACACACTTAGTCTCATCGCCATCATACTAACGAATGAAAAGATCATACTTCCTGTCGCCCACTTCATCCATTGACCATTCTTCGTAATTAATGCCATAACCATGACAATAACGCCTAATACGAAAGAGATAGAAAAGATATTTACCCCTACTTTAAAGGCAGGTGCATACATACCCTCAATTTTTTGTATTAATGATGAACCGAATGAATCATCCTTCTCTGGTGTTTTGGTTCGATTGTTTAATCCCTCTTTAAAGGATGACGAAACATCATTCCCTTTTAATTCATTAAAGTCCACTTTTACAGATGCATGAGCTGCTTGTAAGGGGATAAGAAGTAAAACCATCAAAACAAGCGTACATAAGACTCCTATCATCCCTTTTTCTTGTTTCATCACACATCACCCGCTAATTTTGGTTTAACGCTCTTTAATTTGATTTGATTTCCTTCTGCAACATAATAGAGATCTGCTGAGTAATAGATATTTGCTTTTGTATATGCTCCCATAATTGCATTCGCGATTTCTTCCTTCTCTACTGCCATGTATGTTTCATTTTCATTATAAAATTCAATTTCAATTCGATTAATATTATTATTTAATACTGTAATATGTAACTCTTTTAAGCTATCTAAACGATTGCCTAATCCACACACTAACTTAAATACTTTATTTGCAATCGTTGGTGGTTTGACATAAGTCGTATTAAAATGAAGAGTTTCATCATCTATCACACCATCTTCCTCAACTGCACACGTCATAATGAAAGAATGATTTTGTTTTTCAATTTCTTGTTGACTCAACTTGCGATCAATGACATACTTCACGCTTGTTGATAGGTTTTCTATATATTCATCCAGTTCGGTATTTGAAATTTTAACCTCTGAGAATTCCGGAAAAATCATGTAAGCGTGTGTATTAGAACTACTTTTACTTACACGTAATACCTGGATTTGTTTCTTTTCATAGCGCACCGTTTGTTCTAATTTTTCTACTACGTTGTTGCTTATATGATCGATTGCCATATATTATCACTCCTATTTACTTTGATAAAAATTTTTTCATACAATACTCATGATTTCATACTATCTATTTAAAGCATTGTAATATTACGAAAAGTTCTCAATTCTCCTGTTCTAAGACTGTTAATCACCTAAATCTCAAAACATTGTAATATTACAATGACGTACAATGTTTCATTATAGTCGAATATCCTTATATGGTGAATCATTCTGTCCCACTCATTTGTACAAAAATAAAAATTATTTTATCCTTGTACAAATGAGTGGTAAAACGCTGTATTTCATGCTATTTATCTAAGAAAATACAACTAGGAAATAGATTCATATATTCCCTAGTTGTCTATTTCTCCATTCAACTAATGTATAAGAATACGGTGAATCGGCTTGTAATTCTATGTACAATTGTTGATTTTCTGGTAATATCTCTCCCTCTGTATGAATCCAATAACGCTTATTATCAGACATATTAAGTACGCGTGTCAGTCCTTGTTCTCGTCCTATTACTTTTACAGTCCACTTTACCAAATTCATATCATCTACCCCTGATACTCCTTGTTGAATAGGAAAGATATGCTCTGTTTCTAGTGGGATCGGCAACTGTTCTAGTTCCGGAAATGTCTCCTCATATTCTAATAATTCCTCTGGTATATCCTCATCGCTAGGAAAAGGGATATCGTATACTGCTTCAGAAGCAGGAGTATGGTGAAAATCTTCAGCATACTCCACTTCTTTTGCAACTTCCTTGTCCTGTTCTAACGTTTTTTTTCTTCACCTAAATTCATTTGAACCGACGAAGCAACTAAATCATATATACTTGCTACATCTTTTTCTAAGGTGATTTCCTTCGTAGGAGCAGTAATGCGTTCCTGTTCCCTGCCAATGGGTCTATTTTTTCTCGGACACCAATAAACAGGTCGTTCCACCGGTTCTGGTCCTTTTTCTTTTTTCTTTTCTTCTATCAACATATGTTTTCTTGTTTTGTAAACAACAAAACACATATAGCAAATTAGTGCGATAAGAAGTATTGTAAACATGATTTTCTCCTCTCATTTAACCAAATAAATCGAACTCGAATTGTCCATCAATTACTTTACTTTTTCGTTTCCCTTTCTTTTGAGAAGCATCTACTTCAACTATCAATTCATCCCAGAATGCAATATCTTGTTTTTGTACAAGCATACGCTTATCTGTATTCAGTGTTGTTAAAGCTCGTATGAGATCTTCTTTTTTCCATCTATTTCAAGTACATTGTGCTTCATTCGAACACCAGGTAATTGCTCTTTTTTAATACATTCAACAGCCCTTTGTACAAATAGAGCCTCTTTCATAAATGCAACGTCCATTGTTTCTGGTAATTTTTCCACCCAATTCGTGAATTGAATTTCAATTGTTTCAAATACAGGCGTAATTACATTACCGATATTTGCAAGAACACGTTTCGATTCATCAGATGCTGCTTTTGTCCATTCCTCTGTTGAACCTTTTAATTGATTGCCACTCTTAATATCTTGAATTAATAGAGTCTGTATATCCCCTGTATCACCAAGCATTGCATTCAGACCACCGCTTGTTGCATCACCGTTCATTGCTTCTGCAGCTTTGTTCTTTTGGGCAATTAACTGAGTTGGTCGAAGATGGGCGCACAGCTTAACTGTGTTTCCCATCAGCTCCCGTTGGAACCGTACGAGCAACTTTCGAAGCAAGCATAAGCTCGCTCTGATTCCATTTGTAATAGTTGTACTAAGTGTTTCCCTACTGTTAGTGGTGTTGGATAAAATCCAGCCGCCAAATCATTTCCTATACGCATAACGATTCCCTCCGAGTTCTTTTTTTACAATAAAAAAGGAAGATCCAAGTATATACATCACTTAGTTCTTCCTTCTACCTTCTATAAACTACCCCGACTTTATTAAAATGGTAGTTCTTCATCTGTAATCTCCGATAGCTCATCCATACCAGCAAAAATATCATCCGGCTCTTGGGATTGCTCTTTTGTTTCCTGCTCTTTTGGATCATCTAATACTGTCCAAATGTTATCTTTTTTCATATCTATATCCCTCTATCCTTCTTATTTTTCAGTTTCATAAACCACTTCTTAATAATCGAAAAAATAATCTTTCATCTTACACATGAATTTACGAAACTTCGGTTCAGCTACAATCTTTGAACCATGGTAAAAACTTTGTTGCCCGACAAAGCGCCATAAGATGACATAGCCTTCTTTTGTTTCCTGGATGCCCTTAATAAATAATGTAATTTCTTGAGTAGCTTTTTTTCATGAATAGAGTTTGGTTTAAAATATTGCTTTTTACCATCAGGTAATATGATTTCTGCCTCTAAACAACCTCGTAATTGATTAATTCTCGATCTAGAGTCGGTTAACAGTGCAGATAAAGCATATGACTTCTGATTTTTTTCCATTCGTGTTTTATGTTCCTCTACTGTTGGTACTAGTCTTAAGTTTCTACAATCTTTTTTCATTTTACTATCTCCTCTACTATTTACTTTGTTATGTTATGAATCATAAATAACCCTGCCTACAAACTTGAAAACAACACAAAAAGGGCTTCTTCAAGTCGATTAATAATGTGCATAGCAAAATAAGCTATATATACACTAATCGGCTCAAAGAAGCCCTTTCAAAAATGAAACAAGACGCAACTTGCTTCTACAACTCAACCACAACACAAAAAGGTGTGGGAATAAACGGAATCAAATAAACTAACAATATACCTATATATTACATAATAACATTATTTATTTCAAGAATTATTAATTAGAATTAACGCATTATCCAAACGAATTCTTATTCCTCAAGCTTGTGAAGGCCGATAGTCAAAAGGTATTTGGGTAATACGTTAAGGGTTAAGTGTCTTACCAACTTCAATCCATGCACCTCTCCCCTTCTTTGACAACAATGGGGAGTATGCAGGCCTTCAAGTTGGAAAAGTATCTTCGCTATTTCACGAAGTACGAGAATCTGTTTTAGTGGAAGGTATTCCGTTAGAAACGGCACTAGAAGTCATTACCATGAATCCCGCACAATTGCTGAAACTTTCAAGTAAGGGCTGTATCCAAACCGGGAAGGATGCTGACATCGTATTGTTGGAAAAAGAAACGTTGGACATTCACAGCGTCATTGCAAAAGGCAAGTTTATGGTAGAAAATAAAGTTCCGATAGTGAAGGGAACATTTGAATAAGAAAGATAAGAAGCTTCTATTACAAAAATCATTTAAAGACACTAGAAAAATATGACACTTATACAAATGAATAATATATAAACAAAAGACCATCGGTTTAATAAATCAGTGGTCTTTTGTTTAGAGAAGAATTTAGCTAATTTATTTCATGTTTTGAATACAAAGCGATTGCAACCAATGGTTTTAGCAATTAATATTTCTTGTTTCTTATTTAGGTAGATATGAAATTTATATGCTTTACTTACTAACATAGGGTGCACCTCACCTTTTTATACGATATCTACAGTAAAAAAAAAACGTAGGCTTAAGCCTACTGATATTCATCTCCCACCTAAAATTAGTGTTTCACACCTTTATATTTTGAGGAAGGAGTTTTCAGTCTTGGATTATTTCGTTTTCATTAGCTTGATATTGATGTTTCCGTATCCCCTAAAAATAGAAAAAGAAGATTGAGACATCTCATCTTCTTTTCAGGCAGAGTTAGAGAAAGCATTTTATTGGATAAAATGCTTTCTCTAAGAACTAGCTCTGCAAAAATCGCTGTATTTCTATTTCTTGTAATCCTGTAAGCTTTGCAATGTCTTCTACAGACACACCATTTTTATGCATGCCTCGAATGAGTTGCATCTTTCCTTGCTCAACCCCTTGTTCAATTCCCTTTTTAATTCCTTGTTGTTCTGCATGAGCAAATTTTGCTGCCTCATCCATTAAGGCCTTTTCTCTTGCTTCATATGCTTGACGGAAAGAAGAATCTTGACTCATACGTTCCCATTTATTCATTGCTTTTTGTAAAATCGGATCTCGGTTCATGGCAATATCCTCCAATGTTTGTGTGAGATGTTCATCTTCATTCGCAGGTAATAATAATAACCAACGAACAAACGAATCTTCCCACGGATTGACTTTCTCTTCGCGCCATTGCTTCATCAACTTTGGAATCTCTACTATATGAACTTCTATATCATCACTTAATAGCTTCTTAGTCGCTCACAACAAGAGAGGATAGCATTTACATTTTGCTTATTTATTTTACCACCTGAACAAATACTGGTTTCCAGCCCTGATTCTCTACCCAATCAATATCAACCTTATATTTTTTATTACTTTGCTTATCTCGTACATTACCGTAGGCTTTATTTTCACCATTATTTCCAATAAAATCAAAAATCAATTGACCCTCTGGAACATCAACAGCATAAGAAATTGCTTTTTTCATCTCATTCCAATCTACTGTTCCTTCTTTAAATTTCATTGCAGGTTTTGCTCCTTGCTCTGTACCAATTGGCTTCCAAGAAGGATTAGTTTGAGAACCCTTTTCTTGAGATGCCGTTTTTTCTCCCTCTTTATTTTCATTTTCGCTCGTTTTTACTGATTTTTCTGCTTTTTGTTTCTCTTCTAACAGTGCTGCTTCTCTCTCTTCACGTTTCTTCTCTTCTAACAGTGCTGCTTCTCTCTCCTCACGTTCCTTCTCTTCTAACTGCGCCGCTTCTTTCACTTCACGTTTCTTCTCTTCTAACTGCGCTGCTTCTTTCTCTTTATGTTTCTTCTCTTCTATCTTTGTTGCTTTCTTTTCTTGAGCAATTGCTTTCTTTGATGTATCAGAAGGGGAAAACAACTGGTATGTCACTATACCAACTGTCACTAATACCAAAGTAAATGCAATATTAAAAATCACCTTTTTACGACGATTTTGTTGTTTTTCTTGAAACCTGCTTCCTTGTCCCATTTTTTAAACCTCCGAGTTTATTTTCTCTTCTAATCTTTATGCATTATTCTTATAATTCTTAATATTTTTATTAAACAATGGAAATGAATTACAATTCCCATACAAGATTTCATATCATAATAAAATTCGTGTTGTTTCAAGCATCTGACATATGTTATTCAAAAATATTTTAATACATTAAAAATTGATAAGCATCTGTTCGTAAGAAACCTTCAATTTTATTCAAAGGTGATTCCAATTACGTCCACATTAGATCTCCTGTAGAAATCTTTTTAACAATTAAGCCCCTTCTTCCCTTATTTATAATTTTCAAATTAAACTGCCCTCTATGGTACAATAAAGATGTGTTGTTTTCTACTGGGGTATGTCGTAAAATCAAAAGGGATTTTATCTCTTTTACCTTTTTTTCAGAGTAACTTTCACCACTAGGAGACTCTATTATTCCTAATGTAATCTTTAATTCACTTTCATCAAAAATCCAATCTTTATTAAGTTCCCTTATCTTTTGTATAAAGCTTCTTTTGGTTTTTCCTATATAGATCAATGTTTCATTCTTAGCATATACTCTAGAGATTGCAAATATTCCCTTCTTAAAAGCTTCTTCTCTATTATAAAAATCATTTAAACTATAAAATCCATACCATTTAATATGTACTGTTTCTATTAACCTCACCTCATTTTTATGATAATATTATAATTTCTGAATGTTCAAATTATTATGGATACATAGCCTTGATTACTTGAATTATAAATAGTGCTTTTCAATAATACATTTTATTATTACTAATTTCAATAATGAATATGTACATATGTAGTATTGGATGGCCGCAAAAAAACATGGGAATTTAATTCAAGCCCTATATCAAAATGAAAATAAAAAACACCTGTGATATACACAAAGTGCTTTTCTCTTGTCAATTTATCTATTTTCTTTTTATAACTCAAACTCCTTCGAATCGTACTTTTCTAGAGTTTGCTGCAATTCATTTTTTTCATATGGAATATGTTTATCTGTCTCTATATTTTCAACATTTTCTCCACCCGCTAATAATCTCCTGTACTTAAAAGAGTGCCCTGTTAATAATGGTGTAATTATGTTGTATGGCCCTCCTTTTGTTTGATTACTTGTATCATAAAACAAGTATCTGAAGCTGATATGTGGTCTACTTTACTGATAAAAATAACAAATAAAAAAGGAAACCTGCATGTTCGTTATAGTGATTTTCATGTTATATATACTCATATAAATTCATTAATATGCAATATTACATATTAGGTTCCTGTATCTTCATGATATTGATGTATTTATGATACTTTTATCTTCATATTTAGAAAGGAATACTATTGTACGTTGAAAAGGCGGAGTCTCTTTGAAGACTTCGCCGTTGTTTATATAGGGCATGAATGGTCTCGATACCTTTTATCGTACGTGAAGCATGACGAAGATTTTGAAATCCTGCAGATTTAGCAAAACGTCTCTTGACATGCCTATGATCCTGGTCAATAAGATGGCTAAAATTTTTGATTCTACAATGGATTGTAGTTTGATAAACCGAGAGACCCTTTAGAATAGAAATCACTTTTGACACAAAACAATGATTTTATATGGTGTAGTTTGAGCTGGTATACTCATTGTTGTAAAACTATAAATAACTATTAAATTTCGATTTACAAGATTACCTGTAAAGAATTGACCATTTGTTAATAAAATTTGAGTAGAAGGAGAAATATTTAATTTTAATTTTCCATCACTACTCTCCAACTGTTCATTAAAATAGTCTACTTTTACATTTTGATGCGGTGTATATTTTGCCATAACAATCGCTTGAAATTGTGGTGGAAAAATGAGAAGAGCAGGAGCGTTAGCATCGTAAAACCCAGTTACTTTATCTCCTACTACTACCGTTGCATAGTCGATAAAATACGTATTTGGTTTCACTACAAAATTTATTAGATTCCCATAACCATTATCTACGGACATTAATTTATTACATCCTATATCTTCGTTTGATCCTGTTACAAAATCGTTAATCATAGTTATTGTACCATCAAATGATTGAAATTTTTTCATTCAAATACCTCTTTTGTTTATATAATTAAACCTCTATCGTTACTCTATAATTTTTAAAAACATGTAAATGAAATAATCCTTCTCGTATCAATTCCAAAAATAACCCAAAACCTACCGTTCCATCTAAAACCAGCAACAGACCTTGGTCCTACAAAAATTGGGAAATACCAAAATTGTTCACCATTACTAAGCCATATATAAGTATTTCGAAATAAACATAATGAAATTGCCCCTGGATCAACAGCAGATGGTGAAGCAGTTGATTGTTGAGGAATAAATGATGGAGGAGGAGATGTTGGAGCTTGTGAACTTTGCTGTCCTGGAAAACTTGGTACACCCGGAAAACCTGGCATTCCAGGTATACCTGGAATCTGAGGACCAGGGAATTGACGATCGAAGCATTGATCATAATTTATATAAGGATAATATATTGACTCATTATACATTTAAAAACCACCTCTTTATTTTTAAAACCCTGTAAATTATTAATATGTAATGTTGTTCGTATAGGAAGCTTATTCGCATCCTATACGAACAACATTTTAAACAGGAAAGTATACCTATACCCTTTTTTTTCGGTATGGGGTAATGGAAATTCCAGTGTCATCTTTGCTACTACACACTGTTACCAATCAAACATGCACAATGTAGAAATGAACCATAAAAATTTCTTCATCGTATGCCTCCCTCTCTTCTTGTTTTTCTTCCCCTACATCATAACGGGATTGGAATCATTGTTGGAAAAACGATCGATTTCTATGATTTAGCAACGATTTATGTATAAATCCATTGCTTAACTCCTCCACTCTTTCAAACGGGCTTTTTATGATATGTATGCAGGATTCCTCCTTACATGTAACGAAACCCCAATAGGGAAACATTCCACTAATTACCATACCTATTTCATACCATTACATTTTGGGGGTTAAACAGGATGAAAACAAAGAAGTTACAAAAATCAGCACTTTCTTTTACCCTACTCTTTTCTTTAGGTGTTTCTTCTTTTCCGCTTACAACAGCTATTCATGGGGATACACAAGGGGCACAAACTGCAGAAAAGAAACAAGTCTCATTAACCGAGCGTACGTCTTTATTTTTTGCATATCTCCAACAAGGTAAATATGCAGAGGCACTCCAGTTGACGTCTGCAGCTTTTCAATCCAAGTTTACGGCAAACATATTACAAAGCTGGTGGACACAAAGTGGCGGGAGCAGAATTACAAGCATGGGAACACCTGTTATAAAAGAACGAAACTTGGTCCATCAAACGGTTGAAATTCCAGGAGCTATCGAAGGAACTACTATTCCACTACTCCTTAAATTCACGCCTGGCGGCAAAGTTGATGAGGTTGGCGTAAGGACGGCGCCAGAGAAATCTTATACCATCCCGCATCCTAGCTATGACCAACCTGATTCCTACCAAGAACGAGAAATCGTCATTGGAAATGCTACATACCCGTTACCAGCCACATTAACGGTTCCAAAACATAAACCTGGCGAAAAAGTACCTGTTGTTGTTCTTGTTCACGGTTCTGGGCCGCATGATCGTGACAGTACATTTATGGGAGCTAAAATCTTTAGAGACCTTGCAGCTGGTCTTTCATCAAGCGGTATCGCAGTGTTACGTTATGAGAAACGTTCCTTAGAACACGGTTTTAAAATGAGTGCAGAACCTGTAACGTTAGACCGAGATACTACAGATGATGCCATATATGCAGCAAAATCAGCAGCGCAGCAGGAAGGCATTGACCCAGATAACATTTTCATTCTCGGACATAGCCAAGGTGCTGGCACCATGCCGCGCATACTAAGCAAAGCACCTTCATCACTTGTAAGAGGAAGTATTTTAATGGCACCACCTGCACGTCCGTTTACTGACATGCTCCTTGATCAGTATCAGTACCTCGGAGCACCTAAGGAATATATTGATGAAATAAAAAAACAATTCGCTTACATTGAGGACCCTACTTTTGATCCAGATCACCCACCAGCTGGTTATAATTATCTTTCTCCACATTTCATGTATGATGTGACTCGTTGGCGTCCAGTTGAGGAAGCGAAATCACGAAAAGAGCCATTACTGATTCTGCAAGGCGCACGTGATTATCAAGTAACAGTAAAAGACGAGTTTACGAAATGGCAAGAAGGGCTTTCAAGCCGCAGTAATGTTCATTTCAAAGAATACCCGAAATTGAATCACTTCTTCACGGAGGGCGACGGGGAATTAAGTCACCCTAGTGAATACGAAGTCCCTTCCAATGTTCCTGCGTATGTCATCAAGGACATCGCTACATGGGTCAATGAGACAAAGAAATAAGAAAACAACAAAAGCCATCATGCAATCATCATTGCGTGATGGCTTTTTTGATATTAATGATTCCATACACGTGATACGGTTCTGGTGCAAAAATAGCACCCTGTTCTTGAATAATGTTCAATTTCAAACGAATAAAGCCATTAATATTAAATCTTGATAGCCTCCATCCAATTTTACACCCTTTGCTTTTCTACCCTCTTCAAAAAAGCCTTGATTCTTATATAACCTGATTGCACCTAAATTATCTTCCATTACCTCAAGACAAACTTTTTCAATCTTACAGTTATTTTTAGCCCAATTGATTAACGTTTCTAGAAGAGCTCTTCCAATACCATAATTTCGATATTCAGGTAGTATGGTCATCGCAAAAAAACCTTGATGACTAATTTTTTCTTTGTTTCCGTTCTTAAAATCTATTGCACCGACTAACTTACCATCCACTTCAGCAATAAACTGTACAAAATTTGGATTTTCATAATAAGCCTTTAACGTTTTTTGAATAGCATCAACACTCATCTGCTTTACATCCTCAACCGTACTTAGCATGTATGGAGCGTTTTTTAAAGCTCTTGAAGCAGAATTTAACATTCTTTCTGCATCCTGTTCTTTAGCTTCTCTAATTGTTACTGTTTTTCCGTCCTTAGATTTATAAGTAAAAACGTTAGTTGATAGTATATTAAACACACCTTTCGGAATATAATTACTCGGATTTTTTACCCTTCCACAATTCTTAAGTAAGAGAAAATCGTATCACCTTTTTCTACAATCGCTGTCCTTTAACTTAATAATAATTATTTTAAACATTTTAAATTTTTACAACATTCCATTCCGTTATATGGCCCGATTGTTGAATAACATGACTGGCGTTTTTTAAAAAACCTTATTTTAAATGTAGTGTAGTACTTTAGGGGAAGTCCAAATTCTCCCCCCAAAAAAATAATCCCTACTTTCAACTAAAAAAGTAGGGATCTATGGTATTTTAATAGACTTAGGAAAATGAATGAAAAATTGTTATTTATTCAAGAAAATCCCCATTATTTAACTACTTTTTTGGAAAAAACTATAACTTATATAGATTTAATTAAAGTATTTCTTTTGCATCAGAAGGCAAATTTCTTACATGTTTAAGATATTTCGTCATGTTTATATCGTCGTCAATTGGATATGTGAACAGTAAGTTATCCGCAACATCTTCTGCTAAAGTTCTAAACAATTCACAAGTGACAAATATAGAATCCCAAAAATTCTCGTAATTATTGTCAGAATAAGTTTTTTCATACATCTTCCAATACGATTCAGGAAGATAACTTTTAAAATACTTCCCCATTTTTCCAGTTGAAACTTGGAAGTCGTGTTTTATACCAATCCACCAAGAAACCATTTGATCTAATCTACCTCTTATTACATATTCAAACATTTGCTTGGCATATGGTAATTCATCACGCCAAATCCCTTTTGCAACGTTTTGTAGACACCACCAAAAATCATTACAACAGCTCATAATCATAGATGCTGTTGGCCTTTTCACATAATAACCAATATCTGTAGGCTTTGGAATAAGTGGTAGAATGTTGTCCTTATCTAATAATGAAACTGTAAGTTTATCATTCATATATCCCTCAATCATTGTATCTTTCGTTTCAATATGAAGATCTATACGATTTCCATCTGTAAAAAGCATTAAATACCCATAAGACCTATCAAAATCCATATCCATACCAGCTGATTCATTATTTTTATCAGGCTCTTGTATCATGAGTAAATCTCCAAAAGTATGAATCCAGGTCTTATCTTTTATAAAAGATGCTGTTTCTGTCACTACATAAACAATATCGTAATCTTGAAAGATATCTTTTGGAGCATTAGGATTTGTTCTTGAACCATTCATATATACTGCTCGAATTCGTTCATCTTTTTTAGCTGTTCCTATTATTAAATCAAACATTTCTTTTTCACTTCTCATTACTATTCACCTCAAAATCCCGTTTCCTTTTTGCTATTTTGTAACTTTACTTTATAGTTATTGTTAAAGTATCCTGTACCTCTAATTTAATAGTACAGACTCTTGTTTTTCTTCTAATTTATACACTTCATCCCACTCTATTCCACAAGCTGCTGCATGTATTTTTGGATCGTATTTCTGGCCACTTTTTAAAATTGTATAGATTAAATTTGCAATTTTACCACAAAGGTGACCAATTGCTTTTTTCTTTATCATTCCTTCTTCCACTTTACGATCATAATATGCTTTAAAAACCGTAGGTTTTCGTTTTCCATTTGCTAACATCATCATGGACATCTGATAAAGTACTCGACGTGCATCACGAACACCACTATATGTCTGTTTTGTCGAGCGTACAGAAGTCCCAGATTGCGAATTTTCAGCTGAAACACCAAGGTATTTCTTAAACTCTTTATATGTATTAAATCGATCTACATCACCTATTACACCGATTAACGTACAAGCTATATTTTCACTTACAAAAGGGAATGAAAGGAGTAAATCTGTATATGGATGTGAATCAATCCCTTTTTCAGAATTCCCCCAAAGGAGATTATGAATTTCCATATCAATAAGTTTAATACTTTCCTCAAGCCGTAAGGCTTCTTCTATAACCCATCTTTGCCTTCCAACTAAATGTTCCACAGGTACAGCTACTGTATAGGGCATAATTTCAGATAACACTTTAGCAGCCTTTTTCGCCACATTCTTAGCTCCAGCTTTAGAAATTGCTTTATACAGTTCATCTTCCGATGATTTTTTCATGTGAAGGCCCGTAGGATATTCTAATACTAATTTCATTACTGAAGAAGTACCCAATTTTTCAAATGCCTTATTTAAATCTGGGTGTGTTACTTTTAATAATTGCTGAACTTGATTTTTTCTACGGGTTAACTGAACATTTAAATACCATCGATCTCGCATGACTGTCCGAAATAGGGATTGTAAGACAGTTTGAGGTTTTATTAAAGTAACTCCCTGCATGTGAGGATGGAGCTGTTTATGCCACCCCATATAGGACATTACTTTGGCATCCATTGAATCCGATTTCTCTGAGATACCTAAATTATTCTTACGAAATTCACCAACTGCTTTATTCTCTACCTGAAAGAGTTGATACCCTTCATTCAATAACACTTGCTGAACTAAATAAGAATAATGTCCACCAGTCGGTTCTAACAGGATTAGGAAATCATCTTTTGTGATATTAAATTGTTCTCCTATTTGTTTTAAAGCCTTTAAAAATTCTGCGATTCCTGCACTATCAGAATCAAGTTTCATCGTTTTTGTTCGTTTCCAGGCAATTCCTTTAGGGTCCAAAAAAGCATCAAATTTAATACAAGAAGCTACATGAAAACTAGCTCCAATATCTATCCCAACATAAAACTGATAAAACTTACGAATATCTTGAGCTCCATCATCCGAATGATTCCCATAACTAAAAGGAGTAATCGTATTTTTCATGATTTCCTCTCCGAACAGTAAGCAATATGATTATATCTGACCATCCAAGTTTCTGTTAGAGCTTAGGCCCAATGTAGCATGTTAGGATTATATCGCCAGATATTTAATCTCAGATTTAAGAAAAGAGTCTAGACTCACTAGCTCCATACACTTTTAGAGTTTCAACTGCACACTATTCACTATATTTGTTTTAAAATTTCTCTATATAGTCTATTAAACAGGAGTATTCGACATTAACTATAATATTCCTTTTGATATAATAAAAAACCTGTCGAAATTGACAGGTAATCCGTTGATTTATATTTAATTTAATGTGCAGTGCCATCTTTCTAATTGAATGGAGTGCCTCACATCAATATTAGAGGTCTATGAACAATAGCCCCAGTCCAGTTAATGGTCGGAATCACCTAAAGGTCACTGCACAATTTTATAATATCGCATCTAGTAAAATTAATAAACCAATGTCCCCAAACGACTTTCAAAGTTTCTCTAAAGAGCTCACGTTTAAAATAAAGGTACATTGGTTCTTCTTAAATTATATATTAATTATTCTCCTTATTCATTATTATTCATCTTACAACTATAAATTATAGACTTAATTCCGTAGCATGTAGTTCATTAAAATGGTACTTACATTTCTTTAAACACTACAGAAACGACTTTATTGTAAATTAAACAACCTTATTATCTCTGTACATGTTAAGTTTTGTTCAACATACGTGTACGTACTCGCATTTAGTACGACAATTGTGGTCAGGTAATGCCTGTCCACATAAAAATTGCAATATCAATGTACGATTTAATTGTCACAAATAATATATTTCAAACCAGAAAAAACGACCTACAATGAATTATGATGCCTCTTCTCTTCACTTGTCGGTGCTTTCCTGTAAATGAATCTTTTTCTGTCAAACAAATAGTATTAAGTCCCCCTCTCCTTGCCTAAAATAACGATTCCTTTCATTCGCCATCCTTCTCCTTTACTATTTTTGCAGTATTTTATCATTTTTCTATTTGAAGCAAAGGCTACATCCTCATTTCTACGCAAAATAAAAACGCCTCCTGTAAAGAAACGCCCCATAATATCAGTTTTTCTATCCTTCTAAATGACTTATTATATATCGTTGCTTATTTATGTCTTGACGTTTTAAAGCCGTCACTAACTCTCGATTAACATCTGATACTGGTAACGGTTCTCCGTATATATCAAACAACTTTATTCCTAACTGACTTATAATCTTTATATTATTACGATTCCTACTCTCTTGTGTATAACTAATGATAGTGCGTAAATTAATCCCAAAACTTATCATACTAACCAACGCCCCTTTTTCATTATAAATAGATATAGGTATACTTCTATTTATCTTCGTGGAATCCCTTGAAGCTTAATATCGCTATATATTTCTCAATACACTAGCGGTGTATACCATCTCCGTTTCTGTCATAATTCTACGCCACCTCCTATAAGAAAAATTCAGTAGGAACGGTTTAAACATCTAAAAAATCCATCGACGAAACTCATACTTTCTTATATTTTGTCGCATTAAATAAAGTATGGACACTCAATTTATTCAGAATATTCTGTATATTTATGAAAAAAACTCATAGTGAAATTTAAAGTATCTAATTCCTGTTATTATCAGAATAAGCCTATACGGAGAAAAGGGGGATATTATGACTGTTCAAGAAAAAAGCAATGAGCAATTGATGAAAATATTAAATGAATGGTATGAAGAAATCCGTTCATATCATGTAAAAGCAGCAAAACAAACATATCTAAAAGTACAAGAAAATTTAAAAGGAATAGAAACAGACCAATATTTATCATTCTATTATTCACTACTGAATTTTAGATATAAGGTCTTGGTAGATGGAATGAGTATTACTAAAGATTCTTTTAATAAAATAGAAGAGCTCCCTAATATCAAAGATGAATTTTCATTTTTAGCTTACTACTATCATTTCTTTAAGGCAATCCACTCTACAATTATAGCAAATTATACTGAAGCGAGAACACATTTTGAAAAGGCGGAAGAACTTTTAATTGATATACCTGATGAAGTAGAAAAAGCCGAGTTTAAGTATAGAATTTCAACTTACTTTTATCAGTCTTATCAGCCATTTGAAGCGATTCAACATGTAGTAAAAGCGAAAGAAATATACCTGAATCATGTAGGATATGAAATCAATATTGCTTTATGCGACAATGTATATGGCTTAGCTTGTATAGATCTAAGAGAGTTTGAAAGAGCTGAAGAATGTCTCAATACGGTTATTGATGTTTTTAAGAAGTATGATAAAGAACATTTATTATTAAGAGTACGTTACAATTTGGGCTGGTTATATAATATTCAAGATTTATATCCATTGGCGATCCGACAGAGTTCTGAAATTATAAATAAAATACCGAACCATTTTAAAGCATTATTTGTCTTAGCAAGAGCATATTATAAATTAGAAGGCGTTGAAACAGCAAAATCATATATCGAACAGGGAATGAAATATACAAATGAATCCGGAAATGAGGAATATAAGCACCGTTTCGCAGTTTTAAATGAACTAATCACAGAACTGCCTAGAATTAAACTAGAAAAAGTAGTTACTGATGCAATTTCTTATTTTGAAAAAGAGGGCATGTGGGATTGTGTAAAAGAACATGCAGAGATTTTAGCACTCCAATTTTACCAGGCAGATAATCATGTTAAGGCGAGCAAATATTTCTACATTAGCAATAATGCCAATAAGAATCATTTGAGAAAAGGAGCGTTAAAGTAATGAGAAAAATAAAAAAAGTGTTATTAAGTATGGTAGTAGTAAGTGCATTAGCATGTAGCATGATTAGTTTAAATGTATCACAACACTCTTCGTTTAATGGCGGAGATACGCCAGCACCAACAAAACCGATTGTCTCTAGTGGGGTATCTATTGATTAACGTAATACATTTTTCTTACTTTATAAATCAGAAAATTCAGACTCTTAATCCTTAAAAAATGTTGAATAAAATGGATAAAATATCGAACCCCTAGTCCGAAACATAATTGTTTCGGACTATTCACGTTACTATAATTGTACGTAGGGAGATAGACTAAAAATAGACGAGGTTTTCTATACATAAATAGAAAACGAGCATCCTATCGCTATGAATTGGAGCGCTCGTTTTTAATCTTACAGAAATTTGTTTTTGTTTTAATGTTTTCGATTTTAGCAAATAATAATGTTGTTTAATTTGCAAAGTGAATTAAACAAACAAACTTCTTTATTTCAAGATCGTAATTTCTTCTTTTACAAATACTGCAACCCCTTCCAAATTACCTTTTTCAATTAAAATCATCACTTCACGTTTGGAAAATCTGTAATTGATGCATCTAAAGATTCCTCTAGAATTGCATTTAAGAAACCTGTTAAAATGCGTAAATTAACTAATTTAGTGGACATGGATTTCCTCTCCATGTCTATAGTATCTATTATCCTTATTGTACATAAAGAAAGGTGGAGCACGCGAACAGACTCTTATGCGATCTCATATAAGAACCTGCCTAAATTCACAAAAAAATTGGTGGTTCTGGGCAAAAACCATCACAAGTAAAATCATTTTTTGCCAAAACCTTTATTTTCTTTTATTCTTTTTCTGGCCAAATTTTCGCGTTTGGTTCTAATAACCACTTGTGTTCTTCCTCCATGATACGATCATTCCATGGGTTATTCTCAAGATGTCGAATCATCCAACAAAAATACATTGCATATCCAGGCGCTGTTGCTTGTGGATGGTCTAGCTCACCCGGAATTGTAATAAAGCTATTATGTACAACGCGATGAGCATCCTCCCCAACCATGGCACATCCAAATCCCTGCGGCTTGTTAAAGCGATAATAATATACCTCTGGCTGGTCATGATGATGCGGTGGGTAACTGGACCATCGCCCTGGATAAGAAATAACTTCTCCTACTACCATATTAGAATATGCTGCATTGTTATAGTCAAAAATTGTCCGAATAACACGCTGCGCTGTTCCCTCCCATACTCCATCTCCAGCTACAACACTTTGACACTCATTTGGAGTATACAACTTAGACGCAAATTCTTGATCATTATCTGTTTTTTGAACAAGCACTTCACTATCTGACAGAGCAGTAATTGTAACCTTCACATTTTTAGCCACATGTAAACACCAAGGGTTTTCTTCAAAAACAGACTGCCTTTGAATAACTTGTTCCATTCCATCCCACTCTAAACGTATTGCCCCTTCTAGTAAAAGTACTGCCGTTTCATTCTTATTATCAAATAGCAACTCTTCTTTTCCATTAGACATCTTATATATGCCTATATCCATTAACATATCACTGCATTGACCGTTCATTTCTGTTAATACATTATACCCTTCATTTAATTCACCTAATTTTCCTAACACGGCTTTCTCCCCCTTTTAATTAATGGCTACTCTATCATTCTCTATCTTTATCAGCTAACTAAATTTCGAGTTTCTTCTGATATTAATGAAGAAAACCTTTCTGGTTATGCTTTGTTTTCACTTCCGAATATGAGCATATGATTTTTAACGTTTTCGTATGCGGCCTCAATTACATCTTGATGATACGTAAAGTAATCTGAATAAGGAGTATTTAGGGCAGCAGTGTTAACCGCAGCAATTACATTCTGAAACGTCGCTGTCGCTACATTAATTTTACGAACACCATGGTGAATACATTGTTTGAAATCCTCTGGGCTAATGCCAGAACCACCATGTAATACGAGAGGAATACGAACTACCTCATTAATCTCCTGCAAGCGGTCTAATCGTAAATCAGGATCTCCATTGTACATACCGTGCGCATTTCCAATCGCAACAGCTAACGCATCAACGTCTGTTTCTTCTGCAAATCTGTTTGCTTCTGTGGTGCTTGTCAGCAACATCTCAATATCTTCTGAGCCGTCCTCACTACCACCTACTCTGCCAATCTCAGCTTCTACCGTCGCTCCGTACTGTTTCGCAAGCGCTACAATTTCTATTGTCTTTTGAATATTCTCCTCTAACGGATAGTGAGAGCCATCAAACATAACCGAACTAAAACCAATTTCTAATGTCTCTTTAATCTTTTCAAACGTCATACCATGATCAAAGTGAACTGCTACTGGGACAGTCGCTTTTTTCGCCGCAGCAACCATTAAAGGACCAATCAGATGAATTGGCGAATGATTCAAACGAACTTCCGCAATTTGTAGAATAAGCGGCGAACGTAACTCTTCTGCTGCTTGGATAGCTCCCATTACCATTTCCATATTAGCGACACTGAAAGCTCCGACCCCATAATTCTGTTGATTTGCCTTAATTAAAATACCCTTCATTTGCACTAATGGCATTACACATTCACCTGTTTCAATATTATTTATTAAATAGAAAACAAATGTCTCGTCGTTTTACTCCTTATGTAATCTCACCATGCGGAAATTAAAGACCTGCTTTCTCTTGTATAAATTTCCGGGCTTTTAATGCATATTCAAAAGGATTCGCTAAAGCCGGGTCTTGCTCTGCTTCTACCACAAACCATCCTTTATACTCAGAGTTCGCAAGGGTAGTAAACACTTCATCAAATACTATTACGCCATCCCCGGGAACTGTAAATGCACCATTCTTCACTGCCTGTAAGAAGCTTAATTCGTTTTCCTTTACAGCATCTACTACTTCCTCACGAATATCTTTTAAATGTACATGTTTAATACGAGGTAAATATTTTTTCAAAATATAAAGTGGCTCTTCTCCTGAAAAAACAAGATGACCTGTATCAAAAAGCAGGGATACAAAATCTGGATCCGTCATATCCATTAACTTTTCAATTTCTGCCGTTGTTTGAACACCCGTACCCATATGATGATGGTATACAATATGTAGCCCCTTTTCCTGAGCTAATTTACCGAGGTGATGTAACCCATTTGCAAGCTTATCCCACTCTTCTTCTGTAAAAACGGGCTTGTTTTGAAATAGCGGCACATCCATTACACCTTGAATACTATGTCCTTGCTCTGAAACAACGATGACTTTTGCACCCATATCATGCAAGAAATCTCTATGCTTAATAAATGCTTGTGCTGTCTCTTCAAGCGGCCTCGTTGTCAAGAACGCACTAAACCATGCGCTAGCAATCTCCAGGTTTCGTAATTCCAAAGATTTTTTCAATACAACTGTATTTCTCGGATATTTATTACCTACTTCACTTCCATTAAATCCAGCTAGTGCCATCTCACTAATACATTGTTCAAACGTATTTTCTGCTCCTAGCTCCGGCATATCATCATTTGTCCAAGCAATTGGTGCAATCCCAAGCTTAATCGTATTTTCTTTGAACATTCCCTTGTCTCTCCTCTTTGTAAAATGTTATAGAGTTTCGCTAAATTCTCCTATCTGTTTGTTAAAAAGAGAGCTTACTAAACAATATGCATGTAGATAAAAAACTCTCTTTGTGTCCTAATCTAATAAGATTTTGCCTTTTGCAAGTTACTTACTTTACTCTCATACGCGGCTTGTACACTTTGACTATTAGATACTTCTGCAACACCTACATGCCACCATGAATCGTATCCATTTGTCATTGTTTTTGGTAATACTTTAATATCAATCAATGTAGAAACTGTTTGTTTTTTCGCATCTATAAGCGCTTCCTGTAATTGTTCTATCGATGTAACACGATACGTTTTTACGCCATATCCAGCCGCGCTAGCTGCAAAATCTATTTTCATAATAGCCCCGTTTAATTTACGAGTTTCCTGGTTTCGGTAGCGAAACTCTGTTCCAAAGCTCCCCATTCCGTTACCCATTTGTAAGTTATTAATGCAGCCAAATCCGGAGTTATCAAACAATAAAACGTTAATTTTTTTGTTTTCTTGAAGACTTGTAACGAGCTCAGAATGAAGCATCTGGTAGCTTCCATCCCCTACCATTGCATATACTTCCTTCAATGGTTCAGCTAGCTTTGCACCAAGTGCGCCTGCAACCTCATAGCCCATGCAAGAGTATCCATACTCCATGTGATATGTATTTGGTTTTCTTGATGCCCACATTCTTTGTAAATCACCTGGAAGACTTCCTGCCGCACCAACGATGATTGCATCTTCATCAAGTAATGTATTCATTTGTCCAATGACTGCAGTCTGTGTTAATTGTGTACCAAGTGCGTCTACATACTCATTTAAATTCTCATCGAAATGACCTTCAACTTCTGGTTTAAAATCTTGATTTGTAAAGCGAACATTATATAGACGTACCAATTCTATTTCCCAATCCTCTTTTGCATTAGCGATTTCTACTGTGTAACTAGATTGATACTCAATCGCTTGCAGTTCATCTATTAGGGCAAGAAGTGCTTCTTTTGCATCTGCTATCATCTTCAATGCATCGAGCTTGTTCGCATGGAATTCTGAAATGTTAATATTTAAAAACTCAACCTCTTCATTCTGAAACAATTGCTTAGATGCCGTTGTAAAATCAGTAAATCTCGTCCCGATTCCAATAACAAGATCCGCTTCCTTTGCAATTGTATTGGCTGCTAAATTTCCAGTTACTCCGATGCCGCCAAGATTATATGGATGGCTGCTTTCAATCGCACTTTTCCCAGCTTGCGTTTCCCCAAATGGAATGCGGAATGCTTCAGCAAACTGTTTCAGTTCCTCTGCTGCCTCTGCGTACCTTACACCACCACCGCAAATCATAACTGGCTTTTTCTTTCTCTTAATCAATTCCACCGCATCCGCTAAACTGGCTTTTGTAGGGAGACGACGTTCAATACGGTGAACACGCTTTTGGAAGAAGTAACTTGGAAAGTCCCACGCTTCGCCTTGGACATCTTGTGGTAAACAAATTGTTACAGCTCCTGTATCTGCCGGATTCGTTAAAACACGCATGGCTTGAATCATAGCTGTCATCAATTGTTCAGGACGGTTCACCCGGTCCCAATACTTACTTACCGCACGAAAAGCATCATTCGTAGAAATAGATAAGTCATGCGTTTGTTCAATTTGTTGAAGAACAGGATCAGGTTGTCTCGTTGCAAATACATCACCTGGAAGTAGTAAAACAGGAATATTATTTGCAGAAGCTGTTGCAGCAGAGGTAATCATATTTGCTGATCCAGGACCAACAGAAGAAGTACATGCCATAATTTGTTTTCTATGTTTTTGTTTTGCAAAAGCCATCGCAGCATTTGCCATCCCTTGTTCATTTCTTCCTTGATATACTTCTAGTTCTCCTGCGTCCTCTTCTAAAGCTTGACCTAGGCCTACTACATTTCCATGACCAAAAATAGTAAAGATACCCTTAATAAGCTTTTGTTGTTCTCCATCAAACTCTACGTATTGCTGATTCAAAAATTTCACCAATGCTTGCGCCGTCGTCATTCTAACAGTTTGCATTTTGTTTGCTCCTTTCTATCTCTATCATTCATTCTACATATGAAAAAGGAGTATTAGGAATTTGATAGACTCCTAATACTTCCTTCTTATGTTTTACTACTTTCGTTACTTTCGCTTACGAACAACTAGAGTGATTCTACTTCTCTCTTAATGATTACTTTTCCCAGCGAGATGTAAGCATTTTCTTTCTAGTATAAAACTCAACGCCGTCCGTACCATTCGCATGAAGATCACCATAGAAAGAGTCTTTCCAGCCAGAGAACGGGAAGAATGCCATTGGTGCTGGTACCCCAACATTGACACCTAACATACCTGATTCAATTGTTTCACGGAATTGACGTACACTTGCTCCGCTATCTGTATAAATACAAGCTCCATTTGCAAAGCGAGACTCATTCGCAATTTCAATTGCTTCATCTAATGCTTTCACACGAACAATGGATAAAACAGGAGCAAAAATCTCATCTTGCCAGATTTTCATTTCCTTTGTAACATGGTCAAAAATTGTTGGCCCAACGAAGTAACCAGCTCCTTTTACAGCTGCATCTTCGCGTCCATCACGAACTAATGTAGCGCCCTGTTCTACACCTGAATCGATGTAACCAATTGTGCGCTCTTTATGGTTATCACGAATAACCGGTCCTAGGAATACATCTTCATCAAGACCATTACCAATCACAATTTTATTTGCTTCTTCTACTAATCTTCCAACTAGTTGATCAGCAATTTCTTCTTCTACTGTTACAACAGAAGCGGCCATACAACGCTCACCAGCTGAACCAAATGCAGCACTAATAATTTGCTTTGTTGCTAGTTCAAGATTTGCATCATGTAATACAATAGAATGATTTTTCGCACCCGCTAGTGCTTGAACGCGTTTTAAGCTTTCTGTTCCTTTTTTGTATACATATTCTGCAACCGGCTGAGAACCTACAAATGAAATTGCCTTCACTAATTTATGTTCAAGAAGACCGTTTACTACATCATGTGCGCCATTTACGATATTTAATACACCTTTTGGTAAGCCTGCTTCTTCAGCTAATTCGGCTAATTTCGCTGCTAGAAGTGGTGTACGCTCTGAAGGTTTTAACACAAATGTATTACCACAAGCAATTGCAAGTGGGAACATCCAGCATGGAACCATCATAGGGAAGTTAAAAGGTGTAATCCCGCCTATAACACCAATTGGGTAACGATACATACCAGACTCAATACCTGTCGCAATATCAGGAAGCTGTTTTCCCATCATTAATGTAGGAGCACCTGCAGCAAACTCCACGCACTCAATACCACGAAGAACTTCACCGTAAGCTTCGTTATAACTTTTTCCATTTTCAATCGTAATAAGTTTCGCTAACTCTTCCCAGTTATCTACTAGTAATTGTTGATATTTAAATAAAATGCGAGCACGTTTTGGCACAGCTGTTTTGGACCAAGATTTAAACGCTTCATTTGCTGCTTGTACGGCTAGTTCAACATCTACTTTTGTTGAAAGTGGTACCCGGGCGATTACTTCTCCCGTTGCAGGATTATATACGGCTTCCATCTTCGTTGAAGAAGATTCTACCCATTCGCCGCCAATGTAGTTTTTTACAATTTGTGCTGTTTCTACTGTCATATTCATTCTCTCCCTTTTATGTAATGTAGAAGCGTACATAAGATACGCCCTTACTTGATTACTCATTTATGATGTTTCTATACCATTTCCTCAGCCGTTTCCATGAATGCAGAAATCTCTGCCCTTGTTGGCATTGCATCTGAACAGCTATGTTTAGAAATAACGATTGAGGCAGAAGCGCCACCTAATCGCATCGCTTGAGGAATCTCAAGCCCTTGCATTAAGCCGTAAATAAACGCAGATGCATACGAGTCGCCAGCACCAAACGTCTTTAATACCTTTGTTTTAAAGATACAGCCGCGGTACGATTGACCGTCTTTCGTATAAGCAATTGAACCATCCCCGCCGTGCTTAATAACTACAATCTTCGCATGATGAGAAAACCATCTTTCAGCCGTAACTTGGTCATTAGACTGTTCGTAGTTTAATAGTTTTTCCATCATATCGAATTCTTCACGCGTTCCAATAATGACATCAGACTTTTCGGCCGCTAGATTGTAATACACAGCCGTTTCAGCTTCTGACTGCCATGTATAAGGGCGGTAATCAACATCAAAAAATACGACTACATCGTGCTTACGCGCATATTCTAGCGCTAAAAATACCGCCTCGCGAGAAGGACTTTTCGCTAAAGCTGTTCCTGAAATTAAGAGAGCTTTTGATTGTTTAATATAGTCCTCAGATACTTCTGTTGGATCAAGATTTAAATCTGCGACATTGTCGCGGTACATTAAAATACTGCAATCTTCAGGGCTTTTAATTTCTGTGAAAGCTAAACCTGTCACTGCACCAGTACGATCAATACATATCTGATCTGTATTAATATTGTTATCCTTTAGGTATCCTGTAATAAAACGGCCCATTTGATCATCGGACACTTTACCGATAAATCCTGTTTGTAAGCCAAGACGCGCCGCACCAATTGCGATATTCGCAGGAGATCCTCCCACATACTTAGTAAACGTTCTTGTTTCTTCCATAGGACGTTGTGTTTCATTGGCATTTAAATCAACGCATAAACGTCCAACTGCAATTAGATCTAATGGACAATCTTCTTTAAAAATAAGTGGATTCATTGCTACTACCTCCCGTGCTTTATGTAAAGGTAAATGATATGGTTCAGAAATTTTATGGCCATACTATTCACCACTCTTTAACTATTTAGAAGTAAGCGCTCTCTTTATTGATTTAAAGCAGGCTGTTTATGCTCAATTTGAACAGGTTTTCCTGTTAGTAAAGATTCTTTCGCGGCCTTCGCAATTCGCTCCGCTTGTAACCCATCATTACCACTGCAAATAACAGCTTGTCCTTCTATAATTGACTTTGTAAATTGTGTTACTTCCTCAATATAAGCCTGCGTATAGCGCTCTAAGAAGAAATAAAGTGGCTTATCTTTTACAACACCTTCTGTTTTTGACACTTGTACTGTTGTCGGACAGCAATTATCCGCAGCGACAGCCCCTTTTTCACCAAACACTTCAAGACGTTGGTCATATCCATAAACAGCTTGGCGGCTATTATCAATTACCCCTAAAGCTCCATTCGCAAACTTCAATGTGACAATTGCTGTATCAACATCATTTACTTCCTGAATGGATGGATCAATTAATGTTGTACCATATACAAATACTTCAACAACTTCGCTATTCATCACATACCTAGCCATATCAAAATCATGAATCATCATATCCATAAACAATCCACCTGAAGAACGAACATATTCTATACTTGGCGGTTGTGGATCTCTAGACGTAATTTTTAAAATATGTGGGTGTCCCACTTCTCCTTGTTGAATAAGATCATAGACTTTTCTGAAGTTAGGATCGAAACGGCGGTTAAAACCTACTTGAAGAGATACTCCCTGTTCTTTTACTACTTCTAATGCTTCTAAAGTTTCTTCTACTGAGAAACTAACAGGCTTTTCACAGAAGATATGTTTTTTGGCAAGAGCCGCTTCTTTAATAATTTGCGCATGTGTATTTGTTGGTGAACAAATAAAGACAGCATCAATTTCTGGATCTGCTAATAAATCCTGATAGTTTTTAGTTAGAGTGGTAATCCCTTTATCTTGAGCCCACTTTTCTAGATGACTAATTACTACATCTGAAACCGCTTTAATTTTTACTTGTGGCATAAGCTGCAAATTATCAACATGTAATTTCCCAATTCTTCCAGCACCAATAATCCCAATCTTTAAAACGTTCATATGATTTCTCCCTCTATATTAAAATTTAAGAAACGAAATGAAAGTCTATAGGGTTTAGCGCATCAAGTTAGTTAAGCGCTTTCCCTATTTTTCTTCATTATACACACTTGATTCTAAATTGAAAACATTTTTATTTTTTGGAATACTCCCCTTTTCATCTGAATTTTAAGTTCCCTCAATAAACGTATTACATAAAAATAAAAAATAATAATTAGAAATAAATAATCTAAAAAGCTATAAATATATTCTTTTAAAATACTGATATAACAAAGAAAACCGAGCCTTTTAAATAGTAAACTCCCATCTATAAGGTATTCCCTTCTTTTCATACTCACAATTATTTTAGTGTCCGATAAGTAAATAGATTGCACCCTATGAAAGAAAGTTGTAAATTGTCAAAAAATTTCATTGACGACCTCATAATGTAAGCGTATACTTTTTTTATCAAAAAGAATTAAGCGCTTAACCAAAAAAATATCGGTGGTGGGAGAATGAACGCAATTGGTTCAAACAAAACATTTATGGACAAGATTGGTATCCCTTCTAATTTAACTTGGGGATACATAGGGATTATTGTATTTATGATTGGGGATGGTTTAGAACAAGGATGGTTATCCCCTTATCTCGTTGAGAATGGCTTAACGCTAGAACACGCTGCTTTTCTGTTTACTATTTACGGAATTACTGTATCCGCTTCTTCCTGGTTTTCGGGGGTATTTGTACAAATGTGGGGACCAAGAAAAGTCATGACGTTTGGTTTAATATCATTCATTTTAGGTTCCATTGGATTCATAGGTATAGGCATTCAACATATGAATTATCCCGTTATATTACTTTGCTATGCCCTACGAGGTTTCGGTTATCCTTTATTTGCTTATTCTTTTCTAGTTTGGGTATCTTACAGTACTCCACAGCAAATGCTTTCAAGAGCAGTTGGCTGGTTCTGGTTCGTATTCCAGCTTGGGCTTAGTGTTATAGGAGCCTTTTATTCTAGCTATATGGTTCCTAAGATTGGGGAAATCGCTACTTTATGGAGCGCCTTAATTTTTGTTGTCGTTGGGGGATTATTCTCAATTGTTGTAAATAAGGACAGATTTAAGGCACAAACCGTAAGCGCTAACAAATCTAGTGAATTACTAAAAGGCATTACCATCGCATTTGAAAACCCTAAAGTTGGTATAGGCGGTATTGTAAAAATAATAAACTCGGCCGCTCAGTTTGGATTTGTTGTTTTCCTGCCTACTTATATGATGAAATATAATTTTACAATGACGGAATGGCTTCAAATTTGGGGCACTCTATTCTTTGTAAATATGGTGTTTAATATTATTTTTGGTATTGTTGGAGACAAGTTGGGCTGGGTAAATACGATTAAATGGTTCGGGGGAGTCGGTTGCGGAATTGTAACTCTTGCACTCTATTATGTACCACAAATGGTAGGACATAATTATTGGGCTATATTATTTGTTGCCTGTTGCTACGGAGCAACACTTGCCGGTTATGTACCTCTTACAGCTTTAGTACCATCTTTAGCTCCTGAAAATAAAGGAGCCGCCATGTCTGTATTAAATTTAGGTTCAGGATTATCAGCTTTTGTTGGTCCATTAGTAGTAACTGCCTTCATCGGTCCATTAGGTGTAGGCGGCGTGATGTGGATCTTTGCTGGTTTGTACTTCTTTGGTGCATTTCTAACTCATTTCCTTACTATTCCAAAGGAGAATGAGATGAAGCAGGATTTAAATACGAAAAACGGCGAGCAATTCTCAGTATAAACTCTAAATAAAAAGAAGGTCATCATAACTGTACATGGTTACGATGACCTTCTTTTCGTTACATTCAAGTAGGCTATTAAAAAAGTTTTCATGTAATATCCTTTACTGAGGATCGCTCTACTAACTGAGGAATAATTGTAATCTTTTGCTTAGCATGCGCCTTCATTTCCATCGTTTTTAAGAGTTGTTCAAATGTACAGGCTGCCATTTGTGTGATTGGCTGTTCAATCGTCGTTAACCCTGGATCAGCAATCTCAGCATAGATTGTATTATCAAATCCGATAATTGATAAATCTTCCGGAATCGAAAGTCCCTGTTTTCTTGCTTCATTCATAAGACATATAGCAATTAAATCTGTACAAGCAAAAACCGCTGTAGGCCTGCTAGGCAAACTAATTAATTCTTTACTTGCACGTTTGCTATCTTCTACTGTCGAATAGCAGCTAATAATAGCATCATCATCTAACGAAATCCCTGAATCCGTAAGAGCCTGCTTGAAACCATTCAGTCTCCCTATGCTACTTTTTCTATCCTTCTCCATCATAATCGTTAAAGACTTATGGCCTTTCTGCGTTAAATACTGTCCAGCTAGATAGCCTCCCCTCATATCATCAGTTGTCACAACATGAGTTGTGATGGAAGGATGATCTACGGTAAATAATACAAGTGGCAAATCTCGGTTCACGATTTTTTTAACTAGTTTATAATCATTTAGCTCCGTCGCAATAATAATGCCATCTACTTGCTTTTTAAATAATAAATCAATATATTCGTGCTCACGTTTTGTTTGATGATCTGTACTACATAAAATGAGTGTATATCCTGATTCTCGTGCACTATTTTCAAAAGCTCTTGCTACTTCTGCAAAAAATGGGTTTGAAATGTCTGGGACAAGTACCCCAATCGTATATGTTTTTTTACCTGTTAACGCTGCTGCTACACTACTTGGCTGGTAATCCAATTCATCCATTACTTTATTTACTTTGTTTATTGTTTTTTCACTAATACGCCCCGTTTGATTAATTACTTTGGATACAGTCGCTATTGATACGCCTGCTTTTTCAGCAACATCATAAATTGTTGGTTTCACTTTAATTGTCCCTTCTTAATCATCTTTTTCTATATTTTATCATAAAAATATTTTGCTTCTTGGTAGACAAAAGGAATTCTCTTAAAATTTGTAAGTATTTCTATCTTTTATCGTTGTGCTTCATATTTATGAACTAATCAACCTTAATGAAACACCAGTAGAAAAAAATTTGACCAATATACTTATTAGACATTTAATCTCCACATGCAAGGCTCATTACAACCAGAGAATGCAGGAACTCACGTTCTTTCTCTCCTTTACACCACCTCACGGTAATTTCTAATTATTTTTAATGCTATGAACAGGAATAATGAAAAAGGTAATAATAATTTACCGCTTATTCCTGCTGAAGAAGTTGGAGAAATTGGAGAGTCCCATGTTACTGATGGAGGAACACTATTTAAAGGATAAAATGTACTAATACAATATTAATAATTATCTATCTATATCTACTTTCGAATAATACACCGAAAATTTGCTAATAATATAAAATACCAAGTCTCCAATCCCCCTGGAGCTGAGCAGTTAGTTCATTCTAACTGCTCTTTTTATGTTTTATCGTCACCCTTCCATAGTACCTCCATATGTTGTATAGAGATATCTCCTTCTAAATTGTCATTGATGCCTCTTTCAATTCCTAATACACACCTTAAAAAGAGCACTTTTAAAAAGTGCTCTTTTTACTTTGCATGTCACTCATCCTACGATGAATTGAGATTTTAACTTACGAATAATTTATGTAATTATTTCCAATACTAATAATAGATTGGTAACAGCCAATCTGTATCCATAATGAATCTCTAATTTTCTTGAATTCTCCCTGAAGCAAGGCGGCTATTTATTCTAGCCACCTTGCTTGTATGGATTATAAATATTTACACATACTATTAACGGAATGCTTGAATCATTGTCATTGAAAATGTTCAGCACTTCCGCTCCTTAAGAGAACAGTCTACGCAACTGTTCTCTTTCCTATTTCCTTTTTTCACACATATAATATGACAAGCATTATTAACTCAGCTACAATCAATAGCATTGCAACATCCTCAATGTTTCCTCAACAATTTCTCAATATTTTTCATGGACAACAGCACACTTTCTCAGCAGTTTTAATATCTTAATATTAGATACTGAAAGGAGGTGTTGAAAAATGACTTGGTTCATTATTTTAGGATTTATGCTTATTTTAATAATAAGCGGTTTTCATGCACATAGTATTCATATTATTTTCAAAATAGGTACAGATACAAAAGCTGTGCCAAGTTGGTCTTTCGTTAATAAAATAAACTTCCAAACATTAAAAGAATTAATAATAGGACTAAATAAGGATAAACTTAAAATCCTTACAATAGGAGAACTTGTTATTCCTTTAAGTTTCTTTAATAGATTATTTAGCAAAACATTAATTTTTCTATTCCTATTCTTTTACTCTCAATACTTAAACTAACGTTATATGAGATGAGTTAAAGAATAACACTCACTGAGCGTAGCAAGCCAACAATTGATTGCCTATAATCAACTGGACCTGAAGAATTAAACAAAAAATTAAGCGGCTGTTTGAATGTGAGTCCAGTATTGTACTGGACTCATTCCTTTTAAGTATACTTTGATTTTTTTGCGATTGTAATGACCTCTATAATTATCTAGTACTATCTTAATATGTTATATATTTTCGAACTTTGTAAGATAAATTACTCTTGCTTTGTCTTGGTCTGTAATTCCATCTCTTTTTGAAGGAAGGCCTTTAACTTTTTTAAGTAATCGATTTCCATACATAAACATTCATTTTCATCTTTTAATGCCTCTATGGCCTCTTCAATAGCTGCATTATCTAACTTTGATCTTGTATTTGTAATTCCCATAGCTGGATCCCCTTTCTTCTTTTATATAGGAAATCCCTGTCTTATAAATCATATATTTCCTTTCGTCTACTAACTATTTCAATGAATTCCTTAAGAAAAACGATTCATTTATTTCCTTTGTTTTTAATCTATTTCTAAATATTTCAGATCTACCCATTGAAAAAAACTATATTCATTCCATATTTCTCTCTCCTAAATGAATCGTAGTACATACTATCCCCAACAGACCTATAGGTTTTTATATTTTTTAACAAAATCTTCTTACATTTAAATAGACATACTACTTTATTCTGTCAACTCCATCTATATTGATAAATATGAAAAATCAAATTCATTTGACATTTCAATGACTTATAACAGGAAAATATATACATTAAATGAAACCTGATATATCTTTAATTTGTAAGTTGTAGTTAGTTGGCCAACTTTCCATACAATTTAATAATTTAAAATATGGGGGATCTAACATGAATCAAGTATTAAGGAAAAGTAAGAAAAAAATGATGTATCTAGTTGGTTCACTTCTAATTTCTCTATTAATGTTTTCAACTACTAGTTTTGCAGCTACAGAAGGTGCTGTAAAAAGTGTTACAAATAGTAACTATACCGGGATTGCAGCTGATATAAATCTACCAAAATCAGTTGTTGTTAAGGATGGATATGTGAATTGGTATTTAGGTATTGGAGCATCTAAAGTTGAGGGTGGTATTTCAAAAACATCAAGTGGATATAAAGTATTTCTTAATTCAGGATATAATGAATCAGGTCAAAACAGTAAGTATTGGAACACACAGTATGATACATCAATTAAAGATGGTGATCGAGTAAACCTTAAACTAGTTAATAACGGAAATGGTACGGTTACTATATATGTAAATGGAAGTCCTAAATATGTAAATCAACCTGTATATGGTACGTTTTCTCAATATGAACCAGTAAAAATGGTTCAGGGCGTTGAAGATACTGGAAGTAATTCTTTTAGCCAAGCTAGCTTTTCAAACGTACTTCTAAGAGCAGATACATCTGGATCTACCTACAAAAGTTGGAACAGCTCAATTTCTTCCTCATTTTCTCAACACGGTACTTATGGTAGTAATTTCAAAGTTTATTCTCAAGTACCATTAAGCGCAAGTTTACGTTAAGGTTTTTATTTGCATAATAATGTTTGTATGAAAAAAAGTAGCAGCGCTTTTGTGCAGCTACTTTTTTTAAATAGAGTAAATTAGTAATAGATATTCGAGTGACCATAAGTGACATCTATCATACTTTAGCTTCTTCAAATTCAATAATATTTGATCCGCATGTCTTATTAATTGGCTTAACGTATCGAGACCCATGTTGTAGTAACTACAACATGTTTTAATATTATTAATGCTACTCTCCCCATTTTAACTTTAATTCCATCTCATTGATTTTTTATTATATAAAGTAGAAAACATAAATATACAACTTAGTAATGATAATAGATATACAATGAGAATAATATACAATTGTTTTGTTCCAATGCTATCAAAATAAAGACTCATAATTGGATATGACCAAGGGAATAGTATCCAATAGTTTGTATGAGAGATAAAAAAGCTACCAAGTCCACCTATAACCCCTACTAATAATGAAAGTAACGGGATTTTATAAAATATTATATTTATTAAAAAATGTAGATTCACAATAATTAAAGAGCTAATTACCAGAAAAAGTATAGAAAAACTTAAACTTTGATAAACAGTCCCTAGATTATCAACCGTTAATACTATAGGTATACTAGTTATGATTAAAGCACATATTAAATAACAAAAAGTAATTATTAAGCAAAAGAAAAACTTATTACTTAATATAGTTTTTAAAGTGATCCCATGATAAATAGCAGACATATATCCTTTTCTTCTGAATTCATTTACAAAAGAAAATGACACTAATAGACCTATCGCAATAGGTAAAAATAACCTACAAAAAAGGCTCAGAATCGCTATATGCATGGCAACGCCATCTTTTAATTGAGCCGATACAGTTAGAAAAACTTGAAAACTAATTGGTATCAACAGAAATACTAGTAACAGGATATACAATCCATTATGAAGACTTTTTTTATATTCACCTAAAATACCCACTTGTTTCACCCTTTATTATTCATATGTATAATATTTAAAACTCACAGTCAATAACATAATTCCTAAAATATATATTGAAGAACTTGCAAGATATAATAAAATAGTTGTTTCTTTAATCATTACGTCACTTACTATATTCAATGCATAAAATATTGGAAATGTCTTTGTGAATATTGCAGGGAATAATCCATATGTTACGCTAAAAAAAATCCAAATAACTGACAAGGACGCCGCAAGAATTCCCTTTTTTATAATTAAATGAAAAAGCAATTGAGAATATGGTATTGCTAAAGATAGAATGGTACAAAGTATAAACATTTTTAAAAAATAAAGTATGGATATTTCATATCCATTTATAAAAATATAGATACCCATAACCGAAAAATTTAAAATATTAAAAATCAAATAGAACAGTATAAACAATAAATTTTTAGATACCAATAATTTTAATTTTGAAATTGGCTTTGTATAAATAATGGCCCAAGTGCCATATTTATTTTCAGAAGAAATGATAAGATACCACATACAAGCAGAAAAAATGCTTAACGTTAGTGTATTAAAGTTTACTGTAATTGCTATAAGATTTGTAGATTGAAACATGTCAGGATTATTCTTGTTAAAAATAAAATAACTTATACACAAAAAGCTTGATAATAATGAAAAAAACAAAGAATATAATAATAATTTTCTCCCACCAATTTTCCTCATCTCACTATTCACACTTTTAAAGATAAATTGCATTATTAGAGTAACTCCTTTTGTTTAGTTAAAGTTAAAAATACTTCCTCTAATGTTAGCTTTTTAGGGCTAACTTCAAAAATATCTATATCATTTTTAATTAATATTCTGGTTAAATTAGGAACACTATCTTGATCTATTATTAGTTTGAATACCCCTTCTTTTTCTATGCTATAAGGTATACCCTCTGTATTTAAAATCCTTTCTGTGGCAGTAGTGTCATTAACATGAACAATATATTCTCTAGAAGTAATAATACTGTTTAAATTCCCTTCATAGAGTATGGTACCCTTATGTAGTAATGCTATGTGATCTGCTATCATTTCAATTTCAGCTAAATTATGACTAGAAATAAATATAGTCTTCCCCTCATTTTTTACCAAATGAAGTAATAAACGCCTTATCTCGTGTACTCCCTCTGGATCTAATCCATTTGTTGGCTCGTCAAGAATTAGTATTTTAGGGTTATTAAGAATAGCAAAGGAAATACCTAGCCTTTGTTTCATTCCTAAAGAAAAATCTTTAACTTTTTTATCTTTTGCTTTATATATTCCTGTAGTTTTTAATACTCTATCTATTTCATCTAAAGGTTTATTAATCATTTTTTGTACATAGGCTAAATTTTCATATGCTGTTAAATTAGGATAATAGGTAGGCGAATCAATAAAACAACCCACATTTTCAAATAATTCTTCTTTCCATTCTTTTATATCTTTATTATTAAATAATATCGTTCCTCTATCTAATGGAATTAATCCTAATAACATTCGCATAGTTGTTGTTTTTCCTGCACCATTTGGTCCAATAAAAGCATATAAACTTCCTTCAGGAACAGATAAGTTTATATCCCTTACAATGGATTGATTTGCAAAAGACTTTGTTAAATTTTTAGTTTGAATTGCTAATTTCATTTTGTCCCTCTCTCTCATCCCCGCATAAAATTAAGTATCGTTTTTCGTATAATCAGATTTATAGAAGATATCATTTAAATTAATTTTACCATAAAAAGGGATTAATTAACTCGATTTCTTTTGTTTTCTAAGGCTTCACCAAAAAAGTTTAATACAAAATTATTTTGATATATTTAATTACTATTGCAACCATTGGAGCCTCTGCTGCTGTTGGAAGTTCTGGGATGACTGCCGTGGCTTCTGCCGCAATGATTGCTTCTTCTCCAGAATTAGGTCGCATGGCATGTAGAAGAATTTATCCTGAGCATTAATATCAATCTACGTAAAAATGGCCACCATTTCTGGTAGCCATTTTCGTCTTCCTTCGCTACATTATTATACGATTAATACTTCTCCCGTAAAGCTTCAAGTTCCTTACGTTTCTCCTCGACATCCTCTCATAAAAATAAGATAACCTCTTTGATTTTCTTCATTTTCAAAACAATAAGCGGAAGTAAACGAACATTCAAAACTTCATATTTATAGATCAATCTGTTCAAAATCGATAGTATATTCTATAACAATATTGGTTCTTTAATGGTTGGTAAAAACTCGATACTCATAGCATAATTTAATAACAAATTGATATACTCTTGATTTGGTTCTAAACAATGTACATTCTTCAAATATCCTTGCGTATACGAACAAGATGGTATAGCTACTGATAGCTCTTCTACAGATTCTAATAAAGGCATTATGAGCTCTAAAGCTTTCTGTTCATCAATAGTTAGATTAGTATTAAAAAACTTCTCTATATACTTTTCTTGCTTCATTAACATTAAATCGTATCCAAAATCTTGTAAACTATTAATAAATTGGTCCCATTTAAGCTGAATTGGATTACAAATATGCATGGTTTTATTTACTGTGTTAGCCTTATAAGATAATTCAGTAATGGCTAAGCTTCCATAGTCCACAGGCGTTAAATCTACATACGTACTGATTTCAGGTGCTATGTTAGATAGGCATATACCTTTCAATAATCTATAAAAAGCGTTCTCATTAATATTGAATTGAAATTTACCCGTTTTAGAGTTACCCACTAAATTTCCCACACGGTATATCGTAGCACGAACTCCTTTTTCCATTGCCTCTCTGACCATTTTCTCGCCTTGAAACTTACTTTCTAAGTACACATTATCTAAATTTTGCCCTCTATCAAAATTAGACTCAAAGAATTTAAATTCTTTTGGATCGCTTTCAGCCTGCCCTACTACACTTAAAGTCGATATATAATGGAAGCGTGCATTTGTACTCTTAGCTAATTCCAATAAACATTTTGTAGACTGAACATTTACCTTTTGAAAATGCTCACGTTCTCCATAGTGTCTAACTTCTCCACCACAATGTATTATTGACTCTACGTTACTCTTTAAATGATTCACTTTCTTTGAATCAAGACCTAGATTTATCAAAGATAAATCTCCTTCAATTAATTCTACTCTCTCCTCCAACTTTTTAAGAATTTCTTTACCGAAATAAAACCTCATTCTTTCTTTTAACTTTGCACCAATTACTTGATTCTTATTTTTTCTTACTAGACAGTAAATAGTCGTAGATGGCAACTGCAATAACTGTTCTAAAATATGCGCTCCTAAATATCCTGTTGCTCCTGTAAGGAAAACTGTTTTTGGATAATTCACCATATCTGTCTCACATTCTTCTATACTATTTCTTTTATAATCAGGAGTCGTTTTCGTTTCATTTTCAATACACGCTACATTAATATTTTTCTCTTTTTTTAACGACATATTTTCCATCTCTTCAATATGAGAGGCTAAATTTTCTATTGTTCTATACTTAAAGAAATCTTGAATTTTCAAGTTAGGATATAACGGTTTTAATTTAACTAATGCTGGCATAACTTTTAAAGAATGCCCACCCAAATTAAAGAAATCATCTTTTAAACCAATAGATTTTATGTTTAAAACTTCAGACCATACTTTTGCAATGTTTTTTTGCACTTTAGTTTGCGGCTTAAGTATACAACCATCTTTTTGCTCATTATCAAACTCTATTTCTGACAGTTTTCCGAAATCAATTTTCCCATTAGCCGTTATTGGTATTTTTAACACATGAGAGTAATATTTAGGGATCATATATTCTGGCAATACATTTGATAAATGTAAAGCTAACTTATTTTTCTCTATTTCTATACCGTCCACTGTTTTATAATAAGCTTGCAATAGCATTCCATCTTTTGTTTGTGTTACAACAGCCTGACTTATCCCCTCAAATTGGAATATTGCATCTTCTATTTCTCCTAATTCAATTCTATGCCCTCTAATTTTAACCTGCTTATCTTTTCTCCCCATAAATTCTATAGTTCCATTTGGTAACCACTTTGCTAAATCACCTGTTCGATATAACCTTTTACTATTATCTTCTGAAAATGGATTTGAAATAAATGCCTGTTTTGTTTTCTCTTCCTGCTTCCAATACCCTTGGGCCAATCCTAAACTCTCAATATATAATTCACCCATGCCCCCTACCGGACAATGTTGCATATATGAGTTCAATATATGAACCTTTGTATTAGAAATTGGAATACCAATCGGTATACTACCTAAAATGTTATTTTCGCATTCTAAGTCTGGTATGAAATAATACATTGCTGAAACAGTTGCTTCAGTAGGTCCATACTCATTTACCAGTTGTATTTGATTTTCAAAAGTATTTTGCCAACTTCTAATAGCATTTGTTGATGCAGCTTCCCCTCCCATTATCATAAATCTTAAAGAACGTATCTTATCACTATCCAATTTAGTTAATGAAGTCGATAATTCATTAAAAAATACTGTTGGCACGTCAGAAATAGTTGCTTGTATTTCTTGGATAGCTTGAGCATATGCTACAGTTGAATAGCGCTGTTCATCACTTAATAAATATAGTTCCGCCCCATTTAACAAGGTAGAAAAAATTTCCGATACAGAAGAATCAAAACTATGGGAATAAAACTGTGTTACTTTATCATTTTTGGAAATATGAAATACTTCATTTCTCCATTCAGCTAAATTCAATACTCCTCTATGAGTTAATAATGTACCTTTTGGTTTTCCTGTTGATCCTGAAGTGTAAACCACATATGCCAAGTCATCTGGTTTATTTAAAATTTTAACATCATCATTTATTGTCGTACGATATATATCCTCTATTATTGAAACGTTATAATTACTTGAATTCAAATGATTTTTGTATTTGTAATTCGTTATAATTCTACATGCCTCGCTGTCACTTACTATATAATTAATTCTATCCTCGGGGTATTTTACATCGATTGGTATATAGGCAGCGCCAGCTTTTAATATTCCAATCATAGAGACAATACTATTGATACTTCTATCTAAAAATATGGCTACTTTGTCACCTGTTTTTATACCTTTTTCGAGTAAATGTTGAGCTACTTGATTAGAATTCATATTTAATTGTCTATATGTTAAAGACTCTGTTTCTGTAGCTATAGCAATCCTATTTGATTGTCTTTCTACTTGCTTATAGAATTGCTCCTGTATATTTTGAAAATAAGGATACGGTCTTTCTGTATGATTTACCTTTCTATATAGAGATTCCTCTTCCAGTGATAGGAATGAAAGATTCTCATATGCCACTGTTCTTTGATGAATAAATGCGTCCAGTATATTAAGTAAATTTTGAGTAAACCTATTAATTGACTCTTCCTTGAAAAGACTAATATTATACTCAAATGAAATCTCTACATAATCCGATCCTTCTTCAACAGCTAAAGAAATGTCAAACTTACTAACATCTTGTTTATTAGGTAACAATTGAAGCTTGTACGCATCATGCTGTTGCAAAATATCTTTCTGATAACTAAACATTGTAGAAAAGATAGGGTTATTTCCAAAACTTCTATCAGGATTTATTTGCTCAATTACTTTATCAAATGGGTACGATTGGTTTTGGAAAGAATTCAAACATTTTTCCTTAACGACTTGTACTAGTTGTTTTAAATTTTTCACATCATTTAATTGTGTTCTAATAGCTAAAGTATTTACAAAAAATCCTTGTATTTGTTCAAATTCCTGATAATTCCTTCCAGCAACCGGTGTACCTACAATAATATCTTTTTGATCCGTTAGATAGTGTAACAATTGTATATATGCTGCCAAAAATAGCATATACATAGACACATTCTCTTGTTCACATACTTGTTTCAAAGACTCTTTCATTTTATTATCTAACTTCATTTCAAAGACTTTACCTTTATTTGTACTTTGACGATCCCTACTAAAATCTAACGGAAGATTTAGTAGGGGAAGAGGCGCCGCAAGCTCGGTCATCCAATAAGATTTTTCTGTATCCCACCGGCCTAATTTTAGCTGCTTCTGTTCCCACTCAACATAATCCACATATCGATTAGGAATAGTTGGTAACTCGGGATTTCTTCGATTAGCAAAGGCATTATATACCTTCATTAATTCATCTAATAAATTCCTTACACTCCACTCATCGGTAATAATATGGTGTAAATTGATATATAAATAGGATCTTTTCTTATCAAGATTAAAAATTCTAATCCGGAAAAGTGGTCCATCTTCCAAATCAAATGGTGTATGATCCGTTTGATTTATTGTTCTACGTATATATTCTTGTTGTTCCTTTTTAGTTATGTGTTCAATATCATCGTGAATAAGGTCAATAGATATTGATTTTAATATGACCTGTCTAGGCTCCCCGTTTTTTTCAATAAACACTGTTCGTAGCATCTCGTGTCGTTCAACTAAAAATCTTATGGCGTCTTGTAAAATATTCTTTTTTAAACTTGGCTCAATATTTATGTGTAGTTGTGTATCATATACTCTATTAATAGCGTTATACTTATTTAAAAACCAGATTCTTTTTTGAGCACTGGATAACTTATAGCATTCCTTATCTGCAACCTTTAATACTTGCATATCATGTTCTTCTCTATCCGTATTTACTTCCATTAATTTATCAATGTAAGCAGATAGACTAGCAATTGTTGTATGCTCAAAAATATCTCTAATTTCTATTTTCAAATGAAACTCTTTTTGAATTTGATTTAACACTTGCACAGCAATTAATGAATGTCCCCCAAGTTTAAAAAAGTCATCATCTCTGCTGATTCTATATTTCCCTAAATTTAAAATCTCTGACCATGTTTTTACCAACCTTTTTTCTGTTTCACTTATTGGTGGTACATATTGATTCTTCATATTTTCAAGTAAAGATGGGATTTGTAATTCTAATTTTTTTCTATCAATCTTACCACTTGGTGATAATGGAAATGTTTTAAGGTGAAATACATAATTTGGAGTCATAAAATCTGGTAAACTTTCACTTAAGAATGTTTTTAAGTCCTCTTGTTTTATCTCTGTATTGTCTTTTGATAAATAAAAGCTAGCGATTTTGTCATTTTGATAAGTTACTACTACTGCATCTTTTACCTCTGGGTGTTTAAATAATGCTCTTTCAATTTCATCAAGCTCAATTCGATACCCACGTAGTTTTACTTGATTATCTTTCCTTCCGATAAATTCTAAGTTCCCACTTGGTAAAAGACGTACTAAATCCCCAGTACGATACATTTTTTTATCGCGATTATAGGATTCTCCGAAAGAAATAAATGCCTCTTCTGTTTTTTCCTTTTGATTTATATATCCTTTGGCAACCCCATCACCACCAATGAATAGCTCACCTACTACTCCTGACGGACATAACGTGTTGAACGGACTGACCACGAAAACTTTACTATTAGCAATTGGTTTACCTATTGGGATACTAGAACTTTCTTCTTTTATCTCATGATTTACTTCATAAATGGTTGTACATACAGTAGCTTCAGTAGGACCATATGCGTTAAGAACTGGAATCTTTAACCCCAATTTACTTTGCCATTTACGAACTGATTCAGCAGGTAGGGTTTCCCCTCCCACAAATACACATTTTAAAGAATTTAATGTAAGTAACATTTCTTTTGGCATATCAGCTATTAATTTAAAAAATGCAGTTGGTAAAAGAACATATGTAATACCATTCTTGTTAATTACATTTATAAATTCTTCTGCAGAACGTTTTTCCATTTCAGAAATTAAATGCATTCTCCCTCCGCATAACAAAACCGGAAACATTTCCATAATGGAGGCATCAAAAATCATCGTTGCAAATTGTAAAAATACATCATTTTTGTCTAAATTAAATTGATTCATTAATGAATATGATAAATTAATTACTCCTTTATGTGGTACACCTACTCCTTTTGGTAAACCTGTCGAACCTGACGTGTAGATAATATACGCTGTATCTTCTATGGTATGTGTAGGTACAATATTTTCTATAGAATTAGCGTAATGAAAATCCTCTAGATAAATTGTATGAATCGCAAAACTTTCAATTAATCCCCTGAATTCTTTTTTTGTAATAATCATTTGACTTTCACTATCTTTTAATATATATTCTATTCTTTTTTCAGGAAACTTTGGATCGATTGGTACATAAACTCCACCTGATTTTAGTATGCCTAGAATCCACACAATTGTATCGATCTCTCTCACCATAGTAATACTTACACGCTGTCCCTTTTTTATATCATTTTCACGTAAATAATTCGCGATTTGATTTGACCTTTGCTGCAAGTCATAATAGGTAATCGATTTATCCCCCATTGAAATCGCTATTTGATTTGGCGATTTTAATGCTTGTAGATCGATTAATTGATCTAGTGTTTTTGAATTAGGATATGCAAGAGTATTTGAGTTTATATCTTTGTATAAACGATGATCCTTTTTTAAAAGTAAATCCAATGAATGGATAGGCTCATTTACATTCTTCATTAGTTTTTGTAACAAATATATATATCTTTCAACTAAATCATTCATACTCTCTGGTTTATATAATGCTGAATTATAGTCAACCTCAATTTTATTCTCTGTTTCCCCTTCATATCTCATTATTCTCCAGGTCATGTTAAAAGGATTTACTCTTTTACAATCTGTTAAAACTGTGGACTCAATATCTGGAATTTTCAATTGAGGTATCCTTACCGTATTAAATGCTGTTGAATATATCATATTATGATGTGTATTATTATTTAGATTTAAATCTTTTACTATATGTGAATATGGATTATGTTTATACTTAATAGCCAAATGAACAGATTTGTTCACCTTGTTAAGTATCCCCTTAAATGTATCCCCCTTTTCTATTGTTATACGTATAGGTAATGTATTAACAAAATAACCAAAAGCATTCCCTTCTTCCGTGTGTGGTCTAGTATTAATTGGAATACCTACAATAATTTCTTCAGCGTTTGTCATTTGATGAAGCAAGGCACAATAAGTACTTAACATAACCCGATAGACACTTATGTTATTTCTTTTAGCAAAACATTGTATTTGATAAAATAGATCGGCATCAATATTCTTACTTATATTTTCATTCGTATATATCGGTTCATTCATTTTTTTAATAGTAGCAGGAAACTCTGTAGGAGGTAATTCACCTTGTAAATAATCTTTCCAATAGGATGATCCTTCTCTATATATTGCACAGTCAATAAAACCTTCCTCAAATTCTACAAGGCTCTTATAAGGAGATTCTAATACTAAACCCGTATTTTCTTGAAGTAATTCACAATACGTATGAGACAATTGTTGGATAAAAACTCCTAAACTACATCCATCATAAATAATGTGATGAAAAATCATATGTAAAATAAATTCATCTTCACACAATTTAATGATGTGGAATTTAAACAAAGGCCCTTCTTCTAAATTAAATTTCTCATTCACTATAGAGTCTAAGAATTTTTTAAAAATAAATTTTTGTTCTGTGTTTTTAAAAGCAGTTAAATCCTTAATTGGTATATCAAAATCTATACTCTTTTGAATGAATTGTTTAATTTTTTCGTCCCTTTTAATAAATAGTGTACGTAGCGCTGGATGAGATTGCACTATTAAAGTAAGCGCTTTCTTTATAGTCTCTATTTGAAGATTTCCTTTTAGCTTTATTAGGGCAGCTTCATTGTTCATTCCTTTTTCTAATTCCATTTGATGAGCTATCCATAATGCTTCTTGCCCTACTGTTGCATCCAATTCTTCTACAATTTCACATTGCTTTTGTATTTCTTTCATTTGAATTTCTCCTTTTATAAATATTTCAAAACGGATAATATTTACAGTTACAACTATATGTACATATTCTACGATTTGTAAATGTATTTTTTCCGACTAAATTCAACATTTATTTCACTTATTGCATAGTTATTAAAATGATGAATAAAATTCATATTTATACCGTGAAAGTTCATACTTTTATTCAATTTAAGCATAAAAAATCATTTTACTAATAATTCCAATTACTTTTTATAAAGTAATCTCATATATATTTATTAAAATATATACTCTGATTTATACCCCGAAAATAAATTCAAGGATATTCCAACAGGTCACTATATATATTTCTAATAACTTGAACTACCCCCACTTTCACTTCGTTTAGAAGTGAGGGATTCCTAAGTAAAGAATTCTATCGAACTCTAGTTTATTAGGCTATCTCCGCAGTCCTTGCGGTTAGAAGCCTTATCGCTTCATTCTTTAGATTGATACTTGCGTTAATATCCCTATCATGATGTGTACGACAAGAAGGGCAGTCCCATTTACGTAGGTTTAGATTTTTAACGTCTTTGTTTTGATATCCACAACAAGAACATAATTGGCTTGAAGCAAATGTTTTCGATACGACAATGACTTGTTTGCCGTACCATTTTGCTTTGTATTCCAACATAGTTCGAAACTGTGACCATGACACCTCACTAATTGCTTTTGCTAACTTATGATTCTTTAACATATTCGATATTTGCAAATCTTCTATACCGATAACATCGTGGTTTTTGATGATTTCAGTTGAGACTTTGTCCAAGTAATCTTTTCTAGCATTTGTCATGTATTCATGAATTCTAGCTAGAAGAACCTTTTATTCTTCTAGAAAGAACACGCTGTGCTTTCGCCAACTTCTCTTCTAACGATCGAAAAAATTTCGGATTTTTATAGATTGTTTCATCTGACAAAATGGCAAAATCTTTTAGCCCTACATCCATTCCAATGTAAGAATGTGTTTTCGGAAGTTCTTGCACTTCTGTTTCAACTAATAACGACGCAAAGTATCTACCAGAAGGGTTCCGTCTAACTGTAGCATTTAAAATACGTCCCTTTACTTCACGACTTTTGGCAAATCGAACAAGACCTAGTTTTGGCAGTTTAATTTTGGTTCCTACAACGGCAATATTTTCATTTGTTTGTTTTGTGGTGTAAGATTGTACGTTGTTCTTCTTAGATTTGAAACGTGGGGAACTGTTTTGTTTTTTGAAAAAACGTGTATAAGCATCCGCAAGGTTGCGAACAGACGACTGAATAGCAATACTATCCACTTCTTTTAGCCAAACAAACTCTTTCTTCATGGCAGGAAGTTTGGCAGAGCATGTACCATATGTCAAACCTTTTCCTGTTTCTTTGTATGCATTATCCCATAGATATAGGAAATGATTGAATACAAAACGAGAACAACCAATCGTTTTATTGATTAGAGTCGTTTATGCTTTATTTGGATATATACGAAATTTAAATGCTTTATTGATAATCATAAGTTTCACCTCAATTTCGATATATGTCTATTATAAACCAAACGTACATTCGAAAGGTAGTAAAGTGATCCTGGCAAATTGTCCAGTAACACTTTACTACCTTTCGAACAATTCATCTCCCAACTACTCACTGGGCTGTGGCCCTTCACGTTCCTTGAGGAAGGAGTCTTCTTGGCTAAAATGATAAATGGTACATAAACCCTGCATTACTTCGCTCTATATAATCACTCTTAGCCTCTGAATCTAAAGGTAATTCTTTTGCGAAAACAGGCAGTTTAATTCCAAATTCCATATATAAATCGTCTTTTAGACATTCAAAAATTTCTTCCTTAATAATTATCTAATTTGGGAAGGATGTCTATCGCAGCTAATCCTAAAGCTTCCTTTTTAGAAACCCATTTCACTAATCTTTCGAAAGTCTGTGACGAATAAGTTGAGTTGTAAATCCTCTGTAGATCTCTTTCTACATCTTGATAGAAGTGCTGCCATTTATTTAAAACTCTTTCAATTCCCTCAACTCCAGTAAATAGAGGGTAAGCTATATATAAAGTGTTTTGAAATAGTACTTTTAACTTTTCCACTAATAATCCTCCTAATTGCTTCTAATACAATTATATCAATTGCTGCTAATCACTTATACCTTTCTAAATAGAGTTTCAAAAGTATGTAAAAATCACCAGTTATTCAACTGTTTTTTCTGAATTGTGCATCTTATTGCAAAACACGTAACACATTTGCATTATGGTGTACCTTTCGGGATAGATAGCATGGATGGTTTGGGGATTTTTAGTGCATTATTGTTAAAATGAAAAATAGAACAGCATTGCGTTGTGCTGTTCTATTTTTATTAAGATACTAATTGTGGTTCTATTGTAAATTATTATAAGCCAACATCAATGATTGGGAGAGACAAATTGACGAGTATACCAATCAACAAGAGTACTAGTATACTAATTAACACGAGTATCAAAGTACTGAATTTCAAATATTTAAAAAATAATGCATACTTTGGTGTTAAATACCTTTGTATCAAATATCTTAGACAATCAAAGAAAATACCATATATGAGAGCTGTCAATATACGAAATGCGTATATATGATGGTTAAACACCATATCTCTAAAAGGTTCAGCATATATTAAATTATTTAATATATGGTCCAATCCGAAAACGAAAAAAACGAGTCCTTGAGGATCTAGTCCACTAATACGAAAATAACAAAGTAATAAACCGATTGCTAAAGATAAAAATGTATAACTTTTTAACATCTGTTTTATTAGGTTCATTATAAATAGATTCCTTTACTTATTAATAATATAGTTTTATAGACTGAAAAACACTGATTGAGTTTTCGCAGCCAAAATAACTATTAGATATAAAAGGAATCTTGTACAGACATTAAATAATAGAAAAAAACCCCTAATATTCCAGTAGTAAAAATAATAAATCCCATATTGCGTATGCTTTTAATTTTTGCTTGTAGACCATTGAATGCTGCTAACAACCCAGTTAAAGAGAATAGAGTCCAGTATAGCAGGGGTGGAATAGGAGGAATTATATCTCCACCAATCCCCAGACCCCAATCAACATAAGGTAGAACGATAAAGGAAAGGCTAAGTAATCCCATTACACTCGCGAGTAATTTACGATATTTAACCCCTGTAATTATTAAAAAAATCCCACCAAAAAAACCGCATGAACAAAGAATAGGCGTAAATAAAATATAAAGTAAGCTCAAGATGTACATATATAATCTCCTTCAAGTTGATAAGTTTTATTTTAACTCTATTTATATATAGAGAGAGGAACTGAGGAATCAAGTTCAACAAAATCACAACTAACAATAGTTAAGAAGCTGAAAAAGGCTTAAGCCGCCATCCCGTCGATATAGTATTGGGGATAAAATAAGCACCTCCTAATAATAAGGTCAGGGTCAACAACATTAGTAAGATAGTTTTCATTTATGTATTACACTTCTTTTTAGCCCCAATAAATAAATTATTTATTTTTCAGAATTTATGGTTAATTTAAATAGTTGATCTAGCGCTTCTTCTCTATCAAACGAACTAAACCAACGGTAATCATGTTCGTCTAAAATACGATAATGCTGACTAATCAGATTTTGCTGTAAGCGAAAGTCCCCTTTTTCTTGAATTTTTTTCCACCATAATTTTCCTCCCAATGTTTTTTCTTTGGAGTTGTTAATACTTTTGTGGGCCATTGTTTCGATTACTACTAATGGATCATCTCCCAAAGCGGACTGTAAAACCTCACTCCCCCTAAATAATGCACAAATAGCCACGGTATTGGTCCAGCCTGCATTAGATCTCCCCTTTTCGATTTGAACGAGTGTTTTCTTTGAAATGCCGAGAACTTCAGCCATTTTATCTTGCGTATACCCCTTTTCAGTACGAATTAACTTTATTTTCGTTGAAATGAGTTCGATTATAAGCTCCTTATTCATCTTTTCCCCTCCCCAAAAGTAACTTATGTATTATTTAGTGTAATTTTACACTTTTGTTAATCCTTTTTCAACTTGATTTTTCCCTAGGCCTCGGACGAAATTCGGCGATTGATTATGAAAGGTATAATTCCCTTATAGGAGGTGTCATGGTGCTATGTCAGATACGGAGATTGTATATACCGCTAATGAAGTGTATAAGCGTTTAGGAGTGAGTGGAAGTACGCAGATGTTTGTGTTGCAACACCTTTCTCATATTGCGTACCCTTCCTGTAAAACATGCAACATCTTGCGTACTCTTCCTGTTAACAAGCAACATCTTTCCCACGTTGCGTACTCTTAGTACAAAACAAGCAACACCTAATATTTAATTTTTTTAACACAACTCCCTCTTGATTTTCATTCCTTTTTGTTTTGCATTCCAACAAAAAAAGATCAGCTACCATTTAAAGTAGTTGATCTGCATGTGCAATTTCTATAAAAAATACATATTATATTTATTTGCTATTTTAAAAGATTTTCAACTAACACTCTTTAACATACTTCCTGTTATTCTTTCCTATAATCTGAACTTATACCTTAAATCCTCCAATTAAATCTTGAAGTTCTTCGGCCATTTGTGCTAATTGAATTGCTGAAGAATTTATCTCTTCCATGGAAGCATGTTGTTCTTCGGATGAACCAGCTATAGTTTGCATACTTGTGGTGTTCTCTTTTACAGCTACTGCTATTTGATTAATAGATGTATCGACTTGCATTGCATCAGATGTCATCTTATTTGATAGGTCCACCATACCATGTATTTTGGAAACGATATCATTCGCTGAATTTGAAATCTCATAAAAACTTTGTTTTGTATCATTCGCTACCTTAATTCCCGACTGTACTTCTATTCCTACTTCATTCATAGCTTTAACAGTCTCATGTACATCTAATTGTATTTCCTTAATTAATTTTCCAATTTCCATTGAAGATTGTCCTGATTGTTCCGCTAATTTCCCAACTTCATCCGCAACAATTGCAAATCCACGTCCCTGTTCTCCTGCCCTAGCCGCCTCAATCGCCGCATTTAGTGCTAGTAGATTTGTTTGTTCAGCAATATTTTGAATCGCTTCTAATATAGTGCCTATTTGCTGCGATTTCTTATCTAATAATTTAATTACAGTATCGGATTGGGAAACAGAATTATGTATAGACTGCATTTGTGTTACAGTTTGTTCTACTAATTGTTCCCCCTCATTTGCTTTTTGTTTTGTGTATAAAGATGAGGTCGATACTTCAGAAGCATTATCAGCTACACATTGAATATTTCGTGTTACCTCACCTATTAATTTAGCTCCAGACTCAACTTCATTATTTTGAACTTCTGCACTATGTGAGATTTCTTCCATTTCTTTTGTAATTTGTTCTGTTGCAACACTTGCTTGCTCTACACTAGCAGTTAGTTCCTCAGAAGAAGCTGCTACATGTCCTGCAGATGTGTTAATTTGTGAAATAATATTGCGTAAAGACTCTGCCATTGCATTGAAACTATCACCCAATTGACCAAGTTCATCCTTTGAACGAATATCAATTTTCTCCGTTAAATCTCCTCGACTAATTCTTTGAGCTGAAATAACTAATTGTCTTAGTGGATTAATAATAGTTCTAAGAATGAAGAAAATTATAATTCCACCTAATAATAAAGAAGCTCCTATTATAGCAAATGTTTTATAAAAAATAGGATTGGTAGCTTCTTCAATTTCTTTCGTAGGCATTACACCAGCTATTTTCCAACCTGTTTTTTTATTTGTCTTAAAGCTTATGCTTCGATCCTCACCATTGAGGCTATACGTAATCTCTCCATCTTCTTTCTTATAAAGTTCATCTGCTAAAGATTTCTCTAATTTTTCACCAGGTTTTAATGTTGGATGAACAACTATAGTTTTATCTTGCCCCACTATAGATACAAAACCTTGCTTTCCTATTTTTATCATTTTAGATGTTTTTACGATATCATCAATATTCAAGTCCATACCAATGACACCACTTTTATCTTCATTTTGTTTAGCAACTGCAATTACCATATTTCCAGTAGCCTTTGATTTATACGGAGATGAAACAATAATTTCTCCATTCGCTTTTTCTGCATCCTTATACCAACTACTTTCTAACGGATTAAATCCTTCTGGTATTTCTCCAACAGGCGCATGAATAAATTGATTGTTACTGGATGCGGAATAAATTGTTTCTATCTCTGGATGTAACTGTATATATTGTTCAAATTTACTCTGCACATTTTGTAATTGATCAGGATTATAATTGCCTTGTGTGAGTAATTTTGCAAAATAAGTTACATCTATATATTTGTTTTCTAATTCATCATCAACAATCTTATCTAAAATACTTACATTATCTTTTGCTGTTTGTAGAATTGTTTCATTAAGATCTGTTTTCGCCTCATCATAAGATGTTATTCCAACAATAAGACTAGGTATAATTAATATTGCAATAAATGCCATAGACAACTTCGTTTTTAGCTTTATTTGTTCCAATCTTTTTTTTATATTAAACACGATTTTCTTCTCCTTTTCATTCTTACAACTCATATTATTTATTTAAATGTTTACTCCTTTATCTTTTTCTACAATTATTTATGGTATCATTTGAAATGAAATTACTACTATATCCTTTTACATGCATCTTCAGAGATAGCAATTTAGCTTTCACAAGCGGAGTTTTATTTATCCCCCCTTTCAAGTATGTTATTTTTCTATTTTAAGCAAATATAAAAATAAGAATTATTCCAAATAAACCGTATTAAATATATACTTCACTCTATTAAAATGGTTTTTAGTTTTGATTGGATAAAAGGTTTAATTTAGGCCTAATTAAATTGTATGAAATCCTTACCATAAGAAATTCTCTAAAACTTAACTAAGTGAATATATCCCCTGGATAATTCTACTTAATGGCTTTTTAAACCACTCTAACTGCTTCACTTCATTCATACATCTATTTACTACAGCCGCTTGTTGTTTTGTTGGATTACTGAACCATAAATTCTAAATAGAAGAATACAATAAATTGGAGGACTATATTGTAACATGTATACATAAGTTTTAAATATTAAAATCAAAAAATATATAAATTTTTCATTATACGTATCTTCATATATTACAAATTATTTAGTATGAATTTTAATTTGCTACCGTCTATACAGAAAATGCACTAGCACTAGCATTAGAGTATCTAACTACAGGAACCAATATATATTTTGGAGAATAAGGCAATATATCACGTCTAAAAACTAATTTCGTCTTATCGCGGATTCTTACCGCCCACGCCCGTTCTTCCGGTTACGTTTTGATAGAGGGGCAATGTTCATTGATCAATAGTTTGTTATGACGTTTAGGTATTTATTTACATTAGGCGGATAGAACTAATATGTTTAAAAAATTATCAGTATTTCTTATTGGCACTCTACTATTATTCAGTTGAACAGCTTGTGATAGCATTAAATCAATGGCAAGTAATGTTACAGTTAGTAAAAATTTAAAGGTGCAGGATTAGAAGCAGAAGAGCCTACTGATCTACCACAAAAAGAGTTTGGTAATACTAGAAAAGATGCGAAACGTATTCTGGTACCTGCTTTAGGAGAAGATAGCGGCGGTAGATTATTCGAATTTAAAAACAAAGAAGATCTTGAACAGGCTAAAAAGTACTATGACGATTTAGGAAATGGAAATCAAATGCTCTTCTCTCATACCTACTCACTGGACTGTGGCACTTCATGTTCCTTGAGGAAGGAGTCTTCTTGGCTAAAATGATAAAAAACATCTAATTCTATTTGAATTAGATGCTTACATTTAGTCCTTAATCCTAACATTCTAAACTATTTATGCGCCTGTAAATCTTTTTTTATTACATCCCAAAGTGAATTATCTTGACGTATCGGTTTACCCTCTTCATCCCATTTTATTTTTCCTGTTCCTAATTCATAATTCATTCCCGTCCATGTGTCTTCACGGAATGCATAGAATGATTTATGCCAACCTTTTTGGTTGAAGATAGAAATAAGATCTTGCATGTATTGGGTTGCACCTGGGACAGTACGGTTAATTCCAAATTCCTCTGCAATAATTCGATTAGATGGTACATGATTTTTCTTAGACCATTGTTGAATTGGCTTTAAAAATTTCTCTAATCCCTGCTTATTCCACATTACAGGTTTCTCTAAATCTCCTACTTTTACAAATCCCGGATATTGAAGTTCCTTGTTTTGTTTTTCACCTTGGCTCGTTAATTCATACGGCTCATACATATGAAATGCATAAAGTGTTTTTTTATCCTTTACTGGTTTTAAATATTTAAAGGCCCATGGAGTAGCATATAAACCTGCATCTAAAATAATCGGTGTTTCTTGGTCCACTTCACGAATGGAATTAATGATCTTTTGATTAAATCTATTTAAATCCGCTGTCGTTCCTTTCACTTTTTCATACCATTTCTCGTAATCTTCCGTCCAAAAATCATTATATTTATTATTTTTAGCTGTTTCTGGATGCGGTTCATTTATAATATTGTAACCAACCACTGCAGGGTGATCTTTTAGTTCAAGAGCAAGGTCCTTCCAAAACTCACTTGCTTGTTCTTGATACTTCTCTTCTTCCCATATTCTGTCGTCATTCTTGTTATTATTAAATTGACGCCATCGATCACCAGGTAAAGATAACATTGTAAGAGCAACTTTCATTCCTTGCGATTGTGCGGCATCTAAATCCGCTTTTAATTTTTCTAGATCCTCCTTTACTAATCCCTGATAGTTATCTGCATTACCTATCAGAAAATCTTTTCCAGAAGTATCTGGTTTATCCTCAAATAAAAAATCTTTATCTTTTGCCCATTTATCAGGTGCTAAACGAACATATTCAATATTAGCTTCCTTTGCACTTTTATAGTTTTCAGGTAATGAAGTGCTATTCATAAAATTAGTACCTTTTCTTTTTGAATCCCAAAAATGAATTTTGGAATCGCTCTTTTGATAAGTATCAGCTTTCACATTCATTTCCTGTACTCCAAAACTTATGATGCCTAATAGTGCAACGATTGGCAAAACTTTTTTCACAGTTTTTCCTTCTTTCTATATATATTTTACACACATAACATACCTTTGTTTTGTTACAGGAATATGGCAATTTCCCAAAAATACCTTTTAAGTTTATAAAGTGAAAGTTCATTCACATATAAAAAAGACAGAGATATTTAGAATGTTGCTTCGTTTTCTAAAAAATAAAAAAGGAACCCTTTACGGATTCCTTTTTGCCTTGCACTCTTTTTCAAATAGTGCATTTTTGCACCTATTTTTAGTATACCTTATAATTCCTATAAAATAAATAAGATTAAACGAAATTTGCTACTATATTTTCATAAAAGGATTCGAGTCAGAAAACTAATACAAGTAAGTTCACTTGCGAAAAATTTATGTTCTTTCACAAGTAATAAAACGTCATACTTTCTTAGGATTCTACAGATAGAATAGAGTATTATAAAGAACCTGAAAAAGACATCCTTCCTTATATTGAAAAACATAATTTAGGTGCTGTGATTAGAGGTCCACTTAAGATGGGGATTTTAACTGGGAAATTTAATCATGAAACTCAATTTCCAGACGACGATTTAAGAAAAGATTGGCCAAAAGAAAATTGGTTTAAAGATAGCTTAAACAAAGTAGAGAAATTAGGTTCACTTGTACGATCAAATCGAAGTCTAGCGCAAATCGCCTTACGTTATGTTTTAAGCCACCCAGCCGTTTCAGTTGCGATTCCTGGTGCAAAAAATTCTACTCAGGTTGAAGAAAATTCTTTACACTTAACTCGTCCATTATTATTAAATAATGAAATTGAATTCATTAAAAAACTTTGATCCAATAATTATTCTTCCATAAAAATTCATGCTAATTTTACTATCAAATCCATACCACTACTTCTTCTCCACTAGAACATATCTTTAACACTTCCACCTTATTTTTTTATCTTTTCCTAACAATATCTACAGTCTATAAGGTAGTTGAACACTTTTATTCAACTACCTTATAATACGTTCTACATTATATTAAAATATCTACTACACTAGTTCAATACATGTTAGGACAACATATAAATTAAATAAACAATTAATTCAGATATATTTTTAGAAACTTCATTATCTCACAATTACTTTTTTAAAAATAAATCAAAAAATTTTTCTTTACTTTAAATTCCATAGTTCATATAATTTTCTATGGAATTACATTTTTTTCTAAATAGCTCCTCATTTCTAAGGATTCAAAAGGGCAATTACAAATTATTATACCCTTATGTTTAACCAAGTAAAATAAAAATCCAGTTTTTCACAAGGAGAAGTGACTGCATGCAAGATATTTTAAAACTATTTCCGAGCGTTGACGGAAATGAAGAAAAACAACAACTTTTATTAGAATCTATGCAGAAAATAATTAAAAATCTTGACCAATTAAAAAATGAAGAGCGAGCTACTTTAGGTAAATGTGAGGAAAAATCAGAAGGATACTACAATGGCTTAATTCACCAAAGTCATATACCACTAGCTGGAATCACTATGTCTGAGGTTATAGAAGAGCTAAACCAATTTATGAATGGCCATCCTTATCCAAATAAATACTACTTGTCTAACGCTGTACCACTACCAAGTATTCCATCACTATTGGGTATACTAACCATGGCACTTTTAAATGGTAATGGCGTTTGGGATGTTTATGGCCCAGGGGCAGCTGAAGCAGAAGTAAAAGTTGTATCGATGCTTTCAAAACTGATTGGTTATAATCCACATAATAGCGGTGGTTATACAACATGGGGTGGACAAGGTTGTGTATTTTCGAGCTTACGTTTAGCAATTTCTAAACAATTCCCATCTGCAAAAGAACATGGTGCTCCACAAAATGTTTATTGCTTTGCTTCTGAAAATGCACATTATAGTTTATTAAAGTCAGCTGAAGCAACTGGCATAGGGTCAAATCACTTAATAAAAGTGAAAACTGATCCCTATACAAATTCTATGGATATAGATGATTTAGAGGCTAAAATGATACAAGTTATTAAAAATGGAGGTATCCCCCTTTATATTCTAGCTACTATGGGGTCAACAGATACATTTACCATTGATGATATAAAAAAAATTAAAGAGAGCGCTGAAGCAATACAAAAAAAATATAAATTAAAACCTATTTATATCCATGCTGATTCTGCAATGGGCGGATTCTATAGTTTCTTTAATAATTATAGTTTTGAAGAAAATTCACTCTCATTTGAACCTAATGTGAAAAATGCCTTACAATACGTACAAGATAAAATGCAATATATGTCCCTTGCAGACAGTGTATGTTTTGATTTTCATAAGTTAGGACAAACACCTTATGCTTCAAGTATTTTAATCGTAAAAAATCATACTGATTTACAACTGATGGACATTGAACAGGATGATACACCTTATCTTGGTAATAGATCCTATGGGAGTTATCATACAGGCTATACCTTAGAATGTTCACGAGCTGGTAGCGCTATTCCCATGTATATCAATCTATTAGCCTTTGGAATTGAAGGATATCAAAAATTATTAGCAAATTATGTTCGTGTAAATCTATTATTTAGAGAGAAGTTGCGTGAGGCTCTACCTCAAGTCGCAATCACAAATGATTTTACATATGGACCAATTACAACCTTCCGTTTCTATATGAATGGAGATGGCCAAGAAAATTGGGAAAAAGAACGAATAGGTCTTGCAACAAAAGAAGAGATTGAGGATACAAACCGATTAAATATAGAACTATTTAATTATCTAGGAAAAAATCGCGATCAAGTATTTTTTGGTGATACAACTCGTTCTTGTGTAGTAGATGTATTAAACAGTGGCGATAGAAATCCGATTTCCACATTAAAATTCTTTTCTATCTCTCCATATACAACTGTTGAATGTTTAGATGAGATCGTGTCATTTCTTTATGAACATATTTCGATTGCCACTAAACAGATTTATTCATATGTTTAATAACCACATTTGTTAGCGCTTTAATAGTTAAATTTAACTAGATTAAATAAAAATCTTTATTCTTTTAATTGCTATTAACTATATCAGGAAAAGAGGAAAAACATATGAATATAGAGCTACTAGATACACACCACGTGAAAGATGCAGCACATTTACTTGCACATTCTTTTGTGAATAACGAACCTCTTGTAAGCAGTTTACAAATTCCCTTTGCTCCTTTTCACAAGATGTGCGAAGAAATGATAAAACAAGCCGTATCTCAAGCTATATCATTTGTAGCAATAGATAATTTTCAAATTGTCGGTGTTCTTTTAACAAGAAAAGTAACCCAACCACTAATAGATAAAGATAAGGCAACTGAACTATGCCCACAAATGGATCCTATTTTTCAACTTTTAGATACATTAGAGACAGAATCTATTGAGTTTTCTCATTTAGATAAAGAAAAATTGGTCTATCTAGATATGGGCGCTTGTCATCCAGATTGGATGGGAAGTGGGATAGTCACCAGCCTTATTTCACATGCCATTCAAGAAATAAGTAAAAAAGATTTTGATTTTATTGCTGCTTGTACAAATAAAATCTCTCAAAAAATCCTTAAAAAACTGTTTACGACCTTTGAAATGAATGAAATAGTGTATAGTAATTTTCCTTATAAGGAAGCATACCCATTTGCTAACACAACAACTTCCTTAGCAGCTCAATTACTATATATACCTCAATCCCAATTCGTCATCAAGGCCATATAAATTTGTGAAGAAGACTAGCTGTACTTTTGTGCAGCTGCTTTTTTATATAGAGTAAATTAGTAATAGATATTCTTACATAAGTGATACCTTTCACACTTTAACTTCTTCGAATTCAATAGCCACTTTCTCAGCATGCCTTATTTCTCTGCTTAACCTACCTAAAGATCCCCTTCTATTTATTTCAACATGTTTCATACGCTCCATTATTTCATCTATACAAGTAACTTAGACACTTCTCCCTATTTAATGACTAATCTTTTACTTTTTAAGTAACGATTGATACACACCTTCCCACACTTAAATACTTTAAAATTTATTACCTAATATCCCCTTAACATTCCCTGTAATTCTTGCAATTCTCTTTCATTTTGTTTATCTATTCATCCCCCATATCCTATATCTACTTAATCTTCCCTAAAGAATCCAATGTAAAATTTATGATAAAAGGAATCAAACGTATCATATGTAGATTATATAAGGGATAAGAGTGAAAATTACTGGATTTCCCCTTTTTCTCTTCTTTTTTAGAAGTTCTCTCAAGTCTAATTCTATTGCATTCCTGCTACATAACATTCCACTATTCAATATCATATTATATGGTTATATTAAAATTTTACCAAATCATTAAAGGAATCTCCTTCCCCCTATCGAATTATTTTAGAGGAAAGGAGAGGAATACATGGAAATTCTAGGATTAGATCCTCGCGCATTAGCGACTCTAGGTGCACTTGAATACACCAATCGCCGCAATAAATTAATTGAAGACTCGGAGAATAACATATACGAGTGTAAAGAAATAAAAGAAATACTTCAATCACTCCCTAAAGAGAAGCAGATTGAGGTTCTTGAGAATCAAGCTCACTTTGAAGCTGTGGCAAAGATGATTGAACAAAACAATTTAATTCTTTTAGAACAGATGAAAGCTCTACAGCTAATTCAGAAATAACAAACTTATGATTAATTAATTCTACATATGCTTCCATAAATAAAGTATCTTTATTTATACCATCAGCCTCTGTTTTTACAGGGGCTTTTGTTATGCTTTGATTTATATTCTGAATTTGAATAGTCTCTTTCACATGTATGAACAGATCTTCTAATAAACCTGGTGTCGATTCTAATTCCTGCTTTTCAATTTCCTCTGTTACAGCACTGATAAATTCCCATAGTACTTTTGCACCTAGTAGTTCTGCTAATCGTTTTTCACGCATTTCAAATGTTTTCATATTCAAATTGAACACTTCCTCTTCTTTATTTTTTACTATTAATTGGACTATCTGATAAAACTGCTATATATGGTAATTAAATTCTCTATCCCCTTTTTGTAAACTATAGTTTACAAAAAGGTCCAAAAATAGATTCTACATTTGTTCCCAGACTTTCCGCTATTTTTATAGCTAACTTTACATTAGGTTGTTTTTTATTATTCTCTATTTCAGAAATATAGGTGCGGGATAGCCCCACAAGTCCTGCTAATGTTTCTTGTGACATTAGTTTTTCTTTCCTCAACTCAGCTATCTTATTCATTTATCCAATCCCCTTCATTCTTGTATTCATTTGATTACAAAACCATTGTAAACCATAGTTTACTTTATCGTCAACAATGTTTTACAAGTTTTTTCTATATTTTTGTTTCTTTTTGTAAATTATTGTTTACAATTGTACTAGGAGGATTACACATGAAGAAAACTCTTGGTGAAATTATTAAAAATTATCGTTTAACAAATAAGCTATCCTTGCGCGATTTTGCTCAAAAATGTGATGTTAGTCATACTTATATAGACAAACTTGAAAAAGGCGTAGATTCCAGAACTGGAAAACCGGTAGAACCAACACTATTAGTAATAGAAAAAATAGCAAACGCCATGAATATAAGTACTAAATCCTTATTAGAAGAGATAGGATTCATTGCAAATGATAGTACCGAAGTACCTGATACAGAATTAGAGAAATGGTTTAAAGCTATTAAAAGTGCCTCTCCCCAAAAACAAGAGGAATTAAAGAAGTTTTGGGAGTTTATAATACACAAGAAAGATTAATATATCAAAAAGACCCCCACCTTGACAGGGTGGAGGTCGCTGGTTCGAACCCAGTCGGGATCATTCTAAAAAGGCTTGATATATAAGGCTTATTTTATTATATAACAAAGCATAAAAATTAATGAAACACCCTAAATGGGGCAGGATTGGGGCAGGAAATTTCTAAACCAATTTTACAACACACTCAGCTCCTTCATTTGTACGGTGGCTGAAAACCACCATTATAAACTTCGCCCAGAAAATGGGCGAATGATTTCTCTCGTTAATTCAATCGCTTAGTAGATAACAGTATTAAAAACCCTAGAAACGTTATTATAACGTCATTTCTAGGGTTTTTTTCTATTCTTATGGTTTGTAAAATAACTTATATAAAATTAATTAGTTGGGGGAGGTTTTTGGGGGGACTTTTGAAATAAAAAAAAGCGTGAGCAAATGCTAATTTCCACACACACTCTTACAATTTCAGATATAATGATATTTATTCTTATAAAAGTAAAAGGAGTTACTTATTTTGAAAGAAAACTTCATCAAAATCCCTCTTCATATACATGAATTTCAAACATTAAAATTGTTATTAGAAGAATTAGTACAAGACGAGATAGAATTATTTGAAGGTTTTTCTAAATATACTTTACACATTTCTTCTAAAGAATCCAAGGTCACCATTAACCTTAGAAGTGAGTTTTTCCCAAAACCATACTTAGCAATTGCTGCTATAAGCATTACACCAAGTAATCAAGGAAAAGGAAGCATAATCCTTGATTGGTTTAAAACATTTGCGAAAGAAAAGGGCTTCAAGCGTTTAGTATTACAAGAAGTTATTACTGATGAAGGTTACCACTTTGCATTAAAAAATGGATTTTCAAAACATGTTAGTCTATACGAAGAAATGTTTGGAAAACCAAACAGTATTAACGGGGATTATGAACTACATTTAACGTAAAGAAATAAAAAGTGAACGAATATTTTTCATAGTCGTTCACTTTTCTACTTGATGAATTATCCAAAACAGTTCATTCTTTTCTTTCCATAAGAACAAGCCCACCTTTTCATTCATGATTTTTCACCTCTTTTCTTTTTATTCCCCTTGTAAGTGAATATGGTACATAACAACCTTTCTGTCATAATCCGCTAGGATTTCCTCACGATTTATTTTTTCTACTTTCTCACCGTACCTCAAATATCCAGCACGAAGTAGAAACTCAGAATACCCTTCTGGAATCGGGAATTTAAGAGGATGTAACATTTACATTTTCATCCTTAAATTGGTATGATTTACTTGTTGAGGAGGGGAATTTATGAGTTTAAACATGTATCTAGGAGAAGTACATACCCAAACACAAAGTATGAATGCTGTATGTACCGCTACCATTCAAGGTATGGAACAAGCCATTCAGTCAATTGACGCTTTTGCAGTTGATACTGTTTTACAAGGACAAACATATAGCAGTGCAAAATCATTTTTTGTACAAACCTTTCGTCCTTTAGCACAAGGAATCATTTACTTATGTGAAGAATTAATCCGTCAGAATGATGCCTTTCCAAACGATTTTCAATCGCAAGTAGCTTCAACAGATGTAATCGAACAAGAAATATTAGAACAAATTCGCGAAATTGACCGAATGAAAACAAGTATGGAAGCCATCAGTCAAGCTATGCCAAACCCGGGTATGGACGCTATGACGAATCTTTTTACTGTCATGAGGAAGAAACTGCAAGAAAAACTAGAACACTTACATGAATTCAATTATACTTCTAGTAGTAATTATGATACTGCACTTCAATTAGCTGCGAGTATCGCGCAAGGTCTTGCGGAAGTGCAAAGTGGGAAAGGTTTCAGCCCCGCAAGTGGAACATTTAGCATACAAGAATTGAATATGGAGTGGACGGGGCCTATTCAAGCAATTACAGAAAGTAAAGCTCATGAAGCACAAATTAAAAAAGCAATTGCTTTACGAGAACAAGAAGCCAATAGACCATGGTATGAAAAAACAGCTATCAGTACTTGGGAATTTATGAAAGAATTTTTTCAAGGCGCTGGTAGTGCGGCTTTCGAAAGCGTTATTGGACTAGAATCACCTGATAATGATGAATTAGAAAGCAAGTTAACTTATCAATCGGGAAGATTTGCCGGAAATGTTGTAGCAGGAGCGGCATCCATTATAGAAATTCTAGAAGGTCTTACCGTCATAGGCGGGGCTAATTTCTTAACCTTCGTCGCAGAAGTTGGAAGTGGTGGTTTAGCATCACCAATTGTTCTTCCATTAGATGCAGCTGCTACAGCGGCTGGGCTTAGTCTTGCTGGACATGGTGTATTTGTTGGGCGTAATGCAATTCAAAATGGTAAGGATACTCTTCAAAAGTTCCAGTCTTCTTCTAATGGGACTAGTGGTAGAATAAAGGAGAAAGCCGATGCTAACAACCTTCAAAAATCCCAGTCTTCTAGCGAGGTTGGTAATAGTGTTAAGAATACAGAAAAAATACGGATTGTTGATGGAAAAAAACAATATAATGTAAACGGAAAATGGGTAACAGATAAACAATTTTCAGCTCTTCGTCAGAAAGCTGTTCGCCACGCATGGAGACAAGAGAAAGAATTGATTAAAAAAACGGGGAAAGGAACAAGAGATTGGACCCCTGCAGAAAAACTAGAGTTATTACAAACAGGAAAAGTGAAAGGCTACGAGGGACAGCATATGAAATCTGCTAATGAATATCCTGATTTTGCTGGTGAACCAGATAACATTCAATTTTTAAAGGGAAGGAATATGGATGTAAACGAACACTTTGACGCCCATCGTGGAAATTATCACAATCCTACAAATGGCTACTATACTCCTAAGAATGATAGTATGACTGACTTTGGAGACGTTGTGCCTTGGAAACATGAATAGAGGGAGATGGTTTTATGCTAAGAAAATATTATTCAAAAAACAATCATTTACAACCATTTTTTGAGGAAGTTAATAAATATGTAGATGGCATTCACACCCTAAACAATGGAATTAACGTAGAAGATATAACAAGCCTTCAAAATGAACTTAACATTCAAATTCCTGATATATATAAAGATTTTCTCCAAGTGTGTAATGGTGGAGAATTATTTATACCTGGAACAGTCCTGTCAGAAATTCATACAGCTGCTCGGGGCCAAAAACAGCGTGGTGGCTCCTATCTAAATGATTCGTTTAAAAAAGAACGAAGACCGATAAAGATGCCAGACACGTATTTAATCATCGCAGATTTAAACTATGGTGACTCGATTTGTATAGACTTAGAATCAAGCAATGGATACGATGCAACGGTAATACAATGGGATAGGGAGATTCACAGCGTTTCTAGATCATGGAATGGCTTGGTGGAATGGTTAATGGATACCTTAGACGAAGGATCATTACTAGTAGATTATGATGGTAATGAAAAAGATTTAGACTTTTAACATGAATAGTAAAAGTGAAGCCACAAGAATTTAGTGCTCTTGTGGCTTTTTATATAGCTAACTGCAAAACTTTGCTAAAAGTAAATTCATTCATTTCTTAAATTTTAATAATATTATAATATTTTTCAACTAAACTGCCACGTTGGCTTAAGTACACTTCTTTACAATCTTAACGAAACAATTGAGTCAATTTTAGCAAATTCATCATGTGAAATATTCATACTATCGCTTAATACTTTATATCTAAAATCTAATAATGAATAATAAAATAATATTTGTTGATTTTCTTCGATATGACTTATTTTCGATTCGATTTCTTCTTTTAATGTTTTTGATTGCACAAAATCTTGGTTTAACATAAATTGATACCAAATATCTAACGAATTTTTAATTTGTTCTTTAGGTACTACAGGTGTGCTCATAGCTACCCCATCCTCCTCGTTTCTATCTATGATTATCATAATTCCACAAAATAACAATAAAATTCCTTCTTCGAGTGTGGTTGATAAATAACTTTCAGAATATTCATTCCAACAAAAATGATAATATGTTAAGGTACCTACATAAATAAAGATATACATAATAATTTAAAAAGAAAGGAGGAAATTATGGGAGTTTTTGGGTAGAGAATAATGATAATAAGATCAAATCAGTATCCTAAGTTAGATGGCCTAAAACTTAATGGAGACTATATTTTAGAGGTGCCAGCATCTAATAAAAACATTAAAAATATAGAAAAGTATAAAGAAATAGCTGAAGAATACGGTGTAACATTAAGATTTAGGGAGGAATAATTATGAGCTTAAAATTAAAACCTGAAATAGAAACAGCACTAAAAAAAATTGACTTTGTTAATAGATACACAGAACTTTCTTCTTTTTCGAGAGAAAATTATGATGCCGAAGAAATCATTCCTAATCCCAATATTGAAGAAATTCAACAAATACTTGAAAAGCTAGGTTATAAATCAGTTTATGATAAAAAAGAAAAGTTTTTAAAAGTTGGAGAACTAGGTGATAAAAAAGAAAATTTATTTTATTTTAATATTGGTATTAAAGTAAACGTTCTGGATTTTACTTGGGTAGTTTATCATAATGATGAACTAAGATTAGGTAGTCCATGGAGTCTATATTCAAGACTTTTAATTTCTCCAGATACTAGAATTAAGCCCGTACTATTTAGCGATTATGACAGCTTAGAAAAAATTTTAAAAATTGCTTTAGGTATGTATGAAGATTTTAAACAAGAATTAATTCCTATCTATTCATAATTTTATATATAAGAAAGGCAATCTTATCTTATATATATAAAAAGAAAATCCGACTCACAAGAGACGGATTTCTTCATGTATCTAAACTTTATACCGTCTTATTCAATCTAATGTTAGCACTTCTTTTCAATGCTAATACCACATTAGAACCATCGTTTCTAAACTTAGTAAGTGCACCTTCTTTTACACCTTTATATAATAAATAAACATATACTACACAAAAATGCTTAATGATTATACGAATCGGTAAGCTTTTTATTGAATATGGATAAGTTCGTTTTGTCATATATTAATACCTTTAATCAATTTATAAAACGCAATATTTACAGTCTTCACATTAAATTGGTATAATTTAGCTATTAAGCCAACTTATTAATATCCTATCTATTTTATATAACATAGAGTAATTTAAAGCATAAAATTAAAGGTTAATAAAACTTTTTTATAGAAAAAATACATAAATGAATTTATAATGAGAAAGGCTTTTAGAAAAGGAGGATAGAAAGGTGTTACGTAAATGTTTAACAATTATAGAAGATAATTTACCTCAACATGAACTAGAGAGGGTCTCCCGACTCCTTTACTCATCATATAATCCTTTTGACTTCGATTCTAAAATTTGGACTAACATACAAGAAATAATTCCAAATGAAGTATTTGATAAAATAAAACCCTTTAAACGAACAGTAGTCGGTCACGCTATTATAAATGAGTTGGTTATGAAATACTTCCCTGGTGAAATTACCATAAAATACAATTTTATTAAAAATCACCTTAATCGCCTTAATGAAATTACTGTATTTGAATTAAAAATAAATTCAAGTAGGTTAGATATCGGAAGGATTAATGGTAAGTCTATTGCATATGAAATAAAGACAGAACTAGACACATTGGATAAATTACATAAACAAATTACAGACTATTCAAAGGTATTTGAGTATGTTTATGTCATTATTCATCCTTCACATTTAAAAAAGGTCACTGAATTAGTCCCGCAGCATTGCGGAATAATTACCTATAATTTAAAACATGGTGTTTGTAAATTTAGTTTCCGAAAAAAAGCGTTAAAAAGTGACAATATGAAACCAGAAGCACAACTTTCAACTTTAACAAATAAAGAGTTAGATTGGATTATAAAAGCAAGTAAAAATATCTATAAATATACCATTAGTTGGCCTAAAGTTTCCCTCTGCATCACTACGTAACCCTTCTACAAAATCCTCATATGAATATGATTGATGGAATGTACAAAATTGAATTTGCTTCTCCTCAGTATATCGTTGGTATGCACCCATCCACTCTTTACGATCAGCATTATTTTCTATTAACTGCTGATGTAACTCTGGATCAACTATTTCCAACGCCTTTCGTACAACTGAATAAGTTTTCCCGGTTCCGGGTGGACCATACAAAATTTGATTTTTAGGTAAATTCATATGTACCACATCCTTTTGATTTTCTGTGTTATTAGAATCAAAACCAATTTTCTTCTTTATATCCGTAAGTAAACTATCACTATTATCTTCTTTTACAATTAATCTTGTACTTACACCTTCTTGAAGTTTTCCATCTAGCTCCTGAAAAATCTCTTCTTTTATTTCAACTTTAACAAATTCTTTAGCACGCCATGTTCTCAAGTTTTTAATGAGTTCCTTTCCATTTAACCCGGCTTTATTACACTCTTCCACAATTTTATGTACTGACTGTTTACTAGGCATTTCCCGATAAGTTAGTCGCTCACTGACACCTGCTTCCCTATATGACAAATCTATCAACATATTATCCAACCTAAAAACGCTTTCTGAATTATCATTTTTAATAAAAATAGTACCTTTTTTAATAAAGGCTCTTTGAAAGTGAATCTCATCATGATCTAATAAACGCTTAATTATCTTTCCCATTTCAATAGCTTGCTCTAACTCTATTTTATTTTCGGTAGAAAATTCCTTCCCCATATATGTATCTAATTGTTTCATCTCTTTGAGGAATTCAAAAGGAAGCATAAATGATTTATCCGTAGTATTACGACCATGTGTATATCGATACCCCATAACAGGTCGGTTATATACCTCTTTTACAATTCCTTTATGCGTAACCATTGGTGCCCCTGTAATCTTTCCCTTTAATATGGGGTCTTTTATATCATTTTTAACCTTTGTCCCTACAACAATATAAACTGCATCCCCAATATTTTCTTCCATTTGTTCATATTCATTACCTTTTTGTTGATACTTTGTCTTTTTTGCAAGCGCTCGGGGCCAATAAAAAGTACCTGCCTTTATGAATGCTTCAAATTCTTCGACTGTGTTAGAAAAAAAAGAAAATACTTTTTTCACTTAAATCTCTCCCATTGCATTATTTCTAGATATATCATACCACTTATTTCTAATATATTAATATAATCAATGAGGGGGCGAGTTATCCTAAACTCTTTTTTGAAAAAAGCATAATTATATAATAAAAAGCCCCTATCGTCAGGAGCTTTTACACTTGAAATTCATTTAATTCCTTATACTTACTTAAAATAGGGAATTAATGTTAATACGTTTTGTTTCTATTATTTCTTAATTAGATCTACTATCAACTAACAACTGATGATTTTTATAATCTACGAACAAAATATTTTCTCATAGAATACTTATCCAAATTACTAGTTATCTGTTAAGAAATATAGAATACCTTAATTAATTTTAACCTTGTCCAACAATTACTGTGATTGTATGATCTAATACGCCATTTCTATAAACATATACTTTTGCTGTTGTGGAAAAATAAGTTGTTAATTGTCCGGTAGAAGAAACTTTAATTAAATCATTACTAGTACGATAAGTCATTCCTGGCTCATGATAAGTAAGTTGATATCCATTAAAAAATGTTGGTAAAGTAACTGTGTAATCCCTAATGTTGAGAGTTTGTGTTAATTTTTTCTGGTCTCCCACATTAAAATTAGTGGAAGCCTGTGAATCAGTAGTTCCGATACCTAAAATACTTAGAAAAGCAACCGATGTTACAAGAGCATAACGAAGTTTCATAATATTAACTCCTCCCTTTATAAATGATTTAAATAACAATAGGGATTTCTCACCCTATCAATAAGATAACATTTAATATATGGAAGTAAAACCATTTAAATGGGAATTTTCTATAAATATAGATTTTATCAACAATTTTACATAAAAATAGATTATTGACCATCTTGCATTTTAAATATACCAGCAATTTCTTTAAACATATCAATAATGTCTAATAATGACATTAAAAATAATAAAATAAGACTACCAAAAAGAGCATAGACTACGAAATTCTTTAATAAACTATATATTTTCCTCCAAATATTTGTGTAGACCCTACCATTCTTAATTTGATATTCTCTAGGTGAACAATAAAACCGCACTATTCTAAAACCCATTCTAAACTTCTCTTTTAACCAAACTAAATTATATTTTATTCTAATTCCAAATATTTTTTTATCTATAAATTCATCTATATTTAAATAAAAATAATATGTTTTATATACACTAGGACTCCTTAAACGTACATTAGTATAAATTTCATCATCAATCTTCATCTCATTTATATAGAAATCAAAATGATCCCAGTTAATTGTATCTTTATCTATTTTATTATAGTATATCCTTTCAGAATATCCTTTATTTAATTGCTTTATTTTAACTGGCACTACCTTTACTCGTTCTTTTTTGTAGTAAAATGAAATGAATCCATCTATAAACTCAATAAGGTTTTCTTCTTTATTTTTAACTTTAATTTTTATTGTCTTAGTTTCTTTTCCTTCAAAAAAATCATATTCCTCAATAACAGCTGCTCCTACAGGCCTGAAAAATTCATCTGTCTCTACTTCAATTTTTTGAGAATTTAAATAATCTGTCATTTTTTCATTTGATTTTCTATTACTAATTTTAAATAAGGATATAGTAGCACATACAAAAGTAAATATTAATAATACGCTTGGCATATGTATTAATATAATTTTAATAATAGGGGTTAAGGAATACCAATTCCTTTTAAATTCACTCCATTGACTATTTATAAAATAAAAGATTACTCCTATTACTGCTATAGTATATAGCAACTTACTTTTCTCTTTAATATAATTTACAATAACGGAAATCATATTGTCTTCTCCTTAACTTACTTTTTACTGAAAACATTAATCCTTTATAATTAAAAACCCTTCTTCTCTGATCCTCTTGGGAAGGATGCATATTATACATCCTAATCAAACCGAAGCTTTTAATTACCCTCGCTTTGAGGAAATCAATTTAGATAGAAACTCTTCAAAAAATCAAATAATTGTTTTACAAAAGGAAGATGTAAAAACTAAATGTATATATAGGATTCAACTTAAAGCTGGATTCTTAGTATCAATAAAAACAAAAATAACAGAACTAAAAAACAAAAGACGTACTCAATAAATAATTAAAATTATTAACATACAACAGGCGTTTGTTATTTATTAGATATGCCTTTTGTTATTTTTTTATATAATATTCCCCGAATGAATCAATATATTAGCTTGCTTTCCTACTACTTCTTCCATGTGTACTCTAGCAATTTGGAAGGTAAAATATAATGTTTATCGTGTTTTACTTGTAGCTCATTGTATCCTATTAAGTTTTTTCTTGGGTCTGGAATTTCACATTCTACGATATGAAAATGAATACCATCTTCTTCATAGTGTGCTTTTAAATAAACAGGTACAATTGGTATACTATCTGGAATCTGTGGGGCAACAGCAAGAACAGGATACAATAACTTATGTTTTGCTAAAGACTTATGTTTATTACCAACTTTTGCTTCTATCACGAACAAAGTATTTACTTTATTACGCTTTTCAACGAACATGGCATCAATCTCTACTTGCCCATTTTTATGAATTAAATTTCTATCCATTGAAGAATGTGGTTTAAAAGAAAACGTAAATGTAGAATTGCATGTAGCAGGTGAAAAAATAGGTTTAAATTCATCTAACCCTAATGCCTTACTGACAAGCCCTGATGTGAAGCCAAGATTTACTATAGATGCTTCTGTTAAAGTGGGCAACAACTGATAGGCAAGTAATTGATTATCCTCTACTTCCGGAAAATATTCTACCCCTTCATTTGTAAATATTTTCTCATCAAAAAGAAAATATTCACTTAATCTATCTTTTACTTTAACCACAGCAAACTGTGTTCCTGCCCCTGTGGATTTACCTAATCTTAAAACCATGCAATCATTACTTTTTAATGACTGATGTAGTCTTTCCCAAGAGTCAATAGAAATTGCATCAGGTGCTTTTAACTTTGGAAATCCTAATCCTGATAAATAATCAAGAAATGAAACGGGTCCAAAAACACCTTGATCTACATTATCTAATTGATCTATTACATAATGAAACACACTACTCATTCCATTATACTTATATTTTTGATTCAATCCCTATTCATCTCCCTGTATACGAATTCAATTGATTCTTGTTATGTGAATATTTATCATCTCCTCCCTAAGAATGAATTGAGATCCACTATATGGTACTGTTTCACTGAAAACCTATTAAAATTATAAGCCAATAAGCTAATTCTTCAATAATTTATATAATTCGTATCCTTAAATAATAAAAATAACTTTATATAGAATCTGTTATTTATCAATAATTATAGGGCTTGGAAAATTCACTTTTTAATTCCATTTTGAGTTCATTGTACATATTATAATCATCTAAAAAATCCACAAGCTTCTTATAATGATTTACTACCCTTTCTAAAGAAATCATTAATACAAATGTGAAATATATTGAAGATAATTCCATTATTTTCACTGCTTTCAAAATCATAATTAACAACATTTAGTAATTATAATATAATAGAGAAGTTTTTTGCATTTAAAAGATGCTTTTTACATTATATTTAAAATCCCCCTTCATAAAAGAACATACGCCCTTTTATGAAGGGGCAATCACAGTGTATGACTATTCAATCCTAACCAATAAAATCATCTTATGTGTAGTTCTATGAAGTTTTTACGCTTCAGTAAGTTGCATCAAAATGGGATTAGACCCTATGCATACAAAATTAGCAGTAGTCGGTGATGTAAATAGAAGCGGTTCAATCGTTCTAGCCGCAACTCCACCCTTAAAGCATTTGGTGTAAAGAAGAATGTATGGTTTGGTATTTAAGAATGTAAATCAGACAGTATTTGGTACTATGGAACATTATCCTTTATATTTTTCATTCTTACTGCTACTTATGTTATTTCTAAATTAATATGGTCATAATTAAAAAAGAGGGTGCTCGCAGCTCCCTCTTTTTTTAGATAATTAAATATGCTCTCCATGATCCATAAACACTTCAATAGTTTCATTTTGTGATACGTCTTTTACATTAGTAAGACCAAAAGTAAAAACAGCGGATAACATCATCATTAATAAGATTGCTTTTTTCATTTTAGCGCCCTTCTTTCTATACTCTTTTTGTCTGCATCTAAAGCGATGTGTAAATACTTGCTGGCTTTTTCGTGATTTTCTGAACCATAGAATATATTACCTAAAAGATAAGCATATTCTTTTACCCAATCATATAATTCTTCTTTTTCAAAATACGAAATACCTTCCATGACCACCTTTTCTAATTCTTCTTGTGGTGCATAGTTATGTACTGCTTTTAAAATTTGAAAATGATGACGATAACATAAGTCACTAATCTTATAGCCATTCTCAATATATTCATTAGCATTATGATTATGACCTAACTTAAAATGTTCTCTTGCTAAAAGAAACATCGTTTTAGCGTTGTTTTCTAGTGATTCCTCTAAATGCTTAATTGCTAACTCTGACATGTTTTGACTTGCATATAAAAGTCCTAAATTGTGCTTTACACGTTTAGTAAGACTTTCGTCATGAGATTTTTGGAAAGTACCCAATGCTGAAAGTAAATATTCTTCTGCACTTTCGAAATCACTTAAGCGAGTGTGTGCCATCCCTAAAGTATTCAAACAAGCAGCAGTTTTTAATTCATACCCTGAACTAATTGAAAATACTTCATTTGCCTTCGTAGCAAATTGAACTGCTAGGATTGGTTTCAATATGTGATAGTAATGAACTGCAAGCCAATAATAAAATTCAGCTTTTTCGATTTCATCATGCATGTACTCTAAATACTTTTCAGCTTCTTCAAATTGCATTCTTGCTTCACTATGGTTTGCTGTATTAGTAGCATAAATTGCTTTAAATAAATGATGATAGTACTCTAAAAATGTTTCTGTAGGCTCTTGTAATGGCTCAATTTTATCCAAAATATCTTTTGAACTATCCATATCACGAATTAGCAGATTATACCGTGCATTCAATAAAGCATAGTAGACTAATATTGTTTGGTCTTCCTTAATATTATTGATTTTATCTGCAATCTCTTCTTTTATTTTATTAGACTGTAATACACGTTGTGAAATTATAGCTTGATACCAGTCGTTTAATAATTTTGTGATTTCTTCTTTAGAAATAATTTCAACATTCATATACGCTACCCCCTTTTGTTAAATGTTACCACAACATACTTGTTTATATAAATGATTTTTCGAATATTAAAACTTGATAAACTTTTTTGAATACTTATATTAAACAATGTTAATTTCATATTTATTGAACTACCCCCACTTTAAATAATTATCTGTTAATCTTACCAATCCAATTAGTACAACAGTTAACGTGATACACAGGGAAGATTTAATTGAATAGAAAATATATTTTGAATAACTTCCCTTAAAATTAGTATCAGTATCCCTCATTCCCTCGTCTACCGATTTTAATATCCGTATTCCTTCAAGTACACATATATGATTTGATTTTATACGAAAAACCATGAATTATTAAAAATTTAGTTTCAGATAGAATACGTAGACCATAGGAGTTGGTGTTTCTTAATCCAGAATACATTACTGGGTCTTTTTTTATTAGTACAAGATATAAATCGTCAGTTTTAACTATATAGTTGAGAAGGAATGCTTATAAAAAGAAGGAGGAGCATAATGAAATATCAAACAATATTTCCCTCATTAAAGAAATCTCTTTTTATCTTTATCCTTTCTTTCAGTATGTTAATTTTCACACTTCCTACCTCGACCTTTGCACAATCCAATAACAATGCAAATCCTGTTACAAATTACTATGTATCCCCAACAGGAAGCGACCTCAATCCCGGTACATTAGATCAACCTTTCGCTACCATTCAAAAAGCTGCTAATGTCGCAACAGAAGGAAGTACAATCTACATAAGAGGCGGAGTTTATAACCAAAAGGTTCGTGTCACTCATTCTGGTGCCTCAGGAGCACCCATTACATTTCAAAATTACCAGGATGAAAAAGTCATTCTAGATGGTTCTAAAGTCAAGTTAGAAGATGATGGGTTATTTACAATAGAAGACAAAAACTATATTCAAGTAAAAGGATTAGAATTTCGCAATTTAAAATCAACAAAAGTTAACGAAACCCCTATTGGTATTTATATCACAGGAACAGGAAGTTACATTAATATTAGAAATAATTATATCCACGACATCGAAGCAAATGTAAAGAACGGAAATGCACACGGTATTGCTTTATACGGTACTTCATCTAGTGCACAAAATAATCTAAGTCATATTGTTATCGATAATAACGAAGTAACAAATTTGAAATTAGGGCTTAGTGAAGCAATTGCTGTGAATGGGAATGTAGATTCCTTTGAAGTTACCAATAACAAAGTACATGATAACAACAATATTGGAATTGTTCTGATTGGACATGAGGGCGTATCTCCAGTAGCTGCTTTAGATCAAGCACGGAATGGAGTTGTTCGTAATAACATTGTCCATCACAATTCATCCATCAATAATACTAGTTATAATGAATATTCAGCTGATGGTATTTACGTGGATGGTGGGAAGGAAATTATCATTGAGCAAAATCAAAGCTATGAAAATGATCTTGGTATTGAAGTAGCCAGCGAACATGCAGGAAAAAGCGCAAGCCAAATTACTGTTAGAGAGAATACGATATCCAATAATATCATGAGTGGTATTGCAATTGGTGGATATGACAATCAGCAAGGATATGCTGAAAATAACACGATTACGAACAATGTGATTTATAAAAATGATACAAAAGATCAAGAGAGTGGCCAAATCGAATTAAATTACGATACCCGAAACAATGTAATTACCAATAACCAAATCTATGCAAGTAATAGCCGTATTTTTATCAGCAATAATTTTAATAAAAACACTGGAAACAAACTGGATTACAATCAATACTATGGTGAATTCGATCAAAGTAATGGCTTGTGGCAATGGAAACGAAAAACGTATAAAGGATTTTCATCTTATCAGGCAGGTATGAATCAAGAAGGAAATGAACAACATAGTGTATTTAGCAAATTGTCTCCTTCATTCAAACTTATTTTAAAATAAAACAAATCTACTAAACCAGCTTTATCTTAGCTCATTCCCCTTCCCTCTCCTATAAAAGTGAAAGAAAAATGAAAAGTCGTAAAGACTCTGTATTGATGATTCTATAAGTAAAGAGGTGATCTATAATATTTAGTAAGCCGCGATTAATTCCTCTTAATATGAAGGGTTCACGCCCCTTGAAGAAGAAGTCTTGTTGGCTAAAATGATAAAAAGGCTCAAGGAAGTATCAAGATAGTAATTACCGATGATAGTAAAAGTAAATCTGAACAGATTGGAAAATCCACAACAAAAAAGCTAACAAGGCAAAAGTAAACAAAATATAGATTTGAATTATATTTCTCAACAACCCAAATTACTTAATCTGGCAAAATAATACTCGGGTTGGCACCCAATACCATATTACGATGGTTCCAGTCGCAGGAAGGCACCTTAGGGTGTCTTTTCTTTTGTTTGAAACATATTCTGCCAAAATAACTGTATCTTTGTTGAATTACGACTCATATAATCCAACAAACTTCGTATATATAATTTGTTACCCTAAATGGGTTGACAATACGAACAGTTATAGGAGGATTTTGTGAATGGTAAAAACAGCTTGTGTAAGTATTATTACTGGAATTCTTTTAATATGTTCAACAGGATGTGCCACTCAAACTGATTCTATTACAGCTAAAACTCAATCAATAGATGATGGGACATATACAACAAAAGAGATCACAGACGCATTTCCTGTAGGAACACCCATAACTACTTACATTCGAAAAGAAGAAAAACTGAACGTAAAACATCTCACCAGTATTACACTTACAGATGGTGGCGTCGGTAGAGTTCTGGAAGCAACAGATGGTTTTGTTGTTGTATGTGGGAATGAAAAAGGAGTTTTTGATGTGTTAATATTTAAAACTATGGAAGATGTAAAGAAATATGAACAGAGTTTAGCGCGATAATTAATATCCTTCTTATGCCTTTTTCTATGTACAGTATAATTGCATGATAAGTAATCACACGTTATAATAGTCACCTAATTACATATGAAGAGGTGCAGAAAATGAATAAAACAGAATTAACAAAAGTAGTAGCAGAAAAAGCTGAACTTACACAAAAAGATGCAGCAGCAGCAACACAAGCGTTATTAGATACAATAACAAATGCGCTAGCAAATGGAGAGAAAGTACAGATTCTTGGTTTTGGTACATTTGAAGTACGTGAAAGATCTGCACGTACAGGACGTAACCCACAAACAGGTGAAGAAATGCAAATCGCGGCTTCAAAAGCACCTGCTTTTAAGGCTGGAAAAGAATTAAAAGAGGCAGTGAAATAATTATACATATTGAAAAGGGTTTGATATTCATATCAGGACCCTTTCAATAGCCTTTTTGTTCATAAAACAAAAAAGTATCATCCAATATATATTAGATGATTCCTCCTTTCCCACCTACTCACTGGGCTGTGACTCTTCACGCTCCTTGAGGAAGGAGTCTTCTTGGCTAAAATGATAAAAAGAAACATATACCTGCAGAAAATAAGAGGTTATGTTTCTTCTTTGATATAGTGTGTAAGATATAAAAAATTAGAGTATATCTAATACAAATATTCATTGATTTGTACTACCTTTTCCTCATTTGGCATTAGAAATTGAAATGGAAGAGAATAGATTTGGAATGCTATTCTCAAAAGCTAATGTAAAGGAAGGGATTAGTTCATGTATTCTTTCTTGCAGTGATCTCTTATCTACTTCTCCAAGTTCGTTCAAAAGTTCATTCCCTTCCAAAGTCTCATCATCAGTGATTAACATGCTTAACATATCTGAGTTAATGATTTCATGAGGCGAATAAACTAGCCCATTCATCATTATATATTTTTGGAGCATGGTAGAATTACCATCCCTTGCTTGCTTTAAAGCTTGTTTAAGATATAAATCAAAATATTTCTGTGTAAATTTCACACCTTTTAGTGGAACTGCTCCTACATGTTCAACACCTTCCCAACGTAAATCCGCAATTGAACTCAGCCACCATGCCGGCTCAATAGCCTGTTGCATACGTTGCAGCACTTTGCGTTCGAATCCGGATTTATGAGTAGAATGTTCTTTTAAACAAGTATCTAACATTTCAGCTTCAATGGCGGCTACGGTCATCCCTTGTCCATAAATGGGATCAAAGTTACAAAAAGCATCACCTAACACTAATAATCCAGATGGCCAATTTTCCATTTGTTCAAAATGTTGACGAGTTGATTCCTGCGCTCTAAATCCTCTTGGGACACTAATTGGATCTAACTCTTTGATTAACTCCCTCATCATAGGGGTAACTAATGAATCCAGTTCTTTTTCATATTCTTTTGAATTGGTTGGCGGATAGTGCGTACCTCCAGCAACAAATAGTAGCGCTTGAGCTATGTTATCTTCAATATATAATAGCCCTACAGCTCCAACGTTTTTAGCAGGATCTCCTTCAGAAATTGCACTCAATTTCTCTTTGATATGTGGAGGTACTTTATAATATCTCGTGCTATATCCAAAATTCACCTTTAAACGTTCTGGTTCTGGAACATCATATCCCATAGATGTAAGCCATTTATTGAGTTTAGATTGACGACCACATGTGTCAATTACCAAATCAGTTAACACAGTTCGCTTTGTTTTTAATTCATCTCGTTCTTGAATATTGATCCCAATAACGCGCTTGTGATCAGACGAAGTTAGAAGACCTGTCACCGCTTGCTTTGAATGAAAATGTACATTAGGAATTTCTTGTACACGTTGGCGGATTGTCCATTCTAACAACGCTCGACTGCTCGCTGCACCTTTTCGTTCTATAACTAGTTCAAGTGCCCCATAAGGAGAAAATCGAATCATTTTATCATTCTTGACATTATGGGCCCCTAGATTTAATAAATCATCAACATATCCAGGAAAGAAACGGTTCATAATTATTTCTCCGCGTGGTAATACACGATGAGGATGAAAGTCTTGGGGTGTACCTGGACGTTCAGATGGTTTTTGAGGTAACTCATCTTTTTCAACAACTATCACTGTCTCAAAATAACTGGAAAGCACGCGTGCAGTAAGCAAACCTGCAATACCAGCTCCAATCACGAGTGCCTTTTCTCTTTTTTGCTGTTGATATAGTAATTGATTATCCATCAATAATCTCTCCTCTTCCTAAAAAGTATATTTGTTCAGCATGAATCTATTAAAATTTTTCCAGAAATCAGAATAAACAAATGATGATTCTTCATTATTTCAGTAAGGAGCCCGATGAAATAATAGTTAATATAGTGAAACAGATACATATCAAAACACTACAATTCCCCCTGTTATTATAAGCTATTACAAGTGAGAAATAATTAACGTGACCAGTACAATTGTAGTATCTGATAGCACTGTTCTTAAATAGTTTGTTTTTCCAGTAATAAATGTGTCAGTACACCCAGCACATTTTATAGTTATACTTTGAAGTTCAATTCTCTCTTAAATATATATGTTTACATTTTTTTAGATATACGACTTTAAATCCTTCTGAAAACTCAATAGACAAATGCCGCCATATCATTACATTACAGAATTCATCATAAAATAGTAAGATTTCAAAAAACTTACTTTAACTAACAGGTGCTTCAATTAAATAACTTTTTTATCTCTGCAAAGGTATTACAATTTTAAATACGTTTTTCAACCCTTTGGCTTAGGTAATACAATTCATTTAAATAATAAGATTATACTGTATGCTAGGATACCTAAAGCAATCTTGGTAATTCCTTTCAATATACCCATATTAGATCTGTATCCAACATTCATATTATTAAAATTAAGTTGGTCCAAGTCAGAAAAAGTACACTTAAATGAGTATCCTTTTTCAACAAAATTCAGGTTCATATAACTTGTATAACTGCCCACCGCTTATAATTGCTTTTTTAATACTGCTTTTTCCCCCTTTAATATTTTTTATAATTTGCACCTTAAATGTATCACTTTTGTTATCCTTTTAAATATTTTGGGTTTTTAGAAATATTTATTTGATTTTTAGTAATATTAGAATTCTATTTTATCAAATAGAAAATAGAGGATTTGATAAAAGTATGTAATAATGCATAATAAGCCAATCAGATATTATGATATACTTTCAAAGAGCTGATACAAAATTTCTTTAAATTGGAAAACTAAAGTTTTATCTACCTAATTGTGGGGACGCCTTATGGCGTCTTTTTTTATTAATAGAAAACCCTTAAGCATTCATATGCTTAAGGGTTTATCGATTGAAAGTTAGTGCCGTTTGGAATTCCTTAAATTAAGAACAAAGCGGGATTACTCTTAAACCAATTAATAAAGCTGCAGCAAACGCTGGAATTGGCGCAGGAATCTCGATACCTTCTACAACTAAAAAGTATTGTCCGTTTACAACTTTAAAACAAACTAATTGCATGGCTAATCCTCTCTTCTGTTAGGATTAATACATTACATTAAATAATTTGTTTTTAAAAAATGTGTAATTTATCAACACTCAGGGGAAACACATTACATTATCTTTCCCTTATTTTCAAAAGGACCTGCTCAATTCATACATACAAACATAAGTTACAGTGAACCCATTAAAATCCGTGGAATGAACTCTAGTTTTATTCTCTTATCTAAAGGAGGAACTATTATTATGGGATATGGTGGTAGTTGCGGCGAAGGCTGCGGTTTTGCTGGAGGCTTTGCCTTACTCGTTGTACTCTTTATACTATTAATCATTATCGGATGCAGTTGCTTCTGCTAAAAAACTATTAGAAAAGCACCTTAGAGTGTCTTTTCTTTATGCGTAAGAACCTCGCCATCTTATGGAAATGGCGAGGTTCTTATCTATATTATTTAATATCTTGTTCCAGGCTTTTATCAAGATTAGAATTACTATCATTATGGTAACGTTGGTAGTTCTCTTCATGTTGCCTTTGTTGTTCTTGTTCAACTTTATTATCATGATCAATCACCTTAATAACAAAAAATAATATTACGATTACAAACACCACAAATGGGATGAGAGCAGTTTTAGAAAGTTCCTTTAGCTCCTCTTTTGCTTGTTGCTTTTCTTCTCCTGTTGAAAAGAGATAAGCAAATAAAGCTATTATAAATACAAAAAAACCGAAGAGTATTTCTACAACTGCAAAAATAGCATCTAACATTACTTATGTATCCCCCCTAATATAACATATATGCCTTACTAATTAGCCAATAATTCCCTTAAACATTATATCAGCTAGAGTACACGGAATTATAATAAATTATTTGTATAGTTAATTTTAATAATCAATATGCATTACTATACAATAATTCGAGTCGTCCGAATACCCCTTAAGGTTTTTTTCTTTATGGAAAAATCCCCACACAATGTGTAGGGACCTTGTTTTTCTTACCATTTAATTTTTGTTGGATTTAACTTGGAAATAGATCCACGTACTAATTGTTTTTCATTACTGTCATAGATACCGATATCACCAGAGAAATTTTCCTAATATTCCCCTAAATAGTCTTTTGATGGTGCTTTCAAATCTACATTTAATCCCATTGTCCCGAAACTTGCCACCTGGCGCGCTGCTATGTCGCCTACTTGTTGCGCTCGTTCTTTCGTTGTTCCAGCTGGAACGATAATAACAATTCGAGTTAGACTGTCTTTTTCTTCAATATGGACATCTTGTGCCTGTGCAGCCACCTTAATTCCATCCTTTGCTGTTTGGATTCCTAATTGACTTAATTTCACATCTTTATTTCGCGCTCCCTGGCCTTGTGCTGTCATCGATTGTTCCGCTTTTTCTTGTGCTTGCGCTTCATTTAGCCCACTGCTTTTCGGTTGTTTAACTGGTGTTGACTCTGCTTTTGGTTCTTCTTTAACTGTATCCTTTACTACATTTTCATGCTGTTTTGATTTATCCGTCGATTGCTGCACAGCTACTTTCTTATGTTCTTGCTGCTTTTCTTCCTGAAATGCTTTAACTTTTTCTTTTTGTTCCTCTTTCTTCGCATCTTGCTCTATTTTTGCTTCTTCAGTACCACACGCTGCCAACAATAAACTTGCTGCAATTGTTAAGCCTGCTAATTTAACGAATTCCCCAAAAGAATTCTCCTTCCTCAAGCGTGTGAAGGACGTAGCCCAACGGTAGGTGGGAGATGAATTTCGGTTTGGCATAGCCAAAAACTTTTGATAAACTAGCTATATGAAGTTCTTTGATAACTTGATATATGAGGTTGCAGGAAGAAAATAGAGTGCGAAAACCAAGCCATTCGGTTCCTGCGTAAAATATCAACCGTACCAAAAGAGCGTCCAAGCGTTGGACATCTAGGGGTGGAACACCCCGAAGTAACGCTCCGGGAGACGAAAGGGTACTTTCGTCGTGGAACTGAGAAGCTCCCACTTCAAGCTTTGCTAAGTGACGAGTAGTTCACTTGCTTTCATAATAAATACCGCCTTTTCATAATTTAATTCTTTCATATGTAAAAATGACCTTAGCTACAAATATTAACTTTGTAGCCCATATCTGAATCATTCAAATGATAACATATTAATATTCAAATTATTTATATTTAAATATTAACTTTATAAACTATTTTCAATCAAAACAAATTAATTTTTTCTTAAATAGTGGAATCATTCTCTTAGGTTGATAGTGATGGAGTACCACCACATCGCTATCAACCTAAGAGAAGCAAATACCATAAAAACAAAAAAACGATAAAAAAATAATAAAAAAGCTTATCATTAAGTGCTAAAGGATAAGCTTTTTTGTCTATATTTATTAAATTTTATTGGATCTCTTCCACGCTATTACTGTAATAAGATATTGAATACCAAATAGGAAAACGAAAAGTATAATGAATTTTACTATTGCTGCTAACCATCCACCGAAATCTTTAGGGAAGTAATATTTGTATGTAGTAGCACCTATTGCGACAAAACAAAAAATAAAGGTATTACTCATTTTTTCTTTTAATTTTTCATTTAATTGTTCTTTATTATTAATATCTGTTTCAAAAACACCAGTCAAAATAGATTTAATAAAAAAGAATATCATATAACAAAATATAATGGCTAATGAAGCAATCCATTCTAGAAATGGGCGATGAAGATATGCTCCCCTTATGATAACATCTATAAAAGCTAAAAGTAGGACAACAATTCCAGATTGAGCCCAAATTTTCATTTCAATTTGTTGAATTCTTTCATCTTTGTGTGTACTGAGTGAAAACCATTTTTTTAGTTTTTCCATTTTAAAGTTCCTCCCAAGTAATTTATCTAAACTATTATAAAGATTTCCATCTATACAAATATAAAATTTTGAAGAAGGGTTAGACTTATTACTTTCAATCAGACTAGTGGTTTGTCGCGTAGCGTTTACAATATCGACCAACTTCAGTTGAGTTAGACTTTTTTTACTCTTGCAATTTTCTCTTTACTTATAGACTTTAAATACGTCTCATTTGTAAATGATAACTTCATACTATAAATCTTATGTTCTATATATTAAATTATTACATACAAAAATGCAATGTATATTTTACATTAAGACACATATATATTACTAATTTCTTTATTCTTGTATCTAAAACTATCCTACAAATATAAGAATAGAAATTTTTTTCTGTAGAATTATAGGAAAGGATGGCTTTTTCATGTCTGTTTCTGTGTATGATGAATTAGAACTATTTGCTCAAGAAATTCAAAGTTTTTTATCTCCAAATACCTTACAGTATCTTGCTAGAGATGTTGGTTTTATGCAACAAAACAGACAGTACCAAGCAAAAGATTTAGTAGATTTATGTGTATGAGTTGGCCAAAATATAGCTATAACTTCTTTAGCCCAATTATCTAGCTGTTTAGAAGTATCAACAAGAGTACTCATCAGCCCGGAGTGACTGAATCAACGGTTTAATAAGGGGACCATACTACTGTTACAACACCTACTTTTTGACAAAGACCGGCTTATTTTTTGTTTTGAGGATATTTTCTTTTGTTAGCTTGATAGTGATTGGTTACCTTCAGCATTTCAAAGAACACCCATGATAAGAAAAAATAAAATGAGCCGTCCATATGGACAGCTCATTTACATAATTTTTGTTATTGGGAGCTATTGCAAACTACTTCTATTTTGAGTAAGGTCAATCTTTGTTTTGTTTTTCTAAAAGTTGAATAACTTTATCTAATTTTTGCTCAACTGAATCTTGCTTTTTGTAATTACTAGTATGTTGAATTAAACGTATAATCCCCCCAAGCAGTGCACCGATGATCACTAATATAATAGTAACTCCAATGTAATAAATAGAGTTTTCTAAAGGCATTATACAGGACCTCCTTTTCCCTATTTTACCATTTATAAGAAGTGATTTATTATTTGATTTTGGTTGTATACTCTATACATGTCAAGTTAGTATAACGTCTCATTATCGGTATCAAGATCAAAGATGCCCCCTACTCTCGGAAAGAAACATCCTTTTTCTTTTAGTTATTTGCTTGTCCCGAATGTAACAGCGAGGAATTTATATATTCAAGTTTTAGTTTACTTTCATTTGAAATGCAAATACCAATACATTGCAACTTCATCGCTTTCTTCATGTATCCCTTTATATACTAAAAAATCCAACCCACCTATTACAAACCCACATTTTTCATAGAACCTACATGCTGCTACATTATTATTTTGTGTTTCAAGCATTATACCTGGCATATTGCTTTCTTTTGCCCACTGCTTTGCTTGCTCAATTAACCTCCTACCAACTCCAAGTGAACGATATTTTTTATCCACCTTTATATCTTCTATGTAAGCATAGTGATTCCAATTCTTTTTCAATACCATTACTCCTATAATTTGATCATGTAAAATTGCTATGTAAATTACTTGTTCAGGCTTATTTATATATTCAGTGTATGCTAGTTCATCATCATATTGATCTTGTAAATAACTTTTCTCATAACTTGGAACGTCTTCTACTGTATATTCTATTTGCTTATTTACTTTTGAAAGAGAAAAAATTAACCGAGAGTTTACTATAAAACTATCATCAATCTCCGGTAAATTGTCTAAATCATCTACTTCTAATTCTCTAATTAAAAGGTTCATCGTATTCTCCTTTACGTGGGACCTCCAATTCATATTATTCCCCCTAGTTCTTTCCATGTCCCTTATTCAATTCTAATTTACTAACTGATTAGCGTTATTGCAAATCAAGATAATAAAACCGCATCTCCAATTATTAGATAACTATCTAATCCATTGGAAATGCGGTTCACTTAGGTCATTGATGTTTCAGCTATTCTCTTTATTTGAAAATTACATCTACCATACTAATTTAATATTATATTCCTGAAGCCAACTATTAACTTGAAGTAAATAATCTATTATACCTCGTGCATCATTACCTGAAATTACTTCGTCTTTTCCTTCTGCTATCGCACGAACTCTTTCTATATTAATTAATGGCAAAATAGGTGATTCAGGATTGTTCAACACATGTAACATCCATTCACTAATACCTTGTAGATAAGAGGCATCCTTAGTGCTTGGATATGCACTTTTTTTGCGATAAAGTACATCCTCTGGAAGTACATTTTCAAAAGCTCGACGTAAAATACCTTTTTCAATATTGTCTATGCTTTTCATTTCGAATGGAACATTCCATAAGTATTCTACAAGCCGGTAATCGCAAAATGGAACTCGTACTTCAAAGCCATTCATCATACTTGTACGATCTTTTCGTTCTAGCATAAATGGCAAGAAACGTGTAATAAACATGTAAGACATTTGACGTTGCTTCATTTGCAGATCACTTTCACCTTCTAAAAAAGGAACCTCAGCAACCGCATCTTCAAATTTTTGTTTTTGATATTTTTCAGGGCTAATCTTTTCTTTAAAATCCTCTGATAAAATTTCTGTACTATACCATAAATTAACACTCCAAGGGAATATCTCTGCATCTAAAAACTTCTCTTGATGGAACCATGGATATCCTGAGAACACTTCATCTGCGGATTCGCCTGAAAGTGCAACTGTTGCGTCTTTTTTCATTTCCTTAAATAGCAAATAAAGAGACGTTTCTAGTTCCCCAACTCCCGGTAGATCACGCGCTCGCATTGGAATTAATAAATGCTCTATTAAACTATCTGATCCTAACTCTATAGAGTGATGCTTTGTTCCTACATATTCAGCCACACGTTTCACCCAAGGTTCATCACGATCAAAACGAAGGAAGTCTTGCTCAAAGTCTTTTTCATCATTGATGAAATTCAAGGAATATGTATGAAGACGTTCCCCTTTATTCCCAAATTCGTTTCCTGCTAAACCTGTTAGACCACTTGAATCTAAACCTCCGGAAAGCATAGATACCACTGGTCTATCAGCAATTAACTGGCGTTTAACAGTATCTTGTAAAATGGAGCGGATTGTCTCCACTGTCGTATCAATATCATCTATATGTTTTTTACTTTCAAGTTTCCAATACTGTGTCGTATTTGAACCATTAGAGGTAAACGTCATATAATGACCCGCACGTACTTCATGTATATCCTTAAAAATCGCATGACCAGGAGTACGTGTTGGTCCAAGACAAAATACCTCAGAAAGTCCTTCTTTATCTACTTCTGCATTTACAAGCGGATGCGAAAGCAAAACTTTTAACTCTGAACCAAAGAGAATTGCGCTTCCTCTTTGAGCGAAAAATAAAGGCTTCACACCTAGATGATCACGACCAAGCATCAATTTCCCAAATCTTTCATCCCAAATACCAAAAGCAAAAATCCCATTTAAGTGTTGAACACAATCTTCTTGCCATTCTAAATAAGCATGTAGTAATACCTCTGTATCAGACTTTGTCTGAAATTCATGACCTTTCCCCTCAAGTTCTTTACGTAATTCTTGATAGTTATAAATTTCTCCATTGAACGTAAGGCCAATCGTATCATTTCCATCTTTATATAGCATAGGTTGAAGGCCACCTTCAGGATCAATGACGATGAGACGTCGATGACCTAATGCTGCTCGTTTTGAAAGCCAATGCCCCTCTGCATCAGGCCCTCGGTGAGTGATAGCATCTGTCATTTTTTTTAACGTTTCTTGTTCATGAGACAGGTCTTTAGACCAGTCTATCCACCCTGCAATTCCACACATAGTGTCTACCTTCTCTCAAATAGTATAGAAACCGACTAAAATTAAATATCAGTCGGTTTTCCGTAAAAAAATCCGACTAAAAACATCTTTTAGTCATGTTTATATAATAAAACGAATTGAATAAAAAATCAAATAATTCAATCAAGAAAGAAATCACTGTCCCCTTTCACTTGAATTCTCATCGTCTGATTAAAAAGTTATTACCTTAAACTTTCATTTTTATCCTAAGTTATAAAGTTGCATTCTATTATAGTTATATACTAGAAATGAGAATGGTGTATGTTATTCTATAAGAAGCAAATAGAGGACTTTCTATTAGGAGTTAAAAAATTACAAATGGACTGATACAGAATGTAATGAAAGAAAACTTCGCTAAATATTTCAAGGATAGGGTGTAGACAATGATCAAATTAGAAAAAGAAAATAAAAAAATGAAAATCATTCAATCTGCCACAATACTGTTCTCTATGGGTGGTGTCCGTAACACAACGGTCGATGAAATTGCAAAGAAAGCTAAAGTTGGTAAAGGTACTATTTATTATTACTATACAGATAAAACTGAAATATTATGTGACTGCTATATGCGTCATATTCAGCTTAAACGCTCACAATTATTTGATTTATATAAAGAGGAAAAAGATGTTTTACTTCGAATACAAAAAATCCTTCATTATATCAGCCTAGAATATCATCAAGACCCATTTGTTTCTACACTCTTTCAAGAATATAAAGAGTACCATTCACCTGAAATTATAGCTTGTTTTAAAAAATCTGAAGAAGAAGCAATTAAAATGATAAGTAATTTGCTTGAAAAAGGTTATCAGCAAGGGGCTTTTCATAAGGTACCATTACCGCTAACAGCTTTTATGTTAGTGCGAATGATTTTTAACTATGAACAGGATTATATAAAAGATGATAAAAGTGATAAAGAATTTCTGCAGTTGCTAAAGCATATGCTTCTTAAAAACTAGTTTTAACCACATACAAAAAATAATTGCGGTACAAATATATGAAGAAGAACGTGAATAATGGATGGTTTAATAAGCTCTTTTCAGTCTGGACAAACCTACAAAATATCCAACGCTTATGTAGGAATGATTGATAAAAGAACAACAGCGATTACAAGATCAAACTGTAAGGGAAAAAAGAATGAAATAAAGTATTCTGCTCGTAGTTCAGTTTTAGCAATATTAATGAGAAATACCAATCATTTACTTGTGCTGATAGGAGAAGTAAATGATTGGTATTCTTTACGTTAGCCAATATGATTTTAATTTAAAACATGGTAAGCATTCTTCCTCATTCATCGTTGCAAAAAGATAAAACGAGAAAGATTAGAATGCGAATTCAGGTGATGTTTTTATCATGTACTAATATTCGAGTTCACTTTAATGCGCTTAAGCTTTTTATTTTTTACTCTCTTAGATATGGGTTCCCGTTAATAATCTAATTAAATTCGATTTCTTTACGCACCCTCTTCTAAATCCCATACCTCAACAAATTCAAAACCAGTTAAATCACTTTGTTGAATTAAATTCTTTAATTCATCTGAAACAAAAACAGTAGTTATAAATAAAGTTTGATTCAAATAAACTTTAAAAATCTTTTGATTTTCAACCAAATCAGGTAAAAATGCATATTTTTTAAAATTTACTGCTAGCCCAGATCTAAGTTTTTTTAATACCGCTTTATCATAATCAATTGCATCTATTGTATTTAGAATATTTATTATATAATATGTTTCGCCTGTATCAGCATGAATTAGTGGTAGAAACTCAACATTGTTACTAATTAGAGGCTCTAATAATTCCTTTGCCTTCCTACTCACCATAGGTGTACCAACCTCTCCCCAAAATTTAGGGAAATCAGTATACTTACCTTCTTCAGCATATTTCACCAAGATTTCTCCCCACGAATCCGACATTTTAACTGCTGAGTCAATTTTCCCCTCGAAAAATCTTTTATAATCCGTATTTAAATTTAATAATTGATAAGATTCATAGTTATCTAATCCACTCTTTAACTCCCATATTTTCATAATTCTTCTCCTTAACTATTCGTTTTTCTAATGTCTATTGACTATTTTTTTGGTTTATTTAACTGTAAACCACCATCTAACAAACGTTCACGTATATCATGTAAAGCATCCACAACATCTTCCTGGGTACCACCTTGTTTTTTAACCATTCTTAAAACATTATATACTTCTTCTATGTACTCTACACTATGATTGCCAATATGCATCGCTTCAGTTGTTACATAGTCATTTAATTTATATGGTAAAAATACTCCATTGGCAGCGGCATCGTGATCAATTCCAAATTCTTTTAATAATGCCTGTGCCTGCTCCGCCCTACTATCTTTCCAAGGTACTATGTGATGTGCCGCATTAGGATATGGAGGTGTTTCAACCCCTGCATCTTTAAGTTCTGCACGTAATTTTTGAGATGCCGTATATGAATCAGGATACTCATTTCTCACCTCTACTCTATCAAGAACTTTATCCGCATATTCCTGAATTACTTCTTGAACATCTTTAACTTTACTTCTTCCACTAGTTTTGGAAAACATAAATGTTTCACGAGCTTTGCGTAAAACTTCAAATGTTTTTATTTGATTGCTTCCAAATCCACTTGCACCTGCAAATGCCAACCGATCCGTCAGTGGCAATTTATTTGCGAAAGAAGACATTCCTGTAGAGAATTTTGCACCTTTTGCTAATGTAGTGACTTTACTTATCCCCTTATCACCAATTAGTCCAAGTCCAATTTGTGTAAAAGCATAACTCCCCCACTTAGCACGACTTTCAGCGTCTCCATTTATTACATCATTAATAAACGAATCTGATAATGTGTTCCACATAGCAGGTAAGGTTTCATTTAAATGAGTAAAAGCGTACCCCATGTTCTCCCATGTTTCCCATTTACCAAGTGCCACAACACCATCTATTGCATCTTCAACAGCTTGACCCGTACCTTCTAAAATACCATCTATAATTTTTTCAGAACTAGATTTTTCGGGAGGTTTCTTGCACACAGCTCCCTCTTCCATTGATCCTTTCTTTAAAAGATTATCAACTTGACGTTTTCTTTCATCAGCAATTTCTTGAATCGAAACGGTCCAATCCATATTTAACCCTTGTGTACTAAACGTACCACTTACAGGACTAAATCCTTTCCCGCTTTGGACTTCAGCAAGGCCGGCAGTAATGCTAGCCACTAGTTGAAAAGCTGTGTTGTAGTTATTACTAGACGTATAGTTAAATTCATATAGATGTTCTAATTTTTCTTGCAGTTTTTTTCTCATCTCCACTAAAACAATAACCATAGCATCTATTCCAGGCAATACTGTAGCAATACTAATCGCTTCTATACTTGCGACCATTCGATTAATTTCTTGAATTTGCTCTCTTATTTCTTGTTCGATGACATCTGTGGAAGCAACTTGTGATTGAAAATCGCCTGGAAACGCATCATTTTGACGAATTAATTCTTCACATAAATAAATGATACCTTGTGCTAAAGGACGAAAAGTTTGGACAAAAAATATTTTTGCACTACTATATGTTTGCCCTTGTAAAACTGTATCAGTTGCAAAGGTATCAATTGATTGGATTGCTTGCTCCATAGCTTGGATAGTAGCGACAAATACAGCATTCATGCTTTGGGTCTGATTTTGTACTTCCCCTAAATACATATTTAAACTCATGCTTTATCCTCCCTTTTTAATCGCTGCTGCCGATAGGTAAGGTCGGTTTCTAAATTGATAAGATCGCGTCTTTCTTTAAGTAATGTTTCTTTTTGATTTTCCAATTCAAATGTTAATTTCCGCTCAATATGTTGCGAATCTTGGAGCTTATTCATAAAAAAATTAGAAACTTCTTTATCACTATGCCATGTTTCTAAAATCCTATTGAATAAGCGATTATTTCGACTTCTTAATTCGTGAAAGTCCATTTCTACCTGTCTCTGAATTTGAATCTCTGCTTGATTTCGATCCTTTTTTTCAAATACTATCCGTAATTCTTGATTTAATTGATTTATTTGCTTTTCCATATCTTGACTCATCTTATTCTCCCTACCCTTCTCCCTTTACCGTCGGTTTCCACATTAGCGAAATGTCTTTTGTAGTTCGTTATCCATTCTTTCAAAATCCTTAGCTACTAAATGAATATTATCAACTGCTTGTTGAAAGGCCCCACAAAATTGTCTAGTCAAATCTAGCATTTGTTGATTCGCTTCTTGCGCCTGGGCATTAACAGATAGTGTAGTACGGCTTGCCTTTGTTATAGAACGATTTGTCGCACCTTGAATTGTATCCGATGCATTTTTCATTTGTGTAGCAATTTGTGTAGCCGTTTGAAAATTACTTTGAAAGTTTCCCATCATTTAAACCCCTTCTAGTTCCAAAATCATCAAGAAAATTATACCATTTGACACTCCCACGGCTAAAGCCGCGAGTCCTACACCTTGTGGTGTAACGGATGGGATTCCTGAATGACTAAACGTTCGCAGTCCATTTCTGTTTTGAACAGCCTTCAAGATGAGGGTGTGTCATCACCCCTCCTAAGACAGACCATATAGGTTCTTAGGCTGATTGACTATTACCGCCAACCACAGTTGCGTAGCGAATGTTCATCGCTCCAACGATATCGCGGTGTTTCTCAAATCCGCATTGACACTTATATTTTCTATCTTGTGCCTTGTTCTTTTCAGTGCATTTTGGACATGTTTGACTTGTATAAGAAGGGTTCACATATTCAACCTTTATACCAACTAACTTTGCTTTGTACTCGATGAATTGCGCTAGGCGAAAGAATGACCAAGTGTGTAGATTTTTTTCGTTTTTACGGCTTGTTCGTGCCGTCTGTCTGATGTTCGTTAGTTGCTCTAATCGAATGACAGAGATAGTATTATTCGTTGCGAAATCAACGATTTCACGACTCACTTTGTGGTCTTGGTCTTGCATCCACCTTTGTTCCTTATCATCAAGTTGTCGAAGGGCATTTAGTTTCTTAGCTTTTCCTAACTTCTTACGGAAACTACGAAACTTACGTTTCATGTATTTGTTTTTCCTACCGTTTCCAAAGAAACGAACTTTATCATCATCTGTGATGGCTACCGCAGGAACTTTGAGACCTAAGTCTACTCCTAGAATTTTCGTTCCTGTTTTTTCTATTGTAGGGACCGTGACAGATATCTGAGCGATCCATTTACCAGATTTCTTTGTGATACGAAGTGTACCTAACTTGTGCTTCAACAAGTCGAAGTTGCGATTATGTTTGTCAATTAATAAAGCACGAACCTTTAAACGTGTTGGCTTGCCATTTACCATAAACGGGATTGAAATGTGCGTATAGTCAAATGAATAGTTTTGGTTATTCCACACACAAACTGGTCTTTTTAAAATCGGAACGATTTTGTATTTACTCTTTTTCACTTTTGTAGAAAATACACTTTTCGCATCTTTAATCGCTTGATTTTTAACCGCACTTGGAAGGTTGGCTTCAATATCCTTTGTGCTTTTCTTCGTACTTTGTTTCGCTTCAACCATTTCAAATACCAGTGTATTGATGAGTTTAATATAATCGGAACTACTTTGTTTCAATAGCCTGATTTGTTCTTTTGTTGGAAGCAATTTAACTTTGACCGTGATGGTTTGTGTCACAAATTTCACCCCCTCGTTTTTTGACTTTCTACATAATGCTTTATTGTCTCACTTGATACATTCCCAGCAGTAGAAACAAAATAGGAACGCGTCCACAGACTTGGCAAGTGTTGAAGATGAGGAAATTCCTCTCTTAATTTTTTAGAAGTCACTCCCTTAATTTTCGCCATTGTATCAGCAGGACTAAGTGTTGGAAGTGTATTCAAGAACAAGTGAACGTGGTCTTTGTCACATTCCATTGCGACAATAACAATATCCAGTTCGTTACATATCTCCTGGACCAACTCTTTGAAACGCTCTTCTACTTTTGTGTTAAGAAAAATCTTTCTTCTGTATCGTGGGCAAAATACAAAGTGATAGTTAATTAACGATACGGTTGTTTTAGTTCTTCTATAATCATTCATCATGTTGACATTGTATCAGTTAATCAAACGAACTGCGACAAGAAGGTTGAAAAAATAAATAATACCCACACTTTGGATACTTAAAGTGCCACAAACCTTGCGGTTTTTTGGTAGCACTCCGTATCCAACCTCACTTTCATCCCATGCCTAAAGGCGATGGGCTTTCTCGTTTGGGAAGGGCGGTAAGAATATTTCAATGTATCAAATATTTCCAGCAAGGAATTGATAACTCTTAATTATAAGAATGAAGCTTTTCATACCGAATTTCAATTAAGGGTCGCCTCAACAGATGTAGTTGAACTAGAACTATTAGAACAAATTCAAGAGATTGACCTAATATGAACGAGTACTGAAGTTACGAAGCAAGTTATGCCACTACCAGGTATGGGTGCAATGGTGAACAAATATTTTTATGGAGCTTGGTTTAGGGTAGATTTTTAGTAAAGGGGCAGGCAAAATTGGAAAAGTAACTCCCCTTGGAGACTCTGTAAAATTAAAAAGATTTTCAGAGAATATCCCTCCTATTTCAAGTCACTTACCATTAAAGGATCGATTTGCTTTTGCTGGTGGAGATGGTTTGCAATCTAGATTTGACACACCAGACTTTAAACAAGCTGAAGAAAAACTCTCAACCTATCAATTTGCTAGTGGTGGAAGAATTAATAGTGGTAGAACTAATGGTGGCAATGTTCCGTATAATTTTGATTCATCACTTATGGAGCACCTTTTTCACGGGGAACTAAAACAAAAATGGTGGGGATTAAAAGCTGTTGGATATCACCATGAAAGTATGTTGGGTGGAGGAGAAATAGTTAGAATTACCCATGTACCAAATTCTGCGGGAGTATATAGAGCAAAAGTAAAAGTAGACGGTGAAACAAAAAACGCGCTTTCTTCATTTTTTACTAAGGATTGGGATAGAGTACAGGTGCTTGATTCTATCAAAGATAGCATACGATAATAAGATTCAAGTCGATACAGTTAAATATGTAGGACAAACATCTCACGGATTTAAAGTAGAAATGATTATACAAAATAATGAGATAATAACAGCATATCCTGTTTATACTAGGAGGTAAAAAATGAAATATACATACGAATTTTATCGTGATGGACTTGGCGGATTGAGAATACGTTTGCCAAAGGAGATTTCTATAATTTCTCATTTTTTACAAGATATTTTAGATGATGAAGCAGATGAGTATATACAGATTTTAGATAATGTAGTAGACCAAAAAGTTCCGCAACATGAAATAGAAGGGAACGTAGCAGCAGTCTACATTGAACCTAATCATACCCGTGCTATTAACTTCTTTATGAGTGCCCCAAATAACCAATGTAAAATTGAGACCTCTGAATTTAGAAAACTACTTGTGTTGTGGAGAGATACAGTGGTAGCAGAGGGGAAAGATATAGAAGCATAAAAGAAAATTGGCTGAAAGGGTGGTCTTTTTTTCGCTTTAAATCAATTATTACGTATTTTATACTCGTTTTCCCTAAAGAATTATCAGCGAAATTGAGTACGTATATTCGAAGGAATATACATACATTAGGATGACCTATCTCTTGTAAAACCTAGCGTATTATCTAGTAATTGCTAGTAGTGGAAAAACTAAGACAAAAATGGTGGGATTAAAAATTGAAACGCTGCATAATAGCAGCATTTCAATTGCATTTTTATCAAACTACGGAATCAATGAACAAAAATTATTGTGTTAAAACTTCGCTACCACTATTTTTCCCTGATCGACACACTAATTCAAAAATTCTGTTCTCCTAACTTTAATATCTCCTTATTTACCGGACATTTTACTTTCACTTCCCAGTGTCCATGTACTGTAACCCTTACCTGAGGATCAAACATTTTGATTTCATCTACACTAAAGATAATGCTTTTCTCCTCAAAATTTTTTTCTATAGTGCTTACTTTCCCTATCACTTCATTCTGCCAAAATACTTCTAATGAAGCCTCACTTTTAGGTTCTCCCAAGTATTTATATACAACTTCAACTTCCCCTGTACGTTCAATTAGTTGAAAAAAACACTTTTTCATATCTATGGGACTATTAAGAACAATATTAGTTCCACAGGTATATGGCTTAAATATTGAGCCATCAAGTTCTGTAAGGCAATTGACTTTATGATACCAGCTTCCTATATAATCATTCTTAACGACTATTTTATTCGGGTTAAACTTGGGATCATAATAAAATATTATATCATTTGAATGATTAAAAACTACTCCATGCGCGTGTGTATGAGTTTGTCCAATTGGTGTAGTAAGATCGTTAATCCAAAACACTTTAAATACAGAATCTACCCTCCTGCTTTGATAAGTATTGATAATGATATAACCTGATTTATTTAAAGGTAATTCATGATAAATTTCGGGAACCGACGTGTATAATCTTTCACCACATCCATAGGGTTTTACAACAGTTCCATCTCCGTCATCAATAATGAATATACCTCCTTCTACCTCTAAATCCATTAAATCTGTCTCCATTGCACAAAAAAATTTACCATCTTCAAAAAAGAACATTACATGATAGAGTTTTTCTACTTCATAATGCCCTGTAAATCCTTTTACAAACTCTCCATCATATTTCAATTCCTTAGTAGGTGGATATATTATACCTTTTAGACCCTTATATGTCCCTTCTTTAACCAGTGCTACTTTCCCAATATTAGGATCTCGGGGATCTAATTTTGGTCTAGGAGCATTAATAGTACTAATGCTATTACGCGTATTTTCACTTATAACAAAGTCAGACAATCTTTTAGCCTCCCACAACATGTAATTCTATAGATTCATCATTTAATACAGTGCGGTCCACAGCGATAACCATCCCCTCACCAACTTCTATAATAATGGACTTTTCGGTGATATCTTTTAAACCACCAATGTATGCATTCTCCTTACATGTAAGCATAATAGCTTTTCCAATTTGATCTCCTAATTCACAAATCGGATGAGATTCCCAATCATTCTTCATATAATCACCTTCTAAATTATTCAAGTTGCAATACGTTCATAATAATCGTTCTTTTTAATCAAATTCAAAAGCAAGCATAGAGGAAACCCATACTTCTTAATATCGAAATTAGATGTTCTAACAAATCAAAGTTTTCCACTATACAAAAAACTACATGTTTATTGCCAAGTAATTAATAGTATTATAGGTAAATTAGATTATTTTTTATCTTAATGTAGAATTATTGTTTATTTCTTTAAAATTCCCCTCAACTTTTTCAGCACATAAAACGATACTTATAATAGAAAGAGGTGTTTTAATTGTATAAAACGATGCCAAATTCAAAAGAAAGAGAATTTATATACAATAGCTCATACAACAAAGGGCATATAAGCACTCCTAGCATGGTAGCTCACTGTATTGGCCTAAGTACTCACGCAAAATTGGTGTATTCTAACATTTTGAATTACATTTATAAAAAAGGAGAATTTGCATTTCCAAGTATTTATAGATTGTCTATATCTTGTTCCTGCTCGATAAATACAATTATTCGTTATATTAATGAATTAGTTGAAAAAGGATTTATAAAAAAAGAGGTCCCAGGTCGCGGAAAAAGTAATCGATACTACATAATAGAATGTGATAAAATTCCACTCCTTAAAGTATCAGAAATGATATGGGAAGTAATAGATACACTTGCAAAAAAATATGGTTGGAAGGATATTATGAAATGTAAAAATACAATATTGTCTTGTCTCAATCAAAATAAATATTCATTACATCATATGGAGATTCAGCAAAATACAATAAACCACTTAAATGCTTTATTCCTTCATGTTTTAGAGAAAAAAGAATTAGATATTGAATTATTGACTAGTAATTTTATATTTAAAAATCAATCTATTATATAACAGTTTTGAAATTACAAAATCATATAAAGAATTTATAAGCATAATAGGTGGTGTGAATATTGAATGAACCTTATGTTACTTGTGCACAATGTGTCGTTAGAGATTGGTGCCAACGTAGAAATAGTACTACTCCCCTGCCACAGGATTATACGATAAATCCTGAGTGTGGCGGTTATATTTTACTTAATCAAGCTTTAAAGCTTTCTCAAATTCCTTTAGAATATCAAAATGCAAATAAAAGAAATTTCATAATAGACACGGATAACCAAATGTACAAAGATTACATTTTAGATACTTTTAATTCAATAGAGGAAATTGTTAAGAATGGAAATAATCTTGCTTTTATACACCCACAAAAAGGAACTGGTAAATCATATTCCGCTATAGCCTTTGCAATGGAATATATATTTAAATCAGTAATGAATCCTTCTTTATTTAATTTTGAGTCTCCGCTTGTACTCTATATTAAATATGGTTCATGGGCAAATGATCTGCGCCAAATTTATCAATTAAATGATGAAGATTTCACACAAAAAGTTTTACAACAAGTAAAACTCATGAAGACAGTTCCTCTACTCATACTTGATGATATAGGAAATGGAAGATTTACAAATTATATTAGGGATTTTACTTATGATGTGATTGATTTTCGTAAAGAAAACAAAAAATCAACATTTTTCACTTCTAATCTTACACTCCAACAATTAGAACAAGAGAATTGTCTTGGGGATATTATTACATCTCGTATGTTATTTAATACTGTTGTATATCAATTAGGAGGTCGTGATAGAAGACAAGAAAAAAGTTATATTCTGAAGCCCATTATATAGAGATCTCGTCATGCAAAAGGTTCTTCCTACAATCCATTTAACAATAATATGATAAATATGTAAAAATAGTATTACAATTAATATATTTCCATAGTATACTAATTTACATGATTAAATTTTCGGCTTATGAATTGAGAAGAAATGTATTAAATTCTTATTTATAAATACTTGTAAAATAAAAGAAGTTAATCAGAACAAAATAAAGCATCGATATCTATTTATGATTATAAGATGCTTTATTCCATTAGGATTCTGATTTGACCTTCTATTCTTTTACGCCCAAAACAGAACATAGGTTCTTTTATTTTTTAAATAAAATAGAACATACGTTTTATTTTTTAACCATAAACGAACGTAAGTTCTTATTTTTTACTCTTCAAACGAACGCAAGTTCCGTATTTTGTTATTAAAAAAATCGCAACTATTTCCAGTATCGCATCGATTATTATGTCGAGATTAGATGAAAAGGAGTATATATTATGCCATCCATTGAAGAATTACAACTATTAAACCGCATATTAGAAACTAAAGATTGGTCTTCAATTGATCAAAATGGCCTTGATGAAGAACATTTTCCTATACATAAAGATATTTTTAATTACATTAAAAACTTTAAGAAATTACAAAAACAACTTCCAACAATAGAAACCGTAATGAATATGTTTGAAGAATTTGAAATGGTCGAATTAGAAAAAACAGAATTTGTAGTAGATGCTCTTAAAGAAGATTGGTTACATAGAAAATTCAAGCCCTTTCTTCAAAAAGCAGCAAATCTTGTCGCTGAAAAGAAAACTTTTGAAGCAATTTTAGACATTAAATTAAATGCCACGAATATGTTAAAACTTGCGAATATTAACAACAAAGGATACTCATATACTGGAATGGCGGAAACACGTAAGAGTAAATACTTATCAATTCATGGTAGGGATGAAAACGAAATTTTAGGAGCTACTACAGGTTTTAAAACATTAGATTTAGTAACTAATGGATTAGTAAGTGATGGGCAAGAAACTGATTATTTTCTGGTTTTCGCACCATCTAACATGGGCAAAACATTAATATCTTCATTTATGTTAATGTCCGCTTGGAATAGTAATATCGAGTGGGATTTTCCTGCATACTTCGCTTTAGAACAACGTGCCGAAGAAATCGCGCGAAATTGGGATCATGTCCTGGCTAGTGTATCAAATTTAGGCATACAACGTGGTACTATGTCAGCTGAACAAAAAGATCGTTATATATTTTTTTTAGATCAACTAAGGCAAAAACAAAAAGATATGGTCATCTACGACATTCAAAAAAATGGTGGTCGCCCCTACACAGTTACTGAAATACAGCGCATCCTTGAGTCTGAAGGACACAATCGCTTCGTTTTAGATCAATTATCCAAAGTACGTTTAAATAGCTCTAATAATAATTTTGGAGATTTAAGACAAAGATTATTTGATACATCAGCAGCAGTACGTGAAATGATTTTAGGAACAGGGATTCCAGGTTATGTAGTAGCACAGGCTAACAGAGAGTCTGCTAAAAGAATTAAAAAAAGTTTAACTGATAGCACGATGACTGGTGAGGATATTGGGGAAACTTATGCAATTTTCCAAGATGCTAGCAAAGGTATTTCTATTATCAAAATAAATGAAACAACCTTTAAAGTACAGGTTATAAAAAATCGTGGCAATGCTAGTGGTCAAAGTTTCATTGTGCGATATAACTTTGATACAGGACTGATTAGTACCATTAACAATCAGTATGAGAAACAGTTCTTCTAGTATTAATGATGGAGATGAAAATACATGCAAAAAACAAGAAATATAGAAATTCTCGAAAATACATCACTAGATATACCAAGTCTAATCGATGTTCTTCGTTTTAAGTATCAGTATTCCCTAAGATACCAAAGTAACCATGCAGCATTTTCAAAGAAAAATGATACCGGCAACTATATAATGTGTTGCTGTCCGAATCATACAGAAACAAGGCCATCATTTGGGATTTCTAAAACCCCTCCCTATCACACACACTGTTTCTGTTGTGGATACTTAGGAACCATAGATAGTGTAATTGAAACCGCTTTTGTTTTAGATGAAGGCAACGGATTAAAAGCCCTATTATCAAATTACTATTTTGAAGACAATCGTAAACCTTTAGACATTTCAAAAATCTTAGCTTCAAGAAGAAAATGTATAAAAGCAAATACGCTATCTGAAGAAACATTCAAAAAATTGGATGAGGAAAAATTCAAAAATCAAAGGATTTACAATGTAGCAATGTCCTATTTAATTAATCAGCGTGGAATAAACATGAAGACTTTAGATACTTACGAAATAAAAATAGATGTCAGAAATGAATGTATAGTATTTCCGCAACGTACACGAAACGGGGATCTTCGCTTTTTACAAAAACGAAAAATTGGAAACAATTATAACGGTTCAAAATTTATCAACGAAGGATTACCCAACAAAAAAGATATTTTATTTGGACTTCATTTAATTAATCAACTAAGAACATCAGCCAATCGTATTAAAAGAGTTCGTATCGTAGAATCTCCTATAGATGTAATGAGTAACTATCAAGTAGGTATTCCGGCTGTTGCAATTAATGGGAAACTATTATTTAGAAACCAAATACGTGAATTACATCTAGCAGGTATAGAGATAGTCGATCTTTTTTTTGATAATGATAAAGCTGGAAAAGATGCAACAAAAAAAGCAACAAAACAATTAATACAGGAAGGGTTCCTAGTCAATCATACGCTTTATCCACCCCAATTCACTGAAGATTCGAAAATAGACTCCAATGACTTACTTAAAATGGGCTTACTAGATAAATTAAATACAAATTCAATTAGTTTACTAAGAAGTAAACTTTAATTCATTCAAATAAAGGGGATTTACATAATGAACACAGCAACTATAAACTTTCAAGATTTAATAATGGAAATACTAAACTCTGAATCTATAGCTAAAATTTTTAATTTTGAATTATTTAAAGTGAGAAATCAAGATAAAGAAGATGTGAAACAAGATTGTATCTTGCGTATAATGAAATCTCTTCAACAAACAACAGTTCCATCTGAAAAGCTACCTTCATTCTGTCAAACAATTATTAAGAGAACCGTGGTTGATTACTATCGTTATACAAATAGAATGGTCGAACAAAATTCGACTTCTGTATTTTATTGTGATGGATTTATTGAAGACGATTCCAGTGACAACAATTGCCCTACATTTTGCCAAGAGTCTTACGAACATGGATATGACTTCTCAATTGTTAAAGCAGATTTTGAAATACATAGAAATAGATTTACTCCCACTGAACAACATGTCATCGAATATATGCTATATGACGGCCTAGGAATCTGCATGAATTTAGCTGAAATTGCAAACGAACTTAAAATCAATAAATCGCACTCAACAAGAGCATTAAAGAAATTACGTAGCATTTATTGTTGTTAATATACTTAGTTCCCTACTATCTCAAACAACAATCACCCAAAAATAGTGTAAACAATTAAGAACATTTTGTAAATAAAAGTGTCTTTTATTTTTATATTAATATAAATTCCGCAACTTATTAGTTAGTTATCACGATAACTATTAATTAGTCTAATATATACAACTAGTATACAACATCGACAATAATTTTCAAAGGCGTTTTTTATCTGTTTCTTATTAGATTTCAGCTCTCTTTTATATATAACAATTCATTAAATGAACTTTATTGGAAAATTATTAAGATTATTTATTCATTTGTTACTATTAAATATTGGCTAGATTCATAACTTACAGTCTGCATTTAAAAACTTAAATTCTATTTATTTATATAAACGGAATGATAAACGTTCGTTCAATTAAACCTATATATTAATATATAACAATTAAAAAACGATGTATATCCTGTCAATTTAAGGAGGAAATAAAGTATGACGACAATAAAAGGATTAGATGCAATTTTAAAAGTGGGAAATACCTTTCTTACGTTTAAAGACAAAAAACCACTTACACTTTTGTTTATCGATTGGTATGAAAATCTGGTTGGTATTCGTGAGCATTATGAACCCACCTTAAAACCCAAATATATACGTTGTCCAGGGACAGATGTGTGCCCCCTTTGTCACGTTAATCCGGGTAAATATCCGAGTTTAAAGATTAAATTACGTGTATATGATCCATTAGATAATAAGATTAAGCTAGTCTCTTTGGCGAAAACTCACATTCAAAAATTACACACAGATTTTAATCTTTACATGATTGATCCTACAAAAGATTTTGTCACTATATCTAGAAGTGGAACAGGTGCTAATGATACCACATATTCAGCTAAGCCATACCATTATTCTTCAGTGAATGAAGAATCTATATTAAAGACACCAGACTTTAATGCAATTGAAATGCTTGATATATCAACATATATAACTTCTCATAGTCCTGATGAAATCCAAGGATTTATGAATGCAGCATCAACAATATATAATTTACAACAAACACAGTTTCAATGTAGTTCCCCTACTCTTCCATTAATAAATGAAGATTTTGATCAAAATGAACAATTGCCAACCAATACTCATAAATTGCCATTTTAGAAAACCGTATAGAATTCAAATTTTTATTATTAAATATAAAAAGGGACAATAATATCGTCCCTTTTTGAAATCAGGAGTTGTTAATTTTGTTTTTTAAATCGAATGAATCCAATCATGACATTTTTACCCTTTTAAATAAACGCGAAGTAAAAGAAAGAAAACAAAAAACTCGTATAAAACAAAATGAGAAAAAAAAGATAACTATAAAACAGAATCAATATTTTCACGGTATTAAAAATACAATAAAACTACCTTCAAATTACTATTTAATACATACACCTGAACAATTTGAAAAATTTATTACCCATTATAAAGTGTATAAAACCTTACATTCGGAAGCATATACATTTATCGATACGAAATCTAACGGTTTCAATCCTTTTAAAGACTCGATCATCTCAATTACAATTGGATTAATGGATAACATGTTTTTTTATATACCTATTAAACCCTTTAAACATCGATTATCACAGCATATCTCTACATTAAGTCTTGAATACATTATGAACACACTCTCTCCACTGTTAGAGAAAGATACCCTATTAATACTTAGTAACAGTAAGCAACACATTCACGCCCTATATAATTGGTGTGAGCTTGACATTACATACAATATCTTATGGGATACTGAAATAGCTGCCAGTCTATTAAATGAGAACCATCCAAAGAGTGTAAAAGAATGGTACAAAGAGTATGTATTACCCAGTCTTATTTCAAAAGGAACAATTTTAAATACCAATTATAGAAATAATCCTATATTTGAAAAGAAACCTTATGATGAGCTACAACATAATTTAGCCACATACTCAGCTTGCTATGATATTTTTATGCTAAAGTCTGTATTCGAGTATCAAAAAAGTATTTTTGAAAACCCTAAATTTAATCTTGTTCATATATATAAATTATTTAGAGAAATAGAGATGCCTTTAATAGCCGTTCTTACTACTGCTGAAAGAAAAGGCATTAAAATTAATGAAGAATTTCTAAGCAATGATGTAAAACTAATACTCCAAACGAAATTACAATCAGTAAAAAAAGAAATCTTGAATTACCTAGGTTCTACTATCACATTAAATAATTGTATGCACTCACCAAAGCAACAAAATAAATATAATGATGTAAATAAATTAACAAACACTTTGTTTAATATAAATTCTCCAGCCCATCTGGCCCAAAAACTTTATATTGATAACCCTATTCTAGAACCTATCATGGAGTATGACAAAGGTTGTAAAAGTGTAATCTCCAAACTAAAAACAGATAGAAAAACTCTAATACGTAACCAATCAAAGCACCCTGTAATTCCTCTAATTCTAGAATATCGTCGCTTAGTGAAATTAATAAGTTCTTTTTGTAACTCCCTACCCAAAGAACAACAAGGTACTATTGATAATAAAATTCATCCTAGCTATAACTCTGTAGGAACTAAAACAGGCCGTATGAGTTGTTCGTCACCGAACCTAAAGTTGTGGGCTGCATAAAGGTGACTTTATGTGTAAGCAGATCGTTAATTCAGGGAAAGCTAAGGGTAAATACCTATGCCAATCCTGAGCCAAGTCTAATAGGGATATTAGGAAGGTGCAGAGACTACTTAAATTAACCTAGAACAGGCGAAATAAGCACGAAAGCGATCCACCCTTCAACAACAGGGTGATGATATAGTCCGATACTCTTTGAAAAAAGAGAGCAAGGATAAAGAGCCTTGCATTACTACAATGACAACAAGTACCAAGTAAAGCTGATTTTATACGTATGGCCTTTAGAGCAGAAGAAGGTAGATTATTCACTAGTATTGACTTCAGTTTACAAAACGTTGGCTGAAGTCGTTAATCTAAACCTACTCAAAACAGGGAACGCCCTCATGTAATGGTGGAGTGAATCCTGTGCTTCTAGTGACAAGAAGTGCAACGACTACTTGTTAATTATCATCTCGATTCATAGTTAACAAAATAATGAGTCGTCTATCAACCAGAATTGATAAATCAATCGAACTTATTTATACGGTAGGCTATGGGCTTAGTGGTCACAAAATTTGCCCATTATTTGCAGGAATGCAACAGAAGGTATAGTCTAATCCGACTTCTTTAAGAAGTGTTCAAATACCATGAAAATGGCGGTATATATACAACAAGAATTACGCTGGCTCGCAATCGTTACACAAGAACCTGTTCTAATGGAAGCCTTTAAGAACGGTTTAGATGTACATAGTCAAATCACTTGCCAAATTAAGGGGTTTAATTATAACTTGTTTGAAGATATCCGAAATTATAAAAGAGAGACAATAAAAGAGACCAGACATCATATACAACAGATTATAAATATCTGGTCAAATACCCCAGAATGTCTATATATCTTGAAAACATATAATATGAAAGAACTAAACAGTAATACCATTCCTTCTCTAGCGAATGCTTTTGAATCGCTTAGAAAGGAAATGAAAAGCATAGTATTCGGTAAATGGATTGCCGAATTAAAATCTCACTCAAAACAGGGAAACCTAAGTGTATAAGCATATGGTAATCCTGTGCCAAAGCGTTCATGTGAATGGCAGGTGCAGAGACTTATAGCGTTCCGCGGTTGTATAAACAACCAATCTAACGAGTTCGCTTAATGTGAGAAGCAATTTAAAATAATTGCTAAGGTATAGTCCACTCCCTTAGGAAACTAAGGGGTTTAAGTGACCTTATATGGTATAACAGAAATCGGTTTATCTGATCGATTAAATATTACAAAAGTAGCAGCGACCTCCTTAATTAATCAATTTAAAAATCAATTACCAAAATTTTTAAGATGGGAAGCTGAAACACATAGAGAAGTTTTAACTAATGGTTATGTAAAAGATTTGTTTGGTAGAAAAAGACGTTTTAAAGAAGCGATTTTAAATGCTACCTCTTCCTCCACCTTTAAGAACAAAAATTCAGATTGGAGATTAGATAAAATAAAACGGCAAAGTTGTAACTTTAAAATACAAGGAACTTCTGCGACACAAGTTAAAAAAGCTATGGTGAATTTATTTTATCCCACTCGCTCAGATGGCACAAAATGCTTAGATAGAGTTGAATGGCTACAGGAGGATTACAAATCTATACTTGAAGATCATGATATACACATCGTATTACAAATACATGATGAATTAATCTTTGATGTACCACAAGATATTTCCCAAGACGTTTTAAAAGAGATTTCAAACATCATGCTAAATGCCATTCCTTCTACACATTTAGGAGTGACATTTCATTCTGATATTCATACCTCTCCATATTGGGGTGGTACATTTTCAATCGAAGAAATTAGAGAGTACTCTAATAGTGATTTAGATTTCAACAGATTATTTCATCAACAATTTGAAGAGAAAATAAACGACTTCCTTAATTCAACGTTTTAGGTACATTAAATAAAAAATGACTTGAAAATTAAACATTATAATTTCCGCCTTGATTAAACGAGATAAAAAGATAAATAAAAAAACGTACACTTCTGTACGTTTTTTTATTTATCTTCAGTTTCTAATTATCTATACAAAAAATTGAAATACCATTTCAACTTCTGCCTCATCTGTATATTCAACCCTAGGCATAGTACTTGGGTTACCATCAATAGCTAACGACAATGGTGCCAGACTAACCATTGGTGTAGGTGTTGTTAATAAAACCTTACATGCGGTTACCCATTCTACACCATATTTTTGCCGTGCCGAATCATTTAATTTCACATCAATTCTAGAAATATTTCCAAAGTTCGTTACTGACTCCCCTATTTGCCTATTAAATCCTTTAACCGCAATACCATTACGTAACGAGTCATACGTTACAATATACTTCTCTGATGCAATTGTGAGAATTTTATACGGCATTGCACTCTTAACAAATTCAAATGTATTTGGTCGTTTGTCAGGCTTTCTAGTACTCATCTCAAATACTTTAATTAATTCAATATCTTTAAGTGATAATTGTCTCTTTTTACCCCCGCAATTGCTTGCTGTATCATATGGTGCAGGAGCTATATCATGAGATAATTCACCTGGAATATCAATACAATTAAAGCATCTTTCAATAGATTCTATAATCGTAACAAAGTTTAATAATTCAAAATCTATATTTGTACGTTCTAATTCATATAATTTTTGTTCAAGCATCTCTAATTCTATTTCCAAACGACATTTTGTAATAGAGGAACAATCTGAACTAGCTATATCATCTCTCATACGCTGCATAGCATCTTCAATAGCTAAAATCTCCTCATACAAATCTCCAAATCTAATTGTCATTATCACTTCCTCCTCACTTTTTTTTCGGAGCCTTAGTAGGATCTAATGTCCAAGTGATCCAATCGCTTACATCTTTTAAAGTACTTACATGGAAGTACTCTCTACACTGTCTAAAGAAAGGAATGATAGGACTATTCCAATTCCCTGGCCCTATTTTCCCAGGTCCGTTTCTTCCAGGAAGAACTGTATATATAGTTTTCATAGGCACTAATGCATAACGATTAAATACTTTAAGGCTATTTAGCTTCCCATCAACCTGATCGTATGTAACTTCTTTATACAGGCGATGTGAAGGTTCACTACTGCCCTCTAACTTTTGTCTATCATCTGATACAAGAATAAGAGAATTCTCTACAGGTTTACCATTTATTACACTTTTATCTATCACTTGATCAATCGAATGATAAATTGCAGACATACCAGATTCAGGGAAATCCGATCCTCGCTTAAATGTTAGCGTACCAATATCAGAAAATGCTTGTGCTAATCCTTGTACATCTACACTTTTATTCAGTAGAATTCTCCAAAAGTTCGGTCTATTCTTTCCTGCTGTGTCTGTAGGATCAGCATAGGCCACTAATGATACTTTACATGGGATTTTAGCAGCTTTAGCATAGCGTTCTATTTCATTTGCTGTGGCAACTAATAAGTTTCTAACACGACCTCCAGGTTCAAGGCCCCCTCCTTCAAACATGGATTCAGAAATATCCACAACGAAAATAATATTAACCCCTGTGACTGTAACAGGTGGTACCCACGGATCCGGTTTTGGATAAGGTAAAACTTGTGGTTTTCGTGCATAAGAAGGTCTCACGCACTCTCTTATACATTCCCTGATTTTATACATTAATGTATCCAAATTTTCACCAGATTCAAGTCCTGATTCCATGATGACTTCACGTATAGCTTCTAATTCATCTACATATTGCCGTAAAGCATCTACTGAATATGGATGGCTATGTGCCATACCCTTACGCAAATCTTTAATCATTTTATCTATTTCTTTAACATATCTCATAATACTTTTAAGTTTAGGCATTTCGATTGTAACCTCCTAACCAAATATAGTAAGCCCATTATAGGAAAAGGTGTGTCAAATGACACACCTTTGTGGTATTACCTTTTCAAGTTTTTTCTCATTTAAGCATCTTTTTCTAATACTTCTTCTTCAGCCTCCATTTGGCTTGCTAATTTACTAGCCTCAATAAACTCCTGAATTTCTTGCTTAGGAGTAAATCCAACTTTCTTTTCAATATTTTTACCATCTTTCATAAACAGGAGCGTTGGAATCGTACTAACTTCACACAATTTAGTGATATCTAAAAATTGATCAGCGTTAACTTGAATAAATTTAATATCGTCAATTTCTTTTGACAATTCCTTAATATCCTGTGTAATCATTTTACAGGGGCCACACCAAGTAGTATAAAAATAAACTAAAACAAACCCTTCTACTATCTTTTCTTTAAATTCTTCAACTGTATTAATTTCAAACATTTTATTCCTACCTCCTGTAAAGTATTTATAAGGAAGAAAGCCAATAAATCCTTTATACCGTATATCAATATAAAATAATTATATATTTGCATAAATTTATATCTACTTAATTTCCACCACAGCCGCACCCCACCTTACGAGCTACTGTATATGCATTACCGTCATTCCACTCTTGAGAAATATTTAATGCATTACGAGCAGAACTAGCCCAAACTTCTTTTTCTACATATTTTCCTTCTGTATCATGACCAGAAACCATATATTTTCGCTTGCCTAACAAATTAACCCTCTCCTTAATTACTTTTATAGAAATTACCTAAATGCTCAAAGCGGGGAACTTTTACTCCGCATACCTCAATATCCGCCATAAAAGTACTCTGAGGTTCAATCCAAGTATTTCCTTTAGCATCTTCATAAATTACCATTTCTTCATCCGTTCCTGTTTGTTTTCCCTTACCAGTAACGAGATAAATTCCACCCTTATAATATCTATAGATTTTAACTTTTTTATTATCCATATCTCCTCAACCTAAACATAATCCTCATATAAATTTATTTAATGATTTCCTTCATTTCTTTTAACCAATTTACTAAAACCCTTTCTATTTCCTGCAAACGTCTTATAGAAGTACTTTCAATCATTCTTTTAGATGCTTTATTGCAAATATAGAGACGTTCTTTTTCAGTATCAAATACCAAAGAAAGATGGTAATCTTGTAAACCAAGTGAAGTGGAATCATATCTTACCATTCGTTTAATGGAATGTTCGATATGTATCTCCTTTAACTTACTAGCGAGGTTTTCTCTATGCTTTTTCCACTGATCCGTTGTAAATGTATTTAATAGCATATTAAATTATCACCAACCTTAAAATCATACCCTCTAAATCTCATTTATTAACTACACTAAAATTGCTGAATCATAGTCCCCTGATACAATATAATTAATCCCTGAATCATTATGAATTTTAATTATAATCACTTCGTTAATTTGATGATTTATAAACGATCCATAAGGTACCTCAATATCTTTCATTGCATCAATAACATTTTGAATCTCTTTATTCTTAACTTTCATTGCATTTTCTATTTTGTTGCTACTATTAGAAAAATGTAATGGATACTGTAAGTTTTGCTCCGTTACATTTTTTACATTTAGTTGTTTCACTAAATATTTCACATAATCTTCTGCTTTTTTAAGCCGATTCTCCATATTACGATAGTTCTTTTCCAGCTCCGCAATATAAAGATTTCTACTCATATCTGCTTCATTATTAGAATTTGATTCAGAAGCATTCTTAGCCTTTTTATTCAATTGACTTTTTTCCTCATTGTTATCTCTTACTTGCAACTGTTGTACCTCAAGCAAATCTACATGTTTCAAAGCATTATTTTCACCTTGATCTAATTCTTTTTTTATTGCCTTTTGCAAGTAATTAAACCATTGGACTAACCATGTGTTATCAATATGACCATGAATAATTTTGTTTTGTTCTTCCATAGAAAAATCCATGTCACAAATTCTAGCAAGTCCGGAATTAATGTCGATACTAATGGACAAATTTTCGCCACTTTGAATTAACTGTACTAATCGACTAATTTTCTTAGATAATTCCATATCGTTTACCTCTCCTATTTCGTACTGGTATTATAGTAGTCGATATATATATCAATTTAGTTGCGAGTTTTTTCTATATCTAATTTAAATATTAAATTTGCTATAATACGTACTTCCTTATGAAAAATAATGTACTATGTTTTTACATTCACATTAAAAAATCTTAAGTATTCGGTAATTCATCTAATGGTTTATATTGAAATGCATTAGATTTTTCAGACTCTTTACCCTCTAAATTAATTGCCGTCATTTCAATTACAGATACTTTATCATTAAAAATGTTATGATCTAATTTAGCAGGTGAATGCTCAACACCTGTTAAAACTAATACACCATTTACAAAAATGTTATAAGTCTCACTATCAGGTGACGTACTATAATCAAATCTAACTTCTACTCCACTTCCCATATTATCCATAGAAGTAATAGCTGGTGGTTCAGGGGCTTCATTTCCTACGACTGTAATTGGTAAAAATACTTCATGCACCCCATTTGTAATGACTATATCTGTAGTTCCTCCACTAAGGCCTGTTACAATTCCTTCAGGGCTCACCTTTGCTATATATTTATCTTTGACAGAATAAGTAGTGCCTGTACTCGCCCAATATACATAAATTAACCAGTTATCACCAACTTCTTCTTTACCATCTGTTTGGAAGGTAATCCCTAAATAGTCACCATTTAAATTTACAATTCGATATTCATTTCGTTTATTCGTTGCTATAACCTGTAATCCTTGTGTTTCTCTATCATCACCCACACCAAAACCATTGGTAGTCTTTACAATTTCAACTGTTCGTTCTTCGTATTTATAATTACTAATGTCTACCGTTGTAATTAAACCTTTATTATTATATAAATTATCTATATCTTTAAATAACATTGCCGGACGAAGTTCAGCAGTAACATTCCTTGTAATCCCATCACTAGTTAAGGCTTCTACATTCAACTGAACTTGATCACCCGTGTTGAGATTTAAATTCTTGTGGGAAACCATTAGAAAAGCTGTTGATGATAAAGGCTCGAATTCTGTATTAAGAAAAGCATCAACTTTCTTCTGGTACTTCTTTAGAGAGTCCTCCAAAACTAACTTGGCTTCTCTATAGGAAGTCTCAATTAATGCAGAACTTACCTCATCTCTCTTTTGCTCTAAAGTGCCTAACTTCGTTATAATTTCTTTTGCCCTCATATTTCATCCTCCTCCCTCTTGTATCGCATTCATTATAAGGATTTACAAAATTTTTTATTTAATTTTTTGTAGAATAATTCTAGCCTTTTGTATAGTCATATCGTTTAACTTCGCAAAAGAAAAACTCTTTATATTCAAATCTATAAAGTAATTTTTCAACTAATTCCCCGAAAGAATTCTCCTTCCTCAAGCGTGTGAAGGGCGTAGCCCAACGGTAGGTGGGAGATGAATTTCGGTTTGGCATAGCCAGAAACTTTTGATAAACTAGCTATATGAAGTTCTTTGATAACTTGATATATGAGGTTGCAGGAAGAAAATAGAGTGCGAAAACCAAGCCATTCGGTTCCTGCGTAAAATATCAACCGTACCAAAAGAGCGTCCAAGCGTTGGACATCTAGGGGTGGAACACCCCGAAGTAACGCTCAGGGAGACGAAAGGGTACTTTCGTCGTGGAACTGAGAAGCTCCCACTTCAAGCTTTGCTAAGTGGCGAGTAGTTCACTGATGCTGCCTTGTTCATTGTTATTTTTTAAATGCAGGATGTCCTTGAATACTTCTTGTTGCTTTAGAAACATCTTCATTCAACTCAGTTGTATCTAGAGAGATATCTTTAGCTAAGCTAACTAACATGGTCATATATTCAACTTCTGCAAAGGATATGATAGAATTTTCACCTTTAGCATTTTTTCGGATAATAGTAATACCATTTTCCTGCCATTCCTTAAACTTACTTTGAAAAAAAACATCTGCTTCCTCTAAGCTAAGACCTTCAGTTAATTCTTGTGTCTCACTCTTTAACTTTTTTACTAATTTATCCTCCAGCCAATCAACTTTCTTTGAATTTCCACTTTTAAAATAAAAGACTGCAGAAACGTTAAATTTATTTATTTTCATATTTAAATACCCCCTAGATTATAATCTTTCATCTACACCTGATCTTACTCTAAAGCTTCAATAGGTTAATTAGTTTGATATGGAATTTATCCCATACAGTTATATATTTATAGTCGTTTTACTTTACTAGAATGTTGCGAACTTATTTCCTAATAATTAAGAACGAGCCAATATCATGAGAAGCATCTATAGGTATTGATATAGTTCCTTTAATATGAGAGTTACTTGATTTGCGAATCGAAATACTTCCCTCTAATCGCGATGCACTTGCTACATAAATAGAACTTTTTATCTCTTCAAACATACTCATTCTAATAATAGCTGTTCCACTAAGAGTATAGCTCGCATACTGTCTTGTTAACATTGTAGACAGTATTTGTGACATATCAGGGTATACCACTAAAATATTGCTATGAATCTCCATAAATTTATAATAAGTACCATCTGCAAATGGTTCCGTATTTAATACTTTTCCAATTAATAAATCGTATGCTGAGCCGCCAATCAAATTAATATCATGATGTTTCTTTGTATCCATGTGCTCAAATACTAATACAGTACGATTATTAGAAAAATCATATACCCCACCTAATTTACAAATCACAGGAATGTTATTATCTTGAAAGATAGTTGTAATCATTTCAGGAAGTTCACTTTCAAATTGCTCATGATAAGTTTTATATTCCCCTGTCTTTAATATGACATTGTATACTATTCCATCAATCTTAATTTCTAAGTTTTCATCTAAAATAGAAATAACATCCTCCAATTTTTTATCACAATATATTCTATAACCATGCGGAGTCAATGCCACTTTCTTCACCTCCTAAGAAAATCCAACTTTTAACAGCTTTATTACTCTTTAAAAATTTTTCTTTGCTTTTAGTTTTGTTTAACTGAAATTTAGTTTGAATAAAACAGAATCATTACTCCTCCTTTTTCATAGTAGCTATCGAAATATCCCTAATAATAGTTGTTAGATTTTAAAAATTTAATATAAAAATAGTTTTTTCTAACCTTTAATTCCATACTTACAAGTAGTCTCCATCTGTTCACTTAATAAATCTATATTTTCTTCCCGTTTTAGATCATTCTACTTTTCCGTCGCAACCTATTAACTTCTCATAACGACAGTTAGTATGCAGATTCAACAAATAGGAGGATTTAAAAATGACAAAAAACAAGTTACTAAAGACATTATATTTCAATTTAAATACTTTAAATTGGGGCCCATACTTTGATTCATTACATCAACCTTATTTCTTAAAATTAACCAACAGTTTTTTCTTCGTTAATAGAGTTGGGGTGAATTAAAGTGCCTTCCCAAAGATATATTGACCTTAGAGAAGATAATTTACCTGACTTACATAACAATGTGTTATTGAAAGCTTGCCAAGAGGATCCTGATTTACTCTCTGAACTTTTATATGAAAATAAAGAATTTCTCTTCTCAATCATTGCTCACTACAAAGGCAGCATTGAATCCCTGAAAAACAAATTTAACGTGGATGAAGAAGAGTTACTTCAACACGCTTATATAGCTGTTATTACAGCAATTAGAGATTTTGATTTTAATAAAGGAATTAAGTTTACTACTTATATTTATCGGCCAATTATATGGGAAGTTAACCAATTACTCTATAATGATTCTAGACTTGTACGCTTAAGTCGAAGTGCAGTGGATCTACTCAAACAAATGGAGAAAGTTGAAAATGAACTAGGTTATTTCCCAAAAGCTGAAGAATTAGCAAAATTACTTGATGTTACTGTAGAGCGCATTGAAAATGTTCTTCGATTCGCTTCAGAATTAACCTCTTTAAATTCACTTGAAAGCTTTGAACCCGAGGATTACTCAATAGGTTATGAAAGTAAAGTAATGGATAAAATCTATGTAGAAAATCTACTTAAAAACTCCGATTTATCCGAATTTGAAACTCAAGTGATCAATCTTATTATGGATGGTAACAATAACTCACAGATAGCAAAAAAATTAAATGTCTATCCAATGACAGTTAATCGTGCTTTAAACCGTATAAAGAATAAATTAGATAACAACTTTGAGTCAAAACGATTGTCCAAATATGAAAGTGAAATTGGACTAATTGCAGAAGAAATGACCGAATTAAACTGTATAATGAAAATAGAACAACTTAAAGATTTATTAGATGTATGTGGTTACAATATAAGCAAGTATAGCTCTCGGGTTTTATATTATATTCGTCAACAAGCTATAAGCCGCTTAGATCAAAACCTATCTGAATGCAATGATTTCTCGCAATAAAACTTAATTAAGAAAGTATACAACGTAAAATAACAGAAAATTCTAACTAAAATAATTCTTAAAAATCATTTTAGTTATATATAAAAATAAGCAGATTCTTTAAAGTAAAGAATCTGCTTATTTATTAAATTTCTTGAATCCACATACCATAGTTAGGAAGAGCTAATTTTAATTTATTAAATGTTTCATCAACCCATGATTTAGTATTAAAATCTCCTACGATAATTCGATAATTATCATTTCCTAAATTCTCCTCCCACAAACCATAACCAGGTAGAATTTCTTTTACTCTATTCATTGTGACATCCTTCCACTCAGACGTATTAAAGTCACCAAGGTGGATACGATAAACCGTTTTGTTCTCCTCTTCTCCCAAGAACCATTTAAGAGATTTGCCACCATTCAAACGGTTAACATCACAATTCCCAATTCCAGATACATACCCACCTGTTGTATTGTCTGCGTATTGCCATAAATCACAACTATATTTTGGCTTATTGCCGTAGCGTGGAACCCATAAAAAATCAGCTTTTAAATTACTTAACCCATATTTTTCATACATATGGTGGCTTACATATAAACCAACCTTCCACCCTGCCGCTTTACATGTATCAATAAATGCTTGAGATGCTGCAGCTAATTTACTTGGTCCACAACTTGCGAGTGTATCGTCTTCTACATCTAACACTAAGAATCTAGCATTTGGACTAACTCGTGCCATAAAATCTTTCGCTTCCACAATTGCATCATTAACACTCACATAACACCCGTAAGCATATGCTGCATGCGGGACCCCATATGCTTCTAATTTTTGCACATGCTGATTATACAATTTATCACGTTTCAATGAACCATATTGCACACGACAAATAGCAAGATCTACATTTTTCGCCGCCACAGCCCAATTAATATTATCATTCCATTTTGAAATATCAACAATATATCCCATACTTTAACCCCATCCTTTTTCAACGTAAAATATCAAATTTTTTCAAAAATCCATTCGCATAATTTGCTCCTCTACTTGCCAATAATCCTGCAGATATAATGGATATATATTTTCCATATCCATTCAAATCAAAGAAGTTTAAATTAAAAGCAAATGCTAAAGAAATACCTACCAAAATAGATAACAGATACGTGAAACGATCTTGAATGGTTCTATTAGGTAGCATGTTTTTTAGAATCTCTGTAAGAGATTCTGTTAGAATTGCTAAAATCACTAACAATGCTCCATTTTCTAGCATTGACTGTAAAAGGTCATTCATTTTCTATTCCTCCCATTTAAAATAGTGCATACCAAGTTTGCATACCAACTACACCATCGATAGATAAGAAACCAGAATTACACTGAAACTCTTTAACCTTTTCTTCTGTTTCCTTACCAAATATGCCATCAACACTCACTTTTAATGTTCTTTGAATCGCCTCTATATTCCGTCCCCTATCGCCTCGTTTTATAGGCTTCCCTGGATATGGTCGAACAGGAGGGCTTCTCATATACTCTTCTAGTTCTAAGTTGATGTAATTCTTGCCTAATTGTGGTGAACCTGTCTCGATTAAAATACTTTGTCCTTCATACAATGCATGGATGTCCAGTTCTGGATTTAGTTTTTTTAAACAATCTGCTTTTATACCAAATTGAGTGGTTAAAGACTGAAGCGTATCGGTTGAACGTATTGTATATAACTTTCCATTTTTGACTGACACCTGTTTAGATATCAAATTGGTGCCCTTTGTACAACTTTCATACTCGTCTACTACATCCATAATGAATTGATTAAAGCTTTTACCTACATATTCTAGTCCTTTAGTGGGATCACTTCTCAGCTTAGAATCTAGTACATCATGCCCTATAATATCTCGGCGAGGATTTAGTCCGAACTTATAACAAATATAAGCATGCAGCCAAACATAGCGCTTATACGAATCTATCTTATCAATTTTTTCACCGTAACATAATTCCACTCCGATGGCAGAATTATTAGCACATGTATCATATAATGCATTACTAGTATTAACATCATAAATTACATGAAAGGCATATTCTGGTTCATATGTCACAGCAGGTATACATTCAATAATTTGTTTATCATCTACGAGAAAATGTACCGCAGTATTTGATTGATTCTGTGTACGTTGATAATAATCTACACTTTCTCTTGCTGTTAAGTTTGGATGCTCTATATCATGTGCAACAATAAATTGAACATAAATGCGATTACCAGGACGCTTGGTTGATCCTTCATCCAGATAATCCGTTTCAATTTCAAATTTTTTCTTAAATCCCACATCAAGACCTCCTCATGCCTGAATAAAACGAAGAACATCAATCTCGTATTGCAACACTTGATTTGCATTATTATAAGGAGAATATTTAATGGTTTAACATTTACTTAGAATAATAAATATATTTAAAATAAAAACAGATAGAGGTAGTCCTTGTTTTTAATATAACTAATTATTCTGAATGAAACTCCCAGGATTCACCTTATTCCGCAATACTATTGCGTCTCCTTTGTACCTCTTCTTTTAATTCTCTATTCGCAGTGGTCAATTCATGTACTTGCGTTTCCAGACTCTCATTACGAGCCGTTAATTGTCTTACTTGTACTTCTAATTGAAGATTCGCTTTTGTTAATCTAGCAACCTCTAGAGTTAGTTCTTTCACCTGATTTTGATATGTTAACATCATATCTTTGAGTTCAATTCGAAACTGTCTTTCGTCATCAGATAAAGAATGACGGTTTGTACTTGTATCGATACTGGTGTTAGAAGTTGGTTTGTTCTTAGAAGTTAAGTAGCCAAAACCTCCTGTAATAAACATGCCTAATACAGAAGCAATTGCAGAAATTAAACTATCTTTCATTAACCGTCACCTACTTTCATCAGCTTAAGATAGAGACCTGCGGCCAAAAGTGCCCAAACAAAATAACTTGTACCTGTTGTAGCACTATCACTTAACCATAAGGAAACGGAAACAAATGTCCAAAATCCAATAGAAATTAACAATCCAATACTTCTAATAATCTTATTATCTGTAGCCACCCCATATAATAAGAAGAAAGATATAAATAAGCATTGCATGCCCCATAACTGTTCCGGCATAACTTGCTCCATAGTACTGTAAACAGAATTTTTAAATGTAGCAATGGGAGATAACAATAGAACTGCCCACCACAGTGCTATACTGATCAAACCAATTTCAACAAGATTGTATTTTCCCTGTTTAGGCATATATAATAGCCTCCTACTTTTAGAAATTCTCCCACCTTAGACATAACTTAATGTGAATTATTACAAGGTAAAGAGATGTTACACATGAAGTACACTCAAAATTTTTATCTCCATGTATTGTCAGAGATAAAACGTATTCCTATTTCATTTATCCTTATAACTTAAGGCAGTTATCACTTTCTATCATTGAGTCTTATCTAGCTTCTTACGTAAACAAGTTAAAACAATTTCATGTCAGTATACATAAAACTAACTTTCTACATTGGATATATTTACGCTGTTAAAGAATTTAAGTAGAAAATTTATATATTCCCTCTAACATTACTCAAAATAAAAAGGTTACACCTTTCTTAGAGAAACAATATCTACAATACAATACGTTAAGAAAAGGTACTTTAATTAAACCATTGAAAGTTCTTTAGACAATGAAAATTGGATTTTACAACAAAATCATAAGAATTTATAGGATTCATATATTTATAAATTTATTATCTTATTCAATAGAAATTATAAGAATTTAATCATAAAAAATAGCCTACCCAGTGAAATGGTAGGCTACTTTTCTCTTTTACATTATATAAGCGTAAGGATATGCCGTTACAACCTCAACACTACTCTCTAAATTGCTAACACGTTTAATTAAAGCTGTTACCGATATCTGTGATTCATCACTTTGTCTTACAAAGAAATTGTAAGCTTGTAAGTCACTTTTATCGGACTGTCTAACAGCTACTGTTCCAAGTTTATCATATGAAGCTGATCGTCTTACTGCAATTGTACTGCTTATATCTGCCTTATCACTCTGTCTTACAATAAGCGTGGAATTGACACTGTAATGTTCAAATACTTCAACTAAACCAACAAGATTACTATTCGAAGACTGTCTTACGGTAATCTCGCCATTGAGTAAACCACCATCTGTTTGAGAATCACCCCATACTCTGACGGTTGCGTTCCCGAACAAATTAAAATGATCATAGCAAGCTATTTCACAAGCTAAATCTGCTAAGGCAATTTGTCTTGCAGCAATCTTGGAAGGTAAATCGCTAACTTGTTTAGCTTGAATAAATCCATTTAATCCGATTTCAGCACTTCGTCTAATACTAATACTTGATTCTTGATTCTGGTTATCCCATATTCGAATAGCTATTGTTCCATCTAGTTGTCCGCCATCAAGCCAGGAGTCACCCCATACCCTTACTATAATAGAGTTTTCTAGTATCACTGCACCAGTTTGTCTTATTCTAATAGAAGAGGCTAAATCTCTATACCGTGGCTTACTAGCAGTAATGCTAGAGAACAAGTTAACCCAAGGCCTTACATACCCCTTAATCGGAAGCCTATCTTCAGTATTTTGTTTAACTCTTACATAACCTCTAAAATCTATATGACCTATAGCTCTTACAGTTAGTTCTGAATAGAAGTTACCTGAATTTATTTCAAATATACTGTCTAAATCTGAGCTTCTTCTTACTCGCGCATTTAACATGGAAACCAGATTTTTTTGCGCATTAATAGGAATCGTAATAAACGATTGTAAATTACCTGAGTTTACTGTTACAATACCTGGAACATCATACATCATGCGTAGATTAATCGAAGAAGGAATTTCCTCCCACCCACCTAGCGGAATATAAATAGTCGCAGGAAGATTGTTCTCATTATTTTGTCTTGCAATTACATGGCCATTTAATAAAGATTTCTCCCAAACATTAATGTACGTTTTTAAATTAGGATTTCCTATGTTACCATAACCTTCTAAATCCACTCTATACTTAACGTACATTTCAGAATGTTGATCCGTACATTCTTCAACCCTAATTCCAATTGTACTATCTAATTCCACTCGCTCTTTAACATCTAAACTACCAGGCAACTCAAAACTACGTGTGATTTCAAATTCCATGAGCAGATTATTTTGCAAGTCAGTATCATTAGACCATACTCTTATATCAAAATTAGAAATGAGATCATCCCTATAAAGAACATAAACACTAGAGACTTTATTATTTTCAGTAATACTCATAGTAGAGGCTATTTGCCCACCATTAACTATAGGGTTCCCCCATACACGAGCGGTAATATTAGTGCTCAAATCATTTCTATAAAGAACATAAATACTCGAACGTTTTTCTATTTCATTGGCACGAATATAACCATCAAGGTCAGATGCACCTATTGTTTTAATAGCTATTTTTGCAGGAATTTCACTAAAATCTTTTTGTCTAGATACAATACTACCTATAATTTGTGGATGGTTAATCCAAATTCGGGATTCTAACTCCCTAGGTTGATGAACATGTAAACTAGATGCTAGATTATCAAATCCTTTATTATCTCTAACAAGAATGTTACCAATTAAATCTTTTACCTTATTCTGAATAATTGTGATTTCTGCTGAAACATACGCATGATCATCAGAATATATCTGCATATCATAGTATGTAACTTCTAACTCTGGTCTTCGCTCGATTGCTTCTTTTGTATAAAATCCTCTAGATAAATTTTCGGACTCTTCTACTGCTCTCACTAAGAAACCAAGGTTAGGTTTTTCATACATATGCCACTGCTTAACTAACTGCGTTACATCAAACTCTACATATCCAGCTGCTCCACCTATTACTCTAGTTACAGAAAATCCATCTATTGCAGCTTGAGGTTGGTTAGCCCATGTTACACCTGTTTCATTCCATTGACTATTACTTTCAGTGACCTGGACAGACTGAGAACCCTGTCCTCTCCCATCATAGTACAGTCGTAAAATAGCTTTACCTATTTCAGTATTTACTGTAGGTATGGTTGAAATATCAAATCCCACAAGTGAACGATATTTCTCAGGAAACGGTGATCCAGTCCTACCTATATACATCTGTGTTTCTGAACCATAGTTTAATTTCGGGAAAAATTCACGAACAAATGCATCCTTATTCGGATACAGTTTCATATTAAACTTTGGCCTTTCCATCATGCCATAACTGGCCCTTAATACGAATGGCTTAGAGACAAACATTTTACATTGTAAATTTTCAGTTACTCTAATCGATAACTCAGATGATAACCACTCAAAATAAATAGGTGCTATCTCATAGGTAGCCATCATACTGTTTTTCAAATTAATGAACATGTCTCCATATAATTCATTCCACTCTTTAATCCCTAAATCCATAGGTAAATCCGCTATAAAGATTGGAGAAATTTCATAGCCGGCAGACATTATTCCTTTTACAGCTACCGTTAAGGTACCATCGAGCTCTGAAAGACTAGTAATAGTAATTTTTGAAGCCAAATCATCTATGATAATTCCCGACATACCATACTGTGCCCTCATGGATGAACGGGTCGTTACGTTAATAGTAGAGGAAAGTTCCTGTACAGCTCTTACATTAAGATTTGCAGGGAAATCTCTAATGAAAATACCATCTATTCCATAAGTTGCTCTTACATATGAATTAGTAGAGATGTGTATACTTGATTCCAAGTTATTCGTACCCATTACAAAAATCTCAGAATAGAGATCACTATAATACGAAGGCTCAGTAAAGTATGTAGCCCTTACTAATCTATCTACATTTATATTAACTCCAATATTGGAAGGTAAATCTTTAAAATATGTTACAGAAATGGCACCTTTAAAATCATGATATGAAGCTTTGTCCGTTTCATACTTAGCAGTCAAATGAATTTCTTTCATATTCACTATAATGTTTGATTTTAAATGTGCAGGATACGTCAATACATTTACTTCAGAAAGTAAACTTGAAATATATTGCTCATCAATTTCATAATGACCTACTAATTTGGCATAAGGGTTAATAGATATATTTGAAAATAGATTATTATGTGTACATACTCTAATTTCTAATCTTAAATCGTTAGATCCATAACCCTCCATATTATATTCAGAACGCATATAACTGATAGGATTGATATTCAATGTACTTCTTAAATCTTTTTGGAAATGTGTGACACTAATTGTAGCATCTAAATCGTATTCTCTAAATTTATCAATCTCATAGTTAGCGGCTATTCTAATACTTGGATTAATAATAATAGAACTTATCATATCTTCAGGTTTCATAATATCTATGAAGCCCTTTAGATTTTTACTATCTACTTTGGCTTTCTCATATTTCGCTCTTGCTCGAGACATCATGCTTACATTTAAGGTAGCTGCTATCTCATCACGCCATAATACTAATCCCTTAGAAGATAGTTCACTTTTATTGTCGGTAATAAGAAAACCTGCATTGTAACTATTCGTTACCTCATCCCAACTAAGTGCCCTTTGATATATTCTAAACGTTGCTATATTCCCTTCAAAATAACTATTATTTGCTGTTGATGATTTACCTAATACTAATGGGGCTGTTGTATTAATATATTCCCCCAATACAGGTAAGCTAAAGCCCTGCGGAGCTGCATTGATCATACCCCATAAGCGTTCTCCATCATACAGTAAAGTTATGTGTTGCCAAGCCTTTACGTTAACTTCAGCAAAAACAAAAGACATTTTCTTGGTTTCTGTCGTTATTTGAACCCGAATTTCACGAGTATCTAAGTCAAAATAAAGTGAAAACCCTCGTTCACTCCCCGCACCATAAGATGCGATATAACCTGACTTAACTGGTTTGACCCAAGTTTCAAAAGTAAAACCTGAGTCTGTTGGCAGTAATTCCAAATGATTAGGGATTACCACATGATTGTTAAGGCCGTTAAAGTAAAGTGAATAAGGGTCCGTAGGTATATTCATACCTGTCCAAGTCTTATCTTGCGAGAAGTTAAAATTTATCAAACTTCCGTTATGCCCTTTTCTTGATAAATCAAACCAAGAATTAACAGGGATTGTATTTACACCCTGTGAGTAACCTTGGTTAGCTAACGCAGAGTGTAAATGTAAGGTCAGTCCCTTTAACGGATATGCCATTCTAATCACATCCAATCCCATTGTATTGAGATGAAAAGCTCATTAAGCAGGACTTGCTTTTGCCTTCATATCAAATGTACCACCCTCTGTAACTGTAACTTCGGACAAGAACCTAATATAAAACTGTCTAGCATCTCCAATAGGTATAGTTCCAGGGAAAGGTATTTCATCTACAGGTACAAAAGGATTGTTTGATAAACTTAATTGGACTGTAATTCCCGGTTTAACTGTAGGTGGATCGACCCAAACCTTCATATCTTTAACAGGAAAATCAGCATTATTCTGCAACCATACTGGATAAGCCTCAGAGGTACTACCCGCTACCAAAGTTCCATATTCTAAATATCGTAAAATATTACCTGCTTCATCAGTATAGTACAGGCCTATTTCATTTCTAAAACCTAAAATCGGAAGTTTTGGTGGGATGTGTTTAATTAATACTGGATCTCCATCTCGATTCTTTTCATCAAATGCCCAAATATTCACGAAGTCGTAGGCACCGTAAGTGGAAGGATGTCGGATTTCTGGTGTATATTTTGCTTGAAAATTATAATAAGTGCTGGCCGACACTCTATCCCTATTATAGAAGCTATTATCAACTTTCCAGTTATCATTAAAATAAAATGACAGATTTATAGACTCTCCACCATAAGTATTATCTGCTTCGGCTTTATATAAATTAGATGCTCTGGCATAGCCCGTAATAAGTACCTTAGAAATAGATACGTTCCAAACACCTCGTCTACTTGAATCACTATTATAGTAGGTATCTTTCCTATAATGAATAGCAGCTATTACTCCCCCAGCATATGCATTACGCATATCCGCGTGAACCACAGAGTCTGTTATCTTAATATCTTGATTGCTGGAAGAGTAGAAATAGGTATAGGCTATATTCCCAATGATTCCTCCCATAAATCCACTAACTTGATCAAAAACACCTGAAACGGTACAGTTAGAAATAGTAGCTTTCATATCTACGCAGCCAACTATACCACCAAAATAACCACTTTGTTGCTGTATAGGGGCATCAAATAAACAATTATCAATAACCGCTCCATTACTTGCCAAACCTACTAAACCACCTGAACCATTCCCATTACCTAAACTAGCAAAAATTTTGTATGAAAAAGAATTGAACATCATTACACTCACGTTAAGTAATTGTGCTTTATACATGGAACCTGCGATAATACCACAATTGTTTCCTACTTCCATATCAACATCAATAATTTTAAGATCTTTAACAACAGCATCAGCTGATAATGTTTCGAACAATCCACATTTAGAAGTTGAACGTCTACGCATATAAAGCCCACCTATGGCTTTATTATTACCGTCCAACGTCCCTGCAAAGCTATTAGCCCACCAACCAGTTTCGTGATTAGTCATGCCATCTCCAATTGGTAGCCAACCAGGACCCGATTTTGGATAGTTCAATATAATATCGTTTTCCATGCGAAAATGTTTATCCGCGAAATGACGAACCTGTTCTAAATCAAATTGATTATAGATTAAGAACGGATCAGTTGAAGTACCTTTACCTTTTCTATACTTAATAAATTTTCTATTCTCTGGATATCCTTTATTAACTTTATAATCTCCAATATCCCAAAAATTCTGATAATCAAAAGAATATGAAGAAGCTTTTTTCATATCTGCTTCAGAAAGTGAAATACCTGCTCCCTTAGCTACTCCGCCTTGCTTTGTAAGGTTGTAGTAGCAATTGGATACACTTCCTAAACCTACAAAACCTCCATGATTTGAGGCGTTTTTAGCAACTGTTAAATCAGTCACAGAACCTGTTGAGAAACACTGAGAGACTGATCCACCATTAACAGTTCCTACAAAACCACCACAGTTATTACCTGAAGACATAACATCCGCATGACTGTAACTTCTTAAGGTTTTCCCTGCATTTTGATACCCTACTAATCCTCCTGTATAACCAGCGGAACTTCCGTCATTTTTAACTGTTCCTGAAATTACAGCACAATCTTCAATATCTCCATCAGATTTCCCCACCAATGCACCAACATTGGAACCATTTGATACAATATTCACATTAACCAACCGGACACGCTTAATAGTTCCTCCTTTTTGTTCACCAAATAAACCAACATTAGATTGATTACGATTAATATACAGATCTTTAATATCATATCCCGCACCATCATAGTAACCCGTAAAGTTAGAGATTGGAGCAAAACCAGAACCAGTTTGATAACTGGTCATAATAATATCCTTTGTTTGAGTATAGTAAGCACCTAAATTGCCTCGGACATTATATAAATCCTTTTCATCCTCAACTAAATAGGGACTATACTGCGTCCCCCCTCCACCAGAGAAATGGTCAACATATATATATGTCTTACCTTTTTCCTTTACGAAGTATGGTCTTTCTTGATCTTTTTCTGTCTTTTGTTGAATAAAGACAATTAAAGGACTTCCATCTTTATCCGGATCAGTAGCAATAAATACTTTATCATAATCATCCTGAGGTAAAATAATCACACCACTTGTTTCAGATGCCCCGTCTACCCAAGTAAATTCCCGTGGCAAATCAATACCTGCTTCAGAAATTAAATTAGATAAATCGCGAACACGTTCACGACTTCGTACAGAAATACCTGTAGGATCATCTGTATCTAAAATTATTTCACTGTCCAGATGAACTTCTTGAAATGTTGAATATATTAGACTTAAATCTTCATCACTTACTACATTTTCAATATTACACCATTCGTTTTCTACTAAAATTTCAATAGGTATATTAAATGTTTTTAAGTGAACTTTCTTATCTATAACTTCTATTGTGTAGTTTCGAATCGTTTCAGTATCTTTTACTACACTCCCATCCATGTTATAAGACGTACCATAAAGGATATTTAGAAGTTGATCTCTTGTTAACTTTACTGAATGATCCAATTCAATTCACCACCTATATTAGGTTCAAGAGGCGCTTTAGTTTCAAAAGCTACTCGTCCATTATTTAATATAATCACTTTGCCATCTAGTTTCTGATCAGCTACCATTCGCAAATTAATCATGGCAGGTTGGTTAAGTGGAAGTTTTACAATGGGTTTAAAATGAAAGTTAATACCCTCTACATTAATATTCGTTTTATAACCCAAGCTGTAATGAGTGATGCGGTTCGATAGCATTCCGTTTCCCTGAAAACCAGCCACAAGTCCTGATGCTTCTGCATCTTTAAATGTGATAATATCGTTAATGTCATACTTAAAATCACCATTTAAAGGTATAGTTTTTCCATCAAACTCATAAAAGAACTGAATTCGATGACCTGCTATACTGAAAATACCATCACGTTCAAAATAAATTTTATTACCATGACCAATTAATCCGAATCGGAAAAGCTTATTTCTATCAATCTTATAAAAGCTATTCTCTTCTTTTGTATTAAAATCAAATTCTGGGAGATGAGTACCGTCAGGATACTCAGCCACCCAGATAAAATCCTGTGCCACAGGAGAATGTGTATATTTATCATTTTGTAAAATCAATTTGCTTCCCCCTACCTCATTGCATTGAAGTAACTATTTTTTATACGTACTGATATGCAACACGTGTTAAGAATGCTACGTTTCCTGCTGTTGCGTTACCTGGAACATTGGCACGAAGAATAACTTCTGCATAGTTCCCTTTTGCATTCGTTTTATTACCATCGTTTTTAACACCTAAAATTTCATTTGCATTTGGAGAAAACGTACCATCAGTATTTGTTGAATTTCCTCCTGCCTGGATTGGATGAGTAGAATTACCACCAATAGGTGTACGACCTGTTTCGGCTGCCGATGCAACAGTCACCTCGACCCATTTATTTGTTACCAACTCACCTGTATTACCACCTGCACTATCTTTTGTCGTAATAGTACAGTTTGTCATAGTAGATAAATCTGTTGTTCCCGCAAAGTTATTCCAAATTAATACTCCAAAATCAGAGGAAGGTGTTCCTGCATCAATGGTTCCAATATTCCAAGACGGTACAGCTCCTGAGTTGTCTTGTTTTCTCCAATTCACTTGTGGTGCTGGCATATAAATGACCTCCTAATTTTTATTTACACTTTAATTATCGCTACATCTCTTTATAAAGTTGTGATGAATTATTTATTATTCTTCGAGAGCTAATTCAACTACCAACTCTACAGTAATATCTTTTACGCCCTTACCTACCTCTTTGATATTGATTCTAAAGTGATCATCACGATTAACAGCTAGTTGTGACGGTTTAAAAGAATATGGTGTAGAGGACGTACGATTAGATTTGCTCTTTCCATCAATAACAAGTTCATCAGCAAGAATGCTATGCCAAATAGGTGTTGTATCATATGAACTTTGACTGCATCTTTCAATGTCAATACACGTTTTTGATTCTCCCATTGTGCCGCACGTTACATACGCATCAATTAACTCTCCCTCATAAGGGAAACGTAATTCTGTGCGAACAATACCTACTTGTACAATAGATGGCACAACAAATACCATCACTTTATCGTCAAGCTTCCGTATACGCCTGTTATTGAGATGCGCTCTATTGTAAGCAATAAAATCCATAAATTTATCCTCCTTATAAATCGAGGTATGCACTGTCATTATAAGAACTTTCCATTGGAAATTAACAAAGGGATAGACTTAGCTATCCCCTCGTACTGTTGTCTTTAATAGTCTTCTAGTAGCAGGATCATATGAAAATTCCCTTGTAACCTGTTGAGATAGACTTCCAAGACCATCTGTATAATATACAGTCTCTGTTTTCAATTCACCCTTTACCAGAGGTGCCTCGTTCTCATAATACGTAAACTCTCGAATAATAGTATGATCTCCCGTGATAATTTCACGAATAATTTGACCTCTTTCGTTATATTCATAATCTATATCTACACTAGAATTTCCACCGTACACCAATTCTAACTGGCGTTGTATTTCATCTAAACGTGCATCTAATGAAATATGAGGCTTATCACTCTCTCTGAATTGCCGAGCATCATATACTTCCTTTTGTAAGTCATAAAATTGCGTTCCACTAATAGTAGCTTGTCCCCTACTACAATATTGGTTTTTATAGATCTCTATGTACACCTCATCACCAATTTGTAGCTGCATAAAACGTTCTTCATTTTTTGAACCTACACCTAAATGGATGTGATAATCATCCAGCTCAATATAATTAACTCCGCTTAGTAAACGCCGGCCATTATAATACACTTTTAATAACCCTTTATTGGGTTCATAAGTATGACCAACTGGTAAAATAGGATTTGATGTACCATATGTTTTCACGAAATCCTGATCAACAACATGTAATATTTCATCCCAATCTTTTGTGATAGGACTATATCTATGGAGCTTCATTCTTGTTCCCATTTAGCCACCCCTTATTCGTTTCTTATTTTCAAGAAGAAGTGTGAAGGTCTCATCTGTTGTTTTATTTTTTCAGGATCAGTTGTATCGACCCTAGCAATTCTCACCCAAAAATCCTTTGATTCTCCTTCATGTAACGTTCCTATACGTATTGTTGTATCTTCATATTGATTAGGGCTCCCATTGTTGTCTGTAGCAAGATTACACCATTCCCAGCCAAACTCTTTTTTATAAACAGCAATCTGAATTTCAATATTTTCCGCTACATTTCCCGAAGTATCGTTTAATACAGTCAATTTTTGTTCAATTATGTCACTTTTCAGTGCACCTAAATGTGTAGCTTTTGTTTCACTTAATTCTTGGCCTTTCCATTTGACTTTTAAATTTGTACCTCTTAAAAACAGATCTCCGCCATACATTTCAGCGTATTCTTTTTGTTCATCTATTAAAATATACTCACCTGTCTCATTCTTATCGTAAACTCTAATTTTCCCCTTAAAAGGAATGGTAGGTAATTCAATGTCTATACCTGAATATCCATCTGGAACTATCTGAGTAGTTACAACATTTCTTTCATAATCAATTAACTCAACTTTATAAAAACTATTTAAATTACCAACACTAATATTGGTACCTTTACACAAGATAACCCTTTCTACAATAAGGGGTGTATACCCATCTCTTGGCGTCCCTTTTAATACAACTCCAGCCATAGCTGGATCGATACAAATTGTTGAATCAAATAGCTCCCAAGCATTTCCTCGCTCTGCAAAAAAGGTCCATAGATTTTGTTTTTTTACTGTTCTCCAAATATTATAGGTATTCTCATGAATGCTATCTTCACTTTCTAAAAACTCAACTTTTTCAAGAGCATTCTTCCAAATAACGAGACCACCTTCATCTCCCAAATATTTTGGTGTATAGTTCGAATGCACTTGTAGTAACAATTCATCTTCATTTTGGGGAAGAGAAAATAGAGCGTTTGTACTTCTATCAGTAGAGTTATGTTTAAGTACTAATTGTTTATCAGAATCACTATACGTATAAGAGTCAGAGGGGGATACAATCCAGCGTGAATCAAGTGTTTCAAAATTATCGTCAAAAATAAGTCCAGTCTGAACCCTATGAATGCTCAATAGTAACTTCCTCCTATCGCGTCTTCTTGATATTCCAACCATTCCATGCAGGGAATGGTTTACCCATAATGAGCCATACTTTATCCTTTTCTTTTTCATCCCATGGCTTATCTGGTTCAGGTAATCCTATACCTGTATCATCTTCATCAATTACATTCATTTCATGCTGTCTTTCAATATTTAAATCAACTTCATTTTCTATAGAAATTATATTTGAATTCGAATGCATTCCCTCATCAATTTCATCAATAAATCCATAATTCTCTTTATAATTATTTAACAATTCTTCATCTTCTATAGACATTGTATTTGATATTAATTTTCTCGTTGTATTTTCACTATCTATTGTGATATTTGAAGCAGAATTAATGTTTATCTGTTCTTCTTCATCCAGTATCATTATAGTCTCATTACTTGAACTTCCCTCTTCTTCTTGGAAAATCCTTATTTTCTTCTTGTTTACCTGTTCTGTTTGCATTTCATCTTCTATTGTCATTTTTCTATTTTTACGTAATGTTGTTTTATCAAATTGTTCTTCGATAACATCTAAGAATACATTACATTCTGCTAAGGCACTTTCTTCTACCTCTGTATCTATATGAACTCCCGATATTGCCATTTCATTATTGTTTATAATTGAATCTGTCTCTTGACTATTACTCGCAAAATCATAGTGATTTATAGTAGTTTCGAAATTACTTTCTGAACCTGCAAACTCTATTTCTTCTAATGTTGTTTCTGTATCATTACCACTATTTACGAATTCAATTGTTGCAATATCTACTTCATTTGATGCATGGTGATCTGCAAAATTAACATCTATAACTACAGTGTCTATAGTTGCACCCATTTCACCTTTAATAGTAGGATCAATAATTGACTCATAAGTATCTCCCAAACTCATAAGAGCCCCACCAGTAACTACAACTCCAATTTCATTTGTTTGATTACCTGAAACTGTATCTTCAATGGTAGCATCCTTTTCTTTCCCTACATTGGTTAGTACTTGATTGTTCATTTCAATATCAAATATGTTAAACAGATGAGCTAAATGTTTTCTTTCTACTGCAACGTGGACTTCACTTCCACTTAATGCATTTTCTACATCTTGTATCATTGTTTCATATTCTTTATGAATAATTAATGATTCTGCATCTTCTATTAACGTTTCATAAGTCTCTCCTACTATACCTTCTGATACATAATCCAATAGAATTCCATTGTCTATTTCAGCCATATTTGACATTGTATTTTCCTTATAGACAACGCTATCACTTATCCCATCAGAATTTGCTGTACTTAGATTAATGAGGTGATTTTTCTCTTCACGAAGATTTTGAAATGCTCTATCGTCACTTTGCATATACACTTCTAGCGTATCTTCCAGATTCATATCTAGTAATTTATCGAAGTGTAATTCTTCTTCGCGTTCAATTTGTTCTGCTATCTCACCCTTTTGCACATGCGTTTCTAGTGTTTTTTCAAGATTTATGCTTAGCGGTTTATCGACATGCAGTTCTTCTTCACGTTGTAATTGATCCAATCTATCCATACTTTGCACATATGTTTCTAACGTGTCTTCCAGATTCATTCCTAAGAATTTCTCTACTGTTGTTTCTTCTTCGCGTTCGATTTGTTCTGCTATCTCACCACTTTGCGCATACGTTTCTAGTGTTTTCTCCAAATTCATACTTAGTGGTTTATCGACATGTAGTTCTTCTTCACGTTGTAATTGATCCAATCTATCCATACTTTGCATATGAATTTCTAGCGTGTCTTCCAGATTCATTCCTAACAGTTTCTCTACGGCTGTTTCTTCTTCGTATTCAATTTGTTCTGCTATCTCACCACTTTGCGCATACATTTCTAACGTTTTTTCAAGATTAGTGCTTAATAGCTTCTCGACATGTAGTTCTTCTTCGTTCATTCGTTTTGCTTTATTACTATTTTGTACATACGTCTCTAGCGTTTCTTTTCTATTTTCATTTTGTTCTGCCATATTACCGCTTTGCACATACGTTTCTAATATCTTTTCATGTTTCGAACTAACTAACTTCTCAATATATACCTTTTCTTTATGATCAGTTTGATTCGCTCTATTACTATCTAATAAATAGAAGTCTCTTGTATTATCTAGAACAGCATCAATTAAATATATTTCATTCAGCTCTTCTTCTCGTTCTGCAAGCGCTGCTGAATCGTTATTTTGAATATAGGTTTCAACTGTATTTTCTAATTCCAATCCAATTAGATTATCAACATGAGCTTTTTCGTCTCTCTGTATTTCATCCGCTATCATGTTGGTTGATACATCCGTATTCAATACCTTTTCACTTTTAGCGTCTAAAAAATTCACTAAATTTATTTCTTGTTCTTGTTTCAATTGATTTACTATATTACTATCTTGAATATAAGATTCAAATATCTTTTCAAGTTTTGAATTGATTAGTATGTCTTGCTGAATTTCCATGTTCTTTTCGGGTTTATTTACTACACTTTGTTCTTCTACATAAAGTTCTAAATTCTTCTCTATCTCCCCAAAATCTCCATAGTCATTTGAAATATCAACTACGATTTCTCTATGATCACTTAAGGTAGTTGTTGAAATTAATGTGTCAAATTCTTTATCTAGATGATACTTAATGTCATTTTCTATAGTTACCTCATAATCGGCTACACTATTTTTAACAGAAACATTTTGTTCAATTTTTGCTTCATTTGTTTTTTTCTTTTCACTCTTTTTTACTGCATGTGTAACCACTACTTCTTCACATTGTTCCAACACACTTGAAGAAAAACCATCTATTTTAGCGTCCTTTAATAAAGAGTGAGTTTGCATTGTATTTAACTCGTTAAGTTCAACATCTATCATATTCTCATTGCTAAAGGCCTGTTCTATAACTTTTAATTCCCCTTTAAAAGCATAACGATTAGAGCCATTCTCAAAATTATTCAAATGGCCATTTTGAATCTGGAATGTTTCACCGGAATTTATAACAACCTTTTCACCAACTTGGTAATTTTTATCTCCACTAAGTAGATTTAACCTTTCTGCTTCACGAATAAATTCTGTGCTATCCAATGAATTAGTAACATTCGCTTGATAATGACTACTAAAGTTACTATTTAATATTGAATCTTCAAATCCATACTTAAATGATTTGCTTTGTGTTTTTTCCATATTCGGTGAATCAGAACCAGAATTGTAAACCTGACCTAATTCAAATCCTGATAAACTATTTTGGACATTTTTATACTTATCTGCAATGATAAATTTCTCACTATTCTTCGTATACTGATAAGATCTACTATCTTCTATTCTATGAATTAGCTGTTTTACAGACTTAAAAGAGGTACTACCAATGTACTGACTAGAATCATTCAAAGTATAATTCACATTAGCCCTTGGCACTGTCATTGAATCTACTCTTACGTCTGAAATATTCTTACCTGCACCTAAATCTTGAATAATTACATCATGTACGTTTCGTGTTTCATCTAATGAAGCTTTCTGATTCATTAATTTATAGACTTCACTAGCTTCACTTAATGAATCTATATGAGACACACCCTCGTAAATTTTAGGTTCAATATACGCCTCATATACATCAAATGGGACTAATCCATATAAATGATAATTCCCCCTACTATCCTGAGAAATATTTCCTTCTAATGCAATTAAAGATCCTGTTTCAGTATTTGTAACCTTACTTGATAAAAGCTTATTTCCATTACTCATTTCGTGCTTTTCTAGAAAACCTAAAATTCCTTTATAGGATTCACCTATATCTCCTAAATTCAGAACACCTTGAATTGGTGTATCTTTTCCTTTTAATATTCCTTCATCAGGATAACTTGTAAAAATAACTTTAAAGTTCTCAATCTTATTGGGCTCTTTTCCAAATTCACTTAATTTGTTACCCTTATCCAATTGGCTATAGAGAGCATCCCAAACCACTTTTAAAAAATTAGCTTTTGCTATTTCTACAACTTTCTCGCCATATTGTAAGGTTAGTAATCTTTCTTCAGTATTAATTTTCCCACTTTTAAATAATATATCTGCTAATTCTTTTACTTGATTATGACCAAAACTCGGTAATAACTCGAGCAGTTCTAAACTAATATTTTCTCCAATTAACTCTTTCAAAAAGCCGAAATCATAAGTATTCCTTTCACTATAAACCCTCTTATTACTACTTTTAAATTTAAATGGAATTTCTGTATGAATCATCGACTTTTTACTAGATTTCAAGTCATATTTGTTTAGTTTCTTAACTAGATTTGTATTAATTTGACTAATAACTTCTCCAAAATAAGCGTAAAAATCCTTATTCTCTGTTATTTCTATTAAATTCCCTTGTCGCGCATTTTTATCCCCTCTAGTTAATGCTGCCCCTACCTCCGCTATATAAATAAGACTACCTTTTTCTAAATTTAAATTGGAGCCTTCAAATATAGTTTTGTAATCAGCTAATATAGAGTGCATCGCACCAGCCGCTCGTTTCACTTTTGTACCCATTTTCATATCATCTAAAGCTAACGCACTATACCTATTCCAAGGATCAAAAGCCAATGGGACAACATCTAGATTAGGTACATTTTGATGACGATTGAACCTGAATACATATCCCTTTTTATTATAAAAAAGGGTAGTGAAACTGAGTAAATAATGCTTACTGTTACTCATTTTCCACCACCCACCTTTCGACAAAGTAAGACTTGCACCGTAGTATTCGGTACAAGTCATGACTTAGTTGCGGTTATTATAAATTTTCTTTTAAGAAACCAAGTCCAATAGGAGCATATGGAGTCATGTTCGCTAAACGGAAAGGTGTTCTAGGTGTATCTGCTAAAGTGTAACGATATGTTTGGGCGTAATTATAAGAAACAATCACTTCTACGCGATCTTTTGGAGCATCACCTAAAATTAATCGTTTGGTAGAACCATCTACTGTAAATTTCCCAGCAGCTGGAGGTGTATCTGCTTTATATTCAACATAATTCGCTTTAGTTAGCGTATTACATCCAGCTGAACTTACTAAGCGAACTTCAAATTCATCATCGATTGTAGGTCTATGGAATAAATGAAACTCTTTGATTGCCCCATCTCCTGTACCTACTTGCTCGTTTTCAGATCGTTCTTTTACTTCTAGTTCATCTAGTTGTGAAATATTTTTTGGATGAATTGCATAAACTTCATCTAGTCTACCCACATAACCATCAGAAGGATGAACAATATACATTGGCGAAATGTGATATTTATTAGAATATACAGACGGATTAAAACGAGACTCATGGCTTGGATCTACGTCAGCATCATGAGTAATAAATGCTAAGTAATGTTTTTGATACATTGCCCCGCCAACAGTTCGTTGTACAAGTACAGAACTATTACCATTAGATGTATTTACACCATAGTCAACTACACTACGGCCTAATTTCATACCCGCCTTATATTGAATTTCATCATCAGAACGCGCTCCACCAATAATTACATTATTCATTCGAGGAGTCTTACCAATTGTCGATAGACGTCCAATATATAATGGTGCAAAGAACGTACTTTCAGGATCCGGCGCAGGATCTAAACGGAAGTAAGAAACGATACGGTCCTTTGTAATATTTCCCCAATAATAAACTTGAGAATCTCGTCCCCATCCTAAACCGATATCATTTTGCGGAATAAATGATACAGCTGTTGGTAATGAAGGATACACAAAGCGAACTGCATCATAAGCGGCCCCCATAAGTTCTGTTGGAACTTGTGGATTAAACTTATTTACTTCAATATCTCCATAACTACCGTTTGCATCTTTTACATATTCTAATTCATAGTCAGCGAATAATGCTAACGGCTCAGTTCCTCCTGAAAACGTTACTGTACCTGCCTCATGGTCCACAGTATAATCAGCAGAATCAAGGGGTACCGTTCCAGTTAATTTATCATAGAACTTGTATGAATTCTCGCGGATACGTTGATTCCCTTTCTTCATTTTAAAGCTAAATACTCCACCTTTTTTGTCTTCTAACTCGGCCAAGTCAGGACGTTCAGAACGTAAAATAAATCGAGTAGGAATAAATCCTTCAAAGGTAAAGAACCATAAGCGTTTTACTAGATCAGGAGCATTATCTGTAAGCGAGTATGTAGAAAGAACCTTACCTACTTGACTATCATTGAATGTTACAGTCCCTTTCTCTCCATCTATTAAATACTTTGTTGTAGCTTGGTCAATCATTGAACCATCTTCACGATATAAAATTACACTAGAAGGAATAACTGGCTTAACCATAAATTCAAATACTGTCTTTGTTTTTTTGGCCCCACTAGGAGTTACATCCTTCATTTCACCTAAAAATGTATCTTTTGAAATTACAGGTTCCTCTCCAAGCTTTCTCACATTTCCACCATAACCTGTGGTGAATCCAAAGTAGCGATGTTGTTTATCGCTACCTTTCGATTCAAATAGAAAAGTTTCAGCAAAAGTTTTTCGGTATGGATCCTTCTTTCCATTTGCATCTGTTAAAGGCGATACCGCACGGTATTTCCCTAAAGTACTCCATCCTCCCGCATTAAACAACTTCTCTAAATCTAAAGGTAGAAGTTGCACGGACAAATCTACATCGAAAAATCCATCTGTATTAATTAATGACATATTGGTCACCCCTTCTATATTTATTAAGAAACCTCTATAGGTGTTGCAGTAATACCTACAGATTCGTTACCGGCTGAATCCACCGTAGTAATTTTGATCTCAGGTTTAAATCCTGTGTTTAATCCCATTAATCTGTAATAAGTTGTTCCAGTAATTCCAGTAGCATAGATCTTACCATCTAAGTAGATATTGACATGCTTTAAATCTTTATCTGTAGGAAGGTCAAATTCTACATCAATAGTCTGTGATATTGGACTTAATACTTTAGTAATCTTCACTTCTCCTGGAGGAGTTTTATCATTCTTATTGTCGTGAGGAACTTCATTTGGTTTAATGTCCTCAGAATAAATCCCTAAACCTACAGGACGGAAAGGTGTAACAGGTAGCTTCGTTAGAGGAGATACCGCACCTATACCATGTGGTTTATACATTTCATAAACTTTTTCCGGACAGTTTTGTTTTGCAACACGTAAATTCGTTGCACTCATTCCTTGTGAGTTAAAACCGATTGCTTTATCTAAATATCCCCTCACACCCTCTTCAGGATGAACTACATAAATTCGAGAGGAGTGTACTTTATCTGAGTATCGGGAAGTATTAAATTGATATTTATAATTGTTAGTTTTTTCAACAGGATTATATGCTCTCGGATATTTCTTACCAATTTCATCTACTCTATTTGGTGGTAGCTGGTTCGAAGGTGCATTCCATGAGAGATAGTGAGCCTGATAACGTGCACCAAATCTAGAACGGGAAACCATTACAGAATCTACACCATTTGAAGAATGATGTGGATATAATTTAAGTAAAGGATAAATCGTTTCGCCAACAGTTGCGCCAGGATCATCAAAATCAAATAAAGATACTACATCTTCATTCTTCACTCGTTTGCTAGCGTTATTAGTCGATAGACGAGCAATTGTCGCACCTGTGTCCCAATAAGGTGCACGCATGAATGTTCCTAGTTGCGCACGTTCAACAGTTAAATAGTTACCTTTTTTCTCTATAAGTTTAACTACTTCTGTACCATTAATCGTTAACAACGCTGGTGCCTCAGGTAATTTCGTTGCATCATTTACATAAAGGATTGTATCTCCAGGCATAATTTTCCGCCAAGAAAATGTTGTTTCTTTTCTAGTTGAATCCACACGCTTTACAGGTGGAATAGTTCCTGAAAATAATGCATAGCCTTCATCTTTATCTCCATCTAAAGAATTTACTTTACCGAAATATAGCGGTATAGTCGGAACCAAATTCTTCTCCCAAACAGGGGCTGTATCAGCTTGAAGAACTAGGAAAAATGTTGTGCTATCAATATGACCTTTGACACGAACTTCTGAATCTGTCCACCAGTTCGTATGCCATAAAGGATCATTTATATGCTCTAAAAATTCAGCGCGCAATGTAGTCTTAACAATTGGTGACTGCATTACACGAGGATCAGCTTTTTCAATTACCGCTTCTTGCATATCAGTATCCCAACGTGTTTCTAACACTTCAATATCTAGTGCTGAACGTATTACATGGAAAGGAGAAGCTGATAATAATTTTTCCTCATAAATTAAGTCTTCTGGATCGTAGTCTCTATCTTCTACATGGTAGTTTCCTTCAAAATATTCATACCACCACTTAGACCAGTCATCTCTATCTCTATCTCTGTCTTGCTCAAAGGATGTACCACCCATACCTGGCATAGTAACGATTGAAACAATACCATCTTCTTTAACAAGATTAGAGTTTGGTAACTTCTCTAACATATAGAAATACAAGTTTGTTCTTGTTGTATTATCTACATACTTTTGTTTAATCCATTCATCCCAAGTAGGCTTCATTTTAAAGTTAGGATCATTAGGATCGGTATCATCGTGAGGTCTACGAATAGGCTGTTTCTTCTCATACTTGTACTTAAGTGGGAATTGGCTAATTGTCGCAAAACCTAGCAATTTCCCATCTGCATTTCTAAAAATGGTATGTCTTGCAATTGCATAATTGACTTGATCCGTTCGGCGATTGTACGCCCTTGTATCTACCGCAGCTTTATAAAAATTCCTCACTAACGTCCAACCGTTATCAATTAACATTTGTGCAAATACGTCCTGCAAGTTATCTTCTTCAAACTTAGAGGGATAATCCTGAGGAGTTGAATCAATATATGGCATCTCATCACCCACTTCATCATTTTATTTTAATAATAGGTTAATTAGTTTTATAAATAGCAATTCTTCTATGTCATGTATATTATAGGTAGGTACCTTTCTTTAATAACATGTAAGTTGCATTACTAAATTACGTTCACTGATACTTCAATACCTGCAGATTCATTACCTTTCATGTCTACAGAAACTAGTTTAATTTTTACACCATTTCCTTTTGTCACACTTTTAATAGTATATGATTCTACTTCAGTGACACCTGTTGCATATTTCATACCATTTACAAAGATGGTAACCGTTGAGAGCTCCATATCATTCGGATTTGTCCAAGTAAGCAGTACAGTTCCTTCTTGAGGATTTGTAGCTTTTAGGTTAGAAACATTAGCTAGAGTCTTATTCGCAGCTGGTTTCTTAGAAGTATTTAGTGCTTCTTTGTACAACCCTAATCCCATTGGTCGAAATTGTGTGGATGGTCGCTTCGTTAGTGGTGAAATTGCACTAACTGGAACACACTGATATACATCAAAAACTTTTTCTGGACAACTCTCTTGACGAATTCTTAATTCACTAGATCCCATATTAATTGAATTAAATCCTACAGATTTCTTTAAATACCCTCTTACTCCTTCTTCTGGATGAATCAGATAAATAAATGAAGTTTGTACTTTATCCGAATAACGAGAAGGATTGAATTGATAATTATTAATTCGTTCCCATGCACGAGGGTATTGTTTATTACCTACTTCAGAGCTACGTTTAGGAGGCATATCTTGTGCAGGTGCATTCCAAGATAAGTAATAACTTTGATAACGAGAACCTAATTTAGTACGACTAACCATTACAGAGTCAACACCATTAGATGGATTAGAAGGATATTTTTTCAGGACAGGCATAATTTGACGCCCACCTTTAATCTTAATATCATCAAAGTTATAAGCAGCAACGCCATTTGTATCAGTACCTTTTGGAACAGTTCCTGCGAATAATGCGATAGCAGGATCACCTTCATCTATTGCTTCAATATCGCCATAGTAAATCGGTACAATAGGTACTACATTATTTTCCCACATTGGTGTATTATCCGTTTGGATAATTAAGAAAAGACTATTACTGTCAATATGTCCTTTAATATTGATTTCCGAATCAACCCACCAATTTGTATGCATATAAGGGTAATCAATATTCTCAAGTAATGGTGAACGTAAAGATGACTCAACAATAGGCGACTGCATCACAACAGGATTCGCTTGTTTTACAAATTCTGAACCAGCACTTGTAGATTTAAAATCAATTTGTGTAACTTCAATATCTAAAGCCATTTGAAGTCGTTTTTCATCTGCACTAGATCCTGTTCCCCATGGGGTAAATAATTTATCTCCTTCTTTTACGTCTGGTAATTTTTCCAACATATAAAAATAAAGAGATGTATTTACTTTTCTTTTTTCAAATTCTTTGGCCATATAGTTAATAAGGGCCTCTTTTTCAGTAGCTGTTGATTTAAAAGCATTGTAATATGGAATCCCTTTATCATGAGCAGTAAACTCCTTCCAATCTGCAACTACAGCAAAACCAAACAAATCACCTCGTGCATTACGTAGAATAATATGATTGGCAACTGTAAATTTTTCATCATGCCTTCCTTCTAAAGGATGATCTGTAACATAATAAGACCCTGTTACAGCTTTTTTAAACTCTACTACTTTGGTCCAGCCGTGTTTAATCAGTAAATCCATAAAACCGTGTTGTAAGTTACCTTCACGAACCTTATAAGGGGAAAGTGCAGGTGTGCTATCAATATACGGCATTTCTACACCTCTCTTTCTATTAATTAAGGACGAGATTTTACCCGCCCTTATTCTGCAACTTAGTTATCGTTATGAGTAGATAATAAGTTGCAACTAATTACTTAAATTTATTATAAGTAGTCTTTTTATTCTGTTAACAACACTCATGTCTAATTAATAATTTTAGCTTTTAGTTTTACATCCGAAGGTACACTACTTCCACAATAAAGGGTATAACTCCATCTGCTTCCTTTATCTTGACCATCATTCATTACTACTCTTAATTCCCCATCATCAGGTTTATAATAAAAACCAAATGGACTTCCTTCTTTATCCATTTTACGTGAAGTATCATAAATCAATTCATTATTAACAAATACTCGCATCCTATCTGGTGCAGAGAAGAAATCATATTCCACATAGCAGATGCCCTCTTCACTTACAGCATGAATATATTCCCCATATCCCATGCCACCCTGTGCCGTTTGTCCGCATTTTAGTACATTTTCACCTGGTTTCTCACCTTCGCCTTCTGGTTTTCCATCTTCACCTTCTGGTTTTCCACCTCCGCCTTCTGGCTTTCCACCTTCGCCTTCTGGTTTTCCGCCTCCGCCTTCTGGCTTTCCACCTTCGCCTTCTGGTTTTTCAGGGGGAATATTTTTTGAGATAAATTCAATATTTACTATTTTTTCGCAAACTCCAAAACCATAATCAACGATAAATTTAATTGAATATACTCCTGGTGAACTACTAGTAAAAGTGTAATTTCCTGTCTGCATGACTTTAGGAGGGGTTTGAACAAGTACACCAATATTAGAAGCTGAACTATTTTGTCCATGATCTAAATGAAGAACAATTGAATCTCCTACATGTGATTTTAAAGAAGGACCAGTAATGTTTAATTCACAAATAAATTCGCCAATAACAGTCCCCTCAGTTATACATTCTTGTCCATCGTTATACGTTACAATAAATGTAACTTTATATACGCCCTTATTAATAACTTTAAACGTTCCATTCCCAAGACTCTTTAAACCATTCTTATCATAGTTCGTATCAATGCGTAGAATACCAGATTTATTTGTGTGTACAAGCGAGAATGTAACAACCTCTCCTACTACCTTATTAAATCGTGATGTAATTAAATTTAAACCACAGCTACTAATTGGGATATCATTAATAATCTGTATTTTTGAAGGCCTTGAAATTGGTTCTAATACAGGAGTCTCTATTCTTTTAAAACAACCCGCATCTTTTAACATACCTATACCTGCCATTCTAAAATGGGTAGAAGGCCTTTTAGTAAAAGCTGAGTCCCCCTCTACAATCGTCACGTAATATTCATCATTATATTCTGATTTTTCGTTATCCTTGCCCGCATTATCAGAATCATGATCATCTTTTTCTGGAGGAATGCTAGGCACCAAATTGTCCCATTGAAAAGGAACCCTTAAATGCATTTCTTTTCCTAACCCTGTAATTACTTTTATCCAGACTTCATAAATGCCTTCTTTAGACATATTCATAAAGTCGTACATAGGTGTACCATCACCTAAGTCTTTTTGCGTAAAAGCAATTCCTTTAACTCTCCTTAATTCATGGTTTACTTCATCATCCTCTAAAGCAATTACTGCCCCAGCCTCTCCAATTTTATAGGGTTCCTCTATTAAAAGTTGATCTTTTTCTCTTAAAAATCTGATATATGCTGTTACTTCAACGATATCAGTATCTTTTAGGAAATAAACATCAAGATAAGATACACCATGCTTGTTAATATCTATAGTAAGTGGCCCATGAGAATGATATGTAATTACGTCATCTACGTCTTTAAAAATGTACCTCGATGGTAAATGCCTCCATCTAATTGAATGTATAATTGGTAGTGAATCAGTTCCTTTAAACCCTTTATTTTGCGGTACTGATAAATTAGGAACGGGAGTTAATGCCATATCAAAATCACCTCTACGCTTTTATAATTTCCACGGTAAAGCCTTGTAATTCTAAGTCTCTTTTAAAATATTCCATAAGATATAATTTATTAGATTTATTGATTGTTGAAGGGTTTTTTCCGCTCTTTGTAATTAATTTATGTGGAATCCCCTTAATCTCTCCTCTAAATCTTATTCCAGTTTGAACATTCAAAATATTATCCAAAGATTTTACAAGAGATTCATTATTACCGCTCACTCTGACTTTATGTTGAATATCACCTTCATTATCAATAAAGGCAAAATCTTCTCCTCTTTTTATCTTAAGAATCATTATATTTTACCTCCTACAGTTTTGGATCAATACTTATTTCTTTTAATTTATTAACTATAAAATCGTGTTTATCTTTAAAATTTCTAGCTAAAAATTGTCTATTAATGATATACATCATAAAGGCCTCAGCAAAATCTTCGGCCGGGCTAAAACATCCATAATCTGATACCGGAGCAAGTTTTCCATTATCTAGTGCTGTACCCGGCGAGCTTTTCGTTAGTTCATTAAATGAACCATCAATATTCTCGATCCACCCACTAATATCTAACCATTCTTGCATTTCATGTAGTTTTTTACCTAATATGTCATATCCATAATTAGATAATGCATGACCCATCTCATGTACAGCTACTTCTGCGGCAACATAAGGTATATAATTATCATCAGTCATATCCGGTAAGTAATATGCTTTATATTCTCCATCAACAACATGACTGCCAAAACCCATGTTAGGTTTTATATAGTCATATGGGCGATGTGCCTTGGCAGCTGAAATATTATAAAGCAGCACCTGAGGTTCAAAGTTAACTAGAGAACGAAAAGAAGATAAAATATTTTCCTTTTTCCCATTACTATGCATGGCTGTAGCAAAACTATCCATTACCCAAGCTCCAACAAGACCTGTATCATCTTCGTTTTCAATAAACACATTATTAAAATCAATCCAATCATATATAACACTTGGTATTTTCTTAATTAACGGAAGCATTTTATCTAATATATTTCCCTTTAAAAACCCCTCTGAACCTGGGAAAAATAAGACTGGTTTATTGAGTTTAGCTGACATAAATACTGAAGCTTTTTGCAATTCATTTAAACAAGGTAAATTTGTCTTTCCCCACTCGTTAAAATCTAGCCATGTATCTTGTAAACTATAACCTTCATCTTTAATATCTCTTAAAGTTTCCCATAAAAATTTATGAAAATCTTCAATGTTTATTTTAGAGTTATCCAAATGATACTGACTTTGAGGCTCCTGTAAATAATCTAACCAATCATTTCGCCCTTCCCAGAACGATGTGCTTAATTCCTTTCCAATACCTTCTGTGCTGTTAGCCATATAATCTTGCGTAATAACAGAGGGATTCCAATAAGTATCATTTACTGCTTGTGCCTTTACTGACCCATCGCAATAATAAGAAAATTTATTAACTTTATCAGAATTAGAATTAATAGTTGAATCTCCTAAATTCACATGAATATTATTCAGTTTGCTTGTACTCTTAGTAATTCCCCACTCTAATTTAGTAGATTCTTTAGGTACCTCAGGTTGATATTGAGATTCATTACATTCTTCACACCAATAAGGAAACACTAATTTCTCACCTTCAGAAACATTAATAACGGGCAGAAGTACGATATTAGGAATATACCCTAATACCCCATCTTCAGGATGCATGACTGTTGCACGAGATGTATGAATCTTATTACTATACCTAGATGCATGAAAATCGTATTGATAGTAACCATATCTTAAATAATTCCATGCCCTTGGGTACTTACGAGCATATTCTTCCTCTTTCTCGGTTCCTTGTACATTTTTGACCAGTCTTAATTCTTCACGAGTAGGTGGCATTAGATTAGGTGGCACGTTCCAACGTAAAAAATGTTCTTGATAACGTGCTCCATATTTTGTTTTTTTGATCATCACGGAATCTACTCCGTTTGATGGATGGTTTACATAATTTCTTGTGATAGGTTGCAAAATTTCAGTTTTAGTCTCTATACTATCGAAATCAAAAAATTCTCCTACTTGCCTACCCCCAAGCATAGCAATTGGTGTTTCATTTTTCGAAGATGTATTTTTAGATACTAGATTTCCAAAGAAAAAGGGAATTAAAGTCACCATATTATTTTCCCAGCTAGGAGCTGAATCTACTTTTAATGTAAAAAATGCACTTGTCTCATCAAATACACCTTTTAACTGAATTAAAGAGTCCCCCCACCAATTCGTATTAGTTCGATAATTTAACTTCCCTATGGAGGCAACTAGATCACCTGTGTCTCCTTTTAATTGCATGGTAATAATCGGTGATTGTTTCATACTTTCATAGTATTCATCATCACCGTAGTACTCTATATCCATGCTATCCCTAAATATATCCAAACCATGATTTTCACTCATGATAGTAACTGGAGCAAGTTCACCACTAGGTGATACATAATGCGTATATCCAGCATATGTGTCTAGTGTGTATGAATAAACAGTTGTATAGTCTACAGACTTTCTATAAAAATTAGAAATCCATTCTAAGAAACCTTCTTTTTCTCTAGGAATATCTTTAGTGTTAATTTTTATAGCCCCTGTTGACTGTGCGAAGGCTAAATACTCATTATCCCACCTACGCATAATCATATGCCGAGTGATGCATAACATACCTTCTCGAGATTCAAAAGGGGGTAGATATCCCTCTTCTCCTTTTACAAATAACCCTTTTTCAAAAGTAATTTTATATAGATCTACTTTTGGAACTTGATTGTTAAAATTCTGCCACCAGTAATTACCTGATTTATCTTTAAATCTTCTAAATACTTTATCAAACATATCATCTAAAAAATTATCGTGTCTTAATGTTTCCTCTACCCAAGGCATTTATATCCACCTCTCTTATTTGTTGGGATTATCCCTTAAACATTGAAAGTTTATCCAAACATATTTCGATTGCCCACCTTTATTATCAAAGCGGAATGTAATTGGGGTACCTGCTTTTACTGTTTTCACAGCCATTAAATAAGCACCTTCTGGTAAATCCTTCGTATAAATTTCATCAAATACGTAGTTATTTTTATGATCATCTCCAATAAACAAACTCCAATTATCAAAGGAATGATATCTAGATGCTCCTACAGCTACGGAAACCAGCTCAATATCAAAATCAGGGATAAATTGAATATCAAAGTGCCCTAAAGTACCTAGTACCTCTAAAATTTTCCCCTTTATATAAGGAACTGTTTTTGTAGGCATAAATGGATAATCTAAACGTCCACCACCCAATCTACCTACTCTATCTATTTCCCCTCCAACTACTACATTTGCTCCAAAACTCATGTAGGACCTCCTCTCTAAATTTCATCTGTTATCTTTGGTCCGAGTTCCACATTAACATCTACAGGAGACGATGGATTATATCCATCAGACCAACCATCTGGAGAGATTTCAATTTCTTCATTAGATGCATATCCTATTTCTGCATAGTCTACATAATCCTCTACTATCACTTCTTCATAATTACTATATTTACCGTTATAAAAATCAGATGGATTTTCATATTTAGACGGCTTAGAATCTTCTTCGATTTCGTCCTCACTCCAGCCCCATTCCGAGTCAAAATACGTGAGTTTAACCTTTTTAAAATTACCGTAATCATTTTCCCTTATAATCTTTGCAACAACTTCTTGGGATTTACCAAACCACTCTGTTCTTATAGAAACTTCTGTAATCATAATATTGTTGATGTACTCATAATCTTGAATTTCATCAGATACAGTTGGTTTGAGCCCACGGACTAAAGAGATTTTATCTATTGCACCATTTCGATAAATAATTCTAATCTCATTAATTACATGATTAGCTATTAAATTTTCTGTTTCCCTTATTACTTCAAATGACTCTACTTGCCATTGAGAAGAATTCAATGTTGTTACACCATTGTCGTTGTCATTATTGAATAGCGGACTAGTAAAATGGTGTCTTGTTCCCTTTCCTTGATTAACTTTTCTATTGATCATATCAAGTATTGGATATACATCATTTACGTTCATATGACTCTTTTGCGCCATTTTCCCACCTCGCTTTCCATAGCATTATAAGAAAAAACAAGGAGATTCCTAACGTTCTGTAGGAATCTCCTTGTTTTTTAGCTATAATAATTCTCTTTGTCATGCCAAGTAAATTCTAGGAAATTTAACATACCTTCCTTATTTCCAACAAGTCGGTTTCCTTTTATGACATAATACCCTGCATTAGAAGTATTACTATCATAAACATAACAACCATCTAATAACTCTATCATTGGATTTCCTTTAACAACGGCATTAAAAGTACGGGCTTGTCTTTTCATATCAAAAAATAATTTGTTCGAAATATCCTCTTTGGTTCCTCTTGCATTTGAACCAAATCGCTCATCAATCCAATCAGCAACAATCTTAGCCGTTCTCATATTCCCCTTTGTAGATATAAGAAGATCTTTATCTACAAAATGCTCAATTTGCCCACCATTACCAACAATAATAAGATGATTACGTATACGAGAATGGTCGATAGAGGTAGAAAGAGAATATAAATTCTCACCATCTATAAATGACCATTTTGCCTCACTTGCATTAATATTACGGATATTTTCTAATCTAAATGTTCCATAACGATCACAGTATGATCGATACATAATATCTCCAATCACTTCATGGACCGCATCAGATGCTCTTGTACCTTCTAAAAAATCTATCGCCTGTACATAAGGATTTTTATAACCTTGTGCATCTTGTACAGTTGCTATATCTTTTTCAACATATTGTTGACTTTTAGTATCCCAAACGATTGCCTTTTTCCCACCTCTATCGATATCAATATAATACGTTTCTTCAATAATCGCATCAGCATATCTCAAATCATCTTCATGGATCCTCCATCCAATCATTCCTGCCTCATTTACGATATTATGAATAATAGATGACTTAACCCACATGGTTACTGGTTGTTTTTCATCAACATGTATCTCATCTCTTCGAGGAAAAGTTAGGACCCTATCAAAAACATGTTCTTCTAACATATCGTACATATCTACACAATTAATAGTAATTGTTTTTTCATCAGAATTTTGCTCAATCTCTCCTCTTATACGCCCTGTAAAAACCCTTACTAGGTTTTCACCATAGCCTGCATAAATACGTACTGGGGTAGCTTCACTTAACACATGTCTGATTGCACCATTCTCATAATATGACATCTCTGCTTCTCTTAAATTCTCAGGGAAGATATTGGCTCTCTCATATGTAGGAGAATAAATACCATGTTTATTGTCTAAAGTAATTCTTGCAGTCGCGACTCTGGCGTCAAAATGGCTATTTATCTCCCACTGTAATACATCTTGGTCTACTGTAAAGGTTTTATCGTATACAAATGCCCCTGTATCAACCCATACATCACGTTTACGAGCCTTAATTCTTTCATCAACATATTGTGCGCCGTATTGAGTTTCAATTTCCACTACTTTAAAGCATTTTAGTCCAAATACAGCCTCACCACTTACATTATTTAAGGAGAAATCTAATATATGTGAATTGACCCCTTGTATATCACTTGCAACCCATTTTGCATAAACTGGAGGTTCATATGTAGGTTGTGTTGTATTGTGCTCTTTTGTATATCGTTTTACAATCATTCCGTCATATGTAACCGTTACGGAATCTCCTTCTTTAAGATCTGCATAGAAAGCATATTCATAAAATCCGTCTGAAGAGAAGTTATGTTTATATCCAAAATCTTCAACTGCTCCTTTAGCAATATTCTCATTAAAACCTAAATACTTTTCACCTGTTGACCAAGCTGTAAAATGGGTTATGTTCTCTTGTCCGTGCCAATTTCCATCCAGATTTGCATCCCTATCAAAACACTTATTAAACTTAATATTTTGGGTAATGGTCATTTGGGGTGGTGGTTGACTAACACCACTTCCATTTCCTGTACTATTATCATCTCCACCACTTTCACCATTTCCGCCCGTGTTACCACCGCCATTATTATCTCCACCGCTTGGTGCTACTCCCAATTTTTGAGCACCTGTTAAAACAGGATATGGATCAATATGATTATTTCCACCATAAATCCATTCACCTTTCCAAATTTCAAAGTGTAAATGAGCACCATAAGATTGACCTGTATTTCCGGCTTTTCCTAAACGTGTTCCTGGATTAACTAAATCACCTTTTCGAACCTGTAAAGAATTATTTTGCATGTGGGCATAAACTGTCATATATCCATTACCATGTTGAATCATTACACAATTACCATAAGATGTACTTTTATAAGCCTTATGTACATATCCAGCCCAAGCCGCTACTACCCACATACCATTAATCTTACCTTGGGATGTATGTACAATATCAGTACCCTTATGCCCTGAACGTGCACCTCCGCCCTTATGTTTCATATGGTGTGAAGATACTTTCGCGCCATTTCCAAATGAAATTCCTTCAACAGGAAAAGTAGCACCGGATAAAGCATTAGAGCTTGCATTATGAACTTCTTTCCTTTGTTCCTCAATTGTATAAGTCTCAGCTTTCTCACAACCACAGTCTTCCTTCTTCGAAACATTTAGATTTGTAGAATGCTTTGGAAACAGATTTTTATTAATAATAGAACCAGATTCTTTACAATGCCATTTTTTTTGACTAGATTCACCAATAATTCTATCAAAATAGCTTTTCACAAGTTTTTTCCAGTTAGGTCCATCTGCTGACCATTTCCATTTTTTATACCCTTTATCTCCACCTTCATGGAAATAATCAACATCACTAGCATCCATATATCCATTGGAAATTTTTCCGTATCTGCTCCTCATTGCTTCGGAAAAACGTTTTGCAGCATACTTCGCTTGGGTATCTATCCCTTTATATTGAGGATCGCATGAACCCGGGCAACCATATCCTACTATATAACTTCCTTTTTCAGGTTTCCCTTGTCCCAATGTTCCAAATCCTGTTTCATGTTTTGCTACAGCTAGTAGAAAGAAATAAGCAACATTGGGACACTTATAATGTTTTACCCATTTATTTAAGGCACATTTAATATACTCAAATCTATCTCCTGACTCTCCACCTTTTGTAACAGAACTTGGCTCAGCACCTGCTACTGGTGTTGTTAAAGTCGCCTCTGCTGCCTGATGCACAATAGATGCTTCTCGAATTCTGTCCCAAACTTCAAACTTATTTTTCATTCCTGGTACATAGGCCATTTTGTCAAATTCAATAATAACCCTAGGTTCATGACCTAAAGCATTAACTTTTCTCATTACGTCATTTAACAACTGAGGCGCAGGAGTTCTATGATCAAATACATTCGGCATACCTTTTTCACTCCTATCTAAATCTTTCTAGTGCCCATTCTGTAAATCTATGTAAATATACAATTGCTTCAGCTCTAGTTACACATACCTCGGGTTGAAATGAATCATCTGCGTAAAGTGGAAATACATAACAACCATCATTAAATTTTTCATCTAATATATTTAAGACTGATTCCGCATACCATTTCCCTACAATTTTATCTTTATCTTTAATGTATCTCTCCGTTTGTTTAATTGTATTATTCACATATCCTCTATCTGTATATCGATTATAAATATTCATTCTTAATCGTTGTAACAAAGTAAAAAACTCTCCTCTATATATAGTTATATTCGGAAAGAATCTATCATTATAGAGTGCGCAACTTGACATAGGGACAACCTTTTCTCCCTGTCTATTTTTGATTTGGGCACCCTTTTGATAATTGTAATTTACATAGATAGGAAACTGATTTAAATTATAAGATACATAAAGATACCCATTAATAATAGTGAAACAGTCTTGTTTAAATCCTAAGGTTCTTGTAAGTGCATCTTGTATGGATTCATCTTCATTTACATCTACATGTATTCTCTTTAACTTCTTGTTCATACAAACTGCTACTTCATTTAATGAATAAGTAATATCAAATACATAATTATTTGCTTTCTCTAATTTTTTTGCTGGATATGCTAAAGAACATTCGCTCATCAAAGGATATATCTGGCAGTTTTCAGGAGTATGATCTCCTTCATGCATTTCCACTATCCCAGATAAAAGAATACTAACTTCTCTTCCATTGGTTAACGGGTAACCAATATGTATAAAATTATCCTCTAGTTTAGAGGGGAGTGTAGGTACCCCATCAATATAAAGAAACACCATTTCTCTAGAATCAGGTTTATATCCGCTTACTTCAAACTTGGTTTGTCCCTCTGTTGAAGTAAAGTTATGAACCTGACGTGACTTGCCACCAATAAACTTGTTATAGGTTTTTCCACTAAATAAGGTTTCTTCTTTTTTTGCATCAATAAACATATTATCTGTTTCTAATACTGCACGATAAAACCAATCCTTTGGACTCACATCTAACCATCGTTTTGGCATTTTTAATACCCCCTCAATATCTTTTCGATGTATTTAAAAGTCCTTGTCATAAAGGATGCTGTTTGAGCCCTTGTAATCCAAACTTCAGGTTGAAAATATTGTACAGGTGTTCCATCACTAGCATAAGTAGTGATAAGGCCCCTTTTTTGCATCTCATCTATATACGTTTGCGCCCAATGATTTTCAATATCTATAAAAGGATATTGATGACGATATTCGAAATCTTGTTTTCGAATTAACATAAGATTTACAGTAATGATATATTTCGTCTCAAATTCTGCTGTTTTAATATCTAAATCACCATTAACAATCCCTAAATAAATCGTGCCTTTTTCATCATAGTATTTGTGTTCTGCACCAATAAACTGCAGCCAGTCTGCAAACTCCTCTTTGCTCGCAAATAAAAATTGAATGGTAGTAGAATAATGCGAAGTCCCTTTCCCTACCAATCCTGCAGAAGATTGAATATTTTCGTTTATATGGGATTTTAATGCTGGCGTTGGTGGCTTATAATCGCCAGTCATACGCCCCCTTACTTGTACAAAGCGAATCCCGTTATCATAAAATAATTTACGTTTAAATACATCATCATTTGATTTACTTGGTTTTTGTTGTGCCATTTAATCACCCCTTAGTATTATAAGAAACCCCACCTAATAATTAGATGGGGTTTTGTAATTAGAATGTTGGATATCCCCAAGGGGCTGAATTTAACTGATTTCGTAGTGGTGTTGTTCTACCTTGCGCTAATCCTTTTCCTAAATTCATTCCAAGATTCGCTAACTGTTGACTAGAAGTTTGCCCGGTTACATTAGGTAAAGTAATATTGACATACATATCTCCTGATTGAACACTAAAGTTAGAATGTGTACCTTTACTTGTTAGATAATCATACTGAGACATAACCTGTACGCCTTCAGGAAGGTTAAATGTTCCACCCATTTGTGCTCTTAACTCCTGGTGGATGCCAACCTGTGCCTGTAAAGATTGCTTTGTCAATTCTCTAATATCTTTCATGATTTGTTCATATTCAGATGAACCTTCTTCAAACTTACCACTATTTCGCTCTGCAATTCTTACCGCTAAGGTCTTATCTATAAGTGATTTACGATCTTGTAATTCTCTTACTCTTAGGTCACGTGCTAAGAAGTTATCATCTCCTATACTTGGTCCAAAGTTCACACGTTCCTGCATGTACTTAATTTCCAAGTCATCCATATTATTACCGAAATCATGTCTCCAAGCTGTAAGCCTTTGTATCCTTAAATTTTTAACTTCTAATTCAGCACTTGCAATTTGTTGACTCAATCCTTGAATAGTATCTTGTAACTGACCATCTGGATCTGCTAACTGTTGGGATTGCAGATTTGCCAGTTTACTTTTCATTTCTCCAATCATTGATTGGCTTGAAACAATCTGTGAATCAATATAAGTAGGACTCTCTGTGTTCATGCTAATAGCATTTAATGTATCCTTATACTGTTTCTTAGCCTGTGCTCTAGAGAATCCTTTCTGAGTGTCGTTAATATAAAATTCCGTTTTAATACGTTGTGCTTCAATTTGTTTTTTCTTATCTTCTAGGTCAAATTCAGCTTTTAATTTCTTTTCTTTGTCCTTACTCCGTTCAACAGATTCTTTAATTTTTTTATAATCAGCCGTCTCTACCTTTTCTCTAGTTTCTGGGTCCACAGTATATCTTTTCTCGTTTTTTTCCAATTCTTCCAACTCTGCTTCTCGCCCTTGAGTAAAGTTATGGAGCTCGTCCATCTCTTTTTTGTAAGCTTCTCGCTCTTGTTGAATTACTTGTAACCTAAGTTTCATATACTCTTTTGAGTCAGCTTTCACACCATCTAAAAGGGCGGTAATTAAGTTAAGTTCTCCCTTATTACTGGCAACTTTCTGGCTCTCTTGAATACGAGATTTTAAATCATCATAAGAAAAGTAATCATATTGACCCTCATCTATCATTTTATTCTCCCATGCTTTACGAGCTTTTTCTGCTTCATCCCTTCGCATATTCTGCTCTGATTCAGAGATGGCCGATTTCCTATATTGATCTATAAACTCTTCTTTTTCCAATTGCTGCTTCTTAGCATACATTCCAGATTGATTTAAATACGATTGTGTTAAATCTGTTAAAGATGCTTTTGAATAATTCCCATCTTGACCTTTAGATTTTGCATCTTTTGCCCTTTTTTCATTCTCTTTTTCTAAAGCTTCTTTCCAATTCGACGTTCCATATTCTCTCTTTATCCAATTCTCAAAATTCCCTTTAAATCCCCCTTTTCCGCCTAATAATTCTTGACCTAACCCCACATCAAAACTATCTACGTCGGGGTGTCCTGGCGAAAAAGTATTTGTAATTTTATTCCACACCAATCCGGATTGTCTTAGAAATCTACTCCCCTTACCTTCATCTTCTTCATATTTAACATATGCTTCAGCGGCACCTGCGGTTTGATTATGATAATCTCGTATTTTTTCTTGCTTGGTCGTTAAACCAAAGCTCTCAGCAGAATTCGTTAAAACATCACCAACAGCGGTTGCAATAGCTAATTGTTTAGCAAATTTTCCTACGCTACGTGCAAGTCCCATAATAGCCCCACCAGCTCCTCTTGTTCGCTGTGGGATAGTATCAAGAAAATCAAGAAAACCCTTCATTCTATTTTTTGATGCACCTTCAGCTTCATCAGCTACTTTTTTTACAGCACTCGATAAATCTCTATACGCAGTGGTACTTTGTCTTGTTTGTATAGTAGCCTTACGGTTATTAGCCTCATATTCATCGAGTGCCTTATTAAGTCCATCCATATTATTTATTGATTTGCCTACACTTTGATAATTTTGATCTAGATAGGTCTCAAATCCAATACGTTTTTGATCATCCATTTGAGCCAAACGACCAGCTGTTGATTTTTGATTCTCATTCATACTGTCAAAGTTAGTTCTATTTGATAAGGTATTGACTAAATGCTCTGAGAAATTTGTGGTAAAAACATCTGTTAATAATTTACTTTGGGTAAGGTTGCGAGCATTATAGGCTGAACGAGTATGTAATTCATCAGCTGTTAATTCTTTCTTTTCACCCTTATAATAGCCTTTAGATTCATCCATGATGCTAAGAAAATCGGCCATATTTTCAGCTTTTCCGCCATGATCTTTTACATATTCTTTTATCTCATTCTTTCTATCCTCTTTTAAATTCGCTAATTCTTCAAAATAACTTTTTAACGTATCATTTTTCATAGCCGCACGATAGAACTTTTTGTTATTTACTTGATTGCGTAAATCTTGGCTCTCCCCCAAAACATGATCATTTAAAAACCCTACCGCTCCGTCCACTTTACGATTTGTTAAAGATGTACCACCAAAGAATTTGTTTTCCATAGTAGCTTTCTTGTAATGCTCTTCATAATTACTCAATTGACCTAATCGTTTTACTCCATGAATAGCACCAAAGCCCACCAAGGCATTACCTAAAATCGTAATTAACTGTGCAAATAGCCCTGCATGCTTCTCCATACCTTGAGCCAAGTTTGTGATAATTTTTGCTAAAGTTTGAATTTCCGGATTTAACGCATCTAATACTGACACTAATGCGTTATTAACAGATACCCCAGCTCGTTCCATTGTCACAGAAGGTGATTTCATCGTTACCGCAATCATTTCTTGAAGGCGTGCAGGATCCTTTTTAAATTCATTAATCTCTTGCTTAATTTTCCAATACGATAAATCCTTACTGTTATTTATACCCGCTTTATGCATGGTCTCTAAAAAGGACATTAGTTTTGGCGGTTGATTTACCCCACCTTCTCCATATAGAATGGATTTTACTTTATCTTCTCCAATATATTTATTTTTGCTTGCTTTCGCAGTGTCTGCTAAGATATCAATGAAGTTCCGACGCACTTTCATACCACTTTCATTTTTTTCAAATACCTTTACACCATAACTTTCTAATTGCTTAGAAACAGATGGTAAAGTAATACGTTCTGCAATCGTTTTTAAGGCTGCACCTGCATTCTCCCCTGTTTCTCCTGAAGTTTGAATAGCTAATGCATTTAAAGCCACAGCATCATCCGCATTCACTCCCACTGAATGGAGTGCTGTACCCGATTTTGACATAGCCTTCATAATATCTTCAGTAGTCGCTTTAGTTTGACTCGTAGCAACAGCAAAAGAGTTAACTACTCCATCCAACTCCCAGACAGATAATTTGAACTGTGCCATAATTGTCTGTAATCCTGGAGCAATTGTTTCAACCAAGTCTGATTTGTTATCTAAGCGATAAACCTTAGAAGCTTGATCAACAAATTGTCGTGCAGATTGTTTATCTCCTGTTACACCTGATGCTATACCAGCTACCTTAGACATTCTTTCATAATCAATACCGTAAAGAGTGGATAAATCACGTACATTATTCATTAAATTTCCAGTATCATTATCTAATTTAAGCCAATCTGTACTTCCGTTTTTATTTTTATATTCTGGTTTTAAAGAGAAGTTTTGTGTAATCTTTAACTGTTCTAACTGAGCAACTTTAAAGGTTTCCATTGCTTTAGATATTGCAGCCATTGGATCTAGCATTGAGCCTGAAGCAAGGCTCCTAACTTTTTTAGTAACTGCGCCAGCCATTCCAAACCCATCAAAAGGATTGTCTTGCTTTGTAGATTTACTTGTACTAGAATCACTCTCATTTTTATTTGTATTACTATGGTTTGATCCACTTGAATTATTTAAAGTATTAGCACTATTTCCTGCAATAAAGCTTAACTGTCTATTACTATTCGCCTTTTGAGGGTTAGTATTAATTTCTAAAATTTCATTTCTTATATGTGCAAACTGCTTATCAACGGATTCCTTAATTTTTTTAATAATTTGCTTATTCAGCTTGTTAATTTCACTAGTTAAATATTGCGAAATATTAGAATGCGGTTCAAAATCCACAGCTCTTACTGATTGTTTCATTGACATCATTATTTTATTTGTTCCTGCAGTTAACTTTTTATTAATTGTATTTTCCATACCTTCAAACTGCCTTTTTAAGGCATATCCTCTTAGAGATCCTCTATCCACAGAATGAAAAGTATGAGCTAACTCGGCTGGGGAAACACCTAAATCATTTGCAATATACCTTTGAAGTTGTTTAGATATATTTTTCATAGGTACTTCTACAGATTTGAGGTCAATCTTTTGTAACCCTCCTCGTATGCCTTTTATATAATTTTCTATTAAACTATCAATACGTTTGGCTGTTTTTATAATCTCGCTACCAATGCTATTCTCTTCGCTAATAACACCCTCGAAATCAAATTTTATAGAATCTTTTATTTTCCCTCTTACTTTTTTCGTTAATTCAGATAAATCTTTCGATGAAATTGTTAATGTCTGTCCTTCAATAGCAACCTCAGGGTTCAGTAAAATAGGTTTTAATTGATTTTTAATACTTACTAAAATTTGCTTAACCGTTCCCTTAGAAATATCTAATTTAAGTCCACTCAAGTTATCTGCATTTACTAAATTTCCCCCATTTTCGCGAATGGAATTTACTAATTGTTTAATTTGATTACTAATTAACTTAGAAATTTCTTTATTAATTTTATTAAATTCATCTTTTCCAACTGGTACTACGCTATTATTTATGGCAGAATCCATATTAATGTTTATATTTTTGATCATCTTTACAATCGTTTTATTTAACTCTTTATCTACTTTAGACATCAATTGTTGAACTGTTTCTTGTTTAATACTTAAAGGTGCTGTCCCAACTGAAGATAAAGTAATACCATTTGCCTGGACGATATTATTTAATTCTTGCTCAAGTTTTGCTCTAAGGTTACTTCCCGCTGCCTTAGATGTCTGAGCCGATAACGAAGATAAAGAGTTTTTCATAGCATCTATACGTTTTTCTATACTACCAAAACGATAATCTAGCTGTTCCAACTGTACTCCAAACTCTTTCATATTTTTTATTGACTTATCAAACTCTAGTGCAATAGTAGCACCAATATTTTGATTATTGACTGTCACTTATTTCACCTTCCTTTTACATAATAAAATCCCGCCCTATCCTCAAATAAAAAGGAAGGGCAGGATTATTTATTAGAGAATACCTGCTAACCACTCCATGTCATCAGCATTTGCAACCTCATATCCGTCAATTACTTCTTTTCCATCACTATTTTTTAGATTATCCTGTTCGGTAGCTTGGGCTGAACCGCCCCCAAATAACCCAGTGAAGGACATTGAATGTACCTTAACTGTAAACTCTATATGCTTATGGCATTTCTTTAAGTAATAGTTTAACTGAGGTAATGTCAAATCCCATATATCCTGTTTTTTCATCCCCAGGTAGTGACCTAAGTTAAAGAAAATCTCTGCCCAATCAACGTAGGCATTTTCGTCATATTCTTTTTCTTCTTCCTCAGAGTCTATAAAGACTTTTTTAAGCCATTAAGTCCAATCATAATATCTATAATTTCTTTAGCTGTTACAATATCAATATAATCCCCTAAATACTGAGCTGAAATTTCTTTATAATACGGTTTAAAGCCCATCAATAGGACCTCTAATAGTTCATCATAACTATCATTACCTGTTTCATCTGCAATTAAATTAGCAATAATGACACCTGTATCAATTGTATTCAACTTTTTCATTAGGTTTTTAGCATCTTTTAATCCTAAAGGAGGGATAGCATAGGTTTTTCCATCACGTAATGTTACCTTTTCATCCTCTTCAAAGAATACTTTTTCAATAAACTCTGATTCCTGCTTAGTTAACTTTACTTCCTCTTGTTTATTAGGTTCTTGCTGTTCAACCTTCTCCTCTGCTTCCTCTACAAGAGTAGGTTCCTCAATAGCTTCTTCTCTACTTGGAATTGCTAAATTACGTTCACTCATTTAATCTCCCCCTATATTACTCTATTACCCCTTATTAAATTTAAAGAGGACGCAAGGAAGGGGATCACCTAAACGACCTCGTAACTAATATAAGAATTTATGTGTTAAATGTAACAACCTTACGAAAAAGGTTTAAGTGATAGATATTTTTATAATCCATTCTCACCCTTATCTAAAATGTTTAAAAATGAATTAATAAAAAAGAGGATACATAAGTATCCTCTTCTCTAATTAACAAACATCGCCACTTTTTTCGATTTGATAACGCTTAATAGAACCTAAACGACTGTCTGTACGTTCCCCATCAATAACTGTAAGTGTAATACTGTGAGTCGCTGCTGTTTGTCGTGCTGTGTCTAATGTAAAATTAGATTTCACTCGGCAAGAATACAGTTCAACTTGGAAACCTTGAATGCTACCATCCATTTGTTCAAAATGTCCATCATGAACAACAGATACTGTAAGAGGAAAATCACGAGAACCAATTGCCATTACATCTACAACCTCTGGGCGTTTGTAGTTCACATAAATTTGCTCTCCTTCAAGATAATCATTAAACTTAATCTCCCCTGTAGAAGGGTCAATTGTATACTCACCTTTTGCAGGATTAGTTGTTACTTTTTTAAGTAATTTATTCTCTTTTACTAATCTGACAGATACATGCTCTGTCTTAGAAGAAGCTGAACCTAAAGATCCACCAAATAGAGGATTCTTAAGAGTTACTAGTCCACCTTTAACATCATGACGTTCTTCTAATACCCATACGAAACCATCAGGATCGATAGAAGATGATGCTACAGGATAATAAACTACTACAGTATCACCTTCAACCGCCCCACCTTTTAGTGTCACTGCTGATCCAGTTACTGTAATTGCTGATTCTGGTACAAATGAACCTGCAACTTGGTTGAAAATTTGTACTTTAGGTGCACCGCTACCTGTTAATACCGAATTAGATAATTTAATAGAAACAGGTTCTGTATCACCAGTAATTGTTACTGTTTCATTTTTCAATTCATAAGCTAATCCGCTAACTCCTTCTCGAAGTTTTGCCCCTAACACAAGACGTACCATGTTTAAATCAAATTTTGCATCCTCTGCTGTAATATCGATTACCTTTTTACGCAGTAGTGTATCAATAGGTGCTGAAGAGTCTCCCCCTTCAATATCAACCATATCCAACTGCACATCAAGACGCATATTCGCCATGTGACCCAGAGTAATTAATTCATCACACCCTGGAATTTTAGCCATAAATTTACCTGCACCTTTAATAATCATTTTCTTATTCTTACTGTTAAACTTGTCAAATTGTGACATTAACTACACCCCTCAATTTCGAAAATAAATTCAAATCTAGTGAAATACTTATAAGAGTGTTCTATTTCACTTGCGACCTCTGCAGAACCTACATACTGACCTTTGGAAAATATTCCTTTTAATAACTGCATAGATTGATTATCAAATAAATGATTTATTCGATCTGCAAGGTCTAACGCCAATTCCACATCATCATTTGTGTAAATATCAAAGTCAAAGGTTACCACATGAGTGTTATGGTTTCGTTCCTTTTTAACAAATGACTTGTAAAATGCAATTAAAGGCAATTGTTTACTTAGTGCCTCTTTAGGAGACATACGCTTTTGTATGTGCATATCATTTTCCATATCTGTTGGAATATTATTAAGACCCATACATTTACGTATTACACTATCTTCTCTCAATGTCTTATGTATGCAAGTATAAACATCAGTGATACGTGGAAAGAACAACTCATCACACCCTCTTGTAAGTATTTGCAGTACCAATATAAGAAAATCACAATGAAAATTTAACATCACTTAGAATAAATTTAATAAAACTCTATCTTTATCTTTAATTATTCATAACTAAATTAATTTTTTATACACTTAGATTCTATTAAACTTCCACGTACATTCTTAACTATTGAATTGACATGATCAAAGATTTTCTTATTTATACTTCAATTGAAAAATTCACAATTGTATTAAAAGGTGGCTTTGTCATTTACCATAAAACTTGTAAACAACCTATTTCTCTGCAATTTTTTATATAAACATAATTTGTTTATAAATTACAAAAAATAATGAAATCCATTATGAAATTAACTCAATAAATATTTTTTACAGATGAAATTAATGGAGTTAAATATAAAAATAATGGTTTTAAATAATTTTAGTTTCTCAAATAAGATAGTATTGAATCTATTTTTTATATCAAATAATTATTATTAGGTAATAAGTAATAATTTATTAATAATATTATTTAGCTCTAATATTATTAATTCAGCTATTACCTTTAAATTAAATGCTACAATTCATATTTTGTGATTCAGCAACAACCTTTAAACTAATAAGTCTCTTTAAAATTCAATTGCAACTATAGTTACTTAGATCCCGATAACTATAATGAGGTGATATCTTGAATTTACATAAAGATAGAAATTTAAATGTTACTGATATAAAAAAATATTTTTCATTTTTATACAATGATAGACAGATAAGGGCCATTCTTACTACGAGGAATCAAATCTTATTTGTGGGATATGATATAGGTAAAAATGCAATCGGAATAAAAAATCCTTATAGCTTAATCGAGAATATGGACAAACGCTCTAAATGCAGTGCTGTAATTACTTTTAATAAGGATATTAACCCCCAACGCTATATTTTAGTAGATTTAGAGGGACTCCATCATATGGTATATAGAGCTAGAAAGACTAAGGTTAATAGATTAGATTTTATACATTGGGCCATATCTATAGAAAAAAATATACTTTAATTCATTTCATTAAGATGACTTTTATTGGGATAAATATCCTTCATATGATTTTTTAAATATCACAGCTGAATATTAATTACCTTGTAACCCTCAACTTTCTAACATCTTATTACGACTTTTAAATAGAAATTGGAGGTGAGAAAATGAATCTAGATTTAAGTATAAGCCTGTTGCTATTTATATCCTTAGGGGTACGTGCATTTTTATTTGAAATAAAATTTCAGTACACACGTGAAAAATTACGCAGTATTCATGAACTATTTGAAATTTTTTTAGACTGTTCTTTTTGTAATGGCTTTTGGACAGGTTTTTTTGGTTATGTAATTGTAAATGGTATTGATATTATTCTAATACCATTTGCTATTTTAGTTGGTTCTTCCTCATACTATTTAACATTATTTATTAAGAGTCTTACACAAAAAAATTAAGTAGCACAATTTATGTCGTTTATTTCTTAATTTATTCATTCTACCTTTTTATCTACTTAACCCTACTAAACTTTAGTAGGGTTTTATTCACTATGCATATTATTTCCACCTCTATACAAATTCCCAAACTAAGAAATTGTTCAAAATAGCAAAGTACATTTTGTACAGTACCTTGTTTACGCAACTAAAACAATAAATGAGACGACTATTAAAGTATCATTTACCTTGGGAAATGGAGTGAACAGTATGATTTTCTTTTCAAGTAACCACCGAATTAGGAAACTTTCTTTCCTAAATAAACTTTGGATGACACCAGTAGCTTATGGACTAAAGTATCTTGCCGGATCCGTTATATACATTGCAGATAAATTTGATAAAAAGGTAAGGTTAGAAATCCTAAAAAGACATATCTAAAATGGAGGAAATAAAAGGAGGATTCAATCATTTTACGAACGGTTTTAACAAACTAATAGAGGCAACTTTAAATTCATGCTACCATTCAATAAAGTGAACTACTCGCCACTTAGCTAAGCTCGAAGTGGGAGCTTCTCAGTTCCACGACGAAAGTAACCTTTCGTCTCCCTGAGCGTTACTTCGGGGTGTTCCACCCCTAGATGTCCAACGCTTGGATGCTCTTTTGGTACGGTTGATATTTTACGCAGGAACCGAATGGCTTGGTTTTCGCACTCTATTTTCTTCCTGCAACCTCATATATCAAATTATCAAAGAACTTCATATAGCTAGTTTATCAAAAGTTTTTGGCTATGCCAAACCGGAATTCATCTCCCACCTATCGTTGGGTTATCGCCCTTTACACGCTTGAGGAAGGAAAATTCTTTCGGCAAATTCGTTAAAAATCCTAATCATAGAGATACTATCTCTATGACCTAAACAGAAAATCTAGTATTAAGTATCGCAGGAATTTCAAGTAAAATTACAGACTTAATAAACTAATTGCGTTAGTAAGAAAGAATCACTCTAAGGATGTTTTTACTAACGCAATCTTACATTTTTACGAAAAAAAATTTTAACAATCATTAAATATATCTTCTACCTAAAACATAGTATTATCATTAGCTGCCTCATTTGGAATCTCTTGAATTACATCCCAGTGTTCGACAATCTTTCCATCCTTTATACGAAATATATCCACTATAGCAACTCCCTTATCTTGAGAATTAGTACGAGAATGTACATGAAGAGCAACTGTATCTCCTTCTACTACTACTCGTTTAATCTCTGCAAAGGAATTAGGATTTTTAACAAAATCCTCCTTAAAGAAATCCATGAAGGCTTTTCGTCCATCAGCAACAAAAGGATTATGTTGCTGATAATCTTCACTTACATATTTAGGAATAATATCGATATTATGTTTATTAAAAACCTCATTATAGAAATCGACTACCATTTTTTTATTCTTTTCTTTTTCTGTCACATCACTTTTTGATACTGAGGCAACATTCTCGTTCTTTATTGAGTTACCTTTGTTATTACCAGTGGAAGCTTGAAATATCAAAGTCGATACAATTCCTAAAATAAACACAGCAATAATAATTATTATTAAATTTTTCTCTAATTTCATATATCCTTACCTCTTCTAATCATATAAATTATATTCCATAACATACTTGAAGAAGGAGAAACCATCCTCAAAATGTGATATAAGGGGTAATGTTAGTAAAATCTGTTTATCCTTGCACTACTCCTTATACAAGGTATGTTAAAAACGATTAACTCTAGCTCAACACCTCATTAACAGTTGCACTGTCCACAATTTGAATAAACTTTTTAACTTTATCGTTCTCATCAAACTCATAAAGATGACAAAAATCTGCTACAAATGATTTTCCTGTTGCTTTATATGTCCCACTATATTTTCCATAAACGATTACAGTTTTATCATTAAATGCATAGATTTCATCCTTTGCACTATAGTCATTCCATTCTGTCCCAAGACGTTCATGTACGTTTTTCACTACTTCATCTGGACCTATATAAGTCCCTGCATATGGAAATCCAGCGGCTTCTGTCCAAGATACATTCTCATTTAAATACGCTTTGAAAGCATCCATTTTCCCTTCACCAGTCAATACATACGTTTCATGTAATAGTTTTTGATATTTATTCATAGCATTAACCCCAAGGCATTTCTTTTGTTACAACTTTTGCACTTAATTCTAATACCCCTTTATTTGCATAGTCGGGATATGCTGTTTCAAGTTTTGCCACAAAATCTTTTGAAGTCTTACTTTCTTCAGAAGCTTGAATTGCAGTTCTTAGATAATCTATAGTTGCAATAATCGCTTGATTATCTAAGGATTTTTCGATTGATCCATGGCTTGGTACAATAATGTCAGCATGTAACGCTTGTAATACTTTCAAGTTCTCAATCCATGCCTCCATTGCTGCTTTTGAGCTAGTATCTGCTAAGAACACATGGATTTCGTTAAATACATCAATGCCTCCAATCAATAATTTTAGCTCTTTATTAAATAAGCTAGTTCTGTAATCATCTAAGCCTACAAGTTCAAATGCTAAACCTTGAAAATCAATTGTTTTCTCTTTAATAACTTGAGGTAATACCACATTGTTTGGTGCATTTTCTCCTAGTACATCTTTCCAAACTTTTAATTTCCCTAATACAGAATGAACAATATGTTCAACAGTAGACTCTTTTGCATACGCTATGGCTCCTGGGTAAGCAGCTTTAATACTTTCTAACCCAAAATAGTAATCAGGATCCCCATGAATAATAAAGATTTTATCTAAGGATAAGTTATTGTTTTTCAGATAATCTACAATTTCTTTCGAATCTGATTGAGTAAATTTTGAGTTTATTAAAAATGCATGTCCCTCTCTCTCAACTAAGGTTGCAGTTACCATAAAACTTTTTTCATCCGAACTAAACACCGTCAATTTTACATCATTTAGATTTGTATCGATTGTTTTAAACATAGAATGTTATTCTCCTTTTCTTAAAGTTATTGAATAGATAACACATTTTTATCTTGTTCCGACAGAAGGCCCCTCCTCAATTCCCCTGCATAGTTAATCGCACCAGCAAATAGATAGGAGATGTATGTCGGTTGGCGTAAGCTAACATGTTTGCTACTATGGCCTATAGTAAAATCAGAACCGGACCTTCGTTAAAAACAAAATGAAAATATAATTTTTATAAGAAAGATTTAAGGCCATCCACTTGGTGCCTTTTTTAAAATGTTAATTGTTATATACTTTAACTTAAAATTCTTTAATATAAATTTTTAAAACGTGCTTCAATTTTATCTGGCGTCATTACCCCGCCACCAATAGGGATAATTTGATTATCCTTTTGTAAAAGTAATGAAGGATAACTATTAACACCAAGCTGTCGAACCTTATTGAAATCATTTTGTACATCTACAATTGTTTCTTGAGCATTTAAACGCTCTATTACTTGTTCAGGATCCAAACCATGCTCAATTGCAATCTTACGATATGTTTCAGGGTCACTTAGACTTTTCCCCTCATAATAAAACGCTTTTTGCATAGCCGAAGTGAATTCTAACAAACGGTGTGGCGCTAATGAACGTAAAGCGGAAAAGCCAATTGCAGCATCTTTCGAATTCATTTTAAAAGTACCTTCTTCCACCAATTTTTGATATGAAGGACCAAACTCTGCACCTGTAAGTTGATTAATTCTTTTATTTCCCTCTTCTATATATGAGAAATTTTTTATTGGTAACTCATCTAAAAATAACCCTCCACATAAAACCGTTAACGGCACTTCAGTGTGTTTTTGGTAAAATCCTTTAATACTTTCTGAAAAGCCATAGCACCATCCACAATATGCGTCCCATACATATATAAAGTTATCTTGTTTCGTTTCCATTTAAATCTCCTACCTTTATTTTTATTTACCAGTTCAGCTATCACTTAAAATTCTCAGCCAACTTTTTGGTTTGTAAAAGTACATCTTTTTTAGTATCTTGTTCTTTTTTGAGGCACCTTACTATATTTTTCAAAAACTAACCCTTTCAAAGAAAGAGCAACTAAGATTTTTAGCAAAAGACAACGATGTATATTATTGCCCCAAAGTAGAAAATACTACAGTACGGAATATGCATTTCTTTTAATATGTCAGTAACTATCTACCCTTAGCGGCAACGTGTGAACCACCATCCTTAAATAAATATACAAATCGTATTTTCACTTAAAATAGACACACGTTGTAACTGATTTGATTACAACTTCATGTAACTATTCTAGTTACAACTAAGATGAAAGTCAATTCTTTTTTAACAAAAATATTAAATCTCTACCCTAACGCATTTATAATTCTAATATTAACAACTGGCTTCTTGTTCTTGAACTTGTTAAATCCCTTAGTAATCCCCTCAAAATATATATACTATTTTGTTGATAAAAAGCTATACATTCCCTTCATCCTGTATTTTCTAAAGAGTCTTTATTCATTAGTTCTATTTTTTGATCGTGTGCAACAAACAATAAATTCAAAAAAGAAAAAACGATATTAAATTTATTATTCCATTTTTAAAATATCCCATATCAAACAAGATAGTTAACACTATAAATATATTATTAACTATCTTGTTTGAATATTAGTAATAATAAGTCTAAATATTATCAATTCACTTTATATTACATATATGTAAAAATAATAACATGATAAGCTTTTTCAAATTTTACCCATACTAAAGATTTGAAATTAGCATTTCATTACTCTCTTTACTGTTAATATGCCTTGAAAAAGAACCCTATAGGGTTCTTTTTCTGTTCATTACATAGGATCCTTTATTAATAAAGAAAAAAGAAGAGGGATTTCTCCCCTCTTCACCAATAAAATCAAATATATTTACAATTAAGGAAGGGCATACATTCATCAAGAAATGAAAAGAACAATAATAGTTCACCTAGTGAATTATAACACAAAAATATTCCTATTAATAGATAATATTAACATTTATGGAACTATTGTGACAAGATTGTTAAACATCTTAATATTAAAAGGCTTTATATGTATATAACTTGAAAGTGGATAGTGTAGGGATTAAATATAAGGAGGCTATATAATATGTTTACAAAAAAACAGATCTTAGTAACAACCGTAACAGCTTTAACATTTGGATGTGGATTTACTTTCGGATTAACACCAGCCTTTGCTGATTCTAGTAAGGCGTCCGTAGACACTACACCTATTCATTCTATTCAAAAACAAGAACCCTTTACTGGATATGTCATTTCAGTAGATAACAATTATTTAGTCGTTGCTGCTACTTCTACAAAAGATGAAGCGCTTGCTTATCAACATGATTGGTGGGATCTAGTTTCTCAAAATAAGATTTTAAGAGTTCCAGTTTCCAATGGAGAAGAATACAAGTTAGGTGAAAAATTAAACGTATATGCAGTTGGTTGGACTGCATCATTACCACCAATTGCTGTTATGCCTACCATTGAAAAAGTATTTCAGTAGGTAATATTTCCGATAATAAAGCTGCCCCATATAAAAGGAGTCGTTTAATCTGTACCCTTTGTAAAGGACTTTTTGAAAAAAGTAAGGCACATCGTCCAGTCGATGTGCCTTTACTAATATGCATTTGAATCTTGACTTAGATCTAGTATTTTCACTACTGATATAACAAATAAATTATTAAACAAGTTCTTCTAAGTATGTTAAATGTGCATTTTTATATAAAAACAACTATTAATAATACTATGAAACGCGACAAACTACATCCTTGTGTGTCTATTTTGTGCAATATGAAAACTATTAACTTTACTAAGATATTTTATGATCACATTTCGTGTTAGTGTATACAGTATTAATACTCACTTTTTATCTATTCCCTACTGAATTCGACATCGTTATATCACTAACATCTGTTCTACTCTTGATAATGTAGCTTGATTTTTACTATTACAATTTGGTACATTGTTCTTCAGCTAAGTCCCTAAGAAATTTTGCTCTTTTAAGACCTTTGTATTCTTCTAAAGTTATATCTCTAACAATTGACCACGAACCAAGCCACATTGTTTCTCTGATATAACCATTCGGTATTTTAATTTGGGAAGTATCGCAAGCAGTTCTTCCACACATAACAAATAAAGCTTTATTATAATCATCTTTATAATCTCTATTGAATCTATGATCTTTCATATATTGTTCAAATCCGCAATTACTACATTTAATTTGCACCTTTCTCAGCCCCTTGTCTTTTGTTGTTCCACGTATCGTCCAATAGGTATGATTAATAACTTTGGAGGTGTTTGTCAGAAGAAAAGGATTTACATGGTTCGGCATTAGATCCAAGCTCACTAGGCCTAACTCACCACCTAGCCCCTCATTTATAAATGATTTCGTTTACAATTTACATTTGCAATAATAAAATTTAAGCAAAAAGGGACGCCCTAGGACATCCCCTTATTTTTACTCATCTTATACATAACTTATCTAAATTTCCAGCTCTTTTTTACTATCAAAGCTCTTTTTTATTTATTGACTTACTTTTACTATTTCCTTTAGATATCTCTGCATATTTTGATTTACTGCATAGACATAACATCCATTTATCCCTCGTGATAATAATACGTAATAAATACGTTTAATATAGGATGTTAACTCTTCATTATTTAAATCAGTTCCCTTAATCGGAAGACCATTTCGATCTTTATACTCTTTTGGATTGACGATGATCTTTGCTTTATTCAAATCATAGTCTCCATTTTCTTCACCTGTATAATTACAATCAATTTCAGCTCCTAAGATCGCACCAATATAATTTAAATCAGCACCTTGGGTAGTATGAATACATCCTATTTCCTCTACACTATTCTTAAAATTAATCCAGTCCTTTACCTTTGAGTTCCATACAAATGTATTACCTGTAACAGGATCTTTTATATCATATAGATTCTTATCCTTTTGTGTAGCCCATTTCCAAGAATAACCCGCGACTACGCGACATAATTCATGGTCTTTATTTAAAGATTTAATGGAATCATTTAATTCTGTAATAGAGTCCATTACTTTAAAGTCATAGCCCTGCAATAATCCTTCCTCATAAACACCAACATTATTTGCTATTTGTAGATATTTGCGCAGCCATGCTAAATATTGATCTCCAGATTTTAAACGGAATTGTTTATGTAAGAGATGCCTCTTATAATTCACTGTCAACTGTTGGAATACATCTGTATCTATATCTGCAGGTCGGATTGTTTGGTATGGATCATAAACCACAGTTAAGTGATACGCGAATGTTTCTATTAACTCCAACTCAGTTGTATAGCCATTATCAGTGACTAAATGTTTTAAATCACGTGCTTGTTTGCCAAAATATTGTTTCAGACGATGTGCTTCATCCACAAAAACATACTTATATTTAGAGCCCCTACTTTTTGCCTGCTTAATAAATAGTGAAGGTGACAGCACCGTAATACCTTGTAGACCTAGTTTGTTCATTAAGCTCTTATATAAATTTAATGAGTGATTTTGCGGAACAACAAGTGCTATATCTTCATAATTCAATCCCTCTCTCGCTTTACCAGTTTTATTGTCATAAGCAAGCGCATATAAGATATTTGTTAATACAATTGTTTTACCGGTACCCGGGTCCCCTGTAATCAAATGTCGACTATTTGATGTGGTAAGCATCGTATTAAAAATGTCTTTACAAACCTCAATTTGATTAGCCGATAGCTCTTTAAATGGTGAATATTTATAAATAAATTTATTATGTATCTCACCTAAATTCTCACTAGCTACCCCTTCTTCAATTAACTGATTCCAAATTTCTTTAAACATAATCTGAACATTTTCAATCCCGTTATAAGAATGAATCTTTTGGCCCCTAACTTTATTCAGTAAGTTAAATTTATCATCTGCAGATAAATATTCAATTAACAATGTTTCAATATGCTTAATCGAACTTTCATTAAATAATTCGCTTTTTATTACAATAACTTCATTGAATGTTTTACTTTCATCACTTAAATGTGCAACGAAACGCTCATATATATCTGTGGACTTACCTACATATAAATTCTTCTTATCTCGTTGAATATAGACTACTGGTACACTATCAATTTCAAAGTCTCTCGTACAGCCTTGCTCAAACGCCTTTCGCTTCTTCTTAATTATTTCAAATGAAGATAATTTTGCTGCAAATGATATCATTTAAATAACTCCCCACTTTTTAAATTGAATAATATTTGAGTGTGTGGATTGTATACTCGCTGAATACAATCCACACATACAAATCACAATCCCAACCATCCTCTTTCACAAAAACATTTCAAAAAACTGTAAAACGATTATCGCTTTACAGTTCGTCATATTTTTTATTACTTCCAAATGCTTTTTCGACAGGATATTTCTCTGCATTCTTTAATAACTTAGCATGTACTGCCTCTTCTAAATCAATATTCAATTTATCACTTAACATAAGCAAATAAATCATTACATCAGCTATTTCTTCTTTCATTTCCTGCATTTTAGTTTCTGTTGCTTCTTCACTAGACTTCCATTGAAAAGTCTCAAGTAATTCTGCTGCCTCTAAATTTAATGAAATTGCCAGATCCTTTGCATTATGAAACTGACCCCAATTTCTCTCATCTCGAAATTTTATTACTGCCTTTTGTAAATCTTGCATCACTATTAATCCCCTCTCTTATTCATACTATCTTTTCAAAATAAAACGCATTATATATAGAATCTCAACTAATTCACCTTAATCCAGATATAATCGTCCTCATATTTAACATTTAATTTTAATCGGATTCCCTTCATATATGCATCTAATTGCTTTGATAGGTTCTCATCACCGATTTGATCATATCTATCTACCTCTAAATATAACTTAAAGATACTTCCTTTCGTTAATTCAAACTCCCATTTTAGAAAGTTATGTAACATACTTTCCTTACTCATGTATTCATTTGCTTCCATAAATTCTAATAGTTCATATAAATTATAATATACTAAGCTACTTGGCCTGAGATCTTGACATTTTGGACAATATTCTCTATATCTATCTTGCAATTGCATAATCATTTCTGTACCACATTGATTACAGTTATACATATAGCAATCTCCTTCAATTCTCTTATGTTCTTCATACTCTTGAAATTATAAATTATACTATTTTGTTTTAAAAATGTTCCTCTTATGCCACTTAAAGTATAATTTATTTTCTGGGCGAATTTCTATCTTAGCTTTGGGTGTTAATCCAAATATCAAATAATCTGTTTCTACTATCAATGGAGAAATATGCAATCGCCCCTGGCCATCAAATGTAATAAACCCTTTATCATACAGGGCATCATGATTACAGCAAAGGAGCACACCATTATAAGAATTTAAACGCTCCATACTTGTGCTATCTTTCCATGGCTTTGAATGACTCGCTCTTAATAATTCTGGTAAATTTATTCCGCATAATGCACATTTCCCGTTCCACAGCTCCATTAATGCTTTCCTGAATTTTTGCTGTCCAATACGGATTGTAGCTTTCACCTTAGATTCCGTTTCAGATATAACAGGAATTAATGTGTTATTTTCAGTCCTTCTTACCTCATCAACTGATAATTCTAATTGCTCATTTTTCTTCTCATAAATGTTTGAATCACTTATTAGTTCAATTAATTTAAGAGCTAATTCTTCATTACATGGGTATAAATAACCTTGATTTCCATTTGCATCTGATTGAAAAGGAGAGTATTTAATTGGTAAAAGCTGCGATATCTCTTCAAAATTCTCACGTATATTAATTGTTTTTTCTAACTCATGATATTTTAAAGACACCAGATAACCTTCATCATTCCATTGATCATGACTTTTCATAATCGATGGTTTATTCGATTCCTTACAATCTTCTTCAGCAATACTAACCGCCACAATATTCCCTTTTACATAATGAAAGATTCGATCTCCTTTTTTTACATCCATCATTCTTTTCCATGAATGTGGTACATTACCACCTCTATCTTTTTTTGGTGACCAAATAATTCCTAATTCCTTTTCTTCTTGATAAGTATGTCCCTGCATAACAATAAAATGGTTCATATATTCTCTCCTAAAGCGTATATTTACTACACTGATTTCTATTTAATTTAATACTAAAAAACTCTCCTACGATTAGCAAATAACCTATTTAAGTTTTTACTAATAATTAATTATACATTTATTATTTCATACGATTTTTTTCTCATAAATTAAATCCCACACACAATGATGTTAACATGTAAAAATAATATAGTTGTTTTACAATAAAGTACATATCACACAAATATCTACAAAAGCAGCACATGCGCTATTATTGATTTTTGTGATAAATGGAGAGTTTTAACTAAATACTCATTTATGCAAACAAAAGAGTTGACCTAAAAGGTCAACTCCTCTGCTTCAAATTCTTTATTTCTCTTCTTCCTTTTTTTCCATTTCCCGTTCATTTTTAGCGATTAAATCATGAAAATGCTCTTCTTTGTTTTCTTCTATATACTTCATAAGTTCTTTAAATTCCATTCATATCGCCTCCTATACTTATTATATCAATAATATTATAAGTTGTCAGGAGATTATAGAAATTAAATCTATTTATTATTTTATAAAATTTATTAAATGTATGTTCCCTAAAAAACAAGAGCTGATTTTTCGTTAAATTGATTATTTCGAGATTCATCAACAATAATTTCTTTTGCTTGTTTTGATTCTTTAAAAGCAAAAATTTCTGGTTGCTGACCCGTATTATCATATAAGCTATAACAATCTATCAAATCTTTAATTTTACAAAATGTAGTTGCTACTTTCATATGGCTTTCTTCAATAATATGTTCCGGAACCAATCTTCCTGTTAGTTTAAAACGCATGATTGATCGTTCTAAAGCAACCTTTATTGGAACATCTACAATGATTGCATTAATACTGAATTCAGCTTGTCTTAATTGTTGAATCAATTTTTTATATTTCTCTACATTTTTCATTGTACCATCATACATAAAGTTTATTTTTCTCTTCATACAGATTTTTAAAAGTTCCATGGTAATATCACTGCTTTCATCATGAACCAAAAAGGCTGCTTGTTTTATTAGTTCTGTGTCCCCTGATTCCATTAATTGTTGATATTCTGGTATTTTTTCTTTGATCTTATCAGAATCTATCCAAATTATATGTTTCTTCTTACGTTTATACCCCTTACTTACTAACTCTCCAATTGAGCTTTTTCCAGCAGCAGAACCACCACCAAGTAATATGGCTTCAGGTTCTTTTTCTTGCTGTGAATGTTCATTTAAAAATGATTCAATAATCTCATTATGTAGATCCTTACGTTCTATTACATACTCCCCATTGTTTACGTATCTTTCTCGGGTTGTTCTCAATTCGTCTTCTCCTCTTCTATAAATGAATTATTAGGTTCCCTTCAAAAGTTAGAGTACTTACTCTAACCCTGTACTTATAACTTTGATTTCTCGTCTCTACTTGAGATCATTCTTACTATGATTCCATATAGCTCTTTTAGTTAGATGCTATATTTTTCAATTCATCATTACACATTCCTTCTAAACAATCATATTTCTCTCTAACTTAATACCTACTCTATATATCCACTTAAACAAACAAAAAAGGACTCCTTTAAGTCGATTAATTGTGCATAGCAAAATAAGCTATATACACTAATCGGCTCAAAGAAGCCCTTTCAAAATTGAAACAAGAACACAACTTGCTTCTACAACTCAACCACAACACATAAGGTGTGGGAATAAACGGAATCAATTAAACTAACAATATACCTATATATTACATAATTTAGTTATTATTATCAAGATGATCTAGTGAATAATGTGCACTGACTTTTGCATTAATTTTTGGAATATCACGCTCTACTTCCAATAAATTATGAGAAAAATCAATATTTTATTAGTATAGTTAATATATGTACCCACTAATTAACTGCGTCTCTTTAACAGTGACCCATACATTCCACTTTATTATTTAACCTTGGACTGTTTTTCACCACATATATTATATAAAAATAAGAAATCCTCTCAAAAAAATTCTTTCTTTTTATATAAACTTATACACACATATTACAATTCATGTCAATATAACAATATTGCAATTTTATTATTAATATTTTATAACAGGAGATGAAAAGATGAAAGGACTTGAATTTTCAACTAGCCTATTATTCTTTTGGTTGAACTACCCCCACTTTCACTTCGTTTAGAAGTGAAAGTGGGGGATTCCTAAGTAAAGAGTCCTATCGAACTCTAATTTATTAGGCTATCCCCGCAGCCCTTGCGGTTAGAAGCCTTATCGCTTCATTCTTTAGATTGATACTTGCGTTAATATCCCTATCATGGTGTGTACGACAAGAAGGGCAGTCCCATTTACGTAGGTTTAAATTTTTAACGTCTTTGTTTTGGTATCCACAACGAGAACATAATTGGCTGGAAGCAAATGTTTTTGATACGACAATAACTTGTTTGCCATACCATTTTGCTTTGTATTCTAACATGGATCGAAATTGCGACCAGGATACCTCACTAATTGCTTTTGCTAACTTATGATTCTTTAACATATTCGATACTTGCAAATCCTCTATACCGATAACATCGTGGTTTTTGATGATTTCAGTTGAGATTTTGTCCAAGTAATCTTTTCTAGCATTTGCCATGTATTCATGAATTCTAGCTACCTTTACTCGCTGTTTATTCCAGCGCAAAGATCCTTTCGTTCTTCTAGAAAGAACACGCTGTGCTTTCGCCAATTTCTCTTCTAATGATCGAAAAAACTTCGGATTTTCATAGGTTGTTCCATCTGACAAAATGGCGAAATCTTTTAGTCCCACATCCATTCCGATGTAAGAATGTGTTTTCGGAAGTTCTTGTACTTCTGTTTCCACTAACAATGACACAAAGTATCTGCCAGAAGGTTTCCGTCTAACTGTAGCATTTAAGATACGTCCCTTTACTTCGCGACTTTTGGCAAATCGAACAAGGCCTAGTTTCGGCAACTTTATCTTGTTTCCTACAACAGCAATATTTTCATTTGTTTGTTTTGTAGTATAAGATTGTACGTTGTTCTTCTTAGATTTAAAGCGCGGGGCGCTGTTTTGTTTTTTGAAAAAGCGTGTATAAGCATCCGCAAGGTTGCGAACAGACGACTGAATCGCAATACTATCTACATCTTTTAGCCAAACAAACTCTTTCTTCATGGTAGGAAGTTTGGCAGAGCATGTACCATATGCCAAACCTTTTCCTGTCTCTTTGTATGCGCGATCCCATAGGGATAGGAAATGATTGAATACAAAGCGAGAACAACCAATCGTTTTGTTGATTAGAATTGCTTGTGCTTTATTTGGGTAGATACGAAACTTATAGGCTTTATTAATCATCATTTGATTCACCTCCATTTCGGTATATGACTATTATACACCAAACATACATTCGACAGATAGTGAAGTAACACTTTATGTATGTCGAACAATTAAGATAGCTTCCTGCCATCCCTTGTTCGAAGCCAATTCATCTCCCACCTACTCACTGGGCTGTGACCCTTCACGCCCCTTGAGGAAGGAGTCTTCTTGGCTAAAATGATAAAATATAATTTCGTTCACTCTTTTCCCTTAAATACTCTTTAATTTGTTGTATTTGCTCTAGATCACGTATTGGCTGAACAAAGTTCATTATTCATTACCTCCAGCTTCTTCTGTTTCGTAAACTTCTAATCTAAGAGCAAAAGCTAAATTATAAAATGCTCTGGACTTCCAACGGCGATATGTACGTTCAGCCATTGCAATTTCGTTATAGACCATATAATCGCATACAGCTTCTTCTTCTAAATAACGCTTATTAATAATCTCCCTCTGCATCTTCCCAGCACAGCCATTACCTAAGCGACTTAAAAACTGATTAATACGGAATGACATTAACTCCAACCACTCTTCATGCTCACTTTGTTGCAAATTAGCGATTGCCACATCCTCTAAAGGCTTTCCAACGGTATGTGTCGGACCGTGTTCTCTCATTTCATAAGAAGGAGTGACTTTCATTTCCTTACGAATCATTCCGAACTGTCTATATATGCGTACACTTTCAAGAACACCCTCTAACTTCTCTTGCGTTGCTGTTCTATCAATTTTTGGTAAGAAAGATAATTGTTTAGTCATGTAAGACCACTCCTTTTTATTTTTAAATTACTTTTGTCTAACGTTCCACGTCTACGTTCATAACAAGGTCTATGCATCCCCATTAAATCCTCAATTTCACGAGTACTTAATTTCTCTTTTTGTTTTTTTTGTTTTTCTTCTTTCCTTGTTTGAATTGCTTTTTCCATTCATGTAATTGATCTTTTAATACCTTCATTCCCCACATCCCCTTTCAAAAATAAAGAGGACACCATTTCTTAAAACAGCTTTATTGCTGCTCTAAAAATTGGTATCCTCTAGTTTTCTAGCCGGACTGTATTCTGTTTTCATTTATTTAATAATACCAGCCTGCACAAAGATGTTTCTCCAAGCTTTGTTAACTTGGTATTTATCAACGGATATCGCACGACGAACGATAGCTTTTCTTATTTTCTTTTTCTTTGCATTTGCCATTCCTCTCATCCCTTTCATGCAAACGTCTCTCATTTCCATTTTGGAGCGTTTTACTCCTTTTGATACCTTATTACATTCAAAAATGATCTAAACGTGAATTGTACCTATTTTATAAATTCTTTTTCCCCACAAAAGGATTATTTTATTAGGTTTTCTAACATCCCTCATTTTAAAATTTTCAGATTCAGATGAACATCTAGACTCATAGACCATATTCTAATTTAAACGCTTCCTAAGAAAGCAGGTGAAACTGATGCCATCTATTGTTGGAAACATGGTTGTACAAAATAGCAACGGTTCTTTCAACTTAGGTGATTTTTATAACGTCTCTCCAAAGGAAAATACAAAATCTTATAATGGTTCAGGCTCATCCAATGTTGCTTTTGTTGCTAATACCTTTAGTGGTGTTAGTGCGACAAACACATTTGATGCTGATGTTGCAGACCAAAACCAAGTTGGAACAGCATAAATTTATTCATTTCCCTCTACCTCCCTGAATAAAACTAAAAATCACGTCAATACTGTAGCTAGGCTTTTAAGCAGCCGGAAATCTCTTATGTGTAACCGTACTAATCGAGATCTCCTTCAAGACTGAGCAGTTAGCTTTTGCTAGCTGCTCTTTTATTTTAAATCCGGTTCATCTTCATGCTTCTTCTGCATAAAGATCTCGTGAACCAGTTTCACGCAAAAATCTACGGCATCCTCATCACTTGTAATATTTGCACCAATGTTGGCATTCTGAAGTTCTTTTATATCCCGTACCATTTGAGTTTTCGGTATCTGCGCCTCTAACATTTTTCGAATTACTTTAGATTGACTCCCCCCATCGTATTCACACAGAAACTCAATCTCACTCCATAACTCAGTTGGTAAAGTTAACGATACTTTTCTTGTTACACCGATCGATTTACGTCCTGCTCCTTCTCTTTTCCCACCACGATTGTTTTGTCCAGTCATTATATATATCTCCCCTTTGATTAAAGTTACTTTATTCAAAAATATCCCTTGCATTGGATACAATCAATTAATTTTAGTTACTTTATTCAAATAGAGTTCGACAAAATGAAATTTTCATTACATTAATCCCCGTATAACATTTCCGGTCCTGCTAACACTATAACTGTAACTTAACGTTACACATCCTAACTTGCAGGGCCTAATTTTCTTTTGTACAACAAGCAGTTAGCTAATTAAGCTGATTGCTTTGTTGTGCCGAATGAAGGATTTATAAAAAGATTTCTCAACACCCAACATTTGGAAACATATTACCTATTATGGTAATCCTATGATTTCTATAGCTTCTCTCTCGGACTTCGCCTCAAGCCAACGACGCTTCCACTTTTCGTCTTTGTCATAAAACTCTAATGAGTACGTCATAACGCTATTACGCTTCAAAAATTTGTCCGCTGTACTTGTTGCAGTATAATCAAAAATTCCGACTATATCCCTCCCGTGGTAGTTGTTTCATGCCCCTAACCCCATTGGACGAGATTTAATTTTGTTCTTATCTGCCTGATCCATGATTAATGTGGCGATTTCTAGTTGATTCCTTCCTAGCCCTTTTGCTATTTCAAGAATATCTTTATCCTCATCCCACACTTCTCGTAATTGAATCACTTCGCTTTCATCAAACACTAGGTCCAATCCTTCTAAAGCGATATATCGCCTCTTATTTCAATGATTTTGTATCCTGGATAGCGATTGGGAGTAATGTACTCAATCGCTTTTTCTTTTGCTTCTTTTTCATTTCGTCCTTCCATACCCATGAAGGAAGGACGACTTTTGATTGATTTTTATCTAACATAGGCTTTCACTCCTTGTTTAATTAGAAGAAACGACCATGTTATAATAGAGGGACAAAATATTGTGTCGTTTCATGAAATAGCTAATTAGGGGTAATCGACTATTTTTATTTTCTCAATAACGATTATTCAATAAATCTGTTAACATTTAATTACCGATATGTGTATCAACCAGCCTGTGCATCTGCACAGGCCTTTTACTATGCTAATTTTAGTTAGCGGATGCATTTTTCTCACCCTTTATGATGCTTCGCACATCAGAATAGTTCATAATTCCGTAACACATGCATACGAGTTATCGTGTTAAAATTAAGCCATTCTCAAGAAGTAATTCTTATTTACTCGACAATTCTTTTACCCTGTTTAAAGCCTTGCCCCCTGCGAGGCTTTTTTATTTAGCTAAAGTAATATATTTATGTGCTTCCTCTACCTTATCTGCGCTGTTATGTACCCCTTTAGCTCTTAAATCTCGTATCATTTTGATTATGTTTGCTATTTCTTCTTTGTCACGCTGCTATTTATCCATCACTTTTCATCCTTCATAATCCGTTTGTCTATCTGCATCAGGTAGATGAATCCTGCAATTCCGATAACTAGTACCAGTATCATGAAATGGAAGAATGTACTTTCTTCCATTTTCTAGAGGTGAAATTATGTAAAAAATTCACCAAATTAACCAATGAGAGATACAGCTCTCTTTTTTTATTTCCAATCGACAAAATATGACAATATAAGAATGTTTATTTTGATAAGATTGTCCAGAAATATTACATTTTATATATCTTGGAGGAATTAAATTATGAACAAGAAATTATTAATGGCTTTAGCATGCAGCGTGTTACTTATGGGATTGGCTGCTTGTGGTTCAAGTGATAAAGCAAGTACATCAGAAGAACCAAAACAAGAAACTAAAAAAGAAGATGAGCAAAAACAGGAAGAAGAACAAAAGAAAATAGAAGAACAACGAAAACAAGAAGAGGCTCAAAGACAACAGGAAGAACAAAAGAAACAACAAGAAGCAGCTCGAGCAAAAGAACAGGAGCAACAAAAAGCTACTGCTAATACAGCACCTCAGCAACAAGCTGCACCTAAACAAGAGAAAGTGCACTTTGCAAACTGTACAGATGCAAATAATGCCGGTTACTATGATATAACTCCAGATAGCCCAGCTTATGCTTCACATTTAGATCGCGATGGCGATGGCGTGGCTTGTGAACGAAATAAAGGACATAAAAAATCTAGTAAAAAACATTAGATTTATGGTTAAGCACTCTTGTGAGTGCTTTTTTTATTCTCATTCGACAAAATATAACAAAATACAAATAACTTGTTTGCTACCATGAGATAAGAAATCTTACATTTCAGCTTATATAACTAATACATACTGGGGGTAACACAATGAAACGCAGATTACTTACAGCATTAGCATGTAGCGCCTTACTTATGGGATTATCCGCTTGTGGTTCAAATGAGAAGACTGCAACTGAATCTAAACCTAAACAAGAAGCTAAAAAGCCTGAACCGGTTACTACAACTTCACTTATTAGCGAGTTCAAGAAAGCTGGTATAGAAGCTGAAAATGCTACGGATCTACCACAAAAAGAGTTCGGTAACATGCGTAAAGATGGTAAACGAATCCTAATTCCTAAATTAGGTGAGGATAAAGGTGGCCGTGTGTTTGAATTTAGTAAGAAAGAAGACTTAGAAAAAGCTAAGAAGTACTATGATGAGCTAGGAAACTCAGCTCCAATGCTTTTCTCACATACATATGCTAAGGGGAATTTCCTTTTACAGATGAATGGCGATATGAAAGATGAAGAGTTTAATAAGTATAAAGAAGTTATGGATAAAGTAGTGAAGTAAATAGCGGCACTCGAAAGAGTGCTTTTACTATTTCTCAATACTCAAAATTATCTAACGTGGTAAAATAATAATTGGATTGGCATCCAATACCATATTACGTTGGTTCAAATCGCAGGAAGGCACCTTAGGGTGTCTTTTTTTTATAAGAAAACCCCCAAGCATTTATATACTTAGGGGCTTATCGATTGAAAGGTAAAACTGCTTACAATTCCTTAAATTAAGAACAAAGTGGGATTACTCCTAAACCAATTAATAGAGCTGCAGCAAACGCTGGAATTGGTACAGGAATCTGGATACCTTCTACAACTAAGAAGTATTGTCCACTTACTACTTGGAAACAAACTAATTGCATGGTTATTCCTCCCTTCTGTTAGGATTAATACATTACATTAAATAATCTTATTATCGATATAATTAAATAGTCTGTTTTTATTAATATATGCGATTTATTAATATTCAGGAGAAGTTCCTTAGATTGGCTTTCTCTTTTTTTCAAAAGAACTTGCTCCATTAATGCATAAAAACATAAAGTAAATTGAATCCGTTAAAATACATGAGTGACCTCTTGTTTTATCCTCTTATCTAAAGGAGGAACTATTATGGGCTTTGGTGGAAGTTGTGGTGGTGGCGGCGGCTTCGCTGGAGGATTTGCTTTACTAGTTGTATTATTTATTCTATTAATAATAGTTGGAGCTAGCTGCTTCTGCTAAACAAACTATCGGAAAAGACACTCTTATATGGGTGTCTTTTCTTTATGCATTAAAAAGCCCACCTATTTCCGTAGGTGGACTTTATCTTTATTACACAATACCAAATTATACTCTCATTTTTTCGTAAACTTTATGCAATTATACATATTTGTAAAAAATTACACTAAATAAATATTACATGTAGTAAAATATAAATTGTGGACACGTTCTATAAAGCAGATTCTCCGATTAGAAGGCGTAACACATCTCAACCATATAGATGTGGCGTTGCTTTAATCTAGCCAAACAAACGATCTCGATTCTCTTGTATTTGTACACTAACAATCTGGTAAAAATAAATGATTCTGTTTTATAGGATGTGTTTACTTAATGTCCAATACATATTATTAAAAGTAAAGTGGTTCAAGTCGGAGGAAGGCACCTTAGGGTGTCTTTTTTTATTTTCAAAAGGACCTGCTCAATTAATCCGTAAAAACATAGGGTAAAGTGAACCCGTTAAAATACATGAATGACCTTAATTTTCCCCTCCTACTCAAAGGAGAGATTAAAATGGGATTTGGTGGTAGTTGCGGTAGTTGTGGCGGCGGCTTTGCTGGAGGCTTTGCTTTATTAGTTGTACTATTTATTTTATTAATCATAGTTGGAGCTAGCTGCTTCTGCTAAACAAACTATTGGAAAAGGCACCTACATAAGGGTGCCTTTTCTTTATGAAAATCTCCACACAAGGTGCAGGAATTTTCATGCTACGAATATATAAAACTAATTATTTAATATATAATGAAGTGCGCCACGTATCTCTTGGATAATTTATTGAAGTCTTTTGATATTCAAAAGTCCCTTCTTGATGATTTGATGCGTCCCATTTATATTCCCAACCTACAATAGGATTACCACCAATTATTTGTGAACCAATACTTTTCACATCAAATCCATTCATTTTGGCAAAAGGAAACTGGCCATATCCTATTTCTTTTGTGTAAACATATAAGTAACTTCCCCCATGATCTTTAGTTGTACTAAAACTATTAGGAGTAATGTATTCAACTCCACCCAATTGTGATTCTACTTTTACTACACTTAAAGAAGTTAGAGGTGCTGCTGGTCCTGCTGATGCCTCCGATGCCATTCCTAACCCAACTACCGCCGCCACCGCTAATGATGATATCCCTAATGTAACTTTTTTAAACATATAAACATCCCCTTGTTTTATAATAAGTACAAGTTTGATATTAGCAGAAATTTATAAAAATATTCCTTATTTTGAAAACGTTAACAAATTCTACTTTTTTCGATATGCAATTTAGCATATCGATTGACATACAGAATAATCCATCTACTACTTTCGATATAAAAACTATTTTCAAATTTAATACTATTAACTCACTAAATTCTCATAAAAAGACTGGTCGTCTATACAATATTTTGGTAAAATATAGGTATCTTTTAAGAGGGAAAAGCTAATATACATCGACTAAATAATGTAAAGAAAATGTTTTATTGCATAAAAAAAAGGCTCCATTGCTGGAGCGCTCAAAAAATAATATAAGTAAATGAATTAAAACAAATAACAGACAATTAAACTATATAGATAAAAAATAAATAAATCTATATATATGCAATGTTACATATTAAAATCCTATTTATTGATGCTATAATAAACTTACTCGATGATTGTTATATTTTTTTATGTTTTTTAAGCAATACAATACCTTCTTAACACCAATTGTACAAAGAAAAGAAGACATCTTAATCGATGTCTTCTTTTCTTATATGATAACAACACAATAAAATTAAGATGGTTCAAGTCGGAGAAAGGACACTCAAATGAGTGTCCTTTCTTTAACAATATTCAGGTTCATATAACCCGTATAACTGTCCACCGTTTATAACAGTTCCTTTTAAATAATGCTTTATCCCCCCTTTAATATTTTTTATAACTTGCACCTTAAATGTATCAATTTAATTGTTTTTGTAATTTGAGAACCAACAATCTGTACGGTATGGTCACAGTACCGTAGCCCACGAACCTATATGGTCTGTTGTGGGAGTGGTGATGGCACACCGCAATCTTGCACGTCAGCGATACCAGAAATGGACTTCGCCTTTGTTAGCTAGAATCCCACTGACGATAGTCAGCTGGCCCCTTTAGGGGTGGGAGTGTCAAATGTGTTTCATTTTAAAATGTAATGTAGCCGCTACTTATCACTTCCCCCATTCACCCTATATAAAATATTTTAGATCGGCATCCTTTCTAAATCTCATATTCTTTTATAATGGTACACACTTTGATAAACATGCAAAAAGTTCCCTACTTTATAAAAGGGAACTTTTTTGCTTATTATTTACCCACAAACCTAAAATTCCTACAATCTGACGAGCCTTAGCATTATCTATATAATAATGCATCTCTAACCCTCTTCTTTCTGCACGGAGTACGGTTCTCCTTAATTTTGATAGATGCTGTGAAACAGTAGATTGTGGGAGTCTTAATATTTCCGTTAACTGCGTAACATTACACATTTTATGGTGCATTAATTCATTTACAATTTGTAATCGAACCGGATGTGCCATTACCTTTAAAACATCTACGTCTTCTTCGCGGATTTCAGCTAGATCTCTATCAGATACTACTGTTTTCATTTCGCATTCTCCTTTATTATTAATTTCTATTTTTCTTATTATCCTTATAAATAGTACTTATAGATGTTTACCATTTGTCCTGTTGAGAAAATATATTCTCTTCTTAAAACAAAAAGGACACCTATTCTCAAAACAGTTTTTCACATAACTTTGAACTATGATTAACTCACTTTACTAAGCAAAAGTATTTCTTCTATCCCTTGTTTAAAGCAAATAAAAAATTCTGCTTATGCCTTCCCGTCCTGAAAAATTGATAGGCAGTATTCCCCATCTCACACTCTACAAAATAATCATTTTATTTCTCAATATGAATACCTGGAATTAAAATACCAAAAATGGTAATATGAAGTCACCTTCAGTTGTCAATTGTGTCCCTTTTTGAAAGGCCCTGTCTAAAATGACAAGGCCTTTTAAATTTCCTTAAATATCCTTTCTATTTCGCTTTCTTTTGATTTTGAATGGTTTCTTTTACAAGTTTTAAATAGATTTACTAATAAACCTGGTGTAGACTCTAACTTCTGCTTCATATTCTCTTCTGTTACAGTACTTACAAACTCCCACAGTACTTGTGCTCTAATTGTTCTGCAAATCATTTCTCACACATTTCAAATGTTTTTATCTTCTTTTTGAACAACGTCCTAATTTAATACTTTTCTTTCCTGTTAATGGCTAAATCAAAATTATTAGCTCTTGTCAGTAGATTCCAATATTATGTATAATAACATTCCCTTTTTACCAATAAACGGTAATGAAGAGATGATACAAGTAAATAAACCAAATGTATCATCGATATATTAAAGGATCTATTCAATGTACATTCAGATACATATTTAGGATTTAAAACCATGGAATCTTATGTACAGATTAAATTACTACAAGATGGAAGAATGGTAGCAAATGTACTCAGGGAAAAAGAACATTCAATTTGCTTAATGTCATATAACTACTTAATGTGACAACTATTAAACAAATTGAAAACATACTCAGGGGGGATTTTATATGAAAAAATTTGGTAAAGTATTATTAATGGGAACATTGGCTCTTGGTAGTTTAACAGCAATGAATATAGAAACACCTAAAGCTCATGCCGATAGAGCGAGCGAATATTGTCGTTACATTTGTGGCCCTGGCGAAACAGTGAACAATTTCACGATTCAATTACACGCTACGGAATACGGATTTGGACAAAATGTCATTGCAAAAGTTACAAATAATAGAGCTGAAAGTGTGAATTACAAAGTTGCTATCGAAAAACAATATGAAACTGGCTGGGGCTATTATGAAACTTGGTTCAATTGGAACTCTATGTTACCAGCTGGTTCAAATGAAGAAATAGTTACTTTCTCAGGCAATGGCGAAGATATTGGGGATGCAGGCACATTCCGTTATAAAGTTGAAATTACGAATGCTAACGGATCTGTTGACACAATTTACACAGCGCCAATGACATTAGTTAATTAAATATTCGCATTGACAAACTAGATTATGAAAGGAAGGATTACACCTTCCTTTTTTTATATTTTAAAATTAAAAACGTATCCCCTCTTACATTTACCTATATAAATCTAAGAAATAAATAATTCAAAAGGAAAAATAAAAATACTACAACAAAGAATTTCCATTTGTTTCTTTTCGTTGGTTTTCTAGCATGTTGTATATAAAAAAACAAGGCAATACCTGCCATAGTAAATAAAAAAATTTGATAATAATCAATCATCTGTAATCCCCCTCCATACCAAAAATAAGAAGCCTCTTTTTGAGAGACTTCTTATTTTTAATACAAACGACATACTTAGGCTAAATATACACAATAAGATTAGGATGCTAAACCTTATTGCAGCTTTATTATAACATATAACCCCTTATTTTGTTTAATAATTCCAAATTATAAAACTTTATAAACAATTGATTGTTTATTTACATACAATGAATGCACAATAAAAAAACAACAAAATATTCACTTATAGAACCAACGTATGTAAAAACCAGCTACCATCACATTCATAGTTTTGAAAAGTTGTTCTCTCCTTCTTTAAGAATACTTTAAACTTCGGATAGATTACCTTATATCGACATCTTATGTATGCAGAATTACATATTAAATCTCATTGAAAATCATTCTCGTTGTAACTATAATAGTTTCAAGAGGTGGTATTTTCACTTCGTTTTCAAATCTCACAATATATTAAAGGAGGAACTAGCATTATGAAAAAAGTTATTTTAGCAGGGACATTAGGAATTGCAGTACTATCAGGTATGAACTTACCAGGAGCAGAGGCACCTAAAGCGAGTGCAGCAACTACAAATTTAGAAATTCAAGAAGTTACAAAATATTACTCTATGAGTTCCTATGAGGTTTCTCAAAAAGAATCATTTAATCTTAATAAAGGGGAAGAACTTACGGTCTTTGTACAAAATTCCGGGTTCCCAATTTCTTATACAGTCTTTAATGCAGATGATCAAGTAATTGGCACATACAATGCGAATTCACCATACGGTCGCGTATTCAAAGCACAAAAAGACGGTAATATTTCGGTTCAATTTCAAGCAGGAGTAAATTCTTCTTACATGAAGAAGATGAATTTCACAGCCAAATTTGCAGTGTCTAAATTTAACTAGCAGTAAAAATTTTCACTATCCTCTTTAAAGGCAAATTAAAAAGGTATATCCCTTCCATGGGATATACCTTTAACTTTAGTGAATTTTATATTGAGCAGATAACTGCTCTTGCGCCATACGAACTAAACGTTTTGTAATTTCTCCACCTACTGAACCATTTGCTCTTGCTGTTGAATCCGGCCCAAGAGTAACACCAAACTCCTGTGCAATTTCATATTTCATTTGTTCAATTGCACTTGCTGCAGCTGCTATTAAGATTTCGTTTGAATTATTATTTTCGCGAATTTGCATTTTTTAAACACCTCCGTTGAATTTGGTAATATCATGCTCTATTTCCAACAAAATATGCAAAAAAATTATTCTTTTAGCTATTTTACATATATACCTAAGCTTTCATCCCTTATGTGGGAATAAATAAAGGTATAGGTCATACCCATACCTTCTCCTATCCTACTTATTTTTGAATTCCCCTATTAACTCCTGTAACTCTTGGGAGAGCCAATTTAAAGAATTTGCCAACTCTGCAATATCTTGTACATACAGTTCTTGCTCTTTCATACTTATCTCTACATTACTACTGCTATTCACATATGTATTTGCAATGTATGATAATTCATTTACAATCTGAACAATAGTTTGATTATCTTTTAAAATGTCACTTGAATTATTCGAAGTCTCTTTAATTTGATTTGTAACAGATTGTGCAGATTCTGAAATCTTTTCAAAGAAAGCATCACTACTTTGAACAAGTGTTATTCCTGATTCTATTTCCTTTGAACCATTCTGTATGGATCTTACAGCCTCCTCTGTTTCAGCTTGGGTTTCACCAATTAATTTAGCTATATCCCTTGCAGATGCCTCAGTTCTTTCCGCTAATATACGTACCTCATCCACAACAACTGAAAATCCTTTCCCCATCTCTCCAGCATATGAGGATTCAGTAGAAGCATTTAAAGCTAATAAATTTGTTTGATTTGAAATATTTGTAATTACAGTAATGATTTCACTAATTTCCTTAAATCGTGCTTCTAATGCATAAATACTAGAAGATACACTTTGAATTGAATCTCGGCTTCTTTTCATTTGATTCACAATTTGCTTAATCAAATCTTTTCCTTCTACAGAATGCTGTTCCATATCTTCCGAAGCAGTCGCAACTTGTTTTGCAGCTCTTTTAATTTCTTCCATCTTACTTTCCATTTCTTGAACAATTCCTAAACATTTTTGCACTACATATTCATGAGAATGTGCTCCTAAATTTAATCCTGTAATAGCACTTGCAATTCCTTTAAAGGCTATGCTATTCTCTTTGGTACTTACCGACAATTCCTGTGAGGATGTTGAAACTTGTTCAGCAGTCTGCCTTACTTTATCTATAATCCTATTAAACTTTTTAATAGTATTATTAAAATAGATATTAGTTATCCCTATATCATCAGACCTTTCATTCAACTTAATACTTAAATCCCCTTCACCAACTTTACGTAACCCTTCTTGTAAATCCTTTAAAGGCGATAGAGATTTTCGTGAAATGAATATTTGAATTGTAATTGCGATTGTTAATGAAATGATTATAAATAGTAAACCGTGCACTATAAATTCTTTCTTTGTAAGAGGAATAATAGAAGCGTCTAAATCCGCTGCAACAATTGCAATTATATTATTATTTTCATCAGTAATTGGCTCTAAAATTGTTACCCATGTACCTAGTACATCTTCATACACTTCTGTCATTTGTGCCTGTTTCGTTTTCATTACTTGGTCGTATGTCTTCTTCCAATGAGTAGGATGCTCATAATAGTCACCTGTTTTTACAGAACCTAGTTTTACAGAAACCGTATCTGCTAATTCTGTATCCAAAGCAACTAATTGTAATTCAGCTTTATCATTTAGCTTAGCCCCTGTAACATATGTTTGTCCGACACTTTTCATATTTTTTATAGCTTTATCTAATTGCTCTGTCAATTTTTCTTTCTTCACTCTTTGTGCTGTAGGGTCTTTTGCTACATCTCTTACTATTTCTAGATCTAATTGATTTATTATTGTATCTCCTGTTTCAAAAGACTGCCTTTCAAATATAGACATCATACTATTTTGAAACATGTTAAAGCTTAACAACCCCATACTTCCCACAAGCGTTAGAATTACTACTACCGTTAGTAATACATTTTTCTGAAGCAACGATAGCTTATGCCAATATTTTTTCATTGATTTCACCTTTCTTATTTTCAACAATACAAAAACAAAGTAGTAACATATTAATAGGTTCTATTTATGTTATTAACTTGAACATGAAAATAGCATACTAGTCATTTAATCAAACGTTCCAATTTTTTTGTTTGATAGAGTTTCTTTCCTTTTATACTGATAGTTTCACTATAATTAAAGCAATAATTTAACGAATCTAAGCATTTGTGTATATAAATACAAAAGCATGATACCATTGTGATTAGCATTAAAATGCAGCTAATTTTCAGCACTCTTTTATATAGCAGCACTAAAGAAATAATAGTTATGAAACTTTTGAATAATAATGCTAAAGTTTAATTTCTATTTTTTGAAGCCAATTCTTATCTATTGTACAAATATCAGTTTTCCCATTTGCAATCTCATCTTTTATATATCCAGCTGATTTTGGAAATCTATTAGTAGGAAGACGTTAACCTTCTACTACTTCACCTTTTCCATTTGTACTGATACCTTCTAGATTATTTTTGTTAAGTGTTTGTTTTAAACAAAGACAAGAATTCCTAAGCCCTTATCTTTGGTTATCTTTATCTTGCACAACAAAAACAAACCGAACGGTTCCGTTCAGTTTCCTATTTTATAACTATTTTCCTTATTTTTCTATAGTGTTTTAATATCCACTTGTACAAAGTTAGCCTAAACCCTTTTACCCTAATCCAATATATTTCTTCAATTATCTTAAAGTCATATGAAATAGCACAATCAGTAAATTCTTATTACGAAACTTTTGTATTAATAAATACTAAAGGACATACTCCTAAAATATAAGCCATGGATTTAATTACATTACGATTTTCATCAGTAATAAACGTACACATGTTAAACAAAAAAAGACCCAATTATTTATATCTCATTCCTTCTTTTAATATAAATCGACTGCTTTTTTCTTAAATTCTACTTCATCAGTGGTGCTAATTTTACTCATAGAAAAATCCCCTCCATAGTAAACAGGTTAATGTGTTTTCTTTATCCTATCTACTATAAGGGGAGTATAGCATAGCTTCTTTTTTGTAAAAGATCTAAGATTCTAGTGCAGTAATTAATTGCTGACGTTCTTTATCTCTAAAAATTTTAATTTCATGTTTAAACTCATAATTTCCTTCTTCAAATCTAACCCATTCCTTGCTTGTCCAATATACAACATCTACATTTGCATCTAAAATTACAGAACATATGTCTACTAATTCTTCTTCGTAAAATGGCGCTTCTTTTGCTAGTTAAAAAGCTAGTACGTTTGGATCGTTACTTTTAATTTGAAGTTCCCTTGAAGTTTGCCCTAAATACTGCCATGGAGAATGTAGAGATTGTACATGGGAATTTTGAGTTTCTTTAAGCTGTGATGAAGAATGTAGTGTTGCAGCAAATGTAGGTATACTCACTCCTATTGTTGCGCCTAAAGCAATAGAACCAATAATAAGTTTTTTAATCAATTTTTCAGCCCCTTTAATTATTTTGGATATGCTTCATTTTTATACTACGTTTATGTTTGTGTAAATGAAGATGATTTGACATGATTCATCATTTTTCTCAAAAACTGTATATTAATTAACTGTTGTAAATTTACCAAAAACAAAAAAGTTTCCATAAGGAAACTTTTTTGTTTTTGGTATACATTATATGTATAAAAATTAGTTTTAAAAATATTTACTTATTTGTTGATAAAATTGTATATGGATATTGCTCCTACTATTATCTACATACATTTCATGCAAAGATTCACTTCAACATGAACAAATTCATCTTATGACCGCTTTTCTTTTTACGAAATTTAGTAATTTTTTCAATAGCTGGTATAAATCACTTTCTTTCTCAGCTCTATTATTTTGTTCTTTCGCCTAAAATTCCAATATCCCCATTACTTCTTTCGTAAATAGTTTAAAATCAGTTAAATGTTTTTCAATAATTTGACGAACAATATCTAAATTTACACTTTGATAATCATGAACAGCAATATTTCGAAACCCAACCATTGCTTTTAACTTACTTGCCAGTTCGGTACTAAGTAGATCTGCATCAACCAACAAATCAAATGCCTCTCTACTAGATTGAGGTAGTCCCAACTTCTTTCCTGCAACAATATGCATTGCTAAATCAATACTTGCTTCGCATGCTCTTTGAATATTTAATATTATAGAATCTTGCTTTGTATAATCCTCTAAATTATCAGGGTTATTTCCATATACCTCTTGAATTCTTTTTATACAACGCTCTATTGTAGAAATTTTATTCAAAATAACTTCATTCTTCATATATAGAACCTCTTTTCTTTATATCCTCAAATACGATTTTGCGTTCCTCATTCAATTTTGAATACATTTTTAAAGTTTTTATTTCAAAAATTGTTTTTCGCTCTTCATCCGAACAAAATATTGTCTTTCCTGTATGTATAATTTGAGCTTGGAAAACTGTAGAAGCTTCTGATAAATCAACTAAATCAACATCTCTATGAACAATATCCGCTAACTCCTGTGCTAATAAAAAACGTTCATAATTCCCTAATTTTATGTCACTTAAATAAGCTATATCAATGTCACTATCATCTCGTTCTCTGTCCTCTGCTATGGATCCAAATACAATTATCCAATAGGGATTCACAGTCTCTTGTAATTTTTCTATAATAGCTGTAATCATGCTTTGAAAAATCATTTAATTTCCCCCTCCTTATTGTACTTGAATTTTATTATATCATAACCATTATATAACCTTTTCAGCTACGCAGTATAATACATTAAGAATATTAAATTGCCCTCCTTCTTAAACGGCTTGTATATTTTGTAAATAAATTCAATTTAACGCTTTATTTGTTAAAGCAATTAAAATATCCCCAGAAGTACCTTCCTCATATAGTTAAAAGTACAACAGATAGGCTCTTATGCTATTACACATAAGAGCCTGTCTCACTAGTATTATAAACAACTACTTATATAAGATTCTTTCATACTAAATAAAAGGTATTTCTACAATTATTCTGGGAAAATGAAGTTAGAGTTCCCTTCACTATTAGCGGAATCCTCTTTCGGGAATGTAATAGTAGTTCCTTCATTCCCTTTATTTATTTCTTGTTCCTCTGGGAATACAATGGAAGAATCATTGCTTAAGTTTGGTGAAAAGCCAAGTTTAGATACAATGGCTTTTAAATCAGGTAAAACACCAATTTTATCAGAGGCTGGATCATTGGATTTCGTTCCTGTACTAGGATCACTTAAAATATCTCTAAGCTGGCTTGGTGTATATACTTTTCCCAGATTAGTTTTTGTAATTCCTTGAATTGATGCAGCAGCACCAGCAATGATAGGTGATGCACTAGATGTTCCACTAAAGCTAGAAGTATATAGATTTTTCATAAATTCACGTGGTTTAGCATCTGTTGTATCCACTGCATTCCCCCATCCATATACATCTACCCTACTACCATAATTAGAGAAATATGAACGTTTATGAGGGACCCTTGCAGAAGCTGCTCCAACCATAATCGCCCCTGAATCTTTGAAATCAGGACTATTACGATTTAAAACTTGTTTACCATTACGGTCTCTAAATTGATCCAAGTCATTTCCGCCGTTTGCACCTGCTTCAATAATAATAATTCCCTTATTTGTTCCCAGACGAATTGCATCAAATATATCCGGTTTTACTTCTACAGGAAGATAGTTCTTATCTCCATATCCTTCATAAGTTGCTTGAGCTTCTAATAAAAGAATATCTCCAGCTTGCATATTGTTAACCGCACTTAATATAGCATCAGCTGTATTATACATACCGTTGTCTCTAATCTGAGATACAACCTTTACCTTAGCTTTTGGTGCAATCCCAATTCCACCTATGTTATTATCTTCTGCAGAAACAATTCCTAAGACTGAGGTACCATGATCATGGTGTTCACTCTTGTTCTGTCCGGACATCAATTCGATCTTCTGATTCACTAAATCTTCATGACTAAATAACCAGCCATACTCCATATCTACAAAAGTTGTTCCTTTTCCATCTCCACCTTTTATACTCCAGGCATAAGGTGCATTGATTCCTAATGGTGCTGGTTCAAGGTAACCTTGCCTTGTAAGTCTAGGTTCATCATATGGATTAATTGATAAATTGGATAAACGCTCTTCAGGTGGAGCTTCTTCTTCCTGTAAATATGCCGTTTCAACAAGAGATGATTTCTCAAATTGTACAAGCAATGCTTGTACATCAATATCACCTTGGGTTTCTACAATATAATAGTTTAGCAAATTAGAAGAAATATGATCAGAGTCTTTTATTTCTTTACCTAGATTTTTAATTTCTTTAGGATTTAAAGAACTAAAAAGTCGATTTATAGTTACATTTGGATATTCGGCTAAAATTCCAATTAATTCAGGGTCTTGTTTTTCTTCTTTAATGAATTTTTCTATCCCATCCTGATATGGCAAATTTGCTTCATTTTTAAATTTCAAAATTAATTGTTTAGTAACTTGCTTATGTACAATAGAATTCAATTGCTTATTTGAATAATCGTAACTAGCTGCGTAGGCAACTTCTGATTTTTCACTTGGGAGTAGTCCGCCCACCCCATTAAATGCTGTTAATGCAATTGAAGAAACTAGAATTCCCTTAAAAATTTTCAAATCGTGCACCTCTTTTAATTTATATATGATTATAAAAAACTATAGATTACCTAACTTCTTTTTTATACAAGCGTCTTATATTTAGGGTTATATTTTCAACTCCATTCATTTTTTTATATTCACTTATATATCATTAATACAACTAGTTCATGCCATCAAATCTATTACTTTAGTCGCATAGCTGTAATCAGTATAGTTACAACCTTAATAAATAGTCAACCTTATTTTTTATGCAATTTCGCATTTTAACGAATTCCTCGAAAGAATTCTCCTTCCTCAAGCGCATGAAGGGCGTAGCCCAGCGGTAGGTGGGAGATGAATTTCGGTTTGGCGTAGCCAAAAAGCTTTGCTTTTTATTTTGCCTCTGATATAATCAGTCTTATAAAGTACAAAGGTTGGTATATCAATGAAATTAGACAGTAATAATCATTCAGTGTTCTTGTTATATTTTCATCTTGTGTTGGTCGTAAAATACAGAAGAAATGTGTTTGATGATGATATGTCAGATTATGCAAAAGACATGTTTATCAGGTTATCCGAGAATTACAACATAACACTGGTAGAGTGGAATCATGATGTAGACCATGTTCATATTTTGTTCAAGGCACATCCGAATACAGAAATGACAAAATTCATCAATGCTTATAAGAGTGCAAGTTCTCGACTAATCAAGAGAGACTTTCCACAAGTGAAAAAGAAACTTTCGAAAGAGATGTTTTGGTCAAGAAGTTTTTGCTTACTAACTACTGGTGGTTCGCCAATAGATGTAGTAAAGAAATATATTGAAAACCAAGGTGAAAAGTGAGGTGAAATGATATGACAAAGCATAATAAAGCATATAAATTCCGTTTGTATCCAACAGAAGAACAAGCATATCTAATGCGTAAAACCTTCGGTTGTGTACGTTTCGTGTATAACAGAATGTTAGCTGAACGAAAAGAAGCGTACGAAAAATACAAAGATGATAAGCAACAACTAAAGAAACAAAAGTTTCCAACTCCTGCGAAATATAAAGCAGAATTTGAGTGGTTAAAAGAAGTTGATTCATTAGCTTTGGCAAATGCTCAACTCAACTTGCAAACTGCCTATAAGAATTTCTTTAGTGGTCAAAATGACTTCCCTACATTCAAAAGCAAAAAAGGTAGAAAATCATATACAACGAATGTAGTAAACGGAAATATTATGTTACTTACTGGTCATATCAAATTGCCAAAATTGAAAATGGTACGTATCAAACAGCATAGAGAGATACCACAAGATTATATGATCAAGTCATGTACGATTTCTATGACACCTACTGGTAAATACTATGTGTCCATCTTGACTGAATACGAAAAAGAGATTGTACAAAAAGAAGTAGAAACAGTTGTTGGATTAGACTTTGCGATGGATGGATTATATGTTAGTTCTGAGGGTGAGAAAGCCAATTATCCTAAGTTCTATCGTAAAATGTTAGACCGATTAGCAAAGGCACAACGAGTATTAGCAAGACGCAATAAAGGGTCTGGGCGTTGGAATAAACAACGTATTCGTGTAGCTAAGTTACATGAGAAGGTAGCTAACCAACGTAAGGATTTCCTTCATCATAAGTCTAAAAATTTAGCTGCTAATTTTGATGTTGTAGCTATTGAAGACCTAAACATGAAAGGAATGTCGCAAGCACTTCATTTTGGAAAAAGTGTCGCTGATAATGGGTGGGGTATATTCATTTCTTTCTTAGCTTATAAACTAAACGAACAAGGAAAACAACTTGTGAAAATAGACAAATGGTTTCCTTCCACAAAAACATGTAGCAGTTGTGGGAATGTAAAAAATATGACATTGTCTGAACGAGTCTATTCTTGTATATGCGGTGTAAATCTCGATAGAGATTATAACGCAGCTATCAATATCAAAAATGAAGCAATACGCCTATTAGCGTTAGCATAAATGGCAATAAAATAACCTTTGGAACAAGGGAGTTAGCTCGGCTGTCTTAGGACGAATTCGTTAGCTATCAAAAGTAACGACTAACCGAGAATCCCCCACTTCAAACAGGCCGTTAGGACGTTAAGTGGCGGGTAGTTCACAGAGTGTATACTTCTATCAACTTACTCCTAATTATTTTAATATGAGTCTTATTCTCCTCATATTAAACCAATCTCTTATTTAAGTATAAAACCTTTACATTTTAAGAGAAGTTGGGCTTCTATCATTTTAAGTAATTGCATATATGTAATTAAAGGCATATAAGGGGGATTGAAAAATGGTAATTTCAAGACAAGATTCCTGGACTAACGATAACGATTCACTTCTCGCAACAATAGTACTTCAAAATATTCGTGACGGTGGAACACAATTAGCTGCATTTAAAGAGGTAGCTAAGCAATTAGCTAGGACACCTGCTGCTTGCGGATTTCGTTGGAACTCATGCGTACGAAAACAATACGAAGAAGAAATACAACAGGCTAAACAAAATCAAAAAACTGGAAATAACAAGTCCCCCATCCAACAAACAAAAGAAACAAGCTCTTTATCTATTACATTAGATGACATTATTATCTTTCTACAAAATTATAAAGCAGTGAGTGAAGTGAACGATTTACAACAGCAAATTGAATATTTAACGGCAGAGAATAAATCCCTTCTCCAACGGTTAACTACATACGAAGAAGAGTATCGTATGTTAATTAACCATATCGATAAGACAAGAAACCTGATTGTAGTCGACTAAGAAGAATCAAATTAATTTTTATCATATTAAAACCGTAGCCTGTCAAAGTTACTATGTATGAATTAATTTCAATACATTATAAATGATAATAAGCAAAGCGCACGTTTATTGTTAATAAACGTGCGCTTTACTTAATTCATAAAATAGAAATTTTTTTCAACTTGATAACACTTTTAAAATTAAGATGTTTGTTTTATAGGTATCTGTTTACTTCTATTCTCAACAAGTTTATCTAATAATAAGTAAACAAATCCAGACATAACACATCCCACACCTAAGATTGTAAATAATATATGCCCTAGAAGATGCTCCAGTAATAAACCGCCTAAAAGAGGCCCTAATATATTACCTGTAATCCACTGCAGATTAGCGGCTCCCATATAAGTACCCCTCAAATGTTCTGGAGCTAAATTAGCAACGAAAGTCATTTGGACAGGTGACATAATCATTTCTCCTAAAGTATAAACTGTATAAGCTATTAATAATGAAACTAAAATAACTAAATCGTTTGTGTTTATTACTTGAAACCACTTTGGTAACCATCCTATTGCCAAAAGACCAATACCAAAAAGAATTGCGCCATATAGCATTGATTTCCCAATCGATTTGTGAGTTAACCATTTTGAAATGGGAAATTGAAAAAAAACAACTAATAGGCCATTTAACGTCATTAAATATGGAAATGGATTACTATTTCCAAAAATCATTGTCTTCTCATTACTAAAATGAAGCGGTAACATACCTTCCGATTGCGAGAATCCCATAAATATAATGATTCCTGTAACTATATAGAAAAGTAATATCCTATCCCTTATAACAACCCTTAATGTGGATCTTATTGAATTTTCAGGTGTTTCTTCATGTATCATGACATTTTTAGGTTTTGTTTCCTTTAAAAACAGTACCATTAATATTGTATAAAACAGCATGGTTCCAGAAGTAATCAAAAAGATGACATCTTTTGATACAACTACAACTGCTGCGCCAATTATAGGACCTATCGCTGCTCCTATATTATGAGCCATTCTAAGTAATCCATATGCCTCAGTTCTTTTTTCTGGTTCTGTTACATCCGTAACCATTGCAGATGCGGCTGGTTCAAAAAAAGAGTTACATAACCCTAAACCGATAGATAAGATTGCATATGCTATAAAACCATCTATGAACAAAAAAAACAGCATTAATAACCCATTACTGGCCATAGAGAGTACCATAGTTGGTTTCCGGCCATAAGTATCTGCTATATGTCCTCCAATTAACGAGCCTATACTTGCTGCAATTGGAGATAAAGCTATGATCACACCTACCTCAAGCAAAGAATCTACTTTATCCTTTAAATATAATGCGAAAAATGGCATTAACATCATCATTGCAATACCATTTAAAGCTTCTCCAATAAAGCGAATCCATACATTAAGGTCCATCCCCTTGAACTCTTTCCATGTACTTCTCATATATACCTCACCTATGCTCACTGTATATTTTTTATTACGTAAAGAGCTTTATAACACTTTTACCAAAATCTAAATTTAGCAAAATAAGCTACCAATTCATAAAAATACTTATCTTTTGATAAAATAATATAAACTCGTACCAATAATCTCCAGTGCATCTTGCATACGTTGAGCCGAGATGTTCTCTAAAACGGTATCTTGAGGTGTATGGAAAACCCTTTCAACATGATAAATAAGAGGATCCCAACTCTCTACATCCATCCATATAAATAAAGCAGAGGGAATTCCAGCTTGATTAAATGGTACATGATCACTAGAATCAAACTTTCCAGTTAACACAACCGATTTCCTCAATTCTTTACTAGTAGCTACAGCAGTATTTGTTACTTCATTTTGAGAGCCATCTAACGTCATTGCATATAAATCCTTAGCCTGATGATAACTTGTTGCAATCATATCTGCATTAAACACTCCTCGAATACGTGTTTTGTCTTTAGCAGATAACTGATTAACATAATGATAAGCTCCTAAAGATTCATTTTCTTCCGCTCCAAAAGCAATAAATTGAATTTCTTTATTAGTCTCTATATCCTTAAAATTGTAAGCCAACTCTAATAAAAGCCCTACTCCAGAAGCATTATCGTTTGCTCCAGGTGCCCCAATAACACTATCATAATGAGCACTCATTATTGTTACTTCCTCATCACCTGTCGTATGTTTAGGCTTTTTTTTCGCAATAACATTTGATGAGCGTAAATTTACTTCTTGCTTTGCCTTTAAACTGACTACATTGTGATTATGTAATACCTTTTCTTTCATTCTAATCCCCTGATTATAGGCAAGCCCAAATACAGGTATCGATTGTTTCTTTTTTAAAACTGGATTAAAAGCTTCTCCATAGTTCCCTCTATCCCCAATCGTACTATATAACAACACACCCTTTGCTCCCTTTATCGCTACATGCTCAACCTGTTCATTATATTTTTCAATAGTATCGGCTTGTTCTAATAATACTATCTTCCCATGGATCGACTCAGATAAACTATTAATATTGGTTTCTTTTCCTATAAAAACTACCGAGCCAACCACTGGATTTGTAGATATAAATGCATTAGATGCTGCCCCAACCTGCCAATCTTTTTCCCCATACATACTAAAAGAAATACTTCCAATATATTGATCAGGTACAGGGAATGCTTGATACTCAACCTCATATCCTAATTTCTGCAATGTATCTCCAATGTATTTAGCTGCTCTATGTTCTTGCATAGTCCCACTTGGCCGTGGACCAATTTTTTCAGAAAGAAAACGTATATGCTCAATGGCACGATTAGCACGAACTTGTTCTGTCACAGGAGAATACAGATTATTATTAACCATAGCATTTACTTTTACTGGTTCTCCATATGGATTACTAAAAAAGAAAAGAAATAGAATTCCAAAACTTACAATGTTTTTTTGGATAATAGTTAATTTTTTCATTTGTCCTCCCTTTTATTAGGAAACATTAATAGTAAAACCTTCCCTCCTAACATACTTATTTAGAAGAAAAGGTTCATTAAAATCATCTCTAACTCAAATTACTTGTTATGATATTAAAGCAGTAACTCTTTTTATATCTTTAAAAAATTCGAGTTTGCTTGTATGCCAGTAATATTCTTTTGGAACCAATTAAGAGTCTCCCATGATTTCACTCTATTTGTGTAATCAGTCTCCTGTACTTCGAATACAATTCCTATATTTCTACTTGAAACTTGATTATTTACTTTTAATAAAGTTTCATGTAATAAATTTTCATTAATAGAACCATTAGTCGGACTTTCTCCCTCAAAGCAGCGTACCTCACTATAAGGAATCGTCAAATGTTTAAAAGAACTAAAATGTAAATGTTTGATATGATCCATTAAATTTATATACTTATGAAAGTCTTTATACTCAATTTCCTCTTGTCTTAATAATTTAGAAATACCTAGACGTGTAAGATAAGTGATAGACCAATGGCATATATCCCACGTTATTCCAACATTAGATAAATCTAAATTTACCAAGTCATTAAAATCTTCTGGGTATACAAATATAGGATCAAAGTCATCACCTAAGTTTCCAATGATGGGTAAGTTTTCAACACCTATCCATATATTGGTTCCTTTTATTTCCTCATCTATCATTTTAAAGAACTCTATAATTCTTTTTCTATTATCAATAAGATTATACTTTTGAAATTCTGCTATGTTCATAAATTGATTAGCATGAACTGTTATACCTGCTGCGTTATATTTTATAGCAAGATTAATAAACTCATATAACTGTTTTTTTATAAATTCACTATTTAAATAGTCTGCATTATCAGTTGGAAAATGCAAGGTTAATAAAGATGGATTAAGTGTTTGAACAAAAGAAAGTACATCTGAAAACTTTGTTGTATATGACTTATCATGTAAAGATTCTCCATCAAAAATATTTGCTTCTAATCCATAACCTTGTTCAACCCATTTTAAATCAATTTGTTTGCTATCTAATCCAAAGAATGGTACCTGTGGTATTAGCATATTCTCTTCACCTACCATGTTCCTCTTACTAACATAAATGCTTCAGCCGCTTTATATCCTGACTTTGCTCCCCATACAAAAGCATTGTGCTTCATTGCTTCTATTGAACGTGGGTGAGGAAATTCCCTTAACTCCGATTCATAATGTTTCATTGCATTTAATTTTGCCTCCAAATGTTCTTCAATATTTACGAAATAATTAGGAAGAAACTTATCTTTCTCATTATAATTCCACTCAGTAGAAGATAAGGTTTCATATGCAAACACCCATTTAATATTACTATTTGGTAGAGGTCGTGTAGCTGTCATCACTGCTCTATAAACAACAGTATGATCGATATTTATATCTCCACCATATTGAGTATAAATAATCGTAGGATTTATTTTATTAATGTGCTCTTCAATTTCTTTTACAACATCGAGTAATGGCAATGTATCAAGACGATTATCAGGAAAATCTAATCTCGCAAAACTTGTTACACCAAGTGTAGTACATGCCCCCTCCGTTTCTTTATAAGACAGGCTCTTAACCTCTAAATCTAGTTCTCTGTATTCTTTAGATCTCGAAGATTTCCCCTCTGCAAGGATTACAACATGTACATCATCACCTTGTTTCACGTGTTTTGCTATTGTTCCGCCAACACCAATAATTTCATCATCCGGGTGTGCAGCAAATACTAGTACATTCATATGATTTTAAACTCCTTTAATTAATTTTTCTGTTTCCTCTGGACCACAATTTAACAAAATATCTAGCATAGATAAATGCGGTATAAACTCACCAAATAACTGTGGATAAGAATACTCTCTTATTCTTTGGTACATGATTTCTATATTTTCATGCTCAAAATCACTTTCTATTAAATAATCTTGACCTAAACTTCCAGAATAATAAGTACTGGCATTAAACTTTTGACAAAGCTCTAGTACAAAATCACTTTTTTTCCCTGTAATACCCTCTAGCTCTGATGCATAATATAATTCCGTATCAATATTTAATTCTCGAATAATAAAATGAATAAAATTCATATTTAGACTGTTAAGATTGTCCCATTTTTCTGAATAAAAACCCTCTAGATAATCCTTGTATACATTGAAATAGGGCGCATTAGAGTAATTAATTCTTACTGTCTTCCAATGCTTTCTCTCCCAATCTTGTGTATTATCTATCTTTAACTTATTCAATGGGATTTCTTTATAATTTTTCATTTGCATCGGAACCGTTAACCAGGATACTCCTTGGGAAGTTTTAATACGATTTCTATTTAAAAAACCTTTCTTTTCAAATTGTGCTATATCATGAAATACAAACACATCCGATTTATGAATTTTTTCAAAAAAACCATACCAAGGTAAATAACTTGGTTGGTGGCCACTAATAATCATAGTTTAAATCCTCTCTTTTAAACAAAAACATTTTTTCAAAGCTGCTCCCCAGTATATCTTAGGTCTAGCAATCCCTTTATTATGTGAATATCCTAAATCCGCATACTTTAATTTATTATGAATTGCTAATTCAAACGCATCATTTAGTAGCAAATATGAAGATTGTGTATTTTTCCCTTTAGTATTATTAATATTAATCCAGTAATATAAAACTTGTTTATCCATTATAAATATGCTGGAACTAATTAGTTCTTCTTCTAAGAATGCTCCTAAGAAAAGAATTCTTTCTTTTAAATTAACAAATAAATGATAAAAAAATTCTCTACTAAATGAGTAACTCGCTCCTATACTGTTATTATGTTCCTGATATAAATTGTAAAATTCATCTAATTCTTCTAAAGCTATAGGCCGAATTTCAACATTCTGTTTACGTGCATATCTAACACTTGTCCTAGCTTTTCCTGAACACGATGTCCATAAATTCTCAAAATCATTTGGTAGATCTAATATATAAGTTTCTTTATAATCCCACTTTTCATCACTATAACTTTGAAAAGGATTTATGGTTCTAGGTAATAAAAGTTTTTGAATTTTATTCTCAAACTTCCTATTTATTATCGATTCATAAAATGCAAAATCTATTTTATCTTGGCCAATGATTACAGGGCCTCCATAACCAATTAAACTTCCCAGCACCCTACCATCCTGTACATATATAGGAGATAAAACTACTGTACCCCTTGTTTTTATTAATACTGGAAAAAATTGAACACCAGGTAATAATTCCATTAATTTTCCCCATTCATAACAATGGAATACGGAACCATTATATTCTTCCATACAAGTATCCCAATATTGGGCATCAGTACATATTTCGATTTCCATATAATCACCTTTTACTTCTTTTTCTCTAAATATATTAGAATTTGACTACATATATACTTAAGGTCTTTTTTCCTTAAAGGATATTTAAAAGGTATTGATAATACTCTAGACCATAAAAATTCTATATTTTTTGACTCTGTGGCATAATTGGAAAAGATAGGAATTTCACCTAGAGGTAGATAATTCCAACAAGTTTGTATTCCTTTTTCCGCCAAATATACGGAACACTCATACCTATCAGAGGGTTCTTTGAAAATAATAGTGAAATAGTTCAAATAAACATTCTGAGCTGAAAATATAATCTTTACCCCGTACTTTTCTTCAATTGATTGCAGCATCGTATAACACAAACTGGCATTACATATATTAATTTCTAAAATCTTTTTCGTTCTCTTTAAGTGTTTATCAATTAGCAATGAGCGTAATGTGGACATTGTTTTTGGATATATAACTTCCGTTTCCTCTGGCAAAGAATCCAATTTGCTATCATTATAAGAGGGAAGAATCCCTGACTTTTCCCAATAATCAGTAAATAAACTCAGTAGCCTACTCTTCTTAATTCTTAAAGCTAATTGCGTTTTCAGGTGGTTTTTATAATCTAAAAGCACTTCTTCTTTCTTTTCTTCATCCATATCACACAAGTCATTTACCGTACGATTAAGAAGTAATGCTCCTCCTCCTATACTTGGAATGGGTTTAGTTCCCCCAAAACTTAAAATTCCAATGTCACCTAAACTACCAATTAATTTTTCGTTTTGATAAGAGAACATTGCTTGTGCTGCATCATCAATTATATAAATATCATTGTCTCTGGCCCAATTAATAACCTCTAAATCTTCATGACATCCATACACATGTGTAAGAATAATTGCTCGTGTATTTTCATTTGAGTATTTTTTTATTTTATTAAGAGAAAGTGAGTAATCAGTAGTCAAATCAATTAATACAGGTTTTGCTCCTACTGTTAATACAGCCTCTATTACATTAGGACAATTAAAATTTGATAAAATTACTTCATCCTCTTTTTTTATCTTTAGATACTTTAACCCTGCTACTAATGCCGACGAACCACTATTAGTTAATATAATTTCGGAATTAGGGTAGAGAGTTTGTAAACTCTCTTTTAGATTAGAATGATTGGATCTATATATACTTTTCAAAAAATATATATGATCAAATATACTCCAAAAAGAAGGATATATTGGATACTTAATTTTTTTTGGGTTTTTAGGATATAGATACTGTGTTTCCATATTTCTCCTCTATTATTATCTCTAACCCTTTATTTAATGAAATAACTGGTTGATAGTTTAATAATAATTGAGCTTTTTCTATCGAAGGGATTCTTCTGAATATTTCTATGTTAGAATCTCTTACTCCCTCATCTCCTAAATTAAGAAATTCAATTTCACTTTTGTTTCCCATTAACTCATTGATTTTTCCCGCTAATTCCTCCATAGATATAGGCTTGTTATTTCCTATATTAAAATCAGCAAAATTCTCTCCTTCATATTCAAATGCTAATATAGTTCCGTTAACAATATCGCTTATATAACTAAAGCATCTAATTTGCTGTCCGTCCCCATAAATAGTAATATTTTCGCCGTTATGAGTTTGTTTTAAAAACTTAGAAATCACAAAGTTATCATTTTGTTGTGAACCGTATACATTAAAATAACGTACCACTCTGACTTTAAAACTATTATTAGCATATTCTTTCAAAAAATCTTCTGACATTAATTTAGCTTTTCCATAAGCTGATTTGGGAATTTTGACATCATTTTCTTTAAACGGAACACTCACACCATCCCCATACACCTCGGAACTAGAAGAAAATAATAACTTATCTATTCCATTTTCTATACAAACTTCTACAATATTTTTCGTGCCTTCAAAATTCACCCTGACTACATCTTCTTCATTTGAACGGCAATTATCAACACCTACTAATGCAGCTAAATGTATGACCCCATCCACATTAATAAGCTTTTCTCTTAATGTCGCAATATCTAAGATATCAATTTCTTCAAAAGGAACATCAATACTTGGTTTAAATTTATCAAATATAATTACTTCATAACCTCTTGCTATTAACTCCTTTGTAACATGTTTACCAATAAATCCACCGCCACCAATAACTCCTATCTTCATAAATATTTACCTCCCTACCTTTAATTGGTATAAACTTTTTAAAGATGTAACGATATGTTCAACCTCATTTTCTGTAAGTGCACTATACAATGGTAATGAAATAATTTGATCAAATACTTCTTCTGTTTTGGGTAAATGTACATTAAATCTCTCTTGATAATATGGATGCATATGAACGGGAATAAAGTGAACACTCAGCCCAATATTTCTCTTTTTCATTTCTTGAATCATCTGATCTCTACTGATAGGAGAATTAGGATTAATCTTTATAACAAATAAATGCCATGCATGTTTTATACTTGGATTGTTTACATAGTTAGGTAATGTTATATACTCTTGGATTTCTTTTAATTCTTCCTGGTATATTTCCGCTATTCTCTTTCGTTTTTCAATCATTTCATCAGCTCTTTTTAACTGACTAATACCTAAGCTAGCTTGTAGATCCATCATGTTATACTTAAATCCAGGTAATAGAACATCATAACGCCAACTTCCTTTTTCGCCATAACGATTCCATGCATTCTTGGTGATGCCATGCCAACCATATAATCTAGCTTTTTCAGCAATCTCCTCATTTTTAGTGACTAGCGCTCCACCTTCACCTGTTGTTATATTTTTAGTAGCATAAAAACTAAAACAAATAATATCTCCATGTGTACCAATCAAAGTATCATCATACTTAGTTCCTAATGCATGAGCCGCATCCTCTATCAGAAATAACCCGTGTTCTTTACATATCTTTTGAAGTTCTTTTAATTTGGCTGGGTATCCAGCAAAATGAACTGCAATAATGGCTTTAGTTTTTTTAGTGATTTTTCTTTTAACATCATGGAGGTCAAGACATAAATCCTCTTCATCTATGTCTACAAATACTGGTTTTGCACCTACATGCATAATAACGTTTACACTTGAACAAAAAGTAAAACTTGGAACTATTACTTCATCTTCTAATCCAATCCCCAAAGACAATAACGCTAAATGTAACGCCGCAGTCCCTGAATTGCAACTTACTACATGTTCAGTATTTAGATATTCTTTTAAATTCTCTTCAAACTCTATCACTTTTGGCCCCTTTGAAAGCCATCCAGACTTAAGAGCACGAATAACTCCCTCAACATCTTCATCATTTATTTCTGGTCGATAAAAAGGAATAAATTCTACCATATAATCACCTACAAACATATAATATTTTTTTTATATATTGATTCATCTTTAAATATGTTTCTTGTATCTAAAATTAAGCAATTTGCCTCATTGAACAAATTAAAATTAATACAATCATGATCCGTATGAACAATAATTAAATGGTATTTATTTAATGCATTCATAGTTAAATCGATAGATTTTTTCACATTATGATTGTCCACAATTAGCTCCTCAATAAATGGATCATGGTAATCGACGTTATACCCTTCTAGCATTAAACCATTCATAATATCCAAAGCTGACGATTCTCTAGCATCGTTAACATTTTTCTTATATGCTACGCCAATCATAAGAACATTCTTTCCATCTTCATCTTGTAGTAACTGTAATGCCCTTTTAATAATATAATTTGGCATGTTTTCGTTAATCTCTTGTGCTACATCAATCATTCTTGTTGCCAAATCTTTATTATTTGCAATCCACTTAAAATATATAGGATCAATTGGAATACAATGTCCTCCTACACCAGGACCTGGATAGAATTTTTGAAATCCAAACGGCTTAGTCCCAGAGGCATCAATTACTTCCCAAATATTAATGTTTAATTCATTACATATTTGTGTCATTTCATTAATAAAAGCAATATTTATAAAACGGTAAGTGTTTTCTAATAACTTCGCTGTCTCTGCCACTTCTGGACTACTGACCTTATGAATCCCATTAATTAGGTTACTGTAAAAGGCTGCAGCACAATCTGTACAATTAGGTGTAACTCCACCCACAATTTTAATAATATCTTGGATTGAAAATGATTTATTCGCAGGGTCAATCCTCTCTGGAGAATATGCTACAAAAATATCTGTACCAATTTCAAAATTGGTTTCATGTTCTAATTTATATAAAATCTCTTCTCTTGTTGTACCTGGATAAGTAGTACTTTCTAGAATGACTAATGTACCCTTTCTAATGTACTTGACTATTTCATTAACTGCTGAATGAATATATGTTAAATCTGGTTGTTTACTATCTTTTTCTAAAGGAGTAGGAACACATATAACAACAACATCACATTCATTTATATATTTCATTTCTGTACTAATAAAAAACCTATTTGTATGTAAAGCATCTTGGATTTCGGTATCCTGTATATCACTGATATAACTTGTTCCACATTCTAATTTTTCTATTTTAGCTGAGTTTTTATCGAATCCTCTTACCTCATAACCTGCTTCTAAACATTTAAGAGCCGATGGTAGTCCAACATATCCCAGACCAATATACCCAATACACGCACTTTTATTCACAATTTTTTCAACTAATGATTTTTTAATTTCATTATTTAATACAGTGACCATTACTTATCACTTCCCCAGAAATTTAATATCAAAATTCTTACCAGTAATAGATAATTGCGCGTTATGAAAGCCCATAGATGCACGTAAATTATTAAACAATGGAACAAACTAAATTCTTAATACTATCATTCCTCCTAATAAGATACATATTTAAATCTACAAAAAAATCCCCTAGAATTTCGAGGTGTTTTCTTATATCTATAATGTTCACATGTTATTTTATGGGATTCAATCAATTTTTTTCTTTTTTTCACTTTCTCAATATAGAATAAATTTTGTTATTATAAAAACACTCATCTGCAAAACGGTATATTCTCATATAATTAAAACAACATGATACTTGTTATATCTGCATTTTTTTAAACCCTTCCTAAAAAAAGAAAGAATTTTCCCTCTTTTAATTCGAAAGATATAATTCATCAATTTGTTAATAAGAGTATTCAATTATTATTAACTGCACTATTTTTACGGTTTTTACTTTTTATTGAAATTAATAGAAAAACATCTATCTGAATAATAAAAAACATTTTGAAATATTTTTAAATTCAAAATATAAATGTTATACCTTTTCTAAAAAATAACGTTGCAGTAAAAGAATTTACAATTCGATTCAGGCCTTCTCACATACTTCATTTTTTAATGAAGTATGTGAGAAGGATTTCATTATTCAAAAAAATCGTAACATCTCATCAATCAACTGAGAGTTACGATTTTTGATATCTGATTACTTTTTAATTTTCTTATAAATATTGCGTTAACCTAATCATATCTATACACTGAATACCATTTTCATATATTTCATCTTCATAATTGCGTAAGAAAAAATCCCTATCCACATTTGTTATTCTAAACCCACATTTTTGATAAAGGCCTAATTGCATTAAGCTAGAATTTCCCGTCCCTATTTCTATGGTTTTATATTTCTCTTTTTTAGCATAGTCTATAGCAAAACCAAGCAAATATTTCCCATATCCTTTTCCCTGTTCTTTTTCAGAAACTGCTATGTTTATAATTTCAATTGTTTCAGGACGAGTAGGAATTAAAATCATAATCCCCACAGTAATAGTATCCTTTTTTAAAACAAAACAGTCCCCTTGTTTAAGGTATCCATTAACTACTTCTGATGAAGGATCAGCTAGTAATAATAACTCCATTTCTTCTTTACCAATGCTTGTACTTTTTTCAATACTAATTTCATCCCAATTATTTAATTTCATTTTCAATACTCCCCCTTTTAACTAATATATTAAATGAATTCATTCTCACAAGACAATATCAATAGTCATTTTAAAATGCAGTAGGTGGTTCCTATCATCTATTATGCTAAATAAAATACACATACATAATGTATGTGTATTTTCATTTTCGCTATTTCTTAATAAAAAAGTAGTTTTTAATCTACTTTACATCTTCTCTAGTATTTCTTGTCTCTCACACCATTTCGTTAACTTTTCTAATGCTTTTTTAGACAATCGTTTTGTTTTGTGATTACAAAATCTAGATAGCGTCGACGGAGAAATACTAACTTCATCGGCTATTTCTCGAATACTTACATGTTTTTCATTATGCACTTTCAATATTTGATCACGGATTTTCTTCTCTCTTTGTTCGACTGGTTCTACAGTCTCTTTAACTTCTTCAACAACTGTCACTACAGGTAATTGCTCTTGTGGTTCCTCTATAAATTTCTTTCCTATTCCACTATCCATTGACTGTAGCATTTCCTCAGGTGGTAAAATAGTTATCCCTAAGTTAGCGTAATAATTTTTAAACCAGTTACGTTTCCCAATTTGTTGTTCATCAAGCGGGTCACTATACTCCCAATGAGAGATTACTTTTTCATTTTCTAAATCCATTAAAACATTCTCTAGCTGTTCTCTAATACGATTCGGCTTCCAATCTTTTGGAATATCCATTACTGCTAGTAGCCCCTTGTCCCCTCCTATGGAATAGGGCTTTTTCAATGATGAATACATTTGTCTAATTCTCCATTGCCATGTTAAGTATCGAATTAACCTTTTATGATATTTATGTCTATAACTATTGTATTCAAGGGCCTTTTTAGACAATAATGCTGTTGTATTATTTGATCCGTATAAATAATTCGTTAAAAAACTACCTGGCTTAATACGACAAGATTCAATCCCCATATATTCGTTTGTAACACTATGTCTCCACAATACAACCGAATCTAAAACAAATAACCTTTTAATAACCTCACGCTTTAATTCTACTCGTTCTCCTTCGTCATCACGATCGTTTAGTACTACGACCTCATTATCATCATTTAAATAGATAAAAATACTTGCTAAAGCCGCAATCCTCTTTGCTATTTTAATTTTATCTTCCGCTCGATAATATTCTTTATTTTTGACGACTGTCTTTGGAATATTGCACATCTCTAAAACTTGCTCGTATGAAAAATCAATGAATTCATCTGGAGATTTCGCCTCATTTATCCACTGTATTGTAATTGCATCTAAACAGTCTGCCGTTAAATCATCCATATTACTCATTACATCATCAACAAGGGTATTCCATCGAGCTGATTCTTCAGTGTTTGTAAGTCTTAAATCCTCGTCTTTGTGTGAAGAAAGTTGAGCTACACCATTAGAAGACTTCGTTTCAATGGGATACTGTAGGACTTTACTTTTTTCATCTTCTTCAAATTGATTCTTTGCAATTCCATCTCTTAGTTTATAATAAACAGCAGAATTATTTACTTCGTAATAATCCTCATGGTTCACTATATTTGTCTTATCTATATTTTGATCATTTTCTAATATTATGGAATTTGAATGCGCTACATTCTGAAATTCTTTTTCTATATACTCTTCAATTTCCTTATATATTTCTTCCTTATAAGAATCAATCTTCGCATAAATTTGTACTAATGTAATTCCGGATTCTTGCTTTTTCTCTAACCAGGATACTAATGCAGTAAATGATGGAGAAGCATAGTGTGAGGTTAGTACTTTGTTATTATTGTTTTCAACATCTTTAAAGTACGCATTCCACTTATTCCATAATAGCTCGTTCGTTTTATAAATTGGCTCAGAGATTAGCAATGCATCTCGGAACATTTGTAATAAGTTATCCACTTTATATTCCTCCCTAAACCATGGATCACAACAAAGTAGTTTTCATCATAAAAATCTTTACTACTATTATATTTAATTTATTGTAACAGATATTTACAAGATTTTGCGGTTTCTTCTCCTTAATTCCTTAACTTGCAACATGTTTGCTCTTTCTTTTCCCTATTCCTCTTTGCTTGATTCCTTTTGCGCTTTTCTTTCCTTTACTATTCAACTTGCAACATGTTTGCTCTTTCTTTTCCCTATTCCTCTTTGCTTGCATTCCTTTTGCGCTTTTCTTTCCTTTACTCTTCAACTTGCAACACGTTTGCTCTTTCTTTTCCCTATTTCTCTTTGCTTGATTCCTTTTGCGCTTTTCTTTCCTTTACTCTTCAACTTGCAACACGTTTGCTCTTTCTTTTCCCTATTCCTCTTTGCTTGCATTCCTTTTGCGCTTTTCTTTCCTTTACTCTTCAACTTGCAACACGTTTGCTCTTTCTTTTCCCTATTCCTCTTTACTTGCATTCCTTTTGCGCTTTTCTTTCCTTTACTCTTCAACTTGCAACATGTTTGCGGTATCCTTACCCTATTTCGTCTAACTTGCAACAGTATATTTTTTTCTCAACCTAATACATTACACAAAAAATCGTTCTATTTTTAAATTTTTGAGTGATTTTTTTATATTTACAACAAGTTACTCAAATAAAATGCAACATGTTTGCGGTATCCTTACCCTAACTTTTTTGTCTTTTTTAATCTAATCCCTTATATATCAAGGAATTAGGTGCTTTTACTTATTCTTATACATATAATTCAACTTGCAACACGTTTGCGGTATCCTTACCCTTATTTTTCGCATAAGATGCAACACTGTTTGCGGTATCCTCACCCTATCGTAATCCATACAAATCTAATTAAACCTATCACATCAACGATAATCGTTATATTTCATGATTAATAAGCGTACTTCTTAACTTGCAACACGTTTGCGGTATCCTTACCCTAACTTTTTTGTCATTTTCAATCTAATCCCTTATATATCAAGTGGGGAGATGACTTTTTACTTATTCTTATACATATAATTCAACTTGCAACACGTTTGCGGTATCCTTAACACAAAAAAAATTAATAGAATTCTCATATCCCTTGATACACCTAGCTTTATAAGCTGTTGCAAGTTGCTATCTTTCTTCTTAAAGGAGCACCTTTCGCCAATTTTCAATTTGCTATAATCAAAATTGGTATATTTTATAGTATTTTGACATATATTTCTGAATTTGCAGAACGGAGGTGAAAAAGATGGGGAAATCATTTATTATTCAAAATCAGCGTAGCTTAAATGGAAAAACAACAAATGCTGTTTTAGTTACACTAAAATCTTGGCAGAAGTTTGTTGCAACATTTGAGGAGAAGTACTACAGCTATAAAGATACATATTTAGAAGATATTCTGCAGCACATGACATACGAAGAACGTATTGCGGATGTAGAAGGCTTTGTCGAACAAGCGAAACCATCTTTTTCACGTCGAGCAATGTCTGCACTTGCAGAAAAAACAGGAAGAAAACATAAGTTATATGGTATTACGAATGCAGATCTTGAAGTGTTCTTATATCTACATAAAAAATGCTTTACTAATGGTATCATTCCAAATGTAACGATACATATGATGTGGGAAGATTACAAGCAATATAAAGAAGAATTTGCATACATCCAGCATTCTCAGTTCTATATTGCTCTAAAGAAATTAAGTATACATAACATAATCTCTATCGAAAATGGCGTAGATGGTCGATATACAATCAAATTGACTCATTTTATGAATGAAGAAACAGAAAAGGCTAATCCATACGTATATATTAGTCCTGTTGTATTTACAAAGGCTTTCTTTAAGCTATCTGTAGCAGCTAAGAAACTATTCTTAGACATTGCTATGCAACAACATACCGAAACAACGTTAAAGCGTTCTTTAGACAAGCAGGACGAAAGGGGCAACAAAACTCACTTTGGTGGGATGTATCGTTTCTTACATAAAAAATATCCGCACCAAATCCGTGCGGTTATCGAAGAATTAACAACTGCTTTACCATGTACGGGTAATCCCCTATTCAAAATTTGCAAAATGCAAAAAGGTGTAAGGCATACAAAACGATATACAACCTTATATCTATCTATCCATTCGGACTTCTTATGTACGAAAGAATTTGGAGAAGAGCAACACAGGGATCCATTTACACCAAAAGCTACCTATGCTCGTAAAGCGAAATTTATTGAATCAGTCCTACAAGAAATGAATATCGGTGAACTGTCTTCAGACATGAATAAATTCATTCATGTTTTAAAGCATACTTGTCATCGTCAAATTCGTGGTGTAATTCGTGGACTTCGTGACATGGTTGATCGAAAAGAAGGATATCCAACGAAAATTGTATATACATTGAAAAAATTATTGCATCAAACATCTCAATATCAAATTCTTGATACTGCGGCGAAAGAAGGCATCTACCCTCTTATTGCTCAACATGTACCAAAAGAGAGAAATAGTGACCGTGAACAAGCTGTCTTTAATTTTGGTCTACATTATTCCATGTACTCTCTTCGCAACATTAAGAAGATGTTTAAAAATGTGCATGCACTACTGAAGCAGAAGTTTGCGATACCAGTGACGGAAGAGTCTTATCACCGTAATTATCTAAAATACCAGGAAGAAACGTTATTTAGAAAATATGCATATGATCAGGGAGTGAATCTCCATACATATATCGCTTTAGAAATTGAAATGCGTGAAAAATTAAAAGTTCGTGGCCATAAAGAACGCACGATTCCAAGTGATATACGTGAATGGTTTATCGAGGCAATTGATAAGCTGCCACAAGAAAAACTTCGTGTTATTGAGCTACCAAAGCAGTTTAATTTACTGGAGTTTATGCGTACCTTCGAACGTTTAGTACGTGCTGGGGTAACAATAACAGCTCCAGATCAGGTGCTAACTGCAATGGAAATAAAAAAATAGCAACGAGCTCTCTATTTTTGAAAAAATCGAAAGTAGAGAGCTATTCGTGTTTGTTTCATTAACACCCCTTTTCTACTACTCTATTTATAAATACCAAATCAGAAGAACTTCATGTAAAATGGAGTCTTTTTTTATACATTTCTATACAAATCTTCTTCTACCTATAGAAGAATCTCCACACTACACATTGAATATTCTTCATCTGTAGTAAAACATCCGATTTTATATCTACAAAAAATCAGAAAGATATTTATAAAAATAGTGGATATGAGGACAAATATGATCAAATGTGAATAATATTTCCTCAATATCCTTGAGAATACTAGTGTCGTTGCATTTATCTAATAAAAATCATCAATAATAATGTGAGTTATGTGTAAATACTGAGTAATGTTAACAAATAGCTCCATTATCTGAACAAATTGTGGATAATTGGACGCTAAATACTGCTCCATTTACCAAAATAAAGAAAATAAGCCCTATTTCCACAGTTGAATAAATATAATGTGATTTGTATCAATTTCTTTCCGATTTCATGTAGTAACATATGATTTCCTTTCTGCTTTTTTGTAGAATTGAAAGTCTAATAATCGTTGAATCTACGGATACATTTTCTACTAATTATGATTTTTTACGTTCTAACATCAAATTATCCCTTGTAGGAGTAGGTCTTTTCCCTATTTTTGATAACCTATAAAAGTTTTATCTTTATTTCTTTTTAATATATAAGATATATATTTATAATAGATTTTATTATTACTAGTATGATTGTTAATAAGAAGTCTGACCTAATTGAAAATATTTGTTAATTAAGTTATAATAATGGTAATTAAACATATCATTACCCACATACAAAAGGACAAACCTACGTATCCCTACCAGGACGAGGTTTGTCCTTTTTTCATTTTATAATCAATTAATAATTGGAGGATTAAACATGGTCGTACTAAAGAATACAACTAATATAGCAATGAATGAATATAACGAAATTAGATTTTTTAAAGGGATTTTTTGGGGATTATTACTTGTACTCCCTTTTTGGAGTATTATGATAGCCTTATTCATTTGGCTTTGTAAATAATAATCAACATATCAAAAATGCAAAGAGTTGTTTGTCCGTTTGCGTTTTTGATATGCCAGCAACCTTGCGTAGCAGAGGGCGGTAGCAGGTCTTTCACCTATTTTTTGTTATAATATACCCAAAGAAATTAGGTGATTATAATGAACGAGACAATTAGGTTAGAAGAAACATTATAAGCTTTTTCTAATTACTTAATTGAAAAAGGTCGAAAACATTCTACGATACAACGTTATTCTTACGATATTAAGGATTTTTTTAAATGGTTAGAAGTAAATGAGATACTTTTTCATATTAAATCGTGGAATGAATTATCTCCAAAAGATTATCAGGGGTATTTCTCTGAGTTAGAAAGCAAGCGCAAATATTCCCAGAAAACAAGGCACAGAATATGGGTGGTTTTAAAGAAATTGAACATGTTTTTAGGGATAGATAGTCCATTAGATGAGTTTCACCTCTCCTTAATTCCTGATCAATCACTATGTGATAAGGATTTTATTACTGCAACGGAAGAAAAGCATTTAAAACAAACGATACTTTCAACAAAGGGATTAACAGAAAGACAAGCTAAATATCGCCCTCTTATTATGGATAGAAACGCTTGTATAATAAATTTAGTAGTAAACTATGGGTTATCCTTGCAAGAGCTTGTATCGCTTAATATGAGCCATATACAGTTTGCTAGTAATACTTTAATTGTTCCAGTGGAAAATGGTATGACTAGATCTATCTCTTTAACGGGAGAGGATACAAAACAACTATATAAATATTATAAAATGATTCCGGAACCAGTAAGGCCTCGGCAGTATACAGATAATCCCTTCTTTGTTGCATTTGACTTTAATCGGGGAACATATCGATGGGTATATGAAAATGATGCACCAAAGGCATTGTCTGAGGTTGCTGTGCAAAAAATGATACGACTTGAAGTAAAACGTGCGGGGGGAAATAGGCGTATTTCTGCACAGCAGATGAGGAATAAATGAAGATGAATTGGTAAGTAGAATGGGGTTCAAAACTAAGGTATCTCTAAAAAGATATTTCCGATATTTACAACAAGTTCAACTCAAGCACGTTTAAAATAATACACATTTTGCTCATTTATTTTTTTCTCCTCTATTATGGGCTTTACTCTATCGAATGTAGTTTTAAAATAAAGTTTGATTAAAAATATCTACACCACCCTTATTCTACGGAATATAAAAAGAATCTAATTTGAAGAAAGATTAATCAAATTAGATTCTTTTCCAGTAGATTTAAGATTGGTTTTTATAAAAATGTTTGATTTAAATTACACATATTAACCTCACTATATGATTCTCTGATTAACAAAACGGATAAAAAATTTGGGAATAGTAGCACCGAATCGCTTCGTTTCTAAGGTTCAGTCCTGCGTCAATATTTCTATCGTGATGTGTGCCACAAGAAGGACAATCCCGCTCACAAAGATTTAGATTTTTAACGTCTTTATTTTGGTAACCACAACTTGAACATAACTGACTAGAGGCAAATGTTTTTGAGACAACTACAACTTGCTTCCTGTACCATTTTACCTTGTATTCCAACATATTTCGAAATTGTGACCAAGATACTTCACTGATTGATTTGGCAAGTTTACTGTTTTTTAGCATATTCTTTACTTGTAGATCTTCAATACCAATTACATCGTGGTTTTTGATAATCTCAGTAGAAATTTTATCTAAGTAATCTTTTCTTGCATTCGTAATATGTTCATGGACTCGTGCCACTTTCACATGTTGTTTATTCCAGTTAGAAGAACCTTTCGTTCTTCTGGGAAGGATGCGTTGTGCATCCGCTAACTTTTTTTCTAATGTACGAAAGAATTTAGAATTTTTGTATGTAGTTCTATTTGAAAGAATAGCAAAGTCCTTTAAGCCCATATCAATACCGACAGAAGATTCTGTTTTCGGAGGTTCTTTTACTTCTGTCTTAACTAGCAAAGATATAAAGTATTTACCACTTGGATTCCGTCTAATGGTAGCACTCATAATACGTCCCGTTACCTTACGGCTCTTTGCAAACTTCACAAGTCCAATTTTAGGTAATTTCATTTGATTGCCTATTACAGCAATGTTTCCATTTGTTTGTTTCGTCGTGTGAGATTGAATTTTATTGCGTTTGGACTTGAATCGTGGAGGATCGTTCTGTTTCTAAAAAAACGAGAAAAAGCATCTGCTAGCTGTTTTAATGTGGATTGAAGAGCAATACTGTCTACTTCTTTTAACCATATCGTGTCATTCTTCATGGATTGAATTAAGAGCTAAATAAGCATTTGTTTGTGCTGCTCTGCTCTTTTTCCATGGTACATTTTCATCTCTAAACAATGACGCACAATCCTTTCAGCATCTGTTATATCTGATGTTTACGTGGAAAAAGTGAATATACTATTTCGCAGAAAAAGATTTTTGAACTGCACGAAGTTCTGCTTTTGTTAATTGTTGCTTCTTTTCATTAGAAGAATAAATCTGATAATGAATGTTTTTTTCATTCCAATCTATATGATGGAATTCATTCTTTGTCTGATTGAATGCTTGACGAGTTTTATCAAATGCATTGATTTCTTGAAAGGATTTTTGTGGAAGCACTTCTTTTCCTTTTGTTATTTCAACAATTAGTTTCTGATCTTCTTTACTTGAATAAACGATGGAAACATGTTCTGCATTTTCATTTGCAACCGTCATCGAATCTACTTCAAAAGGTAATTTAGTAGGATATGATATTGGAAAAGGGAGTTCTTTTGGTGCAGTAGCCATGACTTCTTGTGATATCGGATACAAATTTGAATCTTCTGCAAAACAGCCTGTAAGCATAGTAACAAAAAACAAAATAACGAACCAAGATTTTTTCATTCCTTTCCCTCCCTTTTATAACGTATGTAGCTTTTTGGCATACATTCTTGAATGGAATGGGATAAAATCTAAAAAATAAAAAATGCTCTTGATAACTCCATTAGAAGTTATCAAGAGCATTCACTACGTACATAGTTGGATTGAGGGGCCGATTATTTCAACTTTAAACAGATTTATGTTTTTCACTTCCTCCTTTTGACCGTAGTAGTTTTTTTATGTTCATAGTTCCTGAGATCAACAAACCACCTATTACTAGAATTGCACCAAATAGATGATACATTGTAATATTTTCTTTGAGTATTAACCAAGCTAGTAAATAACCAAAAATCGGAGTTAGGAATAGATAGTTGTTTGCTTTTATAGGATCTTTCTTTAATAAATAAAACCATAGTAACATAGATACAATTGAAGTCATCACGACCTGCCAAAATAGACCAATAGCAAAATTCATATCTAAATAAACGTACGGATTTGTATCTAATAAGAAACTTAAAGGAACCGCAAATAGACTACCAAAGATGATTTGCCAAGTATTAATGACCAGGCGATCGATCTTCATATCATATTTTGTGAAACATACACTCCCAATCCCCATAGATAACATGCCAATCGCGAGAATAATGACGCCCGATACAGTGGCTTGCGTATCTTTTAGGTAGGGATATACGGCAATGAATAAACCAAGCGCTGCAATACACATCCCAGTCCACTCTTGTTTTGTTACTTTTCTACTTAAGAAGATAGAAGACAACAAAGCAACAACAAATGGATTTACAGTGATAAACAAGTTAAATAAACTAGATGATACTAACTTTAGCGACAAGAAACAGCAGCCTACATACAAAGTAGTATTTAATATACCTAGTACAACTAACTGCCTCCACTCTACTCCTTTAGGCCATCTGTTGGATTTGATAAAATAAGTAAAGACAAACATGATAAGACCAGCACTAATAAGCCTCGTTGTCGCAAACATTAAAGGGGATGAAGATAAAAGACCAATTTTTGTGGCGATAGCACCTGATGCCCATAAAATACTAAACAATATACCAATTAATATCTCCATACGAACTATTCTCCTTTCCTACATTAAAAATAGTAAAACAACCGATTTTATTTTGATAAAATCGGTTGTTTATGTGAAGAACTATACATTACCTGTTCTAAAATCAGACGGTAACTTCTTCTTTCCAGTTATCCATACTGAAACGCTCACCTAAATCACGATGTTCAATAATATACGCACGTAAATGTTTTGCTTTCTGAACAATTGCCTTGTCACCGCTTCTTTCTGCGATTTGATCTAGCCAATCGTAGCATTTTGCAACAGGAATATCTTTTTCAAAATGAATTTTTGATAAGAAGAATACAACATCTCTAAAATTAATTCTTGAAATTACTTTAGATAGTGAAGTAATTAACTCCTCTTCAAATGTTTCATCTAGTGTATCGCGTTTGACAATAAATCTTTCTAAATCACGATTATATGTCTTTTTATCTTTGAAGATATCAGATGGATCAAAATCACCATCGAATACATAGTCTAGGCAAAGGAAAACGCGGCTATCTTTAGAGAAATTAGCGGCTGCATGTCCAATTGCTGCATCAAGGAACCAAATTTCGCCTTTTCTGATGCGGAATACTGCTTCTTCATCTGAATGGAAAGCCTTTTCATTATCTTCTAAAGCTAAGAAGACACGGAAGCGTTGTTTTGTACTATGAGAGAATTCAACGAAATCTCTATGTGGGATAACCATTGCATCCACTAAATTACGTGTACGAACCATTTTTAAATTGTCAAAAGTGAAGTATTCTTCAAGAAGTGAGTTAATGTATGGTAACTGCTTACCGTACTCCGTTTGTTGCGCTGCATGATCAAAATCACGATACATTGTATCATTTTTATCATTTGAAGCATTCCATAAAGAATTGTTCATCCAATAACCTGAACTGAATTCATCATACTCTTCTGGGATAACTGGAAAGTTCGCGATTGTAACTAAATCTTTCTTTAATAATTCCTCGTTTAAATTTAATTTACCAATGATATAAGATGCCATATTAACTATTCTCCCCTTTAATTATAATGTGAACATTACTAAACCGCAATATAAGTGACGTAATAATCTGATTATGTATTCTTTTCAGAATCTAGATTAAAAGATTATTTGCATAGACTAATAATCTATATAGTGTTTTTTAAAAATAACATAACCTATTGGGTACTGATCATTCTTAATGTTTTTGATATATTCCTGAAATCAAATATATACAATTCATATTGAGAGACATGGTCACAGTACCTACATTTTATATTTTTGTCTGTTTCACAAATATGCGGTACATTTAGATTTTGAATCACTTCTAATACATGTTCTTTGCAAACAAACAAAAAATCACCTTATTTCCATAAAATGATAATTGATTTTTGTAGTTTTTATTTTACTTAGTAAAAGATATTTTAAAACAATTCCTAGTTCGCGCGAATTCACAGAAAGTTAAATATCAAAACTACAGATTGATTATAGGAAAAAAATAACAACAGGTCTATATCTATTTCATTAAAAATTCTGAATTTAGTGAATTTGATTGATGTTAAACTTCCGTAAAACGCTATAGCGACGCGGTTTTATCGGCAAAAACTGAAAATTTTGTAAAAAATTGAGAAATATTTATTGTGTTTATATAACTAATTATTTGGTGTAATAATCTAGTTATACATATTAGTTTAAAATCAGAATTCGTCCATCTTCCAGAACCATATTAAACTTTACTCTATATTCTTTCATTAGAGTCTTAAGTGACATTCTACATTCCTTTCTCTACGCTCAAATTATAGTTTCAATTTATTATAGAAAAACAAAAGCCCAATTATATATAAAATATAATTGGGCTTTTAAGAGGTGTAAAAAACATATGATTTCTGCAAATTCATTGATAAAGATGATGATAAAGTAATTTAACAACTCTCTCATCCCTTTACATTGTTTACAATGAATTACTGATCACTTTTGCGATATCTACAAATTTCTCTGACCATAATATAAAGCCAATTGCAAGTAAACCGCCAAGTGTCCTTACGGCAAACTCGACAGTATCTACATTAGGCTTTGATAAAAACATATGATCCATATATATGATTATTGTATTTTAATGTCGCCTAATTCTTTAAGAATTTTTGCGAAAAGATGATTGGTCTCTTCAGATAACTGGCCCCCTTCTCCTATTAACCTAGCAAGTCTATTTGTAAACTCTGCAGCATACAAAGATTTCGTACTAGCTTTTTCTTCTTCGAACAGTGATTCGTTCTTCATTGCTTGAATTAAGAACTGAATAAGCATTTGTTTGTGCTGCCCTTCTTTCTTACCGTGGTACATCTCCATACCTAACCATTTGCGTACAATGCGTTCTGCATCTCTTGCATCCGTTATATCCACTCTAGATACAACAAAAGTAAGTTTATTCCAAGTTAGTTTCGCGAAATCATTTGAATAATTTGAAGGGAAAAAGAAAAAACTATGCTGCGTAATTCTTTGTCTTTCTTTTATCCAACGAAATATCTCCTGCTTTCCTAAATGAATATCAATCTCAACGAAAAATACGGGAAATGGGGAAGTCGTCTTTTCTTCATTTATTGTACAATCAGGTTTGAACACTAGTTCACCAAGATATGCGTGATGTATTGGTTCTAATTCATCTCGATATACCCTAATCCCATCGGTTTCATACCAACCTTGTAATACTGCTTCAATTTCTTCTTCAGATATAAGACTCGTATGCATTTCATCTTGCGTATAAAGTAGGTACTCTAAAAGCATTCTTCTACCTTCTACTGTAAGTCCTCCTGGTGCATAATCCCCTTTTTCTGTACGTTCAAACATAATATAATCGTATTCAATATGATTATGTACGGAAAACAGGTCCGAATCACGCTTATTTTCGCTTATAAGGAGTGTTTGTAGACTGCGTCTATCATTACATTCCTATAGCGAATATCGTTTCTAATGGACCGTAAGAAGCTTTTCCATGATTGTAGATAAGCATTGTCTGTATACCCCTCACTTATTAGCTGGGTTAGCATTTTATCCTCACCATTCATCATAAGACAAGTCCAACAGCCGCTACGCGAATTTGCAGCTCCACAAGCATTTTCTTGTTGTTTTCCACCTGTTTTTATGCCACATTCAAACATAGCCTGTCCATACTGTATGCTCATTTCTTCCACATCTACACCAAAAGGCAGTACTCCTCTATCTAAAAGTAACATCCATACCTCATCACCGGTTAAAAATTTAACCGGATTAAAGTAGAGGATATTTTTCATGTCATTATGACGTGAAAATAAGGAATCATTACTTATCTCATGTTTTTGGATACTGTTACCCCTTCATTCCTACCACTTATCTGAACAGTTATCCTGTTCTTTATTGCTTTGATTGTTTTTCCAATTAAGAACAGTCCTCGTTGTCGTTTATACTTCCGTATTGCTTACTCGAGAACGTCTCGCACTTCATATAGGATCTTCCCATCTTGTGCAATCTTATGCTCCATGGTTACATTGCGGTTAGCACGTTCTTGAAACTCTTCCGGTCCATACACTAAAATATCAACTGGTGTTTCCATTACATCGTAAATACCCCAATTAATACGGTTAATGACTTCCCTTTTTCTTGCTCCTACACCATCCACAACAATACAAAGATCAAAATCACTATCTTCATTTGGTGTGCCATAAGCATGAGAGCCAAAAAGGATAATTTTTTGGACAGAAGACACGGTTTCACAAATTTTTTGTACTAATAGGTTTAATTCCCTTTGTACTTCTTCGTTAATCCGAATCACCTCTTGGATAATTGAATTATATTGACGTTTGATTATATTATACATGCGTTTCTCTGCTCCCTGCTATTACATATTTATTTTTATATTGTTCTCTTGTTTCCCAACGTTCTGCAATGCTTGGTAATATTCATATACCTGCTTGAAATCTTGTAAGAATCCATCGCAAGAGATATTATGAAATCCTTTAAAATTCCTTCTACACCAATATAAGAGGTTAGATTCATCCTTAGCTAAAAAAGAATCCGGATGGAAATGAATCAGAGCCTCTGCTATACAAGCCAGAAGCAATGGAATCATTTCGGAATCTTGCTTTGATAAATCAAGTACAGATACAACGGTATAATTCTTATATTGATAGTATCGTAGAACACCATTACACATGTTTGTTGGTGTTAAAGTGTGTTGTAATTGAGTGGAATCTAATTGATACACTCTCATCTTGTCCCCTCCTATATCATTACTCCTCAATTGGTGCAGCTTTCATAAACGCTTTTTGAGCTTGGAAAATGATATAGTGATTCGATACAGTACCTTCATCAAAGAGTTCGTTGACGAATTGTGCAACAGTCATGGCAGCGAACTTATTTGTAATAACGCGCTGTGGTTCTGAAGCAGCTAATTCGGAACAACTTAATTGACTTGGAGCCGTTTCTTTTTTCGTAAAAGCATCTGGAAATAAATCGCCAAGCGGTGAAAGAATGACCTCGCCATTCAATTTAACTCCACATACTGCTTGTCCGTTATAACCACTGTTTTCTAAATCAGGCATTTCGTTTGCAATAAATCCGTTGATAATCATTTGAATGCCCCCTTACACACGAACCGGTAGGATTAACTGCAAGTTAGAATGAATTGTATCCTCTGCTCCCACTACCACAATAGGTCTCTGATTACTAATCATTTTTATCGCGATTTTTTCAGAAGATATCGTTTGTAGTGCTTGCAGCAGATATTCCACATTACAAGCCAATGTAAATGCCTCTACTTGATTACATGGAATTTCTACACTTGCAGTACCTACTTGAGAATTTTGTGGTTTAAGGTGAATGCTTTCCTTTCCTTCTGACGTAAGCACGATTAGTGAAGAAAAGGCAGGAAGCTGTTCCTCATTCCCATGGCTAATATCTTCGCATCGTCTGGTTTCGTCATATCTTCTACTTCAATGTTTACAACTTTTAGATGGTACGGCATACGGCCATTGCTAAAAACATCCCCTACACAAATTGTCCAAAGACTCGTTTCAATTTCAGTTACAACATTCATTATATATGCTCCTCTGCAGATTAATAAAAAAGACATTGAACAAATTTGTCCAATGTCTTTTTCCCTCTTATATATTCTTTAACTCAAAGTACAATTTTCCAGGTTTTCCATACATGTTAATTTCATTTTGATATAAGACAGCTAATTGCTGAGACATCTCAATGCTTTCCATATAGGATAATGAAGCAGCTGCTTCTATTTTTTCTTTAATTTCATTAGGAATAACTGCGTAAGATAAGCTATCCATTTTACTTCCTAATTTAGTATCTGTAGCAGCCTCATAATAAATTTCGGTAATTAAGACCTCATTATCATCTGGATCATACATATATCCTCGGTTAACTGTAATCATATTAAAGTACTCCTCTCAAGTTTCATATTCTAATCCCTTGTGCTTTTAGCATTGCAACAAGTATCTTACGTATATAAATACTCTAGTTCTTAATTTTTATATTCCATTCTTTATCTAGTTTACTATAAATTAGAAATTAATCTCTTTCTTTGCTGTCAAATTCAAAAATCTTTAACAATAGTAAGAGACGATAAAGACCTGGTAAGTGTTTTTCTCCATAATAGAAATAGAATTCCTGCAATTCTTTTTTATAAGAAAATTGTACACCTAAGTGTGCAGGAAACGACTTTTAATGGGTTCGGTGATTTCTTTATTTTGAAAGGTTAATATAAGTTCCCCTAGTGATAATGCTAGTTCATCTAATGTAATTGCATGTTCATGTTTCATCATAAATATTTCCTTTTCCAAATAAAAAAAGCACAAATCATGTGCTATTTCTTCACAGTATTTTTTAGTTATAATACCTAAATATCTAGCCTTCTCATTCTTGCTTAGTTTAGTATCTCTACTACAGTACAAGGATATGTTGTAAAGCGCTTCTCTTTAGAGATTTCTTGTAAAGATTTAGTAACAGGATAACCATTGTACAGAACCTGAATATGCTCTGAGAGGCCCGTTATTTGAATGAATAACTCATTTAAGTCTGTACAATTGTGATCTGTTTCTAATAAATAGTACCCAGCTGCCTCATATGAATTTCGAGCATAAATTACTCTCATAAACTCTTTCGAACTTCCTATCTTGTAAAATTTCATATTATCTCTCCTCTTAATTAAACAAAAAAACCACAAAATAAGTGCTTTTTCATTTAGCATATTATTAGCCCCGAAGGTCTATTTATATGTGCTTCCTAACTTAAAGACAACACAAAAAGGGCTTCTTCAAGTCGATTAAAATGTGCATAGCAAAATAAGCTATATATACACTAATCGGCTCAAAGAAGCCCTTTCATAATTGAAACAAGAACACAACTTGCTTCTACAACTCAACCACAACACATAAGGTGTGGGAATAAACGGAATCAATTAAACAATAAATATAAATTTATATTAAACTATTTTTATATTATATTCAATTGTTTTTAATGAAATGAAGATAAGAAGGAATTTATTATGCAGATGTTATATGTATTGTATAATAATGCCCCTGTTTCCCCTGCTATAAATCCCCTCTTATTTTCATTTCTTGGTGTTACTTCATATACTGCATTTCAAAATATAGTTTTTCTGGCTTTTGATGTTGGTCTAAATAACAAAGTATTTCTTTAATGGTTTCTGCTTCAACTTCAACAGTCTCCATGTAGGACATACTTTCAGTTTCTTGGACCTTTTGAAAAATAGCAGTAGGTAGTTTAACCGCATCGAACACACCCATTTTGCTTCCTAGCTTTTGTTCTGATGTAGCATCGTAGAAAATTTCATTAACAATTACCTTATTATCATCTGGATTGTACATGTACCCTCTTTGTATACGTAGCAATGTATTACTCCTTTCTTATATATTCTATTTCAACAATAATTACATCTGTATATATCATTATTGTTGAAACAGGTATCAAACAATATTATTTCGTAAAATCCATACTTTGTATAGAGGTAGATACAGGATAATTAGTTTTCGCAATTTATTTTTGAATATTTCTTCCTTTTTTAAACGTTTCTTTAAAAAAAAGAGAAGCTAATATTCTTTTACGAATGGCTTCTCTGAAAAAAATGTTACTTATTTCTTTTTTAAACGAAGTTACACCCACCACATCTGTGAAGGGTTTTCTTCAATTAAAATAGATTGAAGATTTTTTGTGGCACGTTTAAATCCTTCTTGAATAGACATGAGTGGATCTTCGTGTTCGATACTTACAACATAATCATATTCATATGTACGAAGTGCACTCATCATTTGCGACCATTCTTCTAAGCTATGGCCACAACCAACAGAACGGAACGTCCAAGCTCTTGTTTTCACTTTACCGTAGGGCTGCATGTCTGTTAAACCATACATATTTACATTATCTTGATCGATGTAAGTGTCTTTTGCATGAAAGTGATAAATTGCATTTTCTTTCATTAATAACTTAATAGCAGCGACAGGGTCAATTCCTTGCCACCATAAATGACTAGGGTCTAAGTTAGCACCTATCGCATTGCATGTTTCTTCACGTAGTTTTAGTAATGTATATGGCGTATGTACTAAGAAACCACCGTGAAGTTCTAAACCAATTTTTACACCATGTTCTTTTGCAAATTCACCAACTTGTTTCCAATAAGGAATGAGCTTTTCTTCCCATTGCCATTTTAAAATATCATTGTATTCATTTGGCCATGGTGCAACAGGCCAATTCGGGTATTTTGCGCTTTCATGGTCACCTGCTACGCCTGAAAAACAATTCACAACAGGTACGTCTAGTAGTGAAGCTAGTTGAATGGTTTTTAACAATGTTTCATGAGATTCTGTTGCAAAAGCAGCATCTGGGGATAATGGATTTCCGTGACAACTAAAAGCGCTAATGATTAAGTCTCTTTTTTGTACATGTTCTATATATACGCTTCTGGCTTGTTCACTTTCTAATAATACATCTAAGTTACAGTGCGAACCTCCAGGATAACAACCTGTACCAATTTCTACTGCATGCAAACCGGCTTCTTGTACATAATCAAGCATTTCTTCAAATTCCATGTGAGAGAAAAGTGTTGTAAATACTCCTAATTTCATTTATCTTCCCGTCCCTTCTGCATGTGTGTTACTACTTTCGTAAATTGCATCAATAATTTGCGATACTTGCAGCGATTCCTCAGGCTTTACAATTAATTCTTCATCGTATAAGCAAGCTTTTACAAAGTTTTCTGCTTGCAAAATTCCAGGATCGCCGTTATTTGCTATCCAGACTGGTTCACTATTTAATATCATATTATGTTTTATTGTATATAATTCAATTGGAAAAACATTTATTCCACCGTTTACTCCGGAAATACTCACATGTTCTTCATCATTTTTAATATTTGCTGCCCAAGAAGTTTCAAATAACAATGATGCCCCATTTTCAAACTTTATATATGCGGTAACATGATCATCAACTTGAAACGTTTTATAATCATATTCTCCCCACATATTTACTTGATTTGGTTGCTTACTAACGGCATTATAGACACTACCAATGACTTCTGTTTGTTTTGGATTTCCAATTAACCAAAGTGCTAAATCAAGAAGATGACAACCGTAATCTATTAAACTTCCTCCGCCTTGTAATTCTTTATTTGTGAAAACGCCCCAGCCTGGTACTTTTCGGCGACGGAGTGCTTTTACACGAACAACAAGAGGTGTGCCAATCTCACCTATCATCATTTGTTTTGCAACTTGCGACTCTTTCATGTAACGATAATGATAAGCGATAGCAAGTTTTTTACCGTTGTTTTTTGCAGATTCTATCATTTTTTCGCATTCTGCCGCTGCTAAAGCCATCGGTTTTTCGCATAATACATGTTTCCCTGCTTGTAATGCTGCGATAGAAATCTCAGCATGAAACTTATTAGGTGTACAAATACAAACAGCATCAACTTCTTTAAAGACTTCTTCATAGGTTTCAAATACATAAGGAATGTTATATGTTTCAGCGATTTGTTTTGCGTGTTCTATGTTTCTATCATGTATAGCCGTAATCGTACAATATTGATGTAATTTTACAAATGCAGGGATATGGCGACCTTGTGCAATTCCTCCGGCCCCTATTATTCCAATGCGTAGTTTCTTCATGTCTTCACCTTTTCTCATAATGGAATTGTAACAATTTGTTTTGCTTCACTGGATTGTATGGCTGCTAAAATGACTTCTAACGATTTCATTCCTTCTACACCATTAATTAACGGCTCTTTATCAGAAAGGATAGACTCTACAAACTGCTCAATTACATGTGAATTACTTTGACCAACTGCAGCATTCGATTGAATTTTATCAAGCTCATATTTTACAACTTCACCATTTTTATATTGAAGAATGAGTGAGTAAGTCGGATCATCTTCTAGTCGAAGAGTGGCCTTTTCACCATAAATAATTGTTGAATTATCTTCTTTGCTAACGTAAGACCAACTTGCTGCAAGTGTTCCGATAATGCCACTTTCGCTTTTCAACATACATACAGCACAATCATCTACATTCGAAAATGTTTTTGCGCTCGTCTCAACAAAGGCACCAACTTCTGTAATTTCTTCATTAAGAATATACCGAATTAAATCTGCTTTATGTACACCTAAATCACCCATTGCACCAAGAAACGCTTCATCTTTTTTAAAGAACCAGCTCTCTTTTCCATCTACACTCCAATTTTCAGGACCACTATGACCAAATGCTGTACGGAAGCTATATATTTTTCCGATTTCTCCATTTTCAATCAATTGTTTTGTCTTTTGGTGAGAAGTAACAAATCGCTGGTTATGACCAATCATTAACTTTTTACCGCTTTTTTCAGCAGCTTCAATCATCATTTTCGCATCTTTTTTTGACGTCGCCATTGGCTTTTCACATAGTACATGGATACCCGATTGTAAAGCAACGATAGAAATTGATGCATGTAAATCATTTGGTGTACATACACTCACTGCATCTAACTCTTCACAATTGATAAGCTCGTTATAGTCAGTGTACATATTTACACCATACTTATTGGCAACTTCTTTTGCGCGCTTTTTATTACTGTCACAAACAGCCACAATCTGTACATATGGGTTTGCTTCGTATTCTGGTAAATGACGATACTGTGCGATGCTTCCGCAGCCAATAACACCTACTTTTAAAATATTCACTATCATAGCCTCCTTTTGCTTGATTTAAAATTATTATAGAAATTTTTTCACTGAAAAAATATGCTATATATCGTTATGTTTTTATCAAAAGTTGCCTTTTTCTATAAGAAATAAGGCAACTTACTTATCGCATTTTGATAAAGGTGTTATATTCCTAATAAGGAGGTGTAAACGTCTATGTCAGAAGGAATTTGTAATAAGCTTGCTGAAGCAATTGAAGAAAAGGTTATTTATCAAAATCCATTACTATTTTTAAAAGTATGGGACATTGTTATGGAAACCTCTTATAATAATCAAATTGAGAGTGCCCCTTGGCATTATCATGAAGAGATTGAGTTTCTAGCAATTATAGAAGGATATTTAGGTATACAAAATAAAGATAAGTATATTGTTCTTGGCCCTGGAGATGTTTTTATTTTTGGGAAATCTGAGTTGCATCGGTCACATAAACCTTCTGCAGGTTCGTTACACTACGTTGTGTTTCAAGTAAATTTAAAACAACACTTTGACCGAAGCATTATACAATATTTACATTGCTTTTCAGAACAAACAAAATCCTTAAATGAGTTAAACTATATTTTTGAACAAAATGAAGTGGTGAAACATGAGGCTTATGCTCTTATTACAGAAATCTTTACAGAATCAAAAGTGAAAATGAACGGATATGAAATCGCAATTAGTGCTGCCATTAAGAAATTACTTTTATTACTAGTAAGAAATGACACACATAACATATTAAATTATAGTGAACAAGACGACTTTGCTCGTTTAAAACCAGTACTTGATTATGTAGAAGATCATTTAGGAGAAAAGATAACCGTAACCAAAGCATGTGCATTAATAAATTTAAGCTATCATTATTTCATCAAATACTTTAAAAGAATTATGGGTATTTCCTTTTTAGATTATGTGAATTATAAGCGCATCAAACAAGCTGAAAGTTTATTAATAACAAGTGACCTTAGTATTACAGATGTCGGATGCGAAGTTGGAATTGCAAACATGTCACAGTTTTATAAGTTGTTTAAAAAAGAAAATAACTGTTTACCGAAAGAGTTTAAGCAGCGAATACAAAGCATTGAACTACCCCCACTTTCACTTCGTTTAGAAGTGGAGGATTCCTAAGTAAAGAGTTCTATCGAACTCTAATTTATTAGGCTATCCCCGCAGTCCTTGCGGTTAGAAGCTGTATTGCTTCATTCTTTAGATTGATACTTGCGTTAATATCCCTATCATGGTGTGTACGACAAGAAGGGCAGTCCCATTTACGTAGGTTTAGGTTTTTAACGTCTTTGTTTTGATATCCACAACAAGAGCATAATTGGCTTGAAGCAAATGTTTTCGATACGACAATGACTTGTTTGCTGTACCATTTTGCTTTATATTCCAACATGGTTCAAAACTGTGACCATGATACCTCACTAATTGCTTTTGCTAACTTATGATTCTTTAGCATATTCGATACTTGCAAATCTTCTATACCGATAACATCGTGGTTTTTGATGATTTCAAATGATAAAACACGCAAATCATCTCTATTTGTAAAAGTAAACAAGCCACCCTTTAAAAGAAAGCAATAGCTTGTAAGGGTGGCTTAGTTTGTTGCGAATAGCTTTGTATTTAATTGTTTAATCTCCCCTTCTGCAAGAGGCTGATAAAAAGCATGTTGTAATCCTTGAGAATGTAAGGTTTCTCCTATACATAGCAATACTTTACCAGGAATTAAATCAAGTAGTAGATCATTATTAATTTGCTTTGCCTGTTTTTCAGTAGAAACATAAACAACTAAGATTGTAGGATTATTCCCTAAGTCTTGCATAATAACATCTTTCCCGGACTCTACAAAAGTCTTCCATCTAGCGATAATCCGCTTTAATCGATCCTTTGTATCTGATAATAAGGTGGAGTATACAACAAAATTAAATTTACGATCTTCTCCACCGCTTACTACAAAACTTAAAGGAGGGGTGAAAACCCCTTTACTTATAGATGGATGCATAATATGCCCCACATAGGACGGAGCATAGCGTAGATGGCAGAGTAAGTCTATATCATGCCAATAACGTAGGTGAACGTATTTGCCGTGATTATCAAGGCGCTCCGGAGCAAAGTAAAACATATTTCCTTGCCAGTACTTTAAGAGCTTAAACCCATTATCGGATAACGTATAAGCCTCCTCAAGAATTTCCATATCAAAAATCTCTACTTGCCATTTTTCAATGAGACGATAGTAAAGTAGTCCTTGAAGTGCATCATTAATTCTCTTACGCAAAAACTTATCTTTGAATAGATATAATAAATGATTAAAACGAACAGATGTATGAATACCGATGAAAGTTAGTATTGCATGCTGTTCTTCTGTTAAACGCTGCTTTAACGTAACTAATTCGTCATAGGAATGGAATACATAGGTTTTATTCAGACTATGTATCCGATATACCTGAAGTCCCTGTGCGTCCTCATTTGATAAATGTGGGACGGAAGGGAGATATGGAGACATTTGATTCTCTATTGTACGCATAGTCATTCATTAAAATTGAAAGATTGCAGAACTAGATTTTTTACTTTGGCCTTGAGGATAATTTAAAATACGTACAGTTCCTCTGCGATTTTTTGGATCAATATTAAGCAGCTCACATGTAACGATTGTTTGGTTAATTGCATCTTCTGGAGTTGGATTAGCAAGATTACGGCTCTTTAATCCTTTAAATTGAATACCAGGTGCAACTTCTACGAAAATACCAGCAATGGCATCTACACCTACAATTATACCTACAAAACGGTCACGTCGCTTCTTAAGATCTAATAGCTTTTCCATTGGATCTGTTTCTAGTTTCTTTTTATTTCCTCTAAATTCATAGCGGCCGTTCTTTTCTAATACTTTATCGATAATGAGCTCTACAACATCACCAATAATAATATCCTCCGGACGTACAAATGAATGTGACCAATGTGAGTACCTTACCCCTATAGTTACACCATGGACTTCAACCAGAACGGTTTGTGCAGTTGGAATATGACCTGAAACTGTTCCTGTGTATACTTTATTCCCACCTTGTGAGGTTACTTCATCATATAATCTTTTTTGTAATGCGAGCTCTCCTGCTGTGATTGATACAACAGCAAAGTTCCCTTCCTCTGTCTTTTGGAAATGCTCAATGATAACAGGTTTTGTTCTACCAACTAGCCATTGAGGATTTTTAGGAATTGTTATCCCTGCCTCTGTAATAGGGCAATATGCAGTTGTATGGGTACCAATTTGCATCGTAAGTACGGGTATGCGTTCTGATTTACCATTTTTAGTTGGGAACAACTTTTCAGAGACTACTGTAATTAAGCCTTTACCTATAATACGTTCACGTTTCATACGAGCTAACTCTTCTAATTCATGCTCACGTACTCGCTCAAATTGATTAAAGTTTGTTTCTACTTGTGTGTCTCCTACTGTGATTTCTTGTTCAAAAGCCATCCCTAGTTCTTCTGCAATGTGTGTTGTTTCTTTCTCTACTGTCATTCTATTTTTCCTCCTAGAACGTAAAAAAGGACACACCTGTACCGTTGGAATGGTACGTAAGGTGTGTCCTTCACGTAAGTTATGTTTTGTTTATATAATTATTAATTTTAATATAATGGTATTAGGGGATTTATGCAAGTGTTATTTGGATCAACTTCAAATATTTTATGCTGTCCACTTAAGCAAATGCAACTGTTGGTTTAAGGATATTAATAAAATTCATTTTTAAAGAAAAATACTGTTCAATCGTCTAACAGAACATTATAAAACAACTAACTAGTACAATATATCAGTAATTTTTCCTGTTTCTGTTGATAAATATAATAATACTGCCTAGCACACTTAATGAAAGTACAAAATATAACAATAAATCAGGTAGAAATTCTGAAGGAACAATATCTATCGATTGAAAAATAATAATGGCAATGATACCTAAAGATAGGATGTTGTACAACACATTATTTGTTTTATATTGAATTTCTCTTCCTCTTTCGTCTTTTGCTTCATCACTTGATTGAAATTTTATTACATACATCTGACTGATGAATATTAAAACTAAAAATAAAGATTTTAACCACAACATATGTCTCACTCCTCCTGATAATCGAACACGTCAGTTATTGACTTTTCAAATATATTTGCAATTTTAAAAGCAAGAATTAGAGAAGGATTATATTTATTTTTTTCAAGAGTAGCGATAGTTTGACGACTAACACCCACTCTTTTTGCCAGTTCTTCTTGAGTCCAACTTTTTTCTGCTCGACAAACCACAATTTTATTATGTAACAATAGCAACACCTCTTGAAAAGATTGTAATTTATTTCTTACAATTCGTAAAGTATTTTTGACAAAATGTTTTTTGTAATTAAAAATACACACAAAAAATATCCCTTTATACAAAGGGATAAAGTGGTATAACTTTTTTAAAAAAGGTACCTCATTCTTATAAACAGTAAGACTTTATTTCAAAGGTACAGGTGTGAAATTCCAATTCACACCATCTTTAGCAACAATTCTTTTATTAATCGGCAATAAAGCTTTTGTAATAACATCGTGATTTTATTACAAGTCAACATCTCTCATTAATTTCAAAGTATTGTTCTAATTGAAAGGCTATATTAATCAAATATATCGTTTAATTCCTTACTCATCACGTTAGATGTATTTTTCTTAGGTTGTTCATTTCTATATGACAGTGGCTGTGCACCACTATACTTATTTTTCTGTTGAGCCTTGAGACGTTCTTGACGTTCTTTATAGGTCATACGGCTATACTCTTGTTGCTCTTCAGTGTTTTTTGTGTTTTCTACCATGTTTTTTTCTAAGTTTTTATGAACAGTAGCACTAATTGATTCGTAAACTTTTGCAACTTCGTCATCTAGTTTGTTTTCTTCTGTAAAATCTACTGCTTCTATAACTGGAATCAGCTTTTCACCAATATCTGTTTCTGATTCTTCCGCTATTTGCAGTGTATTTACTTCTTCTTGTAACTCCTCTTGGAATGGTTCGGTTTTAATTGAAAGCTCCGTCTCAATTGAAGCATCTGTGTTCCACTCTTGTTCCATTATAGAAATGGATAAACCTTTGTTAAGTTCGGCCACATCCATATCTATTTCATAGGAATCTACTATATCCTCTGGCTTTAGCTCAATTACTTCCTTGATTATTTCTTCAACTACCTCTTCATGTATTTCAGGTGTTACACATTCCAACTTTTGTTGCGTGTCTATGTCATTTAAGACTCCATGACGTTGTAAGGCATCTAATAAGCGTGAGGCACGTGTAGAACCAATATTAAATTTATCCTGCAATGCCGATAGGGAAGCCGCCCTGGATTGCTTCACAAAAATTACAACATCATCATATAAGATATCTTTAAAAAAGCTTGTCTCTTCAAGCGCGGCCTCCTTGTCTTCGCTTGGAATGGCTACTTCTTGAGGAATACTTTTATCGGAATTTGTTTCGTACAAGACGGTAGAATTTATATCAGACGCCTCTGGCGATAGTGGACTACTATTGTCTTTTGAAATTAGAACTTTACGAGGTTCTTTTCCTGTATAGGAGCTGACAACTAGATTTTGTTCTAACTTCTCAATTAATCGCGCTGTCTTCATATAGCCAATCCTAAATTTTCTTTGCAGCAGGGATGGCGAGACTTGCTGTGATTCAATTACGAAGCTTTTAATCTCTTCATATAGAGAAGTGTCCTCTTCATCTTTCTCGTTGTGGCTTGTCTGTTGTTCATTAGCAATGGATGTATTTAATACAACTATATCTTCGACTTCTTTTGTTTCAGGTTCAGATTTATTCTCCTTATAATTATCCAATGAGACAATGTGCTGTTGTCCCTCGTCTGTTCCTATAGAATTGTTCTGCTCCATCGTATCATTCTGTATAGGTGGTAATGGTTCTATTGTTCTCATATTCTCTGCATCTACGTGCTTCATTGGATTTGCTTTAGTAATAGATTCCTTAATTAGAATGAGACGCTCATTTCCCCAATATTGCCCTAGTTCTTCGTCAACTTGAATAATCGCTTTAGCAAACTCTTCTTTGGGTACAAAATTACTTGTGATTTGTTGTACAGGCTGCACATGATTATCTTGTACGATACGAGCAGCACAAATAAATGCACCTTGTGCCATAATATCCCCTGGCGACATAACCACTTCTTTTGTTTTTTGATAGGTTGATCCTAAGCGACTAACGGGATTCTCTTGCATAGGAGAAATACCTTGTTCAGATTCAGATTCTTTAAATTCCTCTTTTTCGCCAAACATGTCAGAGAATATCTTTGCATCATATGGCGTAACATCTCCAAATATCATTTTGTTACGGAATGAGCCCAGCAAGGTAAACATGTACTGCTCTGTGAAATCGAGAGCTAATTGAGATAGTGTTTGGCTTGCAATTGTCAGGATAACTTTATATTTACGAGATTGTGCAGGGAATTCTTTAAACGGGCGCACAACGTAATCTGGAAATTCATCGACAATAATATGATGGTACGGTGATAAGTTTGGTTCTCTACGGAATACAGCATTCTGCATACTAAGTAAGACAAATTTTCCTAATACGTTAGAAAGGTCGGCTAATTCCCCTTTTGCCGTGTTCACTAGTAAAATACCACCTTGCTCTAAGTGGACATCGAAATCAAAATCGGATTTTCCAAATAAAACACGTCGTATCAGTACGTTTGAAGCAAGGTCTTTTAAGATGTTACGTAATCCTTTTACATATTCTTCTTCTCTATCATAATGCATGGGATGTCCGCGGTATTTTCCTTTTTTATAAACCGCTGGTTCACCTTGAGAGTCTGTCTTTTCTCGAATGGTATTATCAAACCACTCGTCTATCCCTTTTATAATTTTATATTCGTTGTTCTGATCCCGGGAAGCAGCGCCAGTTTGAACAAAATCGTATAACTTTTCCACCTGTACTTTTAACAGTTTATGCATACGATGGACACGTTCTACATCATCATACATCTCTATCAAGTCATCGAAGGTTACATCTTTTTGCGGGTTGTGCAGCTTTAATAAATAGATATGTTGCTTAAGGTGGTTACGCTGTGCTTGCTCAAAGAATGCATTGTTTGATTCAGATAAACCTTGAATAACCATCGCGAACACTTCTGCTACCTTATCAACTGGCCCACGCAGAATGTTTATGTTTTTTGTATCTGGATTAGTTGGATCAATATAGTAAACAGAGCTTTCTGGAATTTTGTGTGCTTGAACTAATTTGTATACTTTCTGACATAGATCATTACTAGGTTCAATTACAGTAACGCCATTTAAAAAGGTCCCTTTTACTTCTTCCGTATCATAATCATTTTTTTTATAAGTATTTTCGAACTTATTAATGAAACGTACCATCCAGTGTAAATCTTGATTAATCATTGGAATGATTAAACTAGATGTTTTACCAGAGCCAATCGGACCAATAATGATTCCGTTTAGTGTGCGATCTTTCCCTTTAATACGAACCATTTCTTTATGCTCAATATGAGGACCAATTTCTACATCAGGATATATTTTTTGTTCCTGACTATTAAACCATTTTTGTAACTTATGGTTTTTGTATTCATATTTTTGTACCCATTTTAAAATTTCTTCCCGGTAACGAACAATATGCCCGCTATACCAAAGAGTAAACAAGATCATAAATACAGTCGGTAAAAACACAAATATCATGGTTAATGTGTGGAAATTCCCCGTTAATACTTGTCCTACTGCCTGATATTCACCAAAATTAACATGCGTTGCTTTATCCGTGAGATAAGGGATAACTTTTGCGTGAATAGGAGCAGTTGCAAACCATAAGAATTGGATATCAACTGCGATGTGTGAAGCAATTAGAATGAAAAGTTTCCCATTTTTCACATGTAAAGCTGGAATACGGCTGTAGAAACGAAAACTAAATTCTCCTAGAAATAAAGAGAAGAACATTAAGATAAGTGGTACATATGTAATTTCTATAGGATAAGACGGTGGTTCAAATGCATAGTATAGTAACTTTATATAGTTTATTAAACCGACTCCAAAAGAAATAATAAATGCGCTAATTAGTGTAATAGTTGTAAATAAAGGTAACCTTTGCTTAAACGTATCCATAAAGGCTCACCTATTCCTTACAGAAACAGCTGAGCTTTATGGCGGAATATAAAACGATCTTGTAACTCTGGATTAAATCGCTCTTTTGATTTTTCTAGAAAGAACTTCGCTGCATCTTCAGTCTGTTTTAAATATAGGTCGATACTAGCTTTTTCACAAAGCTTGTCATATTCTTCTTGAGAAAGTACAGCAATATTCACTTCTATTTTCTTAGCAGTTGCAGTTTCAATCAATACGTCGTACCAATAATAATTAGGCTTACCAGGTATTTTAATATCTTGTAGTGAAACGCTGAACTCCGCACCTTCTTCTGTAATATGTTCAAGTACTAGTTCTGGATTTGCTAATGCCTCTCTCACAGAAAGCACTCCCCCATTGGCTGTTGATGCAGTTGTAAATTGCAAATTCATTTTCATTTTCCACCTTTCTCTAAATAAAAAAAGGCAAGCGACACCCACTGTAAAAACAGCGTGTGTCGCTTGCCTTAATTCATATGTTCTGATTTGATTGTAGTTTTAATTATATGTTCAAACGTTATTCTACCACCTTAAATAATGAAAATCAATAAAATTATATAGTGTTATATAAAAAATAATAGATTAATATAACTCAAAAAGTTTACGTCTTTTCGGATGAACGTTATTTGCAGTACGTACCATGATCTGTTCATCCATGTCTATATGGATACTTTCATTTTGGATTGATAGCAGTCGTACATTTTCATAAGTGTCCATCAGAAGAATATCTCTGGGGTTTTCACGTTTAGGATAGATAACTACAAGTGGAACACCGTCATCCCCTTCTCTTCTTGAAAACACGACGTCATCTAATCTAGCGATCATTCGATAATCATTTTCGTTCCCAAAAATAAAGAAGAAATCTTGTATAACGTCTTTGTCTCGCCTATAAGTTCGACGTAGACCGCCATCTATTGGTTCCTTAAATATTTGTACGTTCTCAACAAATGCATAACGCCATTCAGCATCTCCTACTGTACGTTGAGATAAAGGCACAAGAATATCTTGTTCGAAATTTTGGTTGTCATCTTTTCCAAGAATGATATCTGAAATAACGTCTCCAGCATCTTTAAGTGAGCAGACGTACATATTTAGATTAGGTATTGTCGTTAAAAGTTCGTGATACTCCCTCATAGAAAATAATAGATTCTTCATACGTACGTATGGTGGTTCTGCTTCTTCTGCAAGGAACATTGATTTGTCGTACATGACAAAAATAACTGAAACATTGTCCTTCGTTTTTTGAGCATATTCTACATACTTGCCTACTTTTTCAACTAAGGTAGAATTGGTTTCTTTACACATATCCATTTCAATATAGATATTTTTATCTTGATATGAAATGTGTTCATCAGGTATCACCGGTAACTGGCCATCCTCAATTTTCATATTTTTCTTCAGGTAATAAGAGCGGATATCTAATTTATATAAAATCTCATTATTTTGTGTCTTCTCTGTAGTAGCTAGTAGAGTACGAACAAGAACCTCATGTGAACATAAAGTGTGAAGTGAATTTATACGTGAATATCTTTTTTTTGAAGCGCCAGGTGGGAGCTTCCCTATTTCTTTTAAGAATTCAATTATTTTCTCTTTCAAGGAAAATAAAGCGCGTTTTGTTATACTGTCATCCCTTTTATCTATTTTTTTAGTTAGGATAGCACCATATTGGGAGTATCGGTCGAGTTTTGTAAATACGCTTGCTTCTGAACATTCCCTCCCCTCAAATGCACTATATAACGTAGTGATTTGACGTGTTGTAAGGGCTCTTTTGTAATATAAAACTGTAAAAACAAATATGTCTGCTTCTTTTAGATGAAAATATTTTTGGGTACCTGGTCGTTTATATTTATACGGTTTTTTGAACATTATATACACCTCGTATCTTAAATTAAACTAAATAAGTATCATTTTATATATATTAGTACATCTAAATATTGGTTGTAAAACAAGAAAAAATGAATGAGAGGATTTGCCTTCTAGAGATACCTACTCTTGTACTCCAAAGTTGGGATGATAACTTGCTTTATAAATCTGTAGAAAATTATTGATTTAATGGGATTTACGAGATTGTTCTGATTGTTAGGACGGGGTACTGCTAGATACCTAACAAGCATTCAAAAGAAAAATCACTAATAAGGTGATGTTATACCGCCCTAACAAGACGTAGATAGGAATATTAAGATTTTTATGGATTGAAATTATTCAAGAATTATAAAAAGGATTTTGAAAACAAAGAGTGATTTTCTTTCTTCGGTATTAGATTATTAATTTCTTTTTTGTGATTGAGTGTCTACTTCTATTACTGGTTCAGTGCGAGATTCAATTTTTTGTAGGCTTTTCCTTTTGTGTTGAATCATCAATTTACTTAGATGAAAATTAATGTTATTTCTTTCTGAATCAACGGCATGGTATAAATACGTCCATGGGCTCTTTACCTTAATATAGATCCCCATTCACTAAACCATAAAACTACATAATAAATTTTGAGATACCGTCTTTTGTTCATATGAAAATAATGGAGTGAAAATGTCAGAACGATCGAAGTAAATTACTCAATCATTTTAAACTACAAAGTGTTTAAAATGATTGAGTAATTTTGTGGATATGAAATTAACAATCTTCCCTAATAGATTTTTAGGAATGACTGAAATTGATAAGAAATTGGATTCACATGCAGCACCCTTGTTTTTACTGCATACACAGTTGTGCGAATTAATAAAAGAGTTAAGTTAAGTGAAGAAATGCATTAACATAACATTAACAATCCCTTTTCTAACAAGAGATGAATCATGTAAAAGCAAATTGTTAATGAAGGGAAAATGAAGTATGAATTTTTATAGAAACTTAATGGAAGCTTTTAATCAATATAAATAGATGAGTGCAATGTTAATTATTAAAATACAGAACTTTTCCCTCATTATTATATAAGCGGTACATATAATTCTTATACACACAACTTACATGTACCGCTTACTATGTAGTGTTGATGTGAAATTGATATATATAAGAATGGAATTCATTGATATATATAGTGTTTAATGTACGCTGTATATACAAAGTGTATATATAAAATGCACAAGGTTTTGGATTGATAATTTATAAGTTTTATGTTAATAAAATAGAGCTATTTTTTGATATGTTCATTTCATGTAGTCATGATAGTAAATCAATCCTTGTTAAAATGTGAATTACATGAAGTGTGAGATTGATATATCATATATACGCTTTATATATACGTCGTATATAAGAACCTATGTAAAATACGGATTTCTTTTATTAAGAGACTTATAAGTTCTATATATAAGTTTTCTATATAAGTTTTATATAGAATGACTTGATATACGACGTATAATGATGTACTATGTTTCTAGGAATAATTAACCAATGCTTTAAGGGGGGGGCAACTTGAACGAGGTTTTAAGTGAAAAATATCAAACAATCAAGTTTGCAGATGAAGTAGTAAACATGTTTGCTGATATTCTTGAACAAGATGAGATACTATACAGTGTATTTCTATACATAGGAAACGTAGTAAACAAACAATTTCAAGAGACAACATATATGAGGGGCATATCCATTAATGAAATAGTGGAAAATGTAGTTATAGACAGGAGAGTAAAGAAAACAAAAGGAAAATCTTATTCATTAGAAGTTGAACGTACAAATATATCAAGGCGTTCGGCTGAAATAAGTGTGAGTACATTATCATCAATGTCTTTAATTTATGAAAAGACTATGCACCCATATAAATTTTTAATCTTAACTTATAGAGGACAACAAGTACTTATTGAATTAGGGAAAAGAAAAAAAAGTGAATAAGGAGAGATAAAATAATGGCAAAGAACTTTTTGAAGAATGAAGTAGCAGTTAAAATGACGATGATTGGTTTTGGTCAAGCTGGTACTAGAATGGTAGATAAATTTGCGGAATATAAACATACAGACGGAACAGCAGTATATAACTGCTTAGCGCTAAATAGTAATGATGGGGATCTAGCCGAACTAAAAAATGTACCAAAAAGCAATCAAGTTTCACTTAAATTAGGTGGTTTAGGTAAAAACCCTGAGCGTGCGGTAAAGGTTCTTGATTCAAATGATGACGCAAAAGAAAAATTAAAAGAATTTATAACTGAACGTGTAAGACCATCTGATGAACTTGTTTTGTTTTTTGCAGGACTTGGTGGAGGCACAGGAACTTCTACAATCATTAAGGCCATTGAAGAGTTTTCGGCTTTTCATAATAAGCCAGTAATTAGACAAGAATTACAAAAAGTTGCACAGCAATACCCAATGGCTGAAATAAAAGCAAATCAAGCGAAGTTTACGAGAATCGCCTTTGAAAATGCTATTGAACGCAAAGACTTTATAAAAATGGGGATTGTTGTAACACTGCCTGTCCGAGCAGATGGGCCAGATGTATTACGACAAGTAAATAAATTTTCACAGGAGATTTGGAAATTAGCAAATGATAAATCAAAAGGTGTAGCATTTGTAGTATTTGCTGATAACCAGCACTTTTATGATGAATTTAAGAAATTAAATGAAAATGAGAAAAAAGGTATTGCCAATTCACGAGACTATGCAAATCAACGCATTAGTGAGATTATTCATGAGTTAAATACTGCTGCCAATGGATCTGGTACATCTGTAATACTTGATTCTCAAGACTTTAAACGTATTTTACTTGAGAAAACGGGCTGTTTAGTTATTAATAAGGTTTCACGCAATATGAACCAGATAGAAAATAGCCATGCAATTATAGAGATGTTCCAAGAGTCATTAAGAGGAAGCTCATTCCATCCTCCAATTGATTTGATGAAGAAAAATAACGATGGTTCTGTTGAAGCGTCAAGAGTACATCATTTTGGCATGCTGGCTATCTTAGATGAGCAAAAAAACATTGATGATTCCTTTATGGATGATGCTAAAGTAGAAGTTTCAAATAATCTACCTATAAATGGTACTGTTTTTAACGGGTATTTAGTAAGTAAGAATGATTTCTTAGGAAGTGTATATACGTTCTATAAAACTGATGCATTACCATCAAGGTTATCTAAAGGTTTAGTTGAAGAATTTAATGAGTTTAAAGAAAGACAAAGCCAAATTCAGTACACAAAGTCTCAAATTAGTACAATAGAGAATGTAGATGATGATGACGACTTAGGCTTTGCATTTGGAGATTTTATTGATATGGGTAGTGATGAAGAAAATAAAGATGCTGGAGCAAATGAAGATGATGAATTTGCGGATTTCCTAGATCCAGATAAGATGTTCGGTACTACAAAATAAAGAAAAAGTCTGGATAAAGATCCAGACTTTTTTGTTATTCCACAGTATTCATAAGAGATTTTATATAATCAATAATATTATCCTGTATGTACTGCTCAATGAAGAGTTGTTTTCTACTCAAATCTTCCTCTTTTTTAAACCACCCTACTTTTCTAGTACGCTCTTCTTCAGGTTTACTATTCCACAGGCTTTCTGCTTGTTTTCTTAATTCCTGACGTGCTCTATGCTCAATAATGAAATTATCCAGTCTATCTTGGCGTTGGCGTAATTTTATGGTTTCTACATCTTCTGGTTGTGGTAACTGTTTTAGTATATTTTCAACCCTTTCTTCATAATGAGATTCAATATGTTTTATTTTTTCTTCTAACTGCTTAGTTACCATTTTTTCGATAATTTCTGCAGCGGCTTGAAGGTTTAATTCGGTAGATACTTCATTTGTTTGATTCTCTGGTGAAACTGGTCTTAAATCAAACTGGTGTGGTAAAAGGTCAATAATGGCATCTAAAGACCATTTTTCATCTCTTTTTTGTTTTATAAATAGAGCAATTTCAAGATCTAACGTATTATAGAGTTTTTCGTTTGTGTTTTGGGTTCTTAAAGTTTCGTGAAGCCCTTTTTCCTCTAGAATGTTGAACCAATTATAAACAGTATTATGATGACGCCCGACTAGTTTAGAAAATTCAGTTATTCGCCATGCTTTTTCAAAAACAGTATCATTTAATATGTCATCATCATTAGTTTGATGGTCTTGTGATTCGTTTTTTTGGTCAATCACTGTAACTACCTCCTTAAAAATCAACTCATAAACACCCGATTTGTAATTAACATGTAAACTGAAATTGACATGTTAGGCATTATTTCGATAATAATCATGTAAATCCCTACCCATTCAGTAATTGACATGAAATATAAAATTAACATGTAACCGAATGTTTGTTAACAAAACATTAACTGTTAATACGTAATACGCTGGATTTGTTGATATTACTGTTAACTCTAAGTGTCTAAATGGTAATGTTCTATCGATGAAAATACCTATCTTTTATGTTAGTAAGATTAATGATAGTTGCCATGAGATTAACAAATCATGTCACTTAATATTAATGATAAGGAAATATAGGTGTTTTGTAAATAAGTTATAAGGATATAATTAAAGTATACTATGGAAAAACAAGCATACTAAACTAAGGAATTTAAATTATAATGTATAAAAACTAGAAAAAAAGGTAATAATACTAATGTAGTAGTATTATTTGGTGAATTTAAATGTACTTAGCGATATAGGATCAGAATCAAGATAAATAAACTGTAAGAGTTAATTCCCACTCTACGCTGCTATTAATGTGAAATGTACGAGTATTTTAATATGGTATAGGATACTTGGTTGGATTTGCATAGTTAATTTAATACTAGTAGCTTTTAAACAACTTAAAGACGTTATTTATCTAACATAAAACATCTTGTTTTTTAATAAAGGTGAAAATCATCCGATCCAGGGGCGGATCTTGGGTTTGTATTGACATTAACACAGAATGTGACATTGATATGAAATAAGTTACATAAGAACAGCTTTCCATCAATGTTAATGTCTTATCAACTAAAATAACCATAGGCGCCTGCTGTATCTACGGTGGTCTTCCATAAAGGGGCACTTTTAATATAGAATGTTCAATAATCGCTTTGATTAATATGAAAATAAAATAAATATATAGTGATGGATTTTATAGAACGCTTTGATATGAAGGTTAAATATACTAATGTTTCCTATTGATCATCTAAACAAGTCGATCAATACCTTTTCGGTGTTAATTGATTAATTATGTGTGCAAATAACAAAGTGAATAAAGAGAATGAAATTAACATGTTGACCAGTTATTGAGTGATACTGTTAAGAATATCTATATTATTATCATTAACATTAACATGAAACTATAATGCTATTAACAAGAGATTGATATTTGAATACGACGCTATACTTATTGTTAATTTTGTATCAACTAAAAGGACAACTTGTAAAGGGTTTAGTTTCATAGAGTTAAGAGTGAATTTTGAAGCTCCATCGAAGTAGTGTTTATTTAGGTGAAATATATCAAAAAATAATTGAGATTTGTTATAGAGGTTATTGATGCTCTGAAGTATGTATTGGTTTATAAGTTTTATTATATTTTGTTAGCTTTTAACTCTGGTGCAAGCCTGGGCATGAGCAGGTTCTATAGGTGTTAGTCATTTAGAAGTGTTTCTTATAAGGTTGCTAATGCTGTTAAATGTTGATATGAAATCAACATTTAACAGTGGGAATTTGATCACATGTTAATGTCAATTGATATGTTAATGTGAATGCGTTCTCTGGAATGAGCTTTAATTGTTTACATAACATTAATATGTGAGTTAATTATGTACTAAGTAGTTTTGAAAATCCGGCTGTATATAAAGGTTGCAAGGTTTTGGTGCAAAAACTCTAAAGTTTTTGCAAGTAATCTCCTAAACTTGGATATACTGATAGTGTTACGCTAAAAAAAGTGTGGTTGTTATGGGGAAAGTCCGTTCGAATGGAAATGATAGGAAGTTGAAGGCGTATTATTAAAAGTAAGAAGATATCTACGGTACAACTTCTAATTAAACCAAGTATAGGTTTTATTTCTTATAAAACTTAAATGAGAAAATGTATTGACATTTTAATTTTATAAAGATAATCTTATACATGAATATCAATTGTTTAAGAATTATATACAAATAAATAAATAAAAAAATTGCTAAACGGACACACCGAAGGCGTATTATCTGCCAGCGGTGTGTCTTTTTTGTGTTTTTTGGGAGGGGAGTAAAAGAAAACTATGAATACGCAAATGACTTTTTCCCAACAGAACTTTAAAGTACATGGGGTTAAGTTTTTCGATGGATTATTGAACATCGTAAAACTAGAAAATGAACGAAAAGAATTACCATCTTCAGCTTTAGCTACTTATATCTTGCTTCACTTTGAATGTAATGATATAGGAACGCTACCACGTGAATTTCAAATCATGGATCTTGCTAAGAACAGTGGGATTCCCTACACAACAATTTATACGGGGTTTCAAGTTTGCTTGGGGCGTAAGCTCGTAAAAGAGACACCTGTTGGAAATCGTACTGTATATGAGGTTGTAGATTATGCCTTGTATAACCATACTGCTGCAGAAACTACAAAAACTACAGATATATCACTATCATATTTCCGAATTCCATTTCATCTTATTCAAACAACTATACTTAGTAGTCTTGTAAAGGCTCGTGATAACAGAGGGATTATGTTCCTATTAGAATTAATAAATACTTTTTCGAGAAAAATTGGTATGGAGCATTATAAGCACCAGATTCAAGAGTTCGAGATTACAAGAAGAATGACTTTTTTAAAGGATAAATTGAATCGTAATGCAAAGAAGGTACGACAATACATAGAAATTTTGAAACCAATTGTGCAATTTACAGCAATTGATTCTAAGGAAAAGAAGTCTAGCGACTCTCGCATAGCGCGTGCTAGAAAACAGGTGAAACAAGTCATCATTGAAAAGTTCAATGTGGTGTTTTCTTCAAACTGCGTAGTTGAGAAGGATAAAAAAGATTTACATAGGCCAGTTGCGAAATGCAGAAAGGAAGCAGTATCTCGTTTAAAATATATGGGACAATCATTACGAAAGAAAGATCGTGAAAATATGATGATTGCATTTAAACAGGAAATTGTGGACATTGCTGCATACATGCCAACAAAGGAAAAACAAAACGTATTACTGATTACCGCAATGACTTATGCATTAGATCAGGTTGAAAATTATACGAAAGAGCAAGAAATATTCTCTATTCCTGCATTTATGCGAGTACAATTTAGAGAATTCTGGACTAATTTTACGGAAAAAAGCTTGTCTGTAGAAGAAAGATACGATGTAATGATGAATTATTATAATCAAAATGGTGCCTATCCAGACTTCATAAAATCTTAAAAAATATAGTAAGCAGCAGCCCTTGTTAAAAAATCACATAAAAGCAAGGGTTATTTGGCATGTTCTTTAATTTGAGGACATGTTTTTTTGTTAAGGAAATGTCTTTACCGGCGCTTTTACGTAAATATGTAAACAGTTTATGCTGCTTTTGGATACGATTCATTTTGTTTATAATTCGATTCAATACTTGTGATTATCTTAATACTATATATTAAAACCTGTGAATTCTTAGTAATATGATATTTAGCTTCTTAATTTGTGTTTTTTATGATTCATTACTTGTATGTAATGGGGATAGTACGATATGTAATTTGGTTTATTATAAAAGAACTTATGGTATATAAGGATTCATAAGCACTTGTATTTTCTCTTTATATTTAATACTTGAGTTTAGTTATATATGATTCTTGTATTATTTATATAAAATACTTGAATATATTTTTATTTGAAATATTGTTTTCTTTAGATTAGATACATAAAAAATAAGAAAAATATAAGTGAATATATTAGCATTAGGATTTTTTGAAACTGTTGACTTTTAAAATTCAGAGATGTATTCTAATACATGAACAAGAATTTACTAAGAGAAATATACAAATTAATAGATTTACTCTTTAGCTAAACGGACACACCGAAGGCACATAACCTGCCATCGGTGTGTCTTTTTTTATGTATTAATAACATTTGAAAGGGAGAAATCAGAACTATGAATGAAATTGTAAGCATGAGTAAAGAGAGATTTGCAAAGTATTGTGAGGATAATTCAACGTTTGAAGAAAGTATTAGTCGTATCATTAATCATTACTTTTTATTGTTAGGTAACAAAGCTAATATCCTACAAGAAAGGGAGTTTAATAACGAAGTTGAAGAAAAGAAATTTAAGAACAATGTAAAGCGCTTTGAAACTCTATTCCCAGCAGCAGCCAAGAATGCATTTTTAAAAGGATATCAACTATGCCTTGAGTTTGTACATCATCCTGAAACCCACATTCCAGAGGAGCTATATACTGATTCGAATCTTATTAAAGATATTCCTTTTGCTTTAGTAAATGCATCTGAGTTTGAATTATATGAAATCATTCGAACGGATGAAACACAGGAATTTAGTGTATTTGCAATACGAACATTTGAGGGGATTCGTCCATTACTAGAACAAGTATTTTGCGAAATTGCATTTGCTGGCGCTGAATGCGCGTTTGAACACGAACGATTGGAAAAAGGATTGGAACTAGTAAATGGGGATACCACTACTTTAACTAAAGTTCCTGTAGATCGTCTTTTTGCAATTACGCCCTCAGTAAATGGAGTTGTTGTGCATGCGGAAGAACACTGTGAGATTTGGAATCTAACTTGGAATAGCGGAGTAACGATAGACAATCCTTTCATTGAGCTTGCAGAGGTTACATTTATTTATCAAACAAGAGAGATGATTCAAAAAAGCATTGAAGATGGTGTTTTATACTACAGAATTCTTTATCTCGATACATCATTAAATGAAATTCAAGATCGACTGGAAATACGAATAAAACTTAATTCTGATTTTGAGGCACCACGACCATTGGAGCAAGTTGAAGTGGAGTATATTCTGAATGAGATTTTGGGGAAGATTCATCAACAGGCGCAAATTCCAATTGAAAACATGATTTTAATCCAACGCTAAAAGTTAAAGGAGGTCTACCATGGTCAAAAAAATTGTATTAGCCATCAGTGATACTGTATATACGGCATATTTACGAGAAGATTTTGTTGGCGCGGGATTTGAAGTGGCTGATAGTGATGTAATGCATATTAAATATCTAGATGAAATTTTAGATACGGAACAACCCGAGATTCTATGTATTAATGACAAACGATTAAATATTGATGCGGGACAGGAAGATAAACGTGAATTGATTATCTTACAGAAGTTAAGGGATATACGTTTTAATCGAGATATTCGTATTGTAGTTTTTACAGAACGTGAAAATGATGATGAGTTTTTGGCGAAACTGATTTATCTAGGTATCTATGACATTTTCAACTCTCGTAGAATTGATATTGATAATAAAGTCATCCCGCAGTTGCTACAGGAGTCGGATATTAAGAATGTAGCCGAGATTGTTGGAACAAGTCAGGCACCGCAACAAACGAAATTACCGGACATTCCTGCTGAGGAAGAAGAGGAAGTGCCAAGTGACTTAGAGGAAGGAAGCAATGATGAACCTGCCTCTAAGTCAAAAATATTTAAAAACAAACAAAAACGTAAGTCTGTACAAGAGGAAACGGTAAAAGCACCAATAATTAAAAAGCAATATAAATTATCGTTTGAACCTGTATATGAGAAGCAGATTGGTATAGCAATTCCAAGGAAAACAATTGTTGTGGCCAGTATGAATAGGAGAAGTGGAGCTACTTTTGTTTCACATCTCCTAGCTGCCTATTTGAATGAACTACAGATTGATGTGAACTATATAGAGAATCTATACGATGAGGGATATACGTATCCACTATTAAAGGGCTACACAGAAGCACCAGAAAATTATCGCAGCGAGTTCATGTTACAGCGCTATAAAGAGATGTTACAGAAGGAATCCGATATATTATCGATTCCAAAGTGGAAGCAAGGAAAAATAAACTTTATCGTAAAGAATCCGATTGTAGACCAAGAATTAAAAAATGAAACAGAGCAGGACTTTGACCATTTTATTAAGGTCTTATTGGGGAACCAAGAAGCACCTATTTCTATTATTGATGCAGGGAATGATTGGGACAAAGATTTATACCATGAGATATGCGAAATGGCTGATTACATATTCTTTGTAGCGGAGCCAGATCTTCATCAAATGTTAAAGATAGCACACCCTCTTACGCAAAAAGAAAGAAAGTTAGTTTCCTACTTAGCATTAGAGAAAACAAAAGTAATTGGGAATAAATTTTCATCATCATTGTTAAAACACGAGGTAGTGGAAGAATGTTTAGGACAGAAGTTATTAGCAGCTATACCACCTTATGGGATTGAGGATGTATTTGAAGCACAGTTGAATAGTAGTACGTTACTATCAAGTCGTAACTATTATAGAGAGTTAGAAGGAATAATGAAGAAGATAGCAGAGTTATTACTACCAAACGAATTGCTGAACCAGAAGAAAAGCTCTATATTAAGTGGATTTCGTTTCCGAAAGACCGAAAATTAAGAAGGGATGATAAAAAATGCAAAAATTTATTGTAGCTGCAAGTACGTTGCTATTATTTGTTGGATGCCTTTTCTTTGTAACGGATATGGTGATTGGGGATACAACACATACTGATAATAAATCGTCTTTAGAAAGAGGGGGCGAGATAGCTCTATCTAAGGCTGTAAAAGTAGGTACTCTCCGTGCAGAGGAAGAGATAACAGTTGACCGAGAAGTAGCAGAAAAAGAATTTGAAAAAGCATATAACAGTAATGCAGATTTTAAAGATCCTGCTTCAAAACGTCACTTTTCTGTTCATGTTGTACAGGAAAAACCAGCAATGATCGCTGTTGAAGGTGATGCAGAAGCTGCTAGTTATTTTAAGCAATTTGATGAAAAAAAAGAAACGATAAAGAGTAAAGCAAGAAGTATTATTATCTACGATGCGAATGCAAAAGAAAAACAAATTGGTGGGAACGTAAAATAATAGAAAAAGAGTAGGTGTATAAAGAATGCAAAATACAGTAACTACAGCTCTATTCCTTACACTTTCTTTATTATTAATTAGTCTTCTACCTGAAGGTGTATTGTATGGGATTCAGTTGGTGAAAGCACATAACTTTGCTTCTGATATGGTAGAAAGTGCAGAGAATAAGGGTGGATTTCAATATGATAACAATGGGAAAAGGGTTGATTTAATCCCTGGAATAGAGAAAAGAATGAAAGAAGAAAAGATGGATGGCTGGAAGTATGAGTATACGAAAGGTCGCATAGAGCATGGTCAGCCACTCTCTTTCAAGGTGAATGCAGAACACCATTTCTTCATATTTAAGCTAATTGGAGTAGAAGGTGTAAAGGCTCCGATATGGGCAAGTAAGGATGGAATGGGACAAGTATATTTTAAATAATGAAAGTGAGGTCTATAAGATTCTTGCTATAAAAGAATATGCTGAAAAGTATAGTTTTTTTGCTAGAAAAATATATTTATAAATAAATAAATAAATATATAAAAATACTTTACAAGCCTATTTCTATATGGTGATATTTTCCATATAGAACAACGGTTATAAAAAAACAATATCATATAATTTATATGTTAAATTATCTGGATTTTATGTTCAAATTAGGTACAATAAAAGAATCTATAAAAAACTAATATATTTGGAGGAACAAACAATGGCTAACAAATTTTTAAAAACAGCAACAGCACTAACAATTATGGGAACATCACTTTTAGGGGCGGGAGCATTTACTGCTAAAGCTGCTGATAATACAGATTCATTAAAATTCAATGATGTTCCAGCAAATCACTGGTCTACTAAAGCAATCTATGATTTAGCAAACCGTAAAGTAGTAGCAGGATACGGAAATGGACAGTTTGGTTTTGGTGACAATGTAACTCGTGGACAAGTTGCTCGTATGATTTATGCATATGTAAAACCAGCGGATGCAGATGCTAGTTACAAAAATCCATTTAATGATATCAAAGGACATATGTTTGAAAAGGAAATCTTAGCACTTGCTAAAGCAGGTCTTGTAAGTGGTTATGGTGAAGGGAAATATGGTCCGGATGATATTTTAACTCGTGAACAAATGGCACAGGTACTTACAAATGCATTTAAGTTTAAAGCAACTACAAAAACATTATTCACAGACGTTGATAAAAACTCTTGGGCATATAATGCAATTAATGCAATAGAGGAAAATGGTGTTACAGCTGGTACAGGAAGTAATAAGTATTCTCCACAAATGCACGTAACTCGTGAACAATACAGTCAGTTCCTATATAACTCTATTAATGTAATCGAAAAAGAAACAAAACCTGAAACGAAACCAGAAGAAAAACCAGAAGTGAAGCCAGACCCGAAACCTGAAACGAAACCAGAAGAAAAACCGGAAGTGAAGCCAGACCCAAAACCTGAGACAAAACCAGAAGAAAAACCAGAAGTGAAGCCAGATCCAAAACCTGAAACGAAGCCAGAAGAAAAACCAGAAGTGAAGCCAGATCCAAAACCTGAAACGAAGCCAGAAGAAAAACCAGAAGTAAAGCCAGATCCAAAACCTGAGACACCTAAATTACCAGAGGGGTTAGATGCAAATATTGTATCTAAGGATTTCGAATATTTCCCTGAGGCGTTAGAAAATCCGATGGTTAAAAAACAACTATCCTCTGAAGCCCAAAATATCTTAAAAGGTATTAATAGTAAATATAATACGAATCTTAAATATAATGACCTTCTAGGTTCTGTAAATATTATAGATAAAGGTATGTATCTTCCAGGGGGAAGTCTTGGAGCACAATTTTCTGTAGCGGGAAGTACGAATGATTTCAAGATTTTGTTCTTAGATAATCATCCTGCAACAATAGATTTAGCGAAAAAGTGGACTAGTATGTTAATAGGATTAAACTTGGATCAGGAAATTCAAGAAACTGTAGATGCTAAAACTATTAATAATTATAAAAAGGGTGATTTTAAAATCCGAGTTGGACAATCTATGACAGAGCATACAATGTATATAGACGTTCAACCAAAATAATGATATGATAATTCCGAATGTAAAAATATACTAATGTAAATTCGTATTACGTAAAGGACAAACCTTACGTACCTAACCAAAGGTACAGGTTTGTCCTTTTTTGTATTTTAGGAGGGAAAAGTATGGGGTTTAAACGGAAATTTTTACTTGTGTGCACATCAGCTTTATTAGTTGCACCTACTTTCACGCAAGCGATGAATAATGATGTACCATTCTTAGATGGAAGTGAGAATACGTATTTAATTTCAAAAGACTTACAGTTAACAGGGAAATTCTATCGTCCAGGGAAAGATTATGAGGCAGAGAAGTCTTTATATAGAGCAGATATCCACTATCCTGCTGTATACAATGGTTCCTTTAATTGGGGGAACGATCGTGAGAATCTTGTGAAAAGTGTGGACGATTCAGAACCGTATATTCGTATTGCGAATGAAGGTTATCTAAATAGTTCAGTACCAGCAGGTGATCGAATGGTAACCGAAATAGAAAGGATCAATGCAACAATCATTTCTACTAAATATGGGGGAGAAGGAGAATTTGTTTTAGATAATATAAATAGGCATGTTATAAGTACTTATAAAACTCAGAAGGATTTGGGAGGTTTTTACTGGATTAGAGATATTGCATACCTTTCTGGTGGTTATGCAGGATCTGGAGGTGTAGATGGTGTTAATAAGTTTAACTTGTGGTATGTACGTACAAGTAAACCTGAAATAAAAGATTTTAAAGCCTCTAGTGGTACAAAAAATATGCCTGTGAAGTTTACATTGAACGGTTTTGAGTATGTAAGTAAAAATAAGGGTTATAATGACCGAGACCCAAATGGAACAACTATAAATCCTTATCAAAAAGCTGCTGGAGAACGAAATCGTGTGAAATGGATGCTAGACATTACAAAAGATGGTGAAACAGTGCATCATCAGGAGAATTACTTACGTTCGAATCCGCAAAAAGATAACCAGAAACCAAATGAAGGCGATGCAGGACAATTTAATAAAGAAGATGTAAGCTGGCAGCCGCAAATGTGTGGTCGTTACACTGCAAAAATTAAAGTTACTGACGCTGTTCAAAGGGATTCAAATGAGAAGACCGTAAACTTTAATGTTGATGGTAACTGTGGTACAGAGGTTACACCAGACCCAGATCCAGGTAATGAAGATGATTATAAATATAAAATTGATTTCTCGGCTGACCGTATTGAAGGAGAGACAGCAAGAGAAGGAAAGAATATTAAAACAAGGGTAGATGTATCACGTGATAACTTTAAACCAGAACGTGATCAATATAGAGCGAAGGTAAACAATAATATTAATAAGTCCCAGCAGGAAGTAAATAGCACTGAATCAGATAGAGATAGCGCTCAATCTAGTCTAAGTTATTGCCGACGTAATCCTATCCATGAAGTAGATGCAGAAGGTAATGACCACTACTATGATAGGGATTGCTCTTGGGAAGAAAATAGACTGGACAACGCTGCGGGTAGGCTAGATAAAGCAAGAGAGAAACTAGATAAAGAGAAGAAGAAAATTAAAAAGTTAGACTCGTTAGAAGAAAAATATGCAAACCCAGAAACGGTAGTCGTGCTAAAACATAACGGACAACAAGTGGCGTTACAAAAGGTAAGACTAACAGAGGGAGAAAAGAAAACATTGAACCTTGACTGGCAGCATAAAGGGAAAGGAACAATTCAAGCGGAAATTAACCCTGCTGGTAATCGTATAGATATAGAAGAAACCACATACAAAAATAACCCAACTAAAACGGCTATCTATGCACCATCGCATGAAAAAGGTATGTGCGGTGTAACAAGTGTAAAAGGTGTAGTAGAAACAGTCAGCGAACGTGTTTCTAAAGAGGAAACAGTTGGAGAAATGTACTATGAAACATTAAGCGGAAGTATTGATAGTTTAGTACCATCTAAGCTACATTCTGGCTATGGTTTTTCGTATGAAGTAAACGGAAAATACAAAAATGATTGGAATGCAAATTATCCTGGTGTATTTACAGCAGCAACAGCACAATATCCGTTCGCAGATGAAGGATTAAAATCTAAACAAGATTTAGAACGTAAGACAAATACAGGCTCTACATCAAGTTTTTCTCCAAAAAATATGTATCTTTCGGAGAAAACAGGCCATGTATTTGATAGTAAAAGACCAACTAAGTCTTTATATTGGGATGGGCAAGAAAAGATCATTGATGGGGGACAAAAATGGTATACTCCAATGAAGACGAAAGATGGGGTATATACTTTCAATGTAGAAACAGCTCCAGCAGGTATTAATGAAATGAGTCTGTGTCTAACAGAGCAGGTAGAAAGTAAAGGTGTTGCGTATGATGATTTTATAAAAAGAAGAGTTTTCCCAGATGATCCATTCCCAGGTGGAAGTGGAGTAGGCTGGAACTGGGTAGGTAAAGAAGAACTACTTCATAAACTGACGGATTGGTATTACATGAAAAATGGGAAATAAAAATTAAATATAGTATAATTAGATGAATCGACAAAAGAAATCCATCTTAAACTAGTAGCTGAATGGATAATCCAAAGGCACATCCCTTAATTGGGATGTGCCTTTTTTTCGTAGAAAGGGGAATTTAAAGTGGATAAAAAGAAAAAACATCGTGTTAAACGTGCGATTCTCATTAGCGTTGTCGCAATGATTGTATCTTTGTATATTGGAAGTGAATTTCAGGATCGTAATGGGAAAAGCTATGCTCCTGCAAAGTATTTTGAAACAGGAACAAAATTGATTTCGTTTTAGAAATAATTTTATTTATTTCGTCCACTATAGTGGATGCAGAGACATGACATGTACCATAGTTGATGTTATAATATGTGTAGAAGTATTACAAAGATAGTTTTTGCATAAACTAATAAAGACGAGATGCGTCAACATCTCGCCTTATGTAACTGCTACCGCAAGGTGGTTGGTTACTAGAATTTAGTTATTTTTATTGAACCACCTAGTACGTTTGCGGCGTTGGGTGGTTCTTTTCGTTTTCCGTCGCTTTTTTTGTATTTTCTTCCAAGACGTTGATAGGAATTTACCTACTCGTTTTGCAAAAAATACAGCGACTTCTCTAGCAATAACTTTTAAAATTTCAATTGCTATAGTGAAAAGAATGTCCATTTGGTCACCTCCTTTCCACATAAAATGAAAGAGAAAGGATAGCAACCGACCACCCTGAAATATTCAGTTACGTTACATTTATTATATCATATTTACGAGATGTTTAATAGCTCGTAAACCTTGATATGACAACGTTTTTGAAGGTTTTTTGATTTGTAGGATATGTACTTTTAAATAGAAAAAACAGATATTTTTTTAGAAATGATTGACATAAAACTATATATATCATAATATTGAAATTGTAATATTAAAGAAAATAAATCCAACATTTTCATATAGACTTTAGATTAGCTAAAAGGACACACCTAAGGCGCATTATGCCATAGGTGTGTCCTTTTTTTGCGTTTAAAGACTACATAAGGAGGAATACAAACATTGAAGCCATCTAAGTTTCAAAAGAAGCAGATTGCTGCGGTAGGTCTAGCTGCTGCAACAGTCGCTGGTATCTATGGATACAATCATTTTGCAGTAGAAAATGCAGTGAAACCAACAAAGATTGTTGTAGCCGCAAAGGATATACCTGCTCATACAGAGATTAAAGAGGATATGCTAGTGGAACGAACATTGCCTGGTGATGCGATTCCACCCAATGCTTTACGCGTGAGTAAAAAAGAGGTTGTAGGAAAGTGGACAAATGATGAGCAACCCATTACCGAAAACAGCTATCTCTTCAAAAATAAAGTAGTAAAGAAAGACGAGTTACCTGATTCCGCTATATTAAACCTGAAAAATGGAGAAGTTGCTTTCCCGTTACTCGTCGATCTTGAAACAAGTTCAGGGAATAGTATTATTCCTAACACATACGTGGACTTGTATTTTAAACAGGTCGTGAAAGAAGGAGACAATGAGAAGGTTGTATTCGGTGGTCTTTTCCAGCGTGTACGTGTTACGGCTGCAAAAGATAGTAATACAGAAGATGCATTCGTGTTAGAAAAGAAAGAATCCAAAGAGGAACAAGAGGGGAAACAAAAACCGAAGGTAACTCGTTTATATACACTGGCTGTTTCGCCAGAACAACTCCAATACTTAGATCGTGCGAAAACGCTTGGAGATGTGATTCCCGTTGCAGTTGGCCAAAAGGTGGAACAAACAGGGAAAGGGTTAGAACCAGCTGAAGGATTCTCACAAATATCTGATCAGAAGAACATTTTAGACTATGTAGAGAAACATTCAACCAATCCAATTTCTAAAAATGTAAAAGAATATGTTGCACAGTATCTGAACGAATCCAAATAAGAAAGGGGGTATTAAGATGGAGCGGCAAGTAGGAATAGTTGCCTTTTATGCGACAAACGAAAACGTAGGAAAAAGCACGTTAAGTATTGCGATGGCAAATGAGTTAGCTCATTTAGGGAAAAAGGTGCTTTATGTAGAAGCAGACCAAGTAAGACCAAGCTTTGCAGTTGGAACAGGCCTTGCCCATGACAGCAAAAATATGTTAGAGCTTATTAAAAAAGAAAATGAGTACAATCTCTTGCAGTATATTTGTACAAAACAAGATTTGGTAGAGAAAAAATTGAATCCTAGGTTGATACAAAAATTGCACGATAAGATGGATTTTTTGGTATTTCCATCAGGATATAACATGGCTCACTTCCCTGAGATTCAAAACAAAGAATTATTTGTAACAACATTTATAGAATCGCTTGTAGCCACAGAATACGATTACATCATTCTATCAGTACCAACTGAATTATCAGAGGTATTGAGTTACCCAATCTTATATCAATCAGATATTGTGGTTCATGTGCTAAATAGTAACCCTCGTGGTGCTTTAGCAATTAAGCAAGAATTGCAATTGATAGAAGAAGCGAAGCTGACATTACCTCGTATAATTCATGTTTTGAACATGGGAGATGAGAACTATGTAGAAGATATTGAAAAGCTTTCTTCTCAAAAAATTGCGGTGACCATTCCATATGACAGAGATCGTACAAGCTATGAATGGGGAATGCAGATTGGTTCCCCACAAATTAATACAAAGGTCCATCACATTATGGAAGCAGCTGGTCTTGATATTGCATCCCAGCATACACCCTCTATGAAAAAGGGTATCTTTGGTTTTCGAAATTAAAAGGGGAGGTTAGTAGTATGTGGGGCTATTTACAGGCAAAACAAGTCTCCTTAAAACGAAATCGAGTGGATTTATACCATTTTGGTTATATGATTCGTTCCAAATCGGCTCGAAAATTAGGGACGACTACAGCTCAACAAATTAAAGATATAACGGATGAAATTCGTGCGTTTTTAGTAAAAGAACATCGTGATATCTTAAGTGAGTCCTTTATGAATAAGGAGAAGAGAGCTGCTGTAGAAACGATCATTAAAAACTTTTTGTTAAGTAATCAAGTTGTTATCGCAGATGTTCCTTCGGATCAGTTATTAAACATGGTATGTGATGATATTGTGGGATTCGGGATTATAGAGTCTTTGAAAGAGGATAAGGACGTAACCGATATTTATATAAATGGCACAAAAGAGATTATTTACGAAAAAATTGGGGAGGGAGAATGTACATTTCCTTACCGATTTGAAACGGAAGAAGAAGTCAAAGCTTTAGCCTATAAGATGGTAAACAGTACGTCAGAATCATTAAATACAGCAAAGCCATATGTAGATTGTGTATTTCCGTATATACGTATCAATATTGCGTTAGATGAGCTTGGTGGGCTGGGTACAACGATAACAATTCGTAAGAATGCGGATCACCTTCGAGCATCTGAAGAGCGGATGTTATCTACAAATCAAGCATCGAGAGAGATGTTGGACTTTTTGGCCGCAGCCGTGAAAGCCAAAATGAATATTTTAGTGGCGGGAGCAACAGGTACAGGGAAGTCAGAGTTTATGAAATATCTTGCTTCTCATATTCCGAAAGGGAAGAAGAAAGAACGTACTCTCGTAGTAGAAGATAACCCTGAATTATATTTACATCGTATTTTTCCAGAACATCATTTTGTTCCGATGCAGTGTAGGGCATCGGAAGTAGAAGAGAATGCAATTGACTTTGATAGATTGCTAACAAATGCGTTACGACAAGGACCAAAGCGATTAATAGTAGGGGAATCAAGGGGGAAAGAAGCATTAAAAATGCTGAACTTCTTCCAAACAGGACACCCTGGTTTTACTTCTGTCCATGCAAGAAGTGCAAAAGAAGCAGTTAGACGTTTAATGCTCATGTGTCTGCAAAGTGGTGCAAATATTGACGCCCAGTATTTATATGAATTAATTTCGCAGACATTTGATGTGATTGTCTTTTTAGAGAAGAAAGATGATGGGAATCGTTATATTACAGAGATGATTGAACTATTGGATTATCAAGATGATATACAGTTCAATCAGCTTTCTCAGTTTATCCCGACATATGAGGAACATGATGAAATGAATGAGAGAGTAGGGAAGATTCATGGAGATCATATCGCTACAGCGACAATGTCGGCTGATATGGAAAGGAAGTTCCGTTTTTCTACTGTAAATCCAGCTCTTTATGCACCATTCCTTTCACAACAGGAGGTGCAGTATGCATAGTTTGTTAGCTTATGGATGTATCTTCCTAATATTCATGAGTGTACTATTGTTAGTTTTACTTTTTACAAAATCTAAGGGTTCTGCCCTTTCCCAATTTGTACAAGAAAATGAGAAAGAAGAAAGACGCTTAGAGTTACGGAATATCAAAGGAATAAGGATGTATCTTCCACAATCCGTTATCCAGGAAGCCCAAAAGTACGAGTGGAAACTGACGAAAAGTATGTACTGGGTATATACGGTACTTTCAGGCATGAGTATTGCAGCAGTATTCTACTTTTCCTTTGGGAGAGATCCTTTTACACTGATTTCCGCTTTATGTGGGTTTTTAGTTCCGAGATTTCTTCTCTATCGAAGAAAAAAACGTTACTACTTGGTTGTCATAGACCGTCTATCTATCTATATGAAGGCTGTAGCGAATGCGCTTCAAATTAGTAACAACGCAAAACGGGTATTAGTTCAGGTGAAACCGATGATGCATGACAGTATTCAAGAAGAAATAGAAAAAGTTTCTCTTTTATTAGAAGGTGGAACAACGATGCACCGTGCATTTAGAGGATTTAATGAAACCTTTAATTTTAGAGAATTGGTTTTCTTCCACGAAATGTTGGAAGTATGTAGCCGAGAAGGTGGAGCAAATTCAGTGCAAGTGTTGCTAGATATTGCAGAAGATTTCGAAAAACAAAAGCTATACCTGGCAAGATTACGTTCTAGTTTGTCGCAAGCACAACGTGCTTTTGTACAGAACTGCTTAATAGTCATCGCCATGCCGATTGTCATTATGTTGATGTCAAAAGAAGCGTATGGATTTTTAGCAGGTTCTATGATGGGGAAAATTACATTAACAGTAAATATATTTATTATATTTTTCCTAGCAACACGTGTAGAAAAAATTGCAAATTATAACCCGACAGAAAGGGGGGAATAAGATGGCTGCGTTTTTAGGTTTAGTCATATTTGTTGTCATGTATTGGGTATTCTCCACCTTTCTACAAAGCAAAAAAGACAGTGGGAGTGTACTTACCCATTATGTAGAAAATGCGAAGCGGATTGAAAAGAAGAATTTGAATCAAATGATGCTTGCTCCTTTCCAATCGCTATCGCATAAGTATTTGACTGAAGAAAAGAAAGAGCAGATTCAGAAAAAACTAGAAGAAGCTGGTTTGGATACAAAGCCAGAAGAATATTTAAAAATGAAGGTTGCGTATCCCGTCATTTTCACCTCTGTTTTCTTAAGTTGTACTGTGTTCCATGATTACTACTTATTTAAAGTAGGTTTTCTGGTTTCGCCACTGCTTTACTTCTATCCAGATTATCTATTAAAAAGAAAGATTAAACAGGCTGTAGAGGCAAGAAAGTTTGAGTTACCGGAGTATTTAATTCCGTTGCTGCAGTTGTTAAAGACACATACAACATTAGAAGCAGTAAAAAAGGCACAGATATATGCAGGGAGGCATCTTAGTCCTTATGTATCTACTCTTACAGCGGAATTAGAAATGTATGCGGGTTCGGATCAACCGTTTAGGAACTTCGCAACAGCTTTAAATAGTCCAGAAGTAAACACCTTTACGATTGCGTTACAACAAGCGCAAAAAACGGACAAGGTACAAAGTCTTCGTATTATGGATTCGCAAATCAAAATGATGCGTGAATTAAAACATGAGAACTACAACCGTCTGGTTCAAGATAAACCAATGGAAATGAATAAATTTAACGTTGCGGTTATTGGTTGTATCGTTATATATCCAATGGTCATTGTTATTCAATCCTTAGCACAAGGATTTGCAAGTATATAAAAAGATATTATCCCAAATTGAATAGGTAAAGGAGCAAAATACATGTTAACAAAAATGAAGAATTGGTTAAGAAATGAAGACTCACAATTATCATCAGAAAACGGTATGTTAATCGCCTTGGCGGTTATTATCGTATTAGTCATTGGACCGTTTGTATGGAAAGCAATTCAAGGTGGATATGATACGATCCTGGCTCGATTCACAAAAGCATCAAGCAATGCAGATGTAGATTCTTGGAACAAGAAATAAAAGCTGTAAATAGGTAAATTCTTATCTTAATAGATTCCTAAAATTGATATATAAAGGAGCAAAATAAAATGTTAACGAAAATGAAAAATTGGTTAAAAAATGAGGATTCACAGTTGTCATCAGAAAACGGTATGTTAATCGCTTTAGCGGTAATTATTGTACTTGTTATTGGGCCATTTGTATGGAAGGCAATCCAGGGTGGATATGAAACAATTCTAGCTCGATTCACAAAAGCATCAAGCAATGCAGATGTAGATTCTTGGAACAAGAAATAAAGGCTTTTAATAGTTGATTTTTTGTATTAGTAGATTCTTAACATTTATATATAAAGGAGAAGAAAATAATATGTTAGCAAAAATGAAAAATTGGTTAAAAAACGAAGATTCACAGTTATCATCAGAAAACGGTATGTTAATCGCTTTAGCGGTAATTATTGTGCTAGTCATTGGGCCATTTGTATGGAAAGCAATTCAAGGTGGGTATGATACAATTCTAGCTCGATTCACAAAAGCATCAAGCAATGCAGATGTGGATTCTTGGAACAAAAAATAAATGTAAAAATCAAGGGGGCTACTCTAGAAGTGGTTCCCTTTTTTAGACAGCAATTGTATATGGATTCAGAAAAGGAGAGAAGAGAATGCCTTTGTATATTATAGGATTATTACTAAGCTACATGTTCCTGAATGTATTTACTGATTTGAAATATAGAAAAACAAAAAATATGTGGCATCTACTATTCTTAATTATGGGTATAGGAATCACCTATTTTGCTGGAATACGAACAGGCAAGGAGATTGCGATTGTACTAGTTATGGCCTTAGCATGTGGTTTATTGCTAGAGACGTTTAAATTTTCTTCACCCGGTGATACGAAAATGCTTGTGGTGGTAGCTTTATATGTTAGCAACGTAGTAGAAGAATCGGCTATGCTTACCGCTATTACATTAACAGCTTTCCATTTACTATTCTTTTGGATTGCTAGTATGTATCGATTAATTAAGATTTTAGGGTTTATGGGAGCTATTAAAGACCAATTAGAGCATACTGCCTCTATATTTGGTGCGAAACTGCCAAAGAAAGAAATACAGCTAATACAGAGCTTTCCAGGGGCTTGTTCTATTTTATTAGGAGCACTTGTTTATGTTGCTTTCACTATATATCAAAACGGAGGTATCTTGGCTTGAACAGTAGAATCATTCATCAAAGAGAAACGTATATTTACTTTACGATATTTGCAATAGTAGGAGTACTTCTTGTAAACATGTTTATTAATATGGTGTTTGTACTAGCGTATCCGTTACTTATCGGATTAATTGTACAGGTGGTCTTGTTGCAGAAGATGAAAAAGCCATTTTATCAAAGAGGAAAAGAATTAACGGAACAGTTAAAGCTAAAAAATATATTTCTAGTGGAATCGAATATTTTAGGGGGGGAAGAAGGCATAGTTTATGAGGTGCATCAAATGCCTTTAGAATTTTCTAATGGATTAATCAATAAAGAGAAGAGTTACAAGGTAGTAAAACAAGAGTACGAAAGAAAGGTAAAAGAAGATTTAACGAAAATTGCAAAATGGCAGGTTACAACAAGGGCTAGACTCATTACTACTACCCATTTTCGTCTATATACGATTTGGCAGAAAAATAGTACTGGCTATCAATTGAAAAAAATAGAGGATTGTATTGATCCCTATGCAAAGATGAATCTTATTCAATGGATGCTTGCCTCTTTTTGTACCACTGGTCGTATCAAGTATGACAAGCAGCCTAAAGAATGGTCTAGCTATGAATGGATATCCTTAAAATAATGTAGATAAACAAAGGTATAATCTAAGTGAAGTGAATATGCATTTTTGCATATTCATTTCACTTAGAATTTAGTTATAATAAAGTTGTATATTTAGATATAATGTTTTAAATTAGAAAGAAGATAATAAAGTTTATATTTTTATCTAATTAGAAGAGGTATTTTATATGTTGTGCAATTTACTATAATTGACAATCCCACCCCTAAAGGGGCAAGCTGACAAACGTCAGTGGGATTCTTGCTACCAAAGGCGAAGTCCATTTCTGGTATCGCTGACGTGCAAGATTGCGGTGTGCCATCACCACTCTCACGACAGACCGTATAGGTTCGTGTTCATATGTTTTAGCGTCTTGTTCTTGACGACATATATCATTTTACCGATAGCATGAATTCGGCTACCGAACTCCATATGATATCTTGTTTTCAAGGAACACAATGTCGTTTTAAAGACTTGTACTTGTCTATCGTTTCAGTATAACCAATAAACAACTGTTTTTCTATGAAAAAGCGATCCTTTCATCCCATGCCTAAAGGTGGACTAAAGTGCGATATGGGCTTTCCCACATCGCGAAATCTGTAATATTGAGGCATATTTTACGTCTTATATAGGTAATGAACTAGTAATTTCAGACGTATGGAAAACTATACCAAATAGATGCTCCTGAAGGTATATTCGTTATTTTAGGTGCATGTGCCTTATACGAATTTACAAAAAATGCACCAGGAGAAAACACATCTATATAGATGGGATTTTTGTAATTATTGTTCCTTTTTTCCATTCATACTTCATCTTTAATTGATCACCAATTAATTCTGCTGATAAATTACCATCCATCTTTGTCATTAGACTTTTCGCAATAAGCAAACCTAAATCTGTACCTTTTTTTCCTTGCTTGATCGACTTTATAGAAGCGATCAAAAAGAAAAGGAAATTCTTCTTTTTTTAATTGTTTAGCAGGATTCATTATATTAAGTTGAATGGTAACCTCTTCACTTGAATGCTTGATTGCATTGGTAATTAAATTTTCAATTATACGTTTAACAGCTGATGAATCCGCCATAATATAAATTTATTCCTCAGGAATAAGGATGATAGGTTCTATTTGTACTTTTTGGAAATCATCATAGAAACTGATTAAAGAATCTAATAACAATGTATATGATTTTATGGATTTTTTATTTGCACAACAAAAGGAGTAAATAATATGTATAGCATTGAACAAATATATCAAGAAATTTTAGAAGGTAAAAGAAAGCAATTTCCTAAAAGTACATGGAGTGATGATTATGATAATAATCTAGCAAAACGTGTAATTAAGTATTTTATAGAAAAAGTTTTAAAGAGGGATAAAAAAACAATTCTTAAGAGTTGGAAATCCCAATTAATTATTAAATATAAATTAGGTGGTGTACTTAGCGTTAAATATCATGATAGCCCATATGCCATGATAAATGATGTTTATCCGAATTGTTTTAAAGAATGGGAATTTCAAATGACACCTAGAAACTATTGGACAAAGGAAAAGGCATTGGAAGCATTAAAATGGACGATAGAAGAAAAAGAAAGGTTAACAGATAATAAATTATTGGAGGTTTATAATATTCAGTGGTTAACTAAGCATAATTTGAGTTCACCTTGCCAAATTTTTTGGGGAAATAGTCCTTACATAATGATAAATGAATTATATCCAGACCATTTTAAGGAATGGGATTTTAAAAAAACTCCTAGTCGTTTATGGACAAGAAAAAAAGCGTTGGAAGCATTGAAATGGACGATAGAGGAAAGAAAACAAATGAATAATGAGGAGATAAGAAAAAAAATTAGTGTAATTTGGTTTTCAGAAATAGGCTTAAGGACCCCATTGGCGAGATATTGGAATGATAGTCCATTTAGTATGATAGATGAGTTATATCCTGGATGTTTCAAAGAGTGGGAATTCCAGAAGACACCTAAAAACTACTGGACAAAGAAAAAGGCACTGGGGGCATTAAAATGGACGATAGAGGAAAAAGAAAAGTTAACAAATGAAGAGCTTATAAAAGTCTATAGTAGAAGATGGATAATTAATCAAGGGCTAAGAACCCCATTAGATAGATTTTGGAAAAATAGTCCATATGCCATGCTACACGAGTTGTACCCAGGGAAGTTTAAAGAATGGGAATTAAATAGGGCCCCTCGTGGGTTTTGGACAAAGGAGAAGGCATTAGAAGCATTGAAATGGACGATAGAGGAAAAAGAAAAATTAACTAATGAAGAACTAATAAGGATATATAGTAGAAGGTGGGTAATTAATCAAGGGTTAAGAACCCCATTAGATAGATTTTGGAATAAGAACCCACATGCTATGTTAAGTGAACTATATCCTAATTAATTTATAAAAAATATAAAAGCTTAACATAAATGAAACTCAAGTCAAATTACAACAAATTCTGTTATTAATTTTTTGATTATTTCACTTTTTATCAGTACTCTGCATCTAGACCGTACTTTCGTTGACTGCGGTAAGACTTTATTTCAAAGCTACATTGAGCTCTTTTTATTTATATTTTTTACATAAATAAAAAAGGCCTTATTTTTATATACAGGCCTTTTTTGAATGACGAATGAGATACGACTCAATATCTCGCGTAGGATACTTTTATTATACATTATTTCAATGAAAATAAAAGGAATAATCAGAATATTTAAAGAGGCATAAAATTGTTGAAATACTGGTATGAATTTATTATTATAAAACTATATTTATTGTTTAATTGATTCCGTTTATTCCCACACCTTATGTGTTGTGGTTGAGTTGTAGAAGCAAGTTGCGTCTTGTTTCAATTTTGAAAGGGCTTCTTTGAGCCGATTAGTGTATATATAGCTTATTTTGCTATGCACATTATTAATCGACTTGAAGAAGCCCTTTTTGTGTTGTTTTCAAGTCTGTTTGATTGGTAAAACCCATTATCACAGTGGGCAAAATTATTATTTAGGGGGATTTATAATGAATACGAGTTTTGAAGTATCTATATTTTGTTCTGCACATCCGGATGATTTTATTCCGAGTTTACGAGCATTGCGATTGAGAGTTACAAAAGGAGGAGCTTTTTGGGAACGGGATTGTTATCAGTTTTCAATTAAACCATCAAACTTGTCACAGTAAGTAGCAAAACAAGCAGGGGAAATCTATTTGTATCATGTTCATTTTAATGGATGTGTACGAGATTTCCTTTTTTGTTGGAAAGATGTTTTAGAGGGACAAGTTTTCGCTTTACTGCAATCCGTGGTTTTTTAGATGTAGAAGGGTATTCACTTAAGAAGTGGAAGCCGATTTTACGAAGCCATCATGTAAAGTTTTCAGATGAAGATTGTATTTTCAAGAAAGATGATCTTACAATTCTTGTTCATCATCATGGAGGATTAGAAGTGGCAAAGCGTGCGGAGAAGGGAGAACAATTAAGAAAAGTAAACTTCCTACAGGTAGATAGTTGGTTGCAAGCACTTAATCCGACAAAAGAGGACTTATTCTCTTTAACGGGTGTTAGTGTATCGTAATGAGTGATTTACAGAACCATATGAAAGTGTACAGACAGAGGGAATGACAGAAATCCGTAGTGAAAAATGACTATGAATTTCTGTCCTTTTATTTTATTGGGGAGAGTTTAAGATTTGAGATGTGTGAAATCGACTTTGTTAGATCAAGAACATAGAAGCGATTATTTAGTTTGCGATACATATTCTTTTGTATAAACGTTAGAAGTACAAGGGTAATATCTAAATAGAAGTATAAAGAGTTTAATGGAAGTGATAGTTCCATATATAATAAACAGTATACAAGGAGTTGGGAGACATGAATTATAACATTCAAAGAGGTCAATTTCGTTTAACAAGTGCGTATCCAAGAGGTAGCTGGTGGGAGTTTTATCGTGTTCCTTGTCCAATTTGTCATGATACAGGCAATTGTATGCTGCATGTTTCGCAAGAGAAAGTAGCATGTACCCGTGTAGAAAGCAAATGGGTCTATGGGAAAAATACGAGCAATCCAAGCTACATTCATTACATAAATGGAAAAGATAAGTATCAATTGCCTGAAGTGGATGAAGTTCAGGTTCATGATAAGAAAAGCAATGAGAAATTAGATGTGTTTAATCGTAAGTTAATTGATTTTATACCATTGCAAGATAATCATCATGCACATTTATTAAGAGATAGAAAAATGAACGAGGAACAAATACAAGTACGTCAATATCGTTCCTTCTTAAAACAACAAATTGTGTTAGAAGAGGATAATACGTATACAACCGTTTGGGAGCAGTTATTCAAACAGATTGGGAAGAAAGATTGTTGGCAGGGCGTGCCAGGCTTTTATGAAATGAAAAAAGGTACACTTTCGCTTCGTTTAATGGCAGGCTCCCCTGGTATATTGATTCCTTTTCGAAACCAGTATAATCAAATTGTTGGATGGCAGGTTCGTGTGGATGAAGTGAAAAACTCAGTTCATGTGAAATCTGCACCTACTGGAGTTCAAGCGGAATTAATTGAACAACCTAATGTTGTAAAGGTAACTAAGAATGGTGATTGTATCTTTGAAGGCGAACTAGAAGTGAGCAAAAAAGTAGAAATTTCATTTCAAGAGGGAAGAATTGTTGTAAAGATTCATAAAGGTCAAAAGTACTTGTGGCTCTCATCAGCAAATAAAAATCATGGAACTGGTGCAGGTGGTAGTGAACATCCACTTCCTGTACATGTAGCGGTACCAAGCTCTCACTTGAAACATTGGAATTCGGGTACATTACATCAAACAAAATCAGTAATGATTACAGAAGGTCCTATGAAAGCTGATTTGGTTGTTGATTTAATTCCTCAAAGGCTGAACAAAGAGGAGATATCTAAAGTAGGGACAACAGTACTTGCAATTCCAGGTGTAAATGCATGGCGACTTGCTATGCCTGTATTAAAAGACATGAGTGTAGAGAATGTGTATTTAGCATTTGACGCAGATTTAGTAGAGAACGAGAAAGTAAGAGCGGCCTTAATTGCTTTTGCGACAGAATTAAAGAAAGAGGGCTATAATGTGACGATTGCTGCATGGAATCCAGCACAAGGAAAAGGTTTGGATGATGCTATGCAAGCATTTTTCAAGCCAGTTTTCCGCACAATATAATAAATCGTAAAATTTCAGCTAGGGGATTTTATATAAAAGAAAGGTGTGTATTAAGTACATGAATCTTATGCAACAATTAATGGACGTAGACAAAAAAGCTAGGGAACAAGAAAGAATAGAACTAATTCATAGATTTTATAATGAAGGCGTTTCTATTACGACGATTGCAAATGCGACAAATATGTGCGAAGAGGATATTTCATATATATTAAACAGCTAGTAGCCATATTTGGTGAGATAAATAGAAGGGAAAAAAGATAGAATTGTAATTCTATCTTTTTTTATGCCTTTAAATAAAAATTTTTAAAAGTAGAAGGGTAGAGGGAAAATATGAGTGCATATGTAAAAAAGAAACTAGTAAATTTACGAATTGACTTTGCTTTTAAGCGTCTATTTGGGGTAGAAGGAAACGAAGACATATTAATTGGTTTTCTAAATGCGGTATTACAATCATCTATCAATGAAGAAATCACTTCTTTACACTTAGATGATCCGCATCTTCCAAGAGAGCAAAAGGATGATAAATTGTCTATTTTAGATTTGCGAGCTACACTAAATAGTGGTATAAAAATTAATATAGAGATTCAAGTTCGAGACAAAAAAGATATGATAGAGCGCTCTTTGTTCTACTGGTCAGGTATGTATTATTCCCAAATGACTCAAGGGATGAAGTACACAGAATTAAGACCAACAATTTGTATTAATATAGTGGATTTCATTTTGTTTCCAGAAGAGCAGGAATTTCATAATGTTAATACGGTGATGAACAGAAAATCCAAGCGTATCATTACCGAAAATATGCAGTTGCATTTTCTTGAAATTCCAAAAGTAATTCAAGAATGGCAAGAAGAACGAATGAATCCATGGGAAGATTCTTTAGCGCGTTGGTTATTATTATTTCCTGCGCATGAGGATGAGAGTTTAACTACAATCCTGGAGGCGATAGCAATGGAAAAAGATCCAGTTTTGAAAAAGGCGATAGAGGATTGGGAGCGTTTAAGTAGCGATAAGGATTTTTTACGCTTATATGAGGCGAGAGAGAAGGCAATAAAAGATCGAATATCTGAAATAGAAACGGCAGAAGAAAAAGGTAAAAAGCAACTAATTAAAAACTTGATAAAAGTAGGATTACCTATAGAGAAGGTAGCGGAAGCTGCTGAATTAAGTGTAGAAGAGGTTAATGAAATTTTAAAAAATAAATAGGTGAAAGTGAGAAAAACAGGTAATTGCGTCAGTTCACATGCAATTGCCTGTTTTTTTATTTTTTTCCATTGTAACTATTATTTCGAATAGAATTTTAGCTTATAGACCTTTATTATAATCTATCTTTTAAAAAAATTTAAAAGTGAGAAAAAAGGAATATATTGCATGTTATAATTTATAGAATTAAAATATAAAGATATAGATTTACATTGAACTTCTGTAATGAGTCTAGCACATTAGTTTAGATGAAGTAGTGAGTGTACTCAAGTATTATATTGAGGGGAAATAATCATATAAACGTAATTTGAATGAAGGAGATAATTTATGAAACTTAAACAGACGGTATTAGCAGGCGGTATTATGTTAGCAACAACATTAACACCAATGATAGATGCGCAGGCAGAAGGCAAAAAGTTTAATGATGTTCCACAAGGCCATTGGTCCTTTAATGCTATTACAGATTTAGCAAATAAAAATATTATTGCAGGTTATGGAAATGGTATGTTTGGTTTTGGTGATAACATAACTCGTGGTCAAGTAGCTAGAATGATTTATGCATACTTGAAACCTGCAGATGACCCTAATATTAAAAATCCGTTTACTGATGTCAAAGGGCATATGTTTGAAAAAGAAATCTTATCTCTAAGTAAAGCTGGTATTATGAGTGGCTATGGTGATGGGAATTTTGGACCTGATAATATCTTAACACGTGAGCAGTTAGCTGCTGTGTTAACAAGAGCTTTTAATTTAAAAGCAACAGCAACTAACACTTTTAAAGATGTGGAAAAAAACTATTGGGCTACGAATGCTATCAGTGCATTACAAGAAAATAAAATTGCTGCTGGTACAGGAAACAATATGTTTGAGCCAAAAATGGTTGTAACACGTGAGCAATATGCGCAATTTTTATACAATGCAATTAATATGAAAGAGAAACCAACAACAGAACCAGATAAACCAGAAAAAGATAATAATGGTGGTACAACAACAGAACCAGATAAACCAGAAAAAGATAAAAACGATGGCACGACAACAAATCCTGTAGATTTACTGCCACCTACTCTAAAGAAGGTAGAGG